>DGBP01000085.1 GCA_002384855.1 Nocardioidaceae bacterium UBA4001 | reverse complement strand
GCTCACCGAGCACCCGGGCGTCCGGGAGGTCGCGGTGTTCGGCGTCGACGACGAGCGGTGGGGGCAGCGGGTGTGCGCGGCAGTGGTCGGCGAGGCCTCCGCCGAGGAGCTGACGGCGTTCGCGTCCGAGCGGCTCGCTCCGCCGAAGCGGCCCAAGGAGTACTTCGCCGTCGACGCGCTGCCTCACACGCCGACCGGCAAGATCAAGCGGCTCGACCTGCCTGGGCTGCTCGGCGTCGACTGACCTGGGTCCAAGACCGGTGGCAACCGTTGGGTGACGTCCAGGACTGCCGATCCAGGTCAGGCGAAACCAATCGGTTGCCGCTGGAACTGCCATGTGAGCTCTGTCGAGCCGTCCTCGGTCCAGTGCTCGATGACCGCGTAGCTCGTCTTGCCTCGGCGGACCTCGAACGACTCGCGCAGCGTCGCCCCGGAGTCGGATTCCGCCGTGATCTCGTGTTCGCCCGAGGACATGGCCAGCGGAAAGCTCACCCAGTTGTGCTGGCCCTCGACGTGGAAGCCGTCGTCCACCACGGTGACACCGTCGACCGTCACGGTCAGCCGGACCTTCTCGTCGTCGAAAGACTGGTTGCTGACGTAGAGGACGAGGTCTGCCTCGGCCTCGCTGACGAGCTTCACGGCGGCGTCGGCGGTGGTGACCTCCGCGTGCGGAGCGGGGTCCACGCCCTCGGCCTCGCCGCAACCGACGTCAGACCTTGACCCGGGCCGAGGTCGGGTCGTACATCGGACGCAGCGACACCTCGACCGGGTACCGGACGCCGGCGATGTCGACCTCAGGCCCGCGGCGTGCCAGGTGGTGCCCGAGGTCAGGCGGTCGCGCTCGAGCAGGACCACGTCGGTCCAGCCGGCATGGGCGAGGTGGTCGGCGACCGAGCAGCCGATCACGCCCCCGCCGATGATGACGACTCGGGCACGGTCGGGGGCTGATTCCGGTCGAGGGCTGCCATGGGGCAAATGTAGGACGTCGCCGGCTTCGTGCCCGGTCCACCTCCCGGTCACTTTCGGCCCCGGAGAGGCCGCGGTCTTGTCCGGAGTTCTTCCGCAGGCGGACGAGGTGCATACTGTGAGTAATGACAACCTCGTCCGCACGCCGTCGACACCTCGCCAGCAGCCCCTTCAAGCCTGACCCCGAGCCGGTCATCGAGCAGTTCGAGGTCGGCGACATGGTCACTCACGACTCGTACGGCATGGGCCGCGTCGTCGGGGTGGAGGCCCACGCGGTCACCGTCGACTTCGGCACGCAGACGGTGCGGCTCACCAGCCCCTTCCACAAGCTGTCAGTGCTCTAGCCGTCCGGGGCTCGGTCCTCAGACCAGCTCGGCCAGCATGGCGGCCGCGTTCCGCGCCCCGTCGGTCTCCACCGGGCGGTACCGGACCTCGCGCTGGATCTCCTTGACGATGGACCCTGCGAGTCCCTCCGCGTCGGCTGCCTCCTCGTAGTCCATGCACACACCGGCCCGGTAGCGGTCGAGTCGGTGGCGGACGTGGAAGTTCTGCTCGAAGTGTTCCCGCAGAGGCACGTAGATGAACGGGCGCTCGCTGGCAGTGAGCTCCATGCAGGTCGTCAACCCGCCCTGCACCATCGCCAGGTCCGAGGCGGCCAGGTGCTGGTAGAGGTCCGGCACGTGACCGCGGACGACGGCCCCTCGCCTCCGACGCAGGGACGCCGGGTCGATACGCGGGCCCGCCACGACGAGGAAACGGGTCTCGGGCAGCTCCCGGCGCACCAGCGGTACGGCGTCGAGCACCCGTCCCAGCAGCGGCCCGCCGACTCCCGACCCGCCGACCGTCACGACACACACGCGCTCGTCCTCGCGGTAGCCCAGCCTCGCTCGCAGGTCAGCGCGGTCACCCAGCTCCCCCGGGTCGAACCCGGTCACGTAGCCGGGAAAGTCGAAGTTCTCCTTGACCCAGTCGCTGATCATCGGCAGACCCGGGCCGAAGCTCTCGGGGATCACGTCGGCAGGGTTGCCGACGAACAGGGAGCGGTCGCGGACGCGGGCGAACCGCGCGCGCTGCTCGATCATCTCGGCGTTGTAGTCCGAGGTCAGCGCCACCTCACGCGCGCCGCCAACAGCCATCGGCAGCCAACCGACGAAGTCGGTCATCCAGGCGAAGGAGAAGCGCTTCAGCTCGGGGTTCTCGTGCAGGAAGTAGTCGACGTCCCAGGACTCGTCGGCGACGACGAGGTCGTAGTCCCCTTCCTCGACGACGTCGTGGAAGACCATGAAGTTGTTCACCAGGTGGGCATCCATCCGGCGGATCGCCTGGAAGGCGTGGAGATCGTGCTCGCCGGCCTCGTGCTCGATGTGTGCGGACTCGTTGGCCAGCCATGCAGAGGCCGGGTGGACCCGCTCCCCCTCCATCTCGAGCACCGCGGTGACCGGGTGCTGAGCCAGCCAGTCGACCTCGAGGTCAGGGCAGAGCTTGCGCAGCTCGCGGGCGATCGCGACGTCGCGCATCGCATGCCCCAGGCCGATCGGGGAGGACAGGAAGAGGGCACGCCGCCCCCGCCGGGCCGCTGCGACCCACC
>DGBP01000081.1 GCA_002384855.1 Nocardioidaceae bacterium UBA4001 | reverse complement strand
TCGAAGTCGGCGTTGAAGGCGGTGCAGACCAACGGGTGGATCTGGATGGCCTTGCCCTCGATCAGCTGCGGCTCGAAGGCCTGGATGCCGAGACGGTGCAGCGTGGGTGCGCGGTTCAGCAGCACCGGGTGCTCGGTGATGACCTCCTCGAGCACGTCCCAGACGACCGGGCGCGCACGCTCGACCATCCGCTTGGCGGACTTGATGTTCTGGGCGTGGTTGAGGTCCACGAGCCGTTTCATGACGAACGGCTTGAACAGCTCGAGCGCCATCTGCTTGGGCAGACCGCACTGGTGCAGCTTCAGCTGCGGGCCGACCACGATGACCGAACGGCCNNCCCTGCTTGCCCTTGAGCATGTCCGACAGCGACTTCAGCGGCCGGTTGCCCGGGCCGGTGACCGGACGACCGCGGCGACCGTTGTCGAACAGCGAGTCGACGGCCTCCTGCAGCATCCGCTTCTCGTTGTTGACGATGATCTCGGGTGCACCGAGGTCGAGCAGGCGCTTGAGCCGGTTGTTCCGGTTGATCACACGGCGGTACAGGTCGTTGAGGTCGGAGGTCGCGAAGCGGCCACCGTCGAGCTGCACCATCGGACGCAGGTCCGGCGGGATCACCGGGACGGCGTCGAGCACCATGCCGGTAGGGCTGTTGTTGGTCTTGCGGAAGGCCTCGACGACCTTGAGGCGCTTGAGCGCGCGGACCTTGCGCTGCCCCTTGCCGGTCGCGATGGTCTCGCGCAGCGACTCCACCTCGGCGTCGAGGTCGAAGCTCTCGAGGCGCTTCTGGATCGCCGCGGCGCCCATGTGGCCCTCGAAGTACTTGCCGAACCAGCTCTTCATCTCGCGGTAGAGCAGCTCGTCACCCTCGAGGTCCTGGACCTTGAGGTTCTTGAAGCGGTCCCACACCTCGTCGAGACGGTCGATCTCGCGCTGGGCACGGTCGCGCAGCTGCTTCATCTCCCGCTCCGCACCGTCCTTGACCTTGCGGCGCGCGTCGGCCTTGGCGCCCTCGGCCTCCAGCGCCGCGAGGTCCTCCTCGAGCTTCTTGGCGCGCTCGTCGATGGAGGTGTCGCGACGGTTCTCGAGACGCTTGCGCTCGAGGTCCACCTTCGCCTCGAGAGAGGACAGGTCGCGGTGACGGGCGTCCTCGTCGACGTGGGTGATCATGTACGCCGCGAAGTAGATGACCTTCTCGAGGTCCTTCGGGGCGAGGTCGAGGAGGTACCCGAGACGGCTCGGGACGCCCTTGAAGTACCAGATGTGGGTCACCGGGGCGGCGAGCTCGATGTGGCCCATCCGCTCGCGGCGGACCTTGGAACGGGTCACCTCGACGCCGCAGCGCTCGCAGATGATGCCCTTGAAGCGCACGCGCTTGTACTTGCCGCAGTAGCACTCCCAGTCCCGGGTGGGACCGAAGATCTTCTCGCAGAAGAGACCGTCACGCTCGGGCTTGAGCGTGCGGTAGTTGATGGTCTCCGGCTTCTTGACCTCGCCGTGGGACCACTGACGGATGGCGTCGGCGGTCGCAAGGCCGATCTTCAGCTGGTCGAAGAAGTTAACGTCGAGCACAGTGGCTGCTTTCCTCGTGATTTAGGTCTGTATCGCTGGTCTTTGAGGGAGTCAGGGGCGCCGTACGACGGTCCGCCGGCCGGCGCCCCTGGGCTCACACTTCTTCGACGCTGCTGGGCTCGCGGCGGGACAGGTCGATGCCGAGCTCCTCGGCGGCACGGAAGACGTCCTCCTCCGCGTCGCGCATCTCGATCGCCGAGCCGTCCTGAGACAGCACCTCGACGTTGAGGCAGAGCGACTGCATCTCCTTGACGAGAACCTTGAACGACTCGGGGATGCCGGAGTCGGGGATGTTCTCGCCCTTCACGATGGCCTCGTAGACCTTGACGCGGCCTGGCACGTCGTCGGACTTGATGGTGAGGAGCTCCTGCAGGGCGTAGGCGGCGCCGTACGCCTCCATCGCCCAGACCTCCATCTCACCGAAGCGCTGACCACCGAACTGAGCCTTACCACCGAGCGGCTGCTGGGTGATCATGGAGTACGGACCCGTCGAACGCGCGTGGATCTTGTCGTCGACGAGGTGGTGCAGCTTCAGGATGTACATGTAGCCGACCGAGATCGGGTCCGGGAACGGCTCGCCGGAGCGACCGTCGAACAGCCGGGCCTTGCCGTTCTCCTTGACGACACGGACGCCATCGCGGTTGGGCAGCGTGGAGGCCAGCAGACCCGTGATCTCGTCCTCGCGCGCACCGTCGAACACCGGGGTGGCGACCTTGGTGTCCTTCTCGGCGGACTCGGCGTGGATCTTGATCAGCCGCTTCTTCCAGTCCTCGTCGTCCCCCTCGACCTCCCAGCCGGTCTTGGCCAGCCAGCCGAGGTGGATCTCGAGGATCTGTCCGATGTTCATGCGGCCGGGGACACCGAGCGGGTTGAGGATGATGTCGACCGGGGTCCCGTCCTCGAGGAACGGCATGTCCTCGACGGGCAGGATCTTGGAGATGACGCCCTTGTTGCCGTGACGCCCGGCGAGCTTGTCACCCACGGAGATCTTGCGCTTCTGCGCGACGTAGACCCGCACGAGCTGGTTCACGCCCGGCGGGAGCTCGTCGCCCTCCTCACGGTCGAAGACCCGGACGCCGATGACCGTGCCGGACTCGCCGTGCGGCACCTTCATCGAGGTGTCGCGGACCTCGCGCGCCTTCTCACCGAAGATCGCGCGGAGCAGCCGCTCCTCGGGGGTCAGCTCGGTCTCGCCCTTGGGGGTCACCTTGCCGACGAGGATGTCACCGGTGGTGACCTCCGCGCCGATGCGGATGATGCCGCGCTCGTCGAGGTCGGCGAGCATCTCCTCGCTGACGTTCGGGATGTCGCGGGTGATCTCCTCAGGGCCCAGCTTGGTGTCGCGGGCGTCGACCTCGTGCTCCTCGATGTGGATCGAGGTGAGGACGTCCTGCTGCACCAGCCGCTGGGACAAGATGATGGCGTCCTCGTAGTTGTGGCCCTCCCACGACATGAACGCGACGAGCAGGTTGGTGCCCAGCGCCATCTCGGCGTCGTCGGTGCACGGACCGTCGGCGATCGGGGAGCCGACCTCGAGGCGGGCGCCCTCGGCGACGAGCGGACGCTGGTTGATGCAGGTGCCCTGGTTGGACCGGGTGAACTTCTGCATCCGGTAGGTCTTGTAGGTGCCGTCGTCGTTCATCACCTCGACGAAGTCGGCCGACACCTCCTTGACCACACCGGCCTGGTCGGCCACGACCACGTCACCGGCGTCGACCGCGGCGCGGTACTCCATGCCGGTGCCGACGAGCGGGGCGGCGCTCTTGATGAGCGGCACCGCCTGGCGCTGCATGTTGGCACCCATGAGCGCGCGGTTCGCGTCGTCGTGCTCGAGGAAGGGGATCAAGGCGGTCGCGACCGACACCATCTGGCGCGGCGAGACGTCCATGTAGTCCACCTCGCCGGCCGGGATCACGTCGACCTCGCCGTGACGCTGGCGGACCAGCACCCGCTCCTCGGCGAAGCGGTCGTCGTCGGTCAGCGCGGCGTTGGCCTGCGCGATGACGAAGCGGTCCTCCTCGTCGGCGGTGAGGTACTCGACCTTGTCGGTGACCCGGCCGTTCTCGACCTTGCGGTACGGCGTCTCCACGAAGCCGAACGGGTTGATCCGGCCGAAGGTGGACAGTGAGCCGATCAGACCGATGTTCGGACCTTCAGGGGTCTCGATCGGGCACATGCGGCCGTAGTGCGACGGGTGGACGTCACGGACCTCGAAGCCGGCGCGGTCACGGGAGAGACCACCGGGGCCGAGCGCCGAGAGACGACGCTTGTGCGTCAGCCCGGCGATCGGGTTGGTCTGGTCCATGAACTGGGACAGCTGGGAGGTGCCGAAGAACTCCTTCAGCGCCGCCACGACGGGTCGGATGTTGATCAGGCTCTGCGGCGTGATCGCCTCGACGTCCTGGGTGGTCATCCGCTCGCGGACGACCCGCTCCATGCGGGCCAGGCCGGTGCGGAGCTGGTTCTGGATCAGCTCGCCGACCGTGCGCATGCGCCGGTTGCCGAAGTGGTCGATGTCGTCGGCGCGGACGTCGATGGTGTCGCCGTCGCGGTCGCGGATGTCGCCGCCCGAGGCGTCCTTGAGCGTGTCGTTGCCGGCGTGCAGCTCCACGATGTAACGGATCGTCGCCACGATGTCGTCGATGGTCAGCGTCTGCTGGTCGAACGCCTCGTGGGTGCCGAGCTTCTTGTTGATCTTGTAGCGGCCGACCTTGGCGAGGTCGTAGCGCTTGGGGTTGAAGTAGTAGTTCTCGAGCAGCGTCTGCGCGGCCTCACGCGTCGGCGGCTCGCCCGGGCGCAGCTTGCGGTAGATGTCGAGCAGCGCGTCGTCCTGGCCCGCCGTGTGGTCCTTCTCGAGCGTGAGCATCATCGACTCGTACTCGCCGAACTCCTCGCGGATCTGCTCGTTGGTCCAGCCGAGGGCCTTGAGCAGCACCGTGACGTTCTGCTTGCGCTTGCGGTCGAGGCGGACGCCGACCATGTCGCGCTTGTCGATCTCGAACTCGAGCCAGGCGCCACGCGAGGGGATCACCTTGGCGGTGAAGATGTCCTTGTCCGACGTCTTGTCCGCGGAGCGCTCGAAGTAGACGCCGGGCGACCGGACGAGCTGCGAGACGACGACGCGCTCGGTGCCGTTGATGACGAAGGTGCCCTTGGGGGTCATCAGGGGGAAGTCACCCATGAAGACCGTCTGGCCCTTGATCTCACCGGTCTCGTTGTTCATGAACTCCGCGGAGACGTACAGCGGAGCGGAGTAGGTGAAGTCCTTCTCCTTGCACTCCTCGACGGAGTACTTCGGGTCGTAGAAGACCGGGTTCTCGAACGAGAGAGACATCGTGTCCGAGAAGTCCGAGATCGGGGAGATCTCCTCGAAGATCTCCGTCAGACCGGACTTCTGGCTGACGTCCTCGCCGTTCTCGAGACGTCGCGCGACGACCTGCTGCCAGCGCTCGTTGCCGATCAGCCAGTCGAAGCTGTCGGTCTGGAGGGCGAGGAGCTGAGGAACCTCGAGAGGTTCCTTGATCTTGGCGAAGGAGATACGGCGCGGGTTGCTGCGGGCGGTGCTGGTGCTGCGCGAGGCGGCCAAGAGGGGTCCTTCCGAGGATCGCTCTGGTGAGGGGGGTCTACCGACCACAAACCAACCACCGGGCAGGTTGGAGTGCATATGAGGGCAGACGCAACGATCGATCATACGCAACTTGCGCGCAGGGCACAACCCTGCGCGCCTACGGTCTGATCAACCTCACCAGTCTCGAGGGACTGCGAACGAGCATGAACCGAACCTTTCCGGGAGTCAAGCACCCACCCGGGGGGCCGCTCGTCAGTACGACGTGATGTCGTCCACCAACCAGGTCCCGTCGACCCGCCGCATGTCCAGCCGCACCCGGTTCAGCGCCCTCGAGGGCTGCGCGTCCGCCGCGCTCGTGGTCGTCTGGTTCACGAAGAGGAGCACAGGCACCCGGTCGGGGTCGCGGTCTCCACCACCCAGCATCGCCGAGGAGGCCAGCACCTCGGCCTCGACGGTCGCCTCGGTCTTCGTCGCGTTCTCGCTGACGAGCTTGTCGAACGTGTCGACGTACTCGCTGCGGTAGCGGTCGGTGAGGTACCTCGCCGCCGTGTCGCGGTCGGCCTCGAGCGACTTGTGGCTGTAGGAGAGCACCGCCGCAGCCGCGCCCTCGGCCGCTGCCGGAGCCCGGTCCAGGGCCTCGCGGTAGTCGGAGGCGCGCTGGGCCTGCAGGGTGGCGAAGACCGCCACGCCCACGGCGAGCGCGGTGAGTGCGCCCAGCACCGCCGGCGCCCAGGTGGGCAGCGTACGACCCACCCCCGCCTTCTCACGTCCTGCGCTCGGCGGCGCCTCGGCGGGAGCGGCCGGCTCCGGAGTGCCCGACCGAGCCGGCTCCGGCGTGGCCGCCCGACTCGTCCCGGGCATCGGCGGTCCTGGCACGACGGCCGCGGCCGGTGTCTCGTCCTCGACCTCCGGCTCCCCCAGGCCCTGGTCGTAGGCGCGACGGCGCTCCGGGTCGAGCAGGACCTCGGCGGCCTCGTTGAACAAGCGGAACTGGCGGGTCGACCCGCCCGAGCCCGGCTCGAACCGGTCCGCGGCGTCACGCCAGGCCTTGCGGATCTCCTCGGGGGACGCGTCCCGGGACACGCCCAGGACGTCGTACAGCGTGGGGTTCACGATTATCCCTCCCTGGCCCTGTCGCGGGCCCGTCACGCCACCGGCGTGAAGTCGTCGACGAGCCACTTCCCGTCGACCTTGACCAGCGAGACCTCCCAGCGGAAGTGCCGCTGGCGCTCGTCGTACACGGTCTTGACGGCGGCGTCGGCTACGACGAGGACCCGCGCGGAGTCCTGGTCGATCGTCGCCACGCCCGAGGCGAGGACCTCGCCGGTGGAGTCCATCTCGGCCTCCTGCACCTGGGTGACGATCTCGTCCATCGCCTTGTCGAACTCGGTCCGGAACTTGGTGCTGAGCATGCCCGAGACGCTGCTCTTGTAGTCGTCGACCGAGTCGGAGTCGTAGTTGTTCACCGAGACCGCGAACTGCTCCGCGACGCGCACCACGTCGGCCCGCGCGTCGAGGTCGTCCTCGACGTCACCGAGCTTCTTGAACCCGAGGGCCATCACGACCACGGCCGCGAGGAGCAGCAGCACGAGCGCGCCGGCCACGACCGTCCGCATCCCCGGGGCACCCCCGGAGCCACCGACCGCGGCGCCCTCCTCGTCGCGGTCCGTGGTCAATTCTGCTCGGTCGCGAGCGGCTGAAGCAGCAACCACTTCCAGGACTCCTCTCCGAAGACTGACGCCGCCCCACCGGTGTAGCTGATCGCCTCACCGGGGTCGGTATCGGTGTACTCGACGTCCCCCGACGCGCGATCGTACGTGGCCACGACGGGTGAGCGGTACGCCGTACCCGCACGGGGAGCGTGCTGGGCGCCGCGGGCGTTGGACTTGCCCTGGGGCTCGGTGCACCGGGCGTCCATGTCCATCGGCTTGTCCCCCCGGTCCTGCGGGCCGCGCACCTGCCCCGGGTCGTAGCCCTCGGTGCAGACATGGGGCTCCTGCTGCAGGATCAGGCCGAAGTGCGCGTCGTACAGGCCGGACTTCGGGTCCTTGGCGACGACGGTGTAGCCGCCCTCGACGACGTAGGGGTAGATCACGAGGACCTGCTCGATGCCGTCGAGGTGCTTCACGGTGACCTCGCCCGTGGTGACCAGGTTGTTGATCAGCTGGCCGAGGTCCACCTGGTTGTCCTCGAGGAACCGGCGCAGCTGGTTGGCGGTCGCGCTGCCGTTGTCGATCACCCGGCGCAGGTCTCCGTCGGACTCCACCAGGGTGTCGGAGAGCAGGGCCAGGTCGCGGGCGAAGGAGCGGATGTTCGAGGCGCCGTCGACCTGCGTCCTCAGGACGGTGTTGCTGTCCTGGATCAGCTTCGTCGTGACGTCGAAGTTGGCGTTGGCGGTCTCGATGAAGGAGTTCGAGGTGTCGATGATCTGACCGAGGTTCTCCCCGGTGCCGTTGAAGGCCCGGCCCATCTCGCCGACCACCGTGCGCAGGGAGTCGCGGTCAACCGAGTTGACCAGCTTGTCCAGGTCGACGAGCAGCTGCATGGTCGGGATCGGCGTCCGGGTCCGCTCCTGCTCGATCTCTCCGCCGTCCTCGAGGTAGGGGCCGTCGTCGCTGGTCGGGAGGAGGTCGACGTACTGCTCACCCACCGCCGACCGGTTCGCCACGAGCGCGTCGGTGTCCGCCGGGATCGGATCACTGTCGTCGTCGATCTCCAAGGTGACGTCCACGCCGTCCTCGGTGACGTCGAGGCTGCCCACCTGGCCCACGGTCACGCCGCGGTAGGACACGTTCGCGCCGGCGAAGATCCCACCGGAGTCGGCGAAGTGGGCGACGACGCGGTAGGAGTCGTCGAAGAACAGCCGGTCCAGCCGGGCGTACCTCGCGCCGACGTACGCGACGCCGACCATGGTGATCAGCGCGAACACCATGAGCTGCAGCTTGGTCTTCTTGCTGATCATCGCTGCACCATCCCCTGGATCAGGAGGGCCCCGAGGGTCGGGTCGTAGCCCAGGTCCTCGCCCTCGGTGGCCGGGTCCGGCTGCCGGGTCGGGGCACCGAAGAACACCTCGCCGGGGGCCGCTCGCAGCAGGCCACCGTCCCCGGTGCCGGGCAGATCGGGGAGGATCCCGCCGCCGTCCCCGCCATCGTCCAGCCGGGCACAGAGCTCGTTGTCGGGGTCCTCGGCGCAGACCTCCTTCACGACCTTGTCGGCCTGCCCGTCGGTCAGGTCACGACAGGCGGGCGCGTTCGGCTTCCCCTCGAGGACCTTCTCGGCGCACCGGCTGACCTTGTCGAGGGTCTCCTTGAGCGGGCCCTCGGGCACCGGCAGGCCCGGGACCTGGAGCCCCTTGGTCAGGTCGATGTCCATCTGGACCGACAGGTTGGTGTAGTCGCCCATGTGCAGGTTGCGGGCCTGAGCCGGGTTGCGACCCACGACCTCGTCCACGAACGGGTAGGTCAAGAACACCTGGAACGCCTTCGGCAGGGAGTCGCCGGCGTCGCCGAGCTTGGTCAGCACCGGGTCCAGCGACCGCAGGCTCGCGATCGTGGCGTCCTTGGACTGGGCGATGACCCTGGTGCCGACGTCGCTGAGCTCGTCGAGGGCGCCGAGCATCTTCACCAGATCGTCGCGCTGCCGGTCGATGGAGGCCAGGGCCTGCGGCATCTCGTCGAGCGCGAGCTCGATGGAGCCGCGCTGCTTGTTGATCGAGATCGCGAGCTGGTTGAGGCTGTCGATGGCCTGGACGATGTCCTGCTTGTTCTCGTCGAGCTGGGACATGAACGTGTCGAGCTGGTTGAGGACCGACTTCACGTCGCTCTCGCGCCCCTCGAAGGCCTTGTTCAGCTCGTTCGAGATCGTCTTCAGCTGGGCGACGCCACCGCCGTTGAGCAGCAGCGACATGGCCCCGAGGACCTCCTCGACCTCCGGGTTGCGACCGCTGCGGTCCAGGCCGATGACATCGCCCTCGGAGAGACGGTTCGTGCTCACGCCGGTGTCGGGCGCCTTCAGCGACACGAACTTCTCACCGAGGAGGCTGGTCTGCCTGATCTCGGCGAGGGCGTTGTCGGGCAGCTCGACGTCGTCACGCAGGGCGAGGGTGACGCTGGCGGTGTAGCCCTCGACGGCGATGCCGGTGACCTTGCCGACCGTGACGTCGTTGACCTTGACCGACGACTGCGGGACGAGGTCGAGGACGTCGCGGAACTTCACCTCGACGGTGTACGGGTCGTCGCCCAGGTCGGCGCCGCCGGGGAGCGGCAGGCTGTAGACGTCGAAGTCACAACCGCTCAGTGCCAGGGCACCGGCGCAGGCGAGGGCCGCCAGCCGGCCGGCCCGGCCGCGACCACGGGTGTTGTTGTCGATCCGCATCTCAGTCCACCTCCACGAGGCCGCCGAGCGACCGGTCGACGTTCTCCACCGGGACGTCACGGGCGGCGCCGTCCTCGAGGGCGGCGGCACGCGGCTGTCCGCCGAGGGCGTCCCCGATGAGGCCGCAGGCCTCCCCACTCGGGTCGTTGGGCGCGACAAGCGAGCACAGGAACGCCTCCGGGTTCGCCTCGAACTGACCGCCCGTCTCCCCCTGGTTCGACCGGGTGTCGAGGGTGCCCGTGGAGGGGTTGTAGGTCAGGAACAGGTTGTTCAGCGCCAGCGGCGCGACCTTGAGGACCTCGTCGAGCGCCGCGCGCTGCTTGACCAGGACCTTCGAGACCCGGTTGAGCCCCTTGATGTTGTCCCCGAGCACCTCACGGTTCTCCCGGACGAAGCCGGAGACCGCTTCCATGGCGATGCCCAGGTTGCGCAGCGAGGCGGCAAGGTCGTCACGCTCCCCCTCGAGGACGTCGGCGGCCGCGGCGAGCGACTCGTTGAAGTCGCGGACGGTCTGGTCGTTCTCGGCGAGGGCGGTCACGAACCGCTGCATCTGCTCGGCGGTGCCGAACAGCTCTTCCTTGTTGTTGTCCAGGGTCCCGGTCAGCTTGCCGAGGTCCTTGATGCTCTGGTTGAACTGCTCGCCCTGGCCCGCGAAGTTGCGCGCCGTCGTGTCCATGAGCCTGGTGAGCGCGCCCTCCTTGTTGGCCCCCTCAGGGCCGAGCGCAACGGTCAGGTCGTCGATGCTCTGGTAGATCTCGTCGAGCTCGAGCGGCGTCGAGGTGCTCTCGGTGCTCAGCTCCGCACCGTCGGCCAGGGTCGGGCCGCCCTTGTAGACGGGGGTCAGCTGCACGAACCGGTCGCCGACGATGGACGGCGTGACGATGACCGCCTCGGCGTCCTCGGGCACCTTGTACTGCGCGTCGTAGGAAAGCCGCACGGTCACATCGGTGCCCGAGGGCGTGACGCTCTCGACCGTGCCGACCGAGACACCGAGGATCCGCACGTCGGAGCCCTCGTAGAGCGAGACGGTCCGCGGGAAGCTCGCGGTGACGTACTTCCGGTCGTCCTGGGGCAGCATCAGCAGGATCGCGGCCAGGACGACGGCGGCGACCGCCACCAGGGACAGGATCCTGGCGAACCGGCCCAGGCCGGGGGACGAGGCGTGCTGGCTCATCAGTTGCCTCCGGTCGCGGTCGGGGGAAAGTTCTGGATGTAGGTGTCGAACCACGGCCCCGTGCCGAGTGTGTTGGCGAAGACCCGGTAGAACGGCGCCATCAGCCGCAGGCTGTTGTCGAGGTTCTCCTGGTTCTTGTTCAGCATGTCCAGGACGCTGTCGAGGTGCTGCAGCGCCGGCTTCAGGTCGGCGCGGGTCTGCTCGACGAGCAGGGTGAGCTCCTTGGAGAGCTGGCTGGTCGCGACGAGCAGGTTGTGGATGGCCTCGCGCCGGGCGACCAGCGCGCGGAACAGCTTGTCGCCGTCCTCCATGAGCTCGACGAGGTCGCCGTTGCGGTCGGCGAGTACCCGGGAGACCTTCTGCATGTTGCCCAGCAGCTCGTTGAGCTCGGCGTCACGGGCGGCGATGTTGCGCGACAGTGCGGACATGCCCTTCAGCGCCCCCTGGAACTCCTCGGGGGTGTTCTCCATCAGGGCCGACAATGTGTCGAGGCTGCTCGCCAGCCGGTCGGAGTCGATGCGCTCGGACGTGCTGGCCAGTCCGCTGAACGCGTCGACGACGTCGTACGGCGAGCTGGTCCGGTCGACCGGGATCTCCGAGTCCTCCTCGAGCTGTCCGCTGCCGGACGGCTCCAGGGCCAGGAACATCGCGCCGAGCAGCGTCTTGACCTTGATCGCGGCGCGCGTGGAGTCGCCGAGCTCGACGCCGTTCTCGACGTTGAACTCGACCCGGACATGGTCGCCGTCGAGGTCGACGGACTGCACCTTGCCGACGCGTACGCCGGCGACCCGGACCTCGTCGTTGGCCTTGAGACCGCCCGCCTCGCTGAACGCGGCGTAGTAGGTGTCGCCACCGCCGATCAGCGGGAGAGACTCGGCCTTGAAGGCGGCGAGGATCATGGCTGCGATCACGGCAAGGCTGATCGCCCCGACGATGACGGGGTTTCGCTCGCGGAAGGGAACGCTCATCCGAGATCACACCTTGCCGCATTGACGTCGTACTGGATGTTGTCCACCACCGTGCCGTCGGGCAGCCTGACCTGGCCCTCGAAGTTGCACAGGTAGAAGTTGAACCAGGAGCCGTAGATCGCCGTGCGCCCGATCTTCTCGAGCTTGATCGGCAGTACCTGGAGGGCCCGGTCGACCTCGGCCTTGTTGCGGTCCAGGGTGCCGGCCACCCGCCGTAGCTCCTTGACGTCCTTGGCCAGCGGCTCGCGGATCCCGGTGACGAGGTCGGAGGTCTCGACGGTGAGCGCCGAGATCGACTCGAGCGACCCGAGGATCGCCTCCCGGTCCTGGGAGAGCCCGGAGACGAACTGCCGCAGCCGGATCAGCAGCTGGGAGAGCTCCTCGTCCCGGTTGCCGAGGGTCACCATCGTCTCGTTGAGGTTGTCGATGAGGTCGCCGATCAGCCGGTCCCGACCGGCCAGCGTGCTGGTCACCGAAGCGGTGTGGGCGAGCAAGCTCTCCAGCGTGCCGCCCTCGCCCTGGAAGACCGTGATGATCTCGTAGGACAGCTTGTTCACGTCCTCGGGCGAGAGCGCCTCGAACAACGGCTTGAAGCCGTTGAAGAGCACCGTCAGGTCGAGCGCCGGGGACGTGCGTGAGAGGGGGATGGTTGCCCCGTCCCGGAGGATCGAGGGGCTGCCGACGCCCTGGGTCAGCGCGATGTAGCGCTGACCGACCAGGTTGCGGTACCTGATCGTGGCGTTGGTGCCGGCGGTCACCTGTGAGTCCTCGTCGACGTCGAAGGTCACGATCGCCTTGTCGACGTCGTGGATCTCGACGTCCTTGACCGAGCCGACCTTCACGCCCGCGATCCGGATGTCGTCGCCCTTCACGACGCCGGTCGCGTTGCTGAAGACCGCTTTGTACTCGTTGGTGGCGTTGAAAGACAGGTTGCCGATCGTCACCACCAGCAGGCTGGTGGCCACGGTCGTGACCACGATGAAGATCAGCAGCTTGACCGCGTCGCCCGCGGTCCGCTTGTCCAGCAGGCTCATCGCACACTCACCTCCGCTCCACGCGCCATGGGGCCGAAGAGCAGGGTGGCCACATCGGGGACGCCGTCCATGGGAACTCCCATCACAGGTGCTGCGATCGCGTCGACCACCGACCGCTCGGCCGCGGTGCCGGCGTAGCCGGAGGTCAGGTCGAAACCGGGCGCCGACCGCGGCCGGAACTTGCCGTGCCCGTCCTCGACGCCGTCGTCGACGGTGGACATGCGCGGCTGCGGCGCGGGGTTGGCCTGCGAGTGCGGCGGGTTCGGCAGCGTCTCGCAGTGCGGGCCGTTCTTGGCGTTGTACTCCGGGTCGTCGGCCGGCGAGTAGCCGGTCGGCTGGGTCGGGACGGTCTCCAGGTTGATGTGCAGGGTGTGTCCGCGCCAGCCGCTGTTCATCTGCGGGATCCAGCGGGCCATGCCCTGCACCAGGCAGGGGTACTCCGGGGCGTACTTCTCGTAGAGCCGCAACTGCGGGACGCTCAGCTCGCCGAGGCGGATGATGTTGTCCCCGTTGGCCTCGAGGAAGTCGCGCGAGGTCGAGGAGAACGCGGCCACGTCGGTGAACAGTGCTTGAATCTTCTGCTCCTTCTCGACGAAGGTGTTGCCGGTCGTCACGCTGTTGCGCAGCAGCCGTGCCACCTCGGGCATCACCGCGCGGTAGTTGTCGGAGACCTCGCCGAGCATCCGCAGGTCCTCCATCAGCGCGGGCAGCTGCGGGTTGGTGCGACGGAGGTAGCCGTCGAGGATCTCGAGGTTCTCACCGATCGCCTCTCCCCTGCCCTCGAGCGCCGTGGCCAGGGCGGTGAGCGTGTAGTTGAGCTCGGCCGGCTGCACGGTCCTCAGGAAGGGGTAGAGGTCGTTGAGCACCTGCTCGACCTCCATCGAGACCTCCGACTCGACGATCTCCGCGCCCGCGGCGATGCGGGCGGACTCCGGCTGCTCGGGCACCTGGAGGGCGACGTACTTCTCGCCGAAGAGGGTCTTGGGCTCGATCCGCGCCGTGACGTTCGCCGGGATCTGGTCGGTCCTGCCGGGCTGGATCGCCAGCGCCAGGCGCGCACCGTCACCGTCGGTGGTGATCTCGCGGACCTCGCCGACGATCACCCCGCGGATCTTCACGTCGGCGAGCATCGGCAGCTGCAGGCCGATCTTGGAGCTGCGCAGCGTGACCGGCACGTAGTCGACGAACTTCTTCGTGAACACGGAGTACGTCGCCCAGACCCCGAGCAGGAGCAGGACGAGGAAGGCGACACCGAGCACGCGGTGACCACCTGCAGCGAGGAGGGAGCGGGCGCTCATCGCAGCTCCACCTCCGCGCCCCGGGCCAGCGGGCCGAACAGCAGGGAGGCGACGTCCGGGACCGAGCCGACCGGCACGCCGAGCACCGGGGAGGCCACGGTGTTCACCACGGCCCGCTCGGCGCCGCTCCCGGCGAAGCCCGAGGTCAGGTCCAGCACGGGGGCCGGCCGGTTCTTCCCGGTGGGCTCGTCCACGCCGTCGACGAGGTCGGGCACCAGCGACTGCGGCGGGAGGTTGTCCTGGTTCCACTCCTCGTCGCGGTAGCTGCGCCAGCACTGGTCGAGGTCGATCGGACCGCGCTTGTCGCCGTAGACCGGGTCGTCCTGGGCGCCGTAACCGCGCGGCTGGCTCGGCAACGCCTCGAGGTTGATGTGCAGCGTGTAGCCGCGGAAGGTCTCGGCCTGCCGCGGTGCCGCCTTGACGATGCCGTAGAACAGGCAGGGGTACTGCGGGGCGTACTTCTCGTAGAGCGGGAGCTGGCGGGCTCCGAGCTCCGCGAGGCGGATGATGTTGTCCCCGTGTGCCTCGAGGAAGTCCCTCGAGGTCGACGAGAAGGCGGCCACGTCGGCGAACAGGGCTTGGATCTTCTGCTCCTTCTGGATGAACGTGTTCCCCGTGGTGACGCTGTTGCGGAGCATCCGCGCCACCTTCGGGACCACGCTTCGGTATACCTCCGAGGTGTCGCTCAGCAGCCTGAGGTCCTCGACGAGGGCGGGGATCTGCGGGTTGGTCCGCCGCAGGTAGTCCTCGAGCGTGGCCAGGTTGGCGCCGAGAGCCTCACCACGACCCTCGAGGGCGGTGGCCAACGAGGTGAGGGTGTAGTTCATCTCCGCCGGCTGGACCGTGCGCAGCAGCGGGTAGATGTCGGTCAGCACCTGCTCGACCTCCATCGAGAGGTCTGCCTGCTCGATGACGGCGCCCGGCCGGATCGGCTCCTGGCGCCTGCCGCTCGGGGCCGCCTCGAGGGCGACGTACTTCTCACCGAACAGCGTCTTGGGCTCGATGCGCGCCGTGGTGCCCGCGGGCACGACATCGCGCCGTTCCGGGTAGAGCCCGAGCGTCAGCGTCGCGCCCTCTCCGGTCGTCTCGGTGCCGATCACCTCGCCGACGATGACCCCACGGACCTTGACGTCGGCCCGGTCGGGCAGCTGCAGGCCGATCTTCGACGCCTTGAGGGTCACCTCGTCGTAGTCGGTGAAGCTCTTGTTGAACACCGCGTAGGTGAACCAGGCCGCGAGCAGGAGCAGGGCGAGGAACGCCACGCCGAGCACCCGGTGCTCGATCGTGACGGCCGCCCGGTAGCCGCGGGACTGTCGGTTCACCATGGCGCTACCCCGCCAGCCGGACCGTGGTCGTGGTGCCCCAGATCGCCATCGACAGGAAGAGGTCGATGACGTTGATCGCGACGATCGAGGTCCGCACGGCGTGGCCCACGGCCACGCCCACGCCCGCGGGACCGCCCTTGGCGTGGTAGCCGTGGTACGTGTGGATCAGGATCACCACGACGGCGAAGACCAGCACCTTGCCGAAGGACCAGAGGACGTCGCCCGGTGGGAGGAACTGGTTGAAGTAGTGGTCGTAGGTGCCGGCGCTCTGGCCGAAGAACTGCGTGACCGTCAACCGGGTGGCGAAGTACGACGACATCAGGCCGACGACGTACAGCGGCACGATCGCGATCAGACCGGCGACCATCCGGGTGGTGACCAGGAACGGCATCGACGGGATCGCCATCACCTCGAGGGCGTCGACCTCCTCGGAGATCCGCATCGCGCCGAGCTGGGCGGTGAAGCCGCAACCCACTGTCGCGGCGAGCGCGATGCCCGCCACCAGCGGGGCGATCTCGCGGGTGTTGAAGTAGGCAGACACGAAGCCGGAGAAGGCCGCAGTGCCGATCTGGTTGAGGGCGGCGTAGCCCTGAAGACCCACCTCGGTGCCGGTGAAGAACGACATCGCGGTGATCACGCCCACCGTGCCGCCGATGACGGCGAGGGCGCCGGAGCCGAGGGTGACCTCGGCCAGGAGG
Organism: Nocardioidaceae bacterium UBA4001; assembly: GCA_002384855.1. Classification (GTDB taxonomy): domain Bacteria; phylum Actinomycetota; class Actinomycetes; order Propionibacteriales; family Nocardioidaceae; genus Nocardioides_C. Next base: position 74,549 of record DGBP01000081.1, on the reverse strand, counting down.
CGCATGATCTCCTTTTTGTAGCGACGCACCGTGCGCGGCGTCCAGGCGATCGCCTTGAGGTAGAACGCGAGCTGGGAGCCCAGCATGTCCAGGAAGCCGAGAGGCCTCCTGTAGACCGCCTTGAGGGTGGTACCGACGTCTGCCATGTCTCCCTACCTCAACCGGTCTTCGGCGGGACGAGCTGGAAGTAGATCGCGCTCATCACGAAGTTGACGACGAACAGAAGCATGAACGTGATGACGACCGCCTCGTTCACGGCGTCACCCACGCCCTTGGGGCCTCCCGCGGCGTTCATGCCCTTGTAGCAGGCCACGATGGCCGCGATCAGGCCGAACACCAGGGCCTTCGCCATGCCTTGCCACAGGTCCGGAAGCTGGGCCAGCGCGGTGAAGCTGGCGAGATAGGCCCCTGGCGTTCCGTCCTGCAGGACCACGTTGAAGACGTAGCCACCGGCCACGCCGACCACGCTGACCAGGCCGTTGAGGAAGACCGCGACGAGCATGGTGGCCAGGACCCGGGGCACGACGAGCCGCTGGATCGGGTCGATGCCGAGCACCATCATCGCGTCGAGCTCCTCGCGGATCTTCCGCGCACCGAGGTCGGCGGCGATCGCCGACCCGCCTGCGCCGGCGATGAGGAGCGAGGTCGCGATCGGGCCCGCCTCGCGGACCACGGCGAGCACCGCGGCGGACCCGGTGAAGGACTGGGCGCCGAACTGCTTGATCAGCCCACCGACCTGGAGGGCGATCACCGCGCCGAACGGGATCGCGACCAGCGCGGTCGGCACGATCGTGACCGAGGCGATGAACCACGCCTGCTGCAGGAACTCCCGCAGCTGGAAGGGACGTCTGAAGAGCGCGCGCATCACGTCGAGACCGAAGGCGAACAGCTTGCCTGCGGTGCCGATCGGCGCGAGCACCTTCGCGGAGGTGAGGGAGGACATGGTCAGGCCCCGGTCGCCATCGACATGTTGTCCTCGAACGAGCCCGGGGGCGGGGTCACGCCGTGCTCCCGGCACCACGCGCCCGGCTCGCGCTGGCCGCGGCGCGGGACGCCGTTGGAGGGCTCGAGCTGCAGCGGGATCGGCGGCAGCGGGGGCAGCTCCTGGTCCTTCTCCTGGGCAAGCTCGTCGGCGTCCTTCTCCTCGGACATCCCGATCGGGCCGACCCGCTGCGCGTTGAGGAACTGCCGGACCACCGGCTCCTCGGAGGAGAGCAGCATCTCGCGGGGGCCGAACATCGCCAGGTGCTTGTGGTAGAGCAGGCCGATGTTGTCGGGCACCGTCCGTGCGGTGTTGATGTCGTGGGTGACGATCAGGAACGTCGCGTCGATCTGAGCGTTGAGGTCCACGATCAGCTGGTTGAGGAACGACGTGCGGACCGGGTCGAGACCGGAGTCGGGCTCGTCGAAGAGCACGATCTCGGGGTCGAGCACCAGCGCGCGGGCCAGGCCGGCTCGTTTGCGCATACCGCCGGAGATCTCACCCGGGAGCTTCGTCTCGGCGCCGAGCAGACCGACCAGCTCCATCTTCTCCATGACGATGTCGCGGATCTGGGACTCGGACTTCTTCGTGTGCTCGCGCAACGGGAAGGCGACGTTGTCGTAGAGGGTCATCGAGCCGAACATCGCGCCGTCCTGGAACAGCACGCCGAACAGCTTGCGGATCTCGTAGAGGTCGCGCTCGGAGCAGTTCGCGATGTCCGTGCCCTCGATCACGACATGGCCGGTGTCCGGCTTGAGCAGGCCGATGAGGGTCTTGAGGAACACCGACTTGCCGGTGCCGGAGGGACCGAGCATGACGCAGATCTCCCCGGCAGGGATCGTCAGGGAGACGTCCTTCCAGATGAGGTCCCTGCCGAAGGACTTCGTCAGCCCGTCCACCTTGATCTCGACGCCCACGAGCGTCCTCCCTTGTCCATCAGACGTGTGTGTCGCCGATCACGGCACCCGCGCACGGCGATGTGCGCGGTGCCACACCTTCTCCCCTCGATTACCAACGAGTAAACGATGGGGAGGTTACGGGGAGACCCCGACGGTCGTCACGTTCTCGTACGACATGCCTTGTCCGTCCGAGTTCGTCATTTTTGCCCGACGTCGTGGAGCGGACGCACGGTGGATCCCAGGCCCCCACACGGGAAACGACACGGCGGCCGTCTCCCTGCANNTGCAGGGAGACGGCCGCCGTGTCGGCTTCGGTCCGAGGACCGGGTGAGCTAGCGGAGCGTCACTTGAGGGTGACGGAGGCGCCGGCGCCCTCGAGGGCCTCCTTGGCCTTCTCCGCGGCCTCCTTGTTCACGCCCTCGAGGATGGCCTTGGGAGCAGACTCGACGAGCTCCTTGGCCTCCTTCAGCCCGAGGCTGGTCAGGCTGCGGACCTCCTTGATGACGTTGATCTTCTTCTCGCCGGCAGCCTCGAGGACGACGTCGAACTCGTCCTTCTCCTCGGCAGCGGCCTCGCCACCGGCACCGCCGGCAGCCGGAGCGGCGGCAACGGCGACGGGAGCGGCGGCGGTGACGCCGAAGGTGTCCTCGAACTGCTTCACGAACTCGCTGAGCTCGAGGAGGGTCATCTCCTTGAAAGCGTCGAGCAGCTCGTCGGTGCTGAGCTTCGCCATGGTGGCGGTTCCTCTCTGTTCTACTCCTGACCCTGGGTTACTGGCGGCCGCGGGGCGTTGTCCTGCTCCGCGACCTCCAGTGGGTCATCACTGGTGATGGTGTGGTGAAGGCCCTGGGTCAGGACTCTTCGGTGGTCTCCGCAGCGACGTCGTCGGCCGGAGCCTCGGACGCCTCTCCGGACGCAGGTGCCTCGTCGGCGACGGGGGCGCCTACGGTCTCCTCCGCAGCGGCGGCCGGCTCGCCGGCACCGCCCCCGAGGATGGACGGGTCCTGCTCGGCCTTGGCCTGCAGCGCACCCGCGAGGCGGGCGGCCTGGGCGATCGGCGCGTTGAGCAGGTACACAGCCTGGCTGAGCGACGCGAGCATCGCGCCTGCGAGCTTCCCGAGGAGCACCTCGCGAGACTCGAGATCAGCCAGCTTGGCGATCTCCGCCGCGTCGAGCGTCCGACCTTCGAAAAGGCCGCCCTTGACGACGAGGGAGGGGTTCGCCTTGGCAAAGTCACGCAGACCCTTGGCCGCCTCGACCATGTCGCCCTGGATGAAGGCGATGGCGGTCGGTCCGGTCAGCAGGTCGTCGAAGCCTTCGACGCCGGCGTCTCGGGCAGCGATCTGGGTGAGCGTGTTCTTGACCACGGCGTAGGTGGCGTTCTCGCCGAGAGCTCGCCGCAGTTCCTGCAGCTGCTTGACGGTGAGACCGCGGTACTCGGTCAGCACAGCACCAGCAGACTCCTGGAACGTCTCCGTGAGCTCTGCGACGGCTGCTGCCTTGTCTGGCCGCGCCATGGGTCTCCTTCCACGGTTCAGATGCGATCAAGCATGGTGGGCGCCACGGGTGGTGGTGCCCGGAGACCGAGGAGTGAAGGGGCCCGGAACGGACGAACGCCCCGGCACAGGAGGCACGGGGCGCACACGGCGACGAGGCGAGCTCGTCGGGTGGGACACTGTGTCACCTGCGCAGGCCGCCCGCGTCGTGCGGGACCTTCAGCCGGGTGCTTGACCCCCTGAGGGGTGTGGGCACGCCGACAACCGGCGGTCTCTGGTTTCGGGCTGCACTCTACGCGGTCCCCTGCCTGCGGGCCAAATCGTGACCGGTCTGTGCCGGTGGGTGCAGTTTGGCCCAATCGGCGTACGACGGGCGACCCGCTCTGCTTCCATGAGCCTGTGGACCCCACCCTCCAGTCGCTCAGCACCGTCCTCGAGAGGGCCGACAGCCGGCTCCAGGCCGGGTCGCACGCCGCTGCCCGAGTCTGGCCGACCGGCTTCGAGAGCCTCGACCGGTACCTCGGCGGTGGCTTCCGCTCCGGCGAGCTCGTCCTCCTGGGCGGGCCCCAGGGCCTCGGCAAGACGACCTGGGCCCTCCAGGTCGCCCGCAACGTGGCCCGCAGTGGCCGTTCGGTGCTGTTCCTCTCCTTCGAGCACGACCCGCAGACGCTTCTCATCCGCCTGATCGCCATGGAGGCCGGCTTCATCGGGGGCGTCCAGGCGCCGAACCTGGCCCGGATCCGCTCCGCGTTCGAGGCCTCAGACGGGGGGCGCGGCGGCGTGGCCCAGCGCCTCGCCGGCAGTCAGGGCGGCGTCGAGGCCGTCGAGACCGTGATGTCGTACGCCGACAGGATGGTCCTGCACCGGTCCACCGGGAGCACGACCAGCCTCGAGGTGGTCCGCGACGCCGTCGACGAGGTGCGCCAGGCCACCGGGCAGCTGCCGGTCGTCGTCGTCGACTACCTGCAGAAGGTCAAGGTCCCCCAGGGACCGCCCGGCGAGGACGAGCGGGTGACCGTGGTCGTCGAGGGCCTCAAGGACCTCGCCCTCGACCTCGACGTGCCCGTGCTCGCGATCGTGGCCGCCGACAAGTCGGGCCTGGTCACCGGCAAGCGGATGCGCGTCAACGACCTGCGTGGGTCCTCGGCCCTGGCCTACGAGGCCGATGCGGTGCTGATCCTCAACGACAAGTTCGACGTGGTCGCCCGTCACCACCTCGTCTACGACCTCTCCAACGCCGAGCGGTTCAAGTTCTGGGTGGTGCTGAGCATCGAGAAGAACCGCAACGGCCAGGACGGGATCGACATCGAGTTCCAGAAGCGCTTCGAGCAGGGCCGCTTCGAGCCCCGCGGCCAGGCGGTCACCGAGCAGCTCGTCGACGAGCGCGTCTTCGTCGAGTAGCCGGGCCAGGGACGACGAACGCCGCCCGGAGGGAGTCCGAGCGGCGTTCGTTGCGTCGGTCTGGCTCAGGCCTCGTCGTCCGACGCGACGTTGCGCGTGCGGTTGGGGTCTACCTGGATTCCGGGGCCCATCGTCGTGGAGAGCGTGACCTTCTTCAGGTAGCGGCCCTTGGAGCTGGACGGCTTGAGCCGGAGCACCTCCTCGAGCGCCGCGGCGTAGTTCTCCGCAAGCTGCTTCTCGTCGAAGGACGCCTTGCCGATGATGAAGTGCAGGTTGGCGTGGCGGTCGACGCGGAACTCGATCTTGCCGCCCTTGATGTCCGACACGGCCTTGGCCACGTCCGGTGTCACGGTGCCGGTCTTCGGGTTCGGCATGAGGCCACGGGGACCGAGCACGCGACCGAGGCGACCGACCTTGCCCATCATGTCCGGCGTCGCGACGACGGCGTCGAAGTCGAGCCAGCCGCCGTTNNGCGAAGACCAGGACCCGGGCGGTCTTGCCGGTGCCGTGCGGGAGGTTGACCGTGCCGCGGACCATCTGGTCCGCCTTGCGCGGGTCGACGCCGAGGCGCATCGCGATGTCGACGGTCTCGTCGAACTTCTTCTTGCTCCCGGACTTGGCGAGCTTGATCGCCTCGAGCGGGCTGTGGAGCTCGTCCTTGTCGAACGTCTCTGCCGCCGAGCGGTAGGTCTTGCTGCGCTGCATGTCTGGTTCCCTCTTTCCTGGGCCAGGTGTGGTCGTCGGGCGCGCGGCCCTGCCACAGGTTCTCTTCGGAGTACGACGGTCCCGTGGACCGTCAGGTGTGCTCAGTCGGTGGTGATGCCCATCGACCGGGCGGTGCCCTCGACGATCTTCATCGCGGCGTCGATGTCGTTCGCGTTGAGGTCGGGGAGCTTGGTCGTGGCGATCTCGCGGACCTGGTCCTTGGTGAGCTTGCCGACCTTGTCCTTGTGGGGGACGCTCGAGCCCTTCTGCAGGCCGGCAGCCTTCTTGATCAGCTCGGCCGCCGGGGGCGTCTTCGTGATGAAGGTGAACGAGCGGTCCTCGTAGATGGTGATCTCTACGGGGATGACGTTGCCGCGCATCGGCTCGGTGGCGGCGTTGTAGGCCTTGCAGAACTCCATGATGTTCACGCCGTGGGGACCGAGGGCGGTACCCACGGGCGGAGCAGGAGTTGCCGCCCCGGCCTGCAGCTGCACCTTGACGAGCGCTGCGATCTTCTTCTTGGGAGGCATGGAATCGGGTCCTTAACTGATTCTGCGGTTGAAGCTGTGTGACAGCTACTCGTTGCTTCGCCGGGCTTCGGGTCAGACCTTCTGGATCTGGCTGAAGCTCAGCTCGACCGGGGTCTCCCGGCCGAAGATCTCGACGAGGGCCTTGACCCTCTGGGTGTCCGCGTTGATCTCGGTGATCGTCGCGTGCAGGGTGGCGAACGGACCGTCGACCACCATCACTGAGTCGCCCGTGTTGAAGTCGGCGACCTCGGTCTTGCGCTTGGCCGGAGCGGCGCCGCCGGCGGTCTCCGGGGCAGCCTCGCTCTTGGCGACCACGGTCGGTGCGAGCATGTTCTCCACCTCGGTCAGCGACAGCGGCACCGGCTGGTGGCTGTGGCCGACGAAGCCGGTGACCGACGGGGTGTGCCGCACCGCGGCCCAGGACTCGTCGGTGAGGTCCATGCGCACGAGCACGTAGCCGGGGAGGACGGTGCGCTTGACGAGCTTGCGCTGCCCGTTCTTGATCTCCGCGACCTCCTCGGTGGGGACCACGACCTCGTGGATGTAGTCCTCCATGTTCAGCGAGGTGATGCGGTTCTCGAGGTTCGCCTTCACCCGGTTCTCCATACCGGAGTAGGTGTGGATCACGAACCAGTCGCCGGGCTTGGCCCACAGCTCGTTGCGGAACTCCTCGAGCGGGTCGGCCGCGGTGGTGACCTCACCAGGGACGACCTCGTCACCGGTGGCCTCACCCTCGGCTGTCTCCGTGGCCGCCTCGGCACCGGTCTCCTCCGGAGCGGCGACGGCGTCCTCGCTCACGGGAGCGGTCTCGGCGTCGTCCTCGGTCCGGCCGTGGACGTCCTCGAAGGCAGTGGCCGAGTCGGTGGCCGGCTCGGGGGCCTCCTCCGCCTCGGGGGCGGCGTCCTCGGAGAAGACGGGGTCGCCCGCAGGCTCGAGGGAGGCGCTCTCGGCGTCGGATCCCTCGTGCGACTCGTCGTACGGCTGCGACACGGTCAATCAGTCACTTTCGGTTGCTGTGCTGCGGATGGGCTGCGGCTTGGTCAGGCGAAGACGGCGAACGCGAGCTTTCCGAACCCGAGGTCGAGCAGCGAGACGAAGGTCATGACGACGATCACGAAGACCATCACCACGACGAAGTACGTGATCAGCTGCTGCTGCGTGGGCCACACGACCTTGCGCAGCTCGGCCACGACCTGGCGGTAGAAGGTGACCGGGTTGGTGCGCTTGTCACCCGACGAAGAAACGGAGCGGCTCTCCGACACTGTCCTCCACCCTCCTTGCTGTGCGTTGGCCGACGGGACCTGGTCTCCTCCCGGCGGGAGGGACCTTGCAGGGCACGAGGGACTTGAACCCCCAACCTTCGGTTTTGGAGACCGATGCTCTGCCAGTTGAGCTAGTGCCCTTCGGCGGCCCGTCGCCCTGCTCGTCGTACCCCGACCCGCAGCGCGAAGCGAGCCGCGCGAAGGGCCTGTGGGCATGACAGCCAAGGGTGCGAACCACCAAGACCAGGATTCTACGGGGTACACCGAGCCGAAGTCGAACCGAGGCGTCCGACGGTCTCCGACACCTCGGCGGTCGAACCGCGGACCCGGCTGCACGTGGACGTCGGTCAGTGGAACGATGTTGCCATGAGCGACTCCTCGAGCAGCCCCTCAGCAGGTCCGGACGCCCACGAGCGTCCCGGCAAGCACGCCGCCGCACCCACTGTGCCGCCCACCGAACATCGCGTGTCAGCGCGCATCGGCGGCATCGCCGAGTCCGCGACGCTGGCCGTCGACGCGAAGGCCAAGGCTCTCAAGGCCGCCGGGCGTCCGGTCATCGGCTTCGGTGCCGGCGAACCCGACTTCCCGACCCCCGACTACGTCGTCGAGGCGGCCGTCGAGGCCTGCCGTGACCCGCGCAACCACCGCTACACCCCCGCCGGCGGCCTGCCGGAGCTGAAGCAGGCCATCGTCGAGAAGACCCGCCGCGACTCGGGCTACGAGGTCGACCCGGCGCAGGTGCTCGTCACCAACGGCGGCAAGCAGGCGATCTACGAGGCGTTCGCGACGGTCCTCGACCCCGGCGACGAGGTGATCGTGCCCGCGCCGTACTGGACGACCTACCCCGAGTCGATCCGGCTCGCCGGCGGGGTCCCGGTCGAGGTGCTCGCCGACGAGACCCAGGAGTACAAGGTCACCCTCGAGCAGCTCGAGGGTGCGCGCACCGAGCGCACCAAGATGCTGCTGTTCAACTCCCCCTCGAACCCCACCGGCGCGGTCTACAGCCGTGACGAGGTCGCGGCGATCGGCCGCTGGGCGGTGGAGCACGGTCTGTGGGTGATGACCGACGAGATCTACGAGCACCTCGTGTACGACGACCTGGAGACCGCCTCGATGCCGGTGGTCGTCCCCGAGCTGGCCGACCGCTGCCTCGTCGTGAACGGCGTCGCGAAGACCTACGCCATGACCGGTTGGCGGGTCGGCTGGGTGATCGGCCCCCGCGACGTGATCAAGGCGGCCACGAACCTGCAGTCGCACGCCACCTCCAACGTCTCCAACGTCGCGCAGCGGGCGGCAGTCGCGGCGGTCTCCGGCGACCTGGCCGCGGTGCACGAGATGAAGGTGGCCTTCGACCGGCGCCGACGGCACATCGTGCAGATGCTCAACCAGATCGACGGGGTGGTCTGCCCCGAGCCGAAGGGGGCGTTCTACGCCTACCCCTCGGTGAAGGGCCTGCTCGGCCGCACGGTCGACGGGGTCACCCCGCAGACGTCCGCCGAGCTCGCGGAGCTGATCCTCGAGAAGGCCGAGGTGGCGGCGGTCCCCGGCGAGGCCTTCGGCTCCCCGGGCTACCTGCGGTTCTCCTACGCCCTGGGCGACGCGGACCTCGAAGAGGGCATCTCCCGGTTGCAGAAGCTCTTCGGCTGAAGGCCCGCGGCAGCCGATGACGCAGCCGCGGTCTCTCACCGCCCTGCCCAAGGCGCACCTTCACCTGCACTTCACGGGGTCGATGCGCCACTCCACGCTGCTCGAGCTCGCCACCCGCGAGGGCGTCTCGCTCCCGGAGGCCCTGGTCGAGGACTGGCCGCCGAAGCTCTCTGCTGCCGACGAGAAGGGCTGGTTCAGGTTCCAGCGGCTCTACGACGTCGCCCGGTCGGTGCTGCGCCACGAGGATGACGTACGTCGCCTGGTGCTCGAGGCCGCGGAGGACGACGTCGCGGACGGTTCCCGCTGGCTCGAGATCCAGGTGGACCCCAGCGGGTACGCCGCCCGCTTCGGCGGGATCACGGCGTTCACCGACCTCGTCCTCGACGCGGTCAGGGACGCCTCGGAGCGCACCGGGCTCGGCATGGCCGTGGTCGTCGCGGCCAACCGGACCCGCCACCCGCTCGACGCCCGGACGCTGGCCCGGCTCGCCGCGCAGTACGTAGGCCGCGGCGTGGTCGGCTTCGGACTGAGCAACGACGAGCGCCGGGGCAGCACCGAGGACTTCGCCCCCGCCTTCGCGATCGCCGAGCGCGCCGGCCTGGCGCTCGTCCCGCACGGTGGCGAGCTCCTCGGCCCGGCCAGCGTTCGCACCTGCCTGGACGCGCTGCACGCTGACCGCCTGGGCCACGGCGTCCGCTCCGCGGAGGACCCTGCTGTGCTGGAGAGGGTGGTCGAGCAGGGTGTCGCGCTGGAGATCTGCCCGGTCTCCAACGTCGCGCTCGGGGTGTACTCCGACCTGACCTCGGTGCCGCTGCCGAGGTTGCTCGAGGCAGGCGCCACCGTGGCACTGGGGGCCGACGACCCGTTGCTGTTCGGCTCCCGGCTGACCGGGCAGTACGCCACGATGCGGGCGGCCCACGACCTCACCGACGAGCAGCTCGCCGGGCTGGCGGCGATGTCCGTACGTGCGTCGTACGCCCCCACGGACACCAAGAGCGTGTTGCTACGTGAGATCGACGCCTGGTTGACGCCAGACTGAGGTCATGACCAACACACCGGGGGACCAGCCGACACCGCCCGAGCCGGAGGAGCCGCAGGGCGACCGGCCGGGTTACTGGGAGCAGCAGGGTGGCTACGGGCAGCAGCCGCAGCAGGGTGGCTACGGGCAGCAGCCGTACCCGCAGGCTCCGCCGCCGGGCTACCCGGCCCAGGGACAGGTGCAGTACGCCCCGGACCACCCGCGTGCGACCACGACCCTCGTTCTGGGCATCCTCGGCCTCGTGCTGTGCCAGGTGCTGGCGCCCTTCGCCTGGGTGATGGGCCGCAGGACCCTCAACGAGATCGAGGCGAGCCAGGGACGCGTCGGTGGCCGCGGCGCAGCCCAGGCCGGCTACATCCTGGGGATCGTGGGCACCGTCCTGCTGGTGCTCGGACTCATCTTCCTGGTGCTCTACCTGGTCGGCATGGCCGCGTTCCTCAACAGCGGCGGCGGCGAGTTCCGGATGGGTGGCTGACCGGCCGGGTCAGAGCGCGCAGCCGACCATCACCGGCTCATTCTCGAGGGTCACGCCGAAGCGCTCCCGGACACCCGCACGGATCTCACGGGCGAGCTCGACGAGCTCCTGCGCGGTGGCACCGCCCCGGTTGGTGAGCGCGAGGGTGTGCTTGGTCGACAGGCTCACCCGGTCGTTGCCGTACCCCTTGGCGAAACCGCAGCGCTCGATCAGCCACGCCGCGCTCGTCTTCACGCGACCGTCCGGCTGCTCCCACCGTGGGGCCTCGTCGGGCAGCCGAGAGGCCTCCTCGGCGGTGAGCAGCGGGTTGGTGAAGAACGACCCGGCGCTCCACGTGTCGTGGTCCGCCTCGTCGAGCACCATGCCCTTGCCGCGACGCAGCCCCAGGACCGCCTCACGGACGGCCTTCGACGCGGCCCGGTCACCGGGGCGGACGCCGAGGGTCCGGGCGAGCTCGGCGTAGGCCACGGGCGCGCCGAGATCCCCCAGACGCAGCTGGAAGGTCACGGTGAGGACGACGTACCGCCCGGGGTCCTGCTTGAACCGGCTGGTGCGGTACGCGAAACCGCAGTCGGCGGCGGCGAAGGTCCGCAACGCCCCGTCGCGTCGGTCCCAGCAGCGCACCGAGGCGATCGTCTGGGCGACCTCCTGGCCGTAGGCCCCGACGTTCTGGATCGGAGTCGCACCGACACTGCCGGGGATCCCCGAGAGCGCCTCGATGCCGACCCAGCCCTCCACGACCGCCTGGGCCACCAGGTCGTCCCAGGTCTCTCCCGCCGCGACCGTCACGCTCGCCCCGCTGCAGTCGTCCCGGTCGACCTGCACCCCGCGCGTGGCGACCTTGACGACGGTGCCGGGGAAGCCCTCGTCGGAGACCACCAGGTTGCTGCCGCCGGCGACGAGCAGGACCGGCTCCCCGGCCTGGTCCGCCTCCCGCACCGCGTCGACCAGCGCAGCCTCCGTCGTGGCCTCCACGTAGTGGCCGGCCGGCCCGCCGAGCCGCAGGGTGGTGTGGCGGGCGAGCACCTCAGCCACGCGCCAGCACCGCCTTGGGCATCCCGAGGACCTTCTCACCGCCGCTGGAGACCTCGAGGGCGATGTGGACGCCGTCCTCGGTGAGGTTCTTGACGGTGCCGGCGACGACGACCTCGACGCCCTCGTCGTCGTCGGGCACGACAACCGGCTTGGTGAACTTGCAGCTCAGCTCGCGGACCCGACCGGGTGCACCGGCCCAGGTGTCGAGGGCGCGGGCCGCCAGCGCCATGGTGAACATCCCGTGCGCGATGACGCCGGGCAGGCCGACCGAGGCAGCGACCCGGTCGGACCAGTGGATGGGGTTGAAGTCCCCGCTGGCGCCGGCGTACCGCACGAGGTCCGCACGGCGCACGCGGTAGGTCTGGGTGGGGAGCGCGTCGCCCGTCTCGAGGTCCCTCATGGCTGGTCCTCTCCCCGGTGGACGAGCGTGGCGTAGGCGGTGCACACGAGGTCTCCCCGCTGGTCGGTGATCTCGCTGCGCGTGCCGATGATGTCCGCGCCGCCGATCTGGCGGAGCGAGTCGACGGTGAGCGCTGCGGAGAGCCGGTCGCCCACCCGGACCGGACGGACGTAGGTGAACCGCTGGTCACCGTGCACGACCCGGTGGAGGGCGATCCCGACGTCGGGGTCCTCCATCAGCGCCGTCATCGCGGCGAAGGCCACCACGATGGGGAAGGTGGGCGGCGCAGTCTGCCCGTCGCACTCGGCGCCGGTGGCACGCGCGAACTCCAGCACCTTCTCGTGGGAGACCGTGTAGGGGTCGGTGGGCGGGAAGGTGCGGCCCACCAGGCCGCTGTCGACTGCCATGCGCGTGACGCTAGCAGGGGTGCGGGCGCCTGCCTCCAGGACCTCCGGGGCCCTCGAACCGGGACGAAGGTCCCTGTACCGGACAGGCGCGGAGCACGAGTCTGGACGTGTCCTGCACCACACCGGAGGAGACCCAGCGCCGACAGGAGCCCCCCATGCCCAGCGTGTACCCCCACTCGCCGGCGGACCTCGCGATCGCACCCGTCCTCATCCAGCTCGAACGAAACCTCGACCTGCTGCGCCGGGCCGACGACCTGGTCTTCGAGCTCGCGCTCGAGCTCAACGACACCGAGAGCCTCTACGAGACGCCGCGGAGCCGCGCCGAGCGGGTCGTCCGGGCGGCCACGCGCAACGTCAGCCTGCACGGCCTCGTGGTCTCCCCCACCCTGGACCTCCAGGGCCTGAGCGTGGCGCACGGGGAGTACCGGGTCTCCCTCATGCTCGGCGGGCCCGTGGCTGCGTACGTCGAGCTCGGCGCCCCGCGACCCGTGCTCACCCGCTGAGGTCCGGGGAAAGCAGAAGGAGCGACGCACCCGCGAGGGGCGTCGCTCCTTCTGGAGTCCTGGGACCGTCAGCGGGTCTCGCGGTGGGCCGTGTGCGTGCGGCAGCGCGGGCAGAACTTCTTCATCTCCATGCGGTCCGGGTCGTTGCGCCGGTTCTTCTTGGTGATGTAGTTGCGTTCCTTGCATTCGACGCACGCCAAGGTGATCTTGGGACGGACGTCCGAGCTCTTGCTGGCCACGGCGGATGCCTCTTCTTCTCCGGTAGTACTGCCTGTCCAAGTCTGCCTCGGCGATCAAGCCGGGGTGACCGAGGTGATGCTGTGAGAGTAGCGGGGGCGGGACTCGAACCCGCGACACCACGATTATGAGCCGTGTGCTCTAACCACCTGAGCTACCCCGCCACCGGGACGGGGCCCCCGACCGCTGACGCGGTCGGGACTCCCAAACCCAGAGCCCCTTTACGGAATCGAACCGTAGACCTTCTCCTTACCATGGAGACGCTCTGCCGACTGAGCTAAAGGGGCAAGCGACAAGGAAGAATACACAGCCCTGACCTCGAAGCGAAATCGGGAGAGACGTCCGCCGTGACCAGCAGCTTCTACGTGATCCGGGGCACCTCCGTCGACGGTCGCGACCACGTTCGCGCCGAGCCGACCACCGCCAGTCCGTGGGGCCCCGACAGCCAGCACGGCAGCCCCCCGGCGGCGCTGGTGGGGGCCCGGGCCCGTCCCCGACACCCCTGCCGCACTCCCCCGACGACGGGGAGGAGCACGACACCCCCACCGTGTGGTCGGCCGGCTACGTCCAGGCGGTCGACTGGCGCTGGGTCAAGGGAGGGGTCGCCGAGACGGGGCCGGCCGTGGTGTGGATGCGCCCGCGGGTGCCACTGGTGGCCGGCGAGACCACGACGCCGTTGCAGGCCCTCATGGTCTGCGTGGACTCGGCCTCGGACGTCTCCTCGGAGCTCGACGCGGCCTCCTGGGGCTTCCAGAACCCCGAGCTCACCGTCCACCTGCTGCGCGAGCCGGTCGGCGAGTGGTTCTGCGTGGACGCCGAGACCACCCTGGGACCGGGCAGCGCGGGGCTGGCGACCTCGGCGGTCTACGACCGGGCCGGGCTGGTGGCCAGGACGTCCCAGGCCCTGCTCACGCTCCCCCGCGGTCCTCGCTGAGGTCCTCCCACACCGCCACGACGTAGGACACCCCGTGGGGGTCCTCGCGGTGGAGCAGCTCGGCCCGAGGGAAGGACCTCTGGGCCAGGGCGACCTCCCCGAGCACGGCAAGGGCCGCCCGCCCACCGGCCAGGAGCTCGCCGGCCAGCTCGGCGTCGACCTCGGTGAGTGCCTGCGCATCGCCCTCCCCGAGCGCCCTCGCCGTCTCGTCGTCGAACGCGAAGGCCCGCTCGTCGAGGTGACCGGGCGCCCGGAGGCCGCGACGCGCGCTGCCGTCGGCGAGGACGAGCAGGCCCACCCGGCCCGGGACGCCGGCCACCCGGTCGGCCAGCGCGGTCGCCTCCGAGGGGCCGGCGTCCCGGGCGACCGTGTGCATCTCGACGGGGCCGGTCCACCCGCCCTCGTCGAGCAGCCTCCTGCCCACGCCGAGGCTCTGCGGCAGACCCACGGGCTCGGGAGCCGCCGTCGTACCGAAGCGGCGGACCCCGATCGGCAGGGACGGGTCCCACGCCTCCGTGGTCGCCCCACCACCGACGACGACCACGGCGTCGAGCTCCTGCGTCACCAGCCCGCCCACTGCCTCGTGGCAGGCTGCCCGCAGCTCCGGGACGGTGTCCTCGAGCCCGCAGAGCTCGCGCAGAAGCAGCGGCGGGTGCGGGCAGACCACGGCGGTGACGATCACGGTCGTGAGGCTACCCGCGGCCCACGCCGCCGCCCGGTCGGCTGCGGTGGGGTCAGGGCGGCCCGCCGCCGGAAGGCACCAGCGGTTGGCGGAATAGCCGAGGGCGTGGGATGGTTGTGCGGACAGGTAGTTGAAACTAGAACTAGTCAGCTGCCGTCCACCACGAGCAGGAGGCAACCGATGCAGTTCGGCATCTTCACCGTCGGCGACGTGACGGCCGACCCCACGACCGGGCGCACCCCGACGGAGCACGAGCGGATCAAGGCGACCGTCGAGATCGCCAAGAAGGCCGAGGAGGTCGGGCTCGACGTGTTCGCGACCGGCGAGCACCACAACCCGCCGTTCATCGCCTCCGCGCCGACCACCACGCTGGCGTTCATCGCGGCGCAGACCGAGCGGATCATCCTCTCGACGGCGACGACGCTGATCACGACCACCGACCCGGTCCTGATCGCGGAGAACTACGCGAAGCTCCAGCACCTCTCCGACGGCCGCGTCGACCTGATGATGGGACGCGGCAACACCGGCCCGGTCTACCCGTGGTTCGGCAAGGACATCCGCGACGGCATCCCGCTCGCGATCGAGAACTACCACCTGCTGCACCGCCTCTGGCGCGAGGACGTGGTGAGCTGGGAGGGCAAGTTCCGCACGCCGCTGCAGGGCTACACCTCGACGCCGCGGCCGCTCGACGGCGTCCCACCCTTCGTGTGGCACGGCTCGATCCGGAGCCCCGAGATCGCCGAGCAGGCCGCCTACTACGGCGACGGCTTCTTCGCCAACCACATCTTCTGGCCCAAGGAGCACACGGAGCGGATGATCTCGCTCTACCGCCGCCGTTTCGAGCACTACGGCCACGGCTCGGCCGACCAGGCGATCGTCGGGCTCGGCGGCCAGGTCTTCATGCGCAAGAACAGCCAGGACGCGGTGCGGGAGTTCCGGCCGTACTTCGACAACGCGCCGGTCTACGGCCACGGCCCGTCGCTCGAGGACTTCACGAGCCAGACGCCGCTGACCGTCGGCAGCCCGCAGCAGGTCATCGAGCGCACCCTCGGGTTCCGCGAGTACGTCGGCGACTACCAGCGCCAGCTCTTCCTCATGGACCACGCCGGACTGCCCCTGAAGACCGTGCTCGAACAGCTCGACATCCTCGGCGAGGAGGTCGTGCCCGTGCTGCGCGAGGAGTTCGCGGCGCTCAAGCCGGCCCACGTCCCCGACGCGCCCAACCACGCCTCCCTCGTCGCCGCAGCGGGCGGCCCGAAGGACAGCACCGTGCACGCCGCGGCCGACGACGTCACCGGCCGCTCGCCCGAGGAGGTGACCCGATGACCCGGCGGATCGCGGTGGTGACCGCGGGGCTGAGCCGGCCGTCGTCGACGCGCCTGCTCGCCGACCGGCTGGCCGAGGCGACCGACAAGGCGCTGCGGCTCCACGGTGAGCGGACAGAACTCGACGTGGTGGAGCTGCGCGACCTCGCCCACGACATCACCGACAACCTCCTCACCGGGTTCCCCGGCGGTGGGCTCGCCACGGCCGTACGAACCGTGAGCGGAGCGGATGCCGTGATCGCGGTGACCCCGGTGTTCAGCGCGTCCTACAGCGGCCTGTTCAAGAGCTTCTTCGACGTCCTGGAGGAGGGCTCGCTGGCCGGGAAGCCCGTGCTGCTCGGCGCCACCGCAGGTACGGCGCGCCACTCGCTGGTCCTCGACTTCGCGATGCGCCCGTTGTTCGCCTACCTCCGGGCGACCGTCGTACCCACTGCGGTGTTCGGGGCCAGCGAGGACTTCGGCAGCAACGCCGCCGGCTCTCTCGCCGAGCGGGTCGACCGCGCCGGCCGAGAGCTCGCGGACCTCGTGCTGGGCCGCGAGCCCTCGGGGCCGGTCGACCCGTTCGACAACCCCACGCCGTTCGAGCAGCTGCTCGCCGGCGGAAGCTGAGCCGTCCGGCCGGGTCGACCTCGAGGGTCTGCTCCGGCGGCCGACCTCGACGGTCGACCGCCGGCGCGGTCAGCCGACGGGCCGGACCGACCAGGGCCTCAGGCTCCAGACCCAACGGCGATGTGGTCGTGGACTGGTGTCATCTGTCGTCCGCGCGGCCCGCAGCTCGGCGATCATGCGTGCGCGCTCGTTGCGCGCGGCGACCTCGTCGGCGCGCATGCGAGCCAGGTACAGGGCGGTGGTGGAGTCGTTGGCGGGGTACACAGGGCCTCCTCGGTCGCGCCGGCGACTGCCGACAACATCGAGGTTCCTCGTAAGGCCCCGGGACGCGCATCGGGCGACCTCCCTATCTTCGGTGGGCGCCCGCGCGCAGAGCGGCGTCTGAGGGGCCGTCCGCCCTAAGGGGTCAGGGCTTCTTCGCAGCCGCCTTGCCGCCCTTGCGGCCCGCCTCCTTCTTCTGGGCGGTCGTCCCGCCCTGGTCCGAGCTGCCGCCCGAACCGCTCCTCCTCCCACCGCGGCTCGAGGCGCCGGACGAGTTGGCGATCCTGGCGGCACGCTCCTTCGACATGCCCTTGTCCTTGAGCGCTTCGTACTGCTTCTCGTTCTTGATGCTCGACGGCACGTGACTCTCCTCTCGTCGACGTCACCCCCGAGTACCCGCCCCGCCTGCCGCTGATGCGTCACGTCAGGCGCGAGGCAGCGACCCGCCGGCGCAGGTCTCCCACCGACAGGCGCTGTCGTCGCCGAGCGGCCGCCGTGCTGGCGACGACGCCCAGGGCTGCCCAGGCCGCGAGCCCGGCGAGCGCCGCGAGGGCCGCCCCGGGTCGGACGGACAGGGCCAGCGCCTCCAGCCCGTCCGCCGCGAGCGGCACGGGCAGCATCCCGACGAGCCGACCGAGGCCCGTCGACGCCGTGCCGTCCGGAACCAGGCCCACGACCGGGACCGCCTGGACGACGACCAGCACCATCGACACCATCCACCCGCGTGCCGTCCCGAGCGCGGCGACCAGGGCCTGGCTCACGGCCGCGAAGGCCGCCGAGGCTGCGAGCATGAACGCAGCGGTCGTGCTCGGCGACGCGAGGTCCGCACCGAGCACCCCGAGGACCGCGAGGAGCAGCACGCCCTGCGTCGCGCCGAGGACGGCGGCCGGCCACCACCCGGCCAGGACGGCCCTCCCGGCGGAGGCGGTGCCCAGCGCGTGGGCGGGAAGGGCGCGGCGAGCCAGGAAGGTCGCGAAGGCCCCGAGCCACAGGGCCACGGCGGCCACGCCCGGAGCGAGCACGGTGGTCGCGGATGCGGGGCGCAGCAGCGACTCCTCGCTCACGACGGGCCGCGCCACGGTGGCGGCCAGGTCGCCGCGCTCGGCCGGGGCGACGTCGGGTATCTGCCCGGCACCCTCTCCGAGCCCGTCGGCGAGCTTCCTCGATCCTCCGCTGAGCCGAGTGCTGCCCGAGGCGATCTCGGAGCTGCCGTCGGCGAGCCGTGCCGCTCCACCGCTCGCGTCGTCGGCCGCCGAGGAGATCCGACGGGCGCCGGCCCGAAGCTGTCGACCCCCCGCGGCAAGGCGTCCCGCCCCGTCCGCGAGCTCCGCGGAGCCCTCGGCGAGCCGGTCGTTGCCCTCGGCGAGCCGGCCGGCACCGTCGCGAGCCCGGCCGAGGGCACTGACCAGCGCCGGCGTCCGGTCGGCCAGCTGGCCGGTGCCGTCCGCGACCCGGCGGGAGCCCGAGACCATCGCCTCGGCGTTCTCACCGTCCCTGCCGACGGCCTGGACGGTGGCCGCGCACAGCCTCGCGTGGCTGCCGGCGAGCACGGGATCGCTCTCGCAGGCCTGGCGCCAGCCGGAGAGCACCTGCGACCAGCCGTCGACCCCGTGCGCGAGCTCGTCGGCACCGTCGGCGAGACGTCGGGTCCGGGCCGGAAGCGGCGTCGTACCGGCGTGCAGCTCTCCCAGGCCGGCCGTCAGACGGTTGGCGCCGGCAGCGGCGCTCTCTGCGCCGGACTCGAGCCGTCTGCCACCGGCACCGAGCCGGGCAGCGCCGTTCGACAGCTCGCCGGCGCCGGACCGGAGCGAGCGGGCACCATGGGCGAGGGTGGACAGGCCGTCCGCGAGGACCCCGGCTCCCCCGCTCAGCGTGGTCGCGCCCTCACCGAGCCGGACCGTCCCGTCGGCCAGCCGCCCGGCTCCCCTCTCGGCCTCACCCAGCGACGCCTTCAGCTCGCCGGTCCTGTCGTACATGCCCTCGAGGAAGACCGCGGTGATCTGTTGGTTGAGGCGGGACGTGGCCACCTCGGCCACCTGGCCGCTGACCACGCCGGCGAGCACCCCCTCCTCGTGGTTGCTGCGCACCGTGACCCGCGCCGTCTCGGGGTCGTTGCGCGTGAGTCCCCCGACGGTCCTCGAGAAGTCCTGCGGAATCGTGATCACCGCGTGGTAGTCGCCGTCGCGCAGCCCTTGCTCGGCCTCGTCGGCTCCGGTCAGCTCCCAGTCGAGCGGCTGCTCCTCGCCGTCTCCCGGCGCGGTCAGCCCGGCGGCCAGGAGCCGGCCCGCCGCGATCGTCTGCCGGTCGTCGCCCGTACCGGTCCTCACCGGCTGGTCGAGGTTCACCACGGCGGCGGGTGCGGCGTCGAGTCCCTCGACGCGGTCACTCAGCGCCCACAGCGCGAGTGCCCCGAGGACCGTCGGGAGCAGCACGACGGTGACGAGGGCGCGGTCCACGGGTCTGCGTCTCACAGGGTTGCCTCCTCGATGGCGTGACCCACCTGGCGTTCCGCCGGCAGGGTGATCGTGGTGACGGCTACGTCGTACGTCGGGATGTCCGGTGGTCCGGCGGAGCCGGCGACGACCGTGAACCCCCGGGCGACGAGGCTGCCGAGGAGCTCCCAGCGCCGCGCCACCTCCTCGTCGGAGGCGAACAGGTCCACGTCGTCGACGAGGACCAGCCCCGGCGCGTCCGACCGGACGGCCAGCGCGTCCAGGGTCGTCCTGTCGGGGAACCGTTCGAGGAGGGTCACCCGCCTCCTCACCGCGCCGGCCTGCTCGGGGAGCACCCGGTCCAGCACGACGAGCCGGCCGTCGGTCAGGCCGAGCCGGCCGGCCGTGGCGGCAAGCAGCGCCCGGCGGGCCAGGCGGTCGTCGCTGCGGACGACGACCAGGGTCCGGGGCCGGACGACCAGGTCGACCCTGTCGAGGACCGTGGCCCCGCGCTCGTCGACGAGGCGCAGCCCCTCGGCCCGGACCAGGGCAACGCCCCGCTCCCGGGTCCAGGCCTCGTGCTCGAGGTGGCGCGCGAGACCTGCGCCCTCCACGTCGAGGTGCGGCAGCCGTCGGTCGAGCCAGGAGGGCAGCCCCCAGGCACGGTCGCCCAGGAGCGCCAGGACGGCCGGCACCAGCGTCATCCGCACCACGAACGCGTCCACGGCCACCCCGACCGCCAGGCCGAGCGCGATCGGCTTCACCGCGGCGTCCCCGTGGGGCACGAAGGCCGCGAACACCACGATCATGATGACGGCGGCTGCGGTCACGACCCGTGCGCTCGCGGCGAACCCGGTGTGGACCGCCGGGGAGGCGTCGGCGCCGTGGACGTAATCCTCGCGCATGCGGGAGACCAGGAACACCTCGTAGTCCATGGCCAGGCCGAAGAGGACGCCCATGAGGATGATCGGCATGAACGAGATGACCGGGCCCAGCCGCTCGACGTTCATCGCGTCGGCGAGCCACCCCCACTGGAACACCGCGCCGACGGCCCCGAACGACGCCCCCACCGAGAGCAGGTAGCCGAGGGTGGCCTTGAGCGGCACGGCGACCGAGCGGAACACCATCGTCAGCAGCACCAGCGAGAGACCCACGACCACGAGGCCGAACGGCACCAGCGCCCCCGCCAGCCGGTCGGAGACGTCGATGGTGACGGCCGTGTGGCCGGTGACGCGCAGGTCGTCGACGTCGTACCTCTCCTCGAGAGTCACGGCACGCTGACGGATCGTACGGACCAGGTCGGCGGTGGCCGGGTCCGCCTGCGCGTGCTCGGGGACGATCTGGACGATGCCGAGGTCGGCCTTCGGGTTGGGCGTGGACAGCGCGACCGCCTCGACCCCGTCGATCCGCGCGAGGTCACGCCCGAGCCGGTCCATGACACCGATCGGGTCGGTGGTCCGGATGATGTCGACCGTGACCAGCAGCGGTGCGTTGTGGCCGGCGCCGTACACCTCGGTCACCTTGTCGTGGGTGACCCGCTCGGTGCTGCCGGCCGGCGCCGTACCGTTGTCCGGCAGGCCGAGGGCGAGGTCCTTGGCCGGCGCCGCGGAGACGGCCAGGCCGAGCACGACCACGGCGACGGTCAGCGCAGGGAGCCTGGTCACCAGCGACACCCAGCGGGCGCCGAGCGTCGAGGTCTCCCCCGGGTCGGCCGAGGCGCGCCGGGCGGTCCGCGAGCCGCGTCCCGGGCGGAGCCGTTCCCCGGTGAGCGCGAGCAGGGCGGGTACGACGGTCAGGGCGACCGCGACAGCGACGGCGACGGTGGCCGCCGCGGCGAGGCCCATCACGGTCAGGAACGGGATGCGCGCGACGACCAGCCCGAGGAGTGCGATCACCACCGTGGCGCCGGCGAAGACCACCGCACTCCCGGCCGTGGCGAGCGCCCTCGCGACCGACTCGGCGACACCCATGCCGGTGGCGAGCTGGCTGCGGTGGCGGGACACGATGAACAACGCGTAGTCGATGCCCACGGCTAGGCCGATCATCAGGGCCAGCGTCGGTGTGGAGCTGTTGATCTCGGTCACCGCCGCCACGGTCATCACCCCGGCCATCGAGATGCCCACACCGAGCACCGCCGTGAGGATCGGCATGCCCGCCGCCAGCAGGGAGCCGAACGTCACCCCCAGCACCACCAGAGCGGCGACGACCCCGAGCGCCTCGACCGCACTCAGGTGGACGGTGGTCGTGGTGAACAGCGACCCACCCAGGTCGACCTCCAGCGTCGAGCCGGCCGGCAGGTCGCGCACGGCCTCGGTGAGTGCAGCGACGGTCGACTCGTCGACCTCCTCGAGCGGAACGTCGAGCTGGACCTGCACCAAGGCGTGCCTGCCGTCGTCGGAGAGGGCGACGGCCCGCTGGTCCTCCGCGAACGGGTCGGTGGCCAGCACCACGTGGTCGAGTCGCTCCACGCCGTCAAGCACCTGGTGGATCTCGCGGCGGTGCTCGCGGATGTCGTCGGTGGCGGTGAAGAGGAGCTGGCCGGAGGTGCCGGCCGCCTCGGGGAACTGGCGTTCGAGCACGTCGAGGCCCGCCTGTGCCTCCGTGCCCGGGATGGTCAGGTCGTCCTCGAGCTGACCTCCGGCCGCCACCGCCACCACCCCGGCACCGAGGAGGAGCAACAGCCACGCGGCGAGGACCGGGACCGCGCGCCGGGCGGTGGCGTGGCCGAGCCGGTAGAGGAAGGACGACATCGCTCGATATGATAACGTATTTAATACGAGCTTGTATTGGGGAGGTCGCTGCGGGACATGTCACGCGGCTCGCGCCGACTAGGGTGGTCACCGTGTCCGAAGCCCCCGCCCCCCGGCGCCGTCGGGAGAACACCCGCGCCCGCCTGCTCGAGGCCGCCCTGGAGGTGTTCGCCGAGCGCGGCGTCAAACGGGTCACGGTCGACGAGCTCGTCGGGGCGGCCGGCTTCACCCGGGGTGCGTTCTACTCGAACTTCTCGAGCATCGAGGAGGTCTTCTTCGCGGTCTTCGAGGACCAGGCGGGCCGGATGCTGGACGCCGTACGGCAGGCGATCGAGTCGGTCCCCGCCGGCGACTTCTCACTCGAGTCGCTCGCGGTCGTCTTCGAGAGCCTTCACCCCCTCGGCCGGAGGTGGTACCTCGTCCACACCGAGTTCGTGCTGCTCGCGCTGCGCAACGACGAGGCCCGGGAGGTCCTCGTCGAGCACGGGCGACGGTTCAGGGCCGAGCTGGCCGAGGTGATCGGCGACATCCTCACCCGGCTGGAGCGTACGGCGACGATCCCGCTCGAGCAGGTGACCGAGACCGCCGTCGCGCTCTACATGCACTCGATCGCCCAGGACGAGCTCGGGGAGGCCAACCTGGGGTCGGCCGAGCTGCTCGACAGCGTGCTGCCCCGGCTCGTCCTCGGGCTGTCCGAGCCGACCTCCTGACGGCCGATCCGGCGGCCCGTGCAGACCGGCGGGCCGACCCGGCACCCGTGCGACCGGCGGGGCCCTCAGTAGCTGAAGGTCGTCGCCGCCTCGTCGCCGATCCACTCCCACATCGGGATCGTCCCGCCGAGCTCGGCGTTCACGAGCAGATCGCCCTTGTCGAGCTTGCGGGCGTCGAAGCAGATCGGGCAGACGAGATAGCGGCCACCCGCCTTCTCGTAGCGCTCCATGAGCTCGGGAAGCGGGGGGCAGCCGTCGCACGCCACTGCCTGCCCGAAGCCCGGGATCGCGAGCCTGACCGCTTCCTTGGTCAGGAACATCAGGGTGGGGCGTCCCTTCTCAGCGGCCCCCACCGCTACCAGAAACGCCACCGTGACCTTCTCCGAGTCCTCGAGGCCGGTGGTCAGACTGACGACTGCCTTGTTCCCCATGTGAGCTCCTCTGCTCGCAGCGGCGCGCACGGGGCGCGTCGACCCACCCTGGGCTCCGGTGCACTTCTCGGAGTGTGGTGCCTCCGGGCTGCAGCCGACAAGATGCAAAACGGACGTCTTGCGCCCGCGTCTGCACAAGAGCCGGGTCGGTGGTTGGCTGGACGTCGTACGCGCGCCAGACTGGCCGCATCCACCTGCCGAGCCCGAGCGAGGTCACCCGTGCCGACGAACGCCACATCCGAGAAGCAGCTCATCGAGTCCCTCAAGACGGGACTGTACATCGACGGCACCTGGCGTGACGCCTCCGACGGAGGCACATTCGAGGTCGAGGACCCTGCCACCGGCGAGGTCCTCACGACCGTCGCGAGCGCGACCCCGGAGGACGGCATGGCGGCGCTGGCCGCGGCCGCGGCCGCCCAGAAGGAGTGGGGCGCGACCGCCCCGCGCGAGCGGGCCGAGATCCTGCGCCGAGCCTTCGAGGCGGTGACCGCGCGGGCCGACGAGTTCGCGTTGCTGATGACCCTCGAGATGGGCAAACCGCTCGCCGAGGCACGCGGAGAGGTGACGTACGGCGCCGAGTTCCTGCGCTGGTTCTCCGAGGAGGCCGCCCGCATCTCGGGCCGCTACGCCACCGCGCCCGACGGCAAGGCCCGCCTCCTGGTGCACAAGCGGCCCGTCGGCCCGTCGCTGCTCATCACCCCCTGGAACTTCCCGCTCGCGATGGCCACCCGGAAGATCGCGCCCGCCATCGCCGCCGGCTGCACGTCGATCATCAAGCCGGCCACACTGACCCCCTTGACCACGATGCTCTTCACCTCGGTCCTCGAGGAGGTCGGCCTGCCGAAGGGCGTCCTCAACGTCATCCCCACCACCGATGCAGGCGGCGTGACCGGCCCGATCATCAAGGACCCGCGGCTGCGCAAGCTGTCGTTCACCGGCTCCACCGAGGTCGGCCGCAGCCTGCTCCGCGACTCCGCCGACCAGATCCTGCGCACCTCGATGGAGCTCGGGGGCAACGCACCGTTCCTGGTCTTCGAGGACGCCGACCTCGACGCGGCCGTCGAGGGGGCCATGCTGGCCAAGCTCCGCAACATGGGCGAGGCCTGCACGGCGGCGAACCGGTTCATCGTCCACGAGTCGGTGGCCGAGCAGTTCTCGAAGCGGCTGGCCGAGCGGATGGCGGCCCTGCCGGTCAAGCGGGGCACCGAGGAGGACTCGAAGGTCGGCCCGCTGATCGACGAGAAGAGCCGCAAGAAGGTGCACGACCTGGTCCAGGACGCGATCGCCTCGGGTGGGAAGCTCCGCACCGGCGGCGAGCCCCAGGCCGGCGCCGGGTACTTCTACGCACCGACGGTGATCAGTGAAGTCGGTCGAGACGCCCGGATCCTCAGCGAAGAGGTCTTCGGTCCGGTCGCCCCGGTCGTGACCTTCTCGACGGAGGAGGAGGCGGTGGCGCTGGCCAACGACACGGAGTACGGCCTCGTCGCCTACGCCTACACCCGCGACGTCGCGCGCTCCCTCCGGCTCGCCGACACGATGGAGTCCGGGATGCTCGGGGTCAACGTGGGGATCGTCTCCAACCCGGCCGCGCCCTTCGGCGGCGTCAAGCAGTCCGGGCTCGGTCGCGAGGGCGGGTTCGAGGGCATCGAGGAGTTCCTGGAGACGAAGTACGTCGGCCTCGCCGATCCGTTCGCCGACCTCCAGAGCGGTTAGTCCGCCTGTGCCTCAGGGGCACTTACCTCGAGGAACCGGCACTCACCGCGACGCATTTCACGAGGTAGGTGCCGGTTTCCCAGGTGAACGTGGGAAAGCAGCAGCCACCCCCACCGGCTACCTCGAGAGCGCCGCGGCGACGACGTCGCGGGCCTCGGCCTGCACCTGCGCGAGGTGGTCGGGTCCCTTGAACGACTCGGCGTAGATCTTGTAGACGTCCTCGGTGCCGGACGGCCGGGCGGCGAACCAGGCGTGCTCGGTGGTGACCTTCAGCCCACCGATCGCTGCGCCGTTGCCGGGTGCCTCGGTCAGCCGCGCGGTGATCGGGTCCCCACCCAGCGTCTCGGCGGCCACCGCCTCGGGGCTCAGCGCGGCGAGCCGGGCCCTCTCCTCGCGGCTCGCGGGTGCGTCGACACGGGCGTAGGCCGGGTCGCCGAACTCCGCAGTGAGCTCGGCGTAGTGCTCGCTGGGCGTCAGGCCTGTCACGGCGAGGATCTCCGAGGCGAGCAGGGCCAGCAGGATCCCGTCCTTGTCGGTGGTCCACACCGAGCCGTCGAAGCGCAGGAACGACGCCCCGGCCGACTCCTCACCACCGAACACCACCGACCCGTCCAGCAGGCCCGGGACGAACCACTTGAAGCCCACCGGAACCTCGGTCAGCCGCCGCCCGGCCGATGCGACGACCCGGTCGATCATCGATGACGACACCAGCGTCTTCCCGACGGCGGCGTCCGGCGCCCAGCCCGGTCGCGCGCCGGTGAGGTAGCGGATCGCCACTGCCAGGTAGTGGTTCGGGTTCATCAGGCCCGCGTCGGGGGTGACGATCCCGTGCCGGTCGCTGTCGGCGTCGTTGCCCGTCGCGATCTGGTACTCCGCCCGTCGCTCGATGAGCGAGGCCATGGCCGAGGGCGAGGAGCAGTCCATCCGGATCTTGGCGTCCCAGTCGAGGGTCATGAACCGCCAGGTCGGGTCGACCAGGGGGTTCACCACGGTCAGGTCGAGCCGGTGGCGTTCGGCGATCTCCGCCCAGTAGGCCACGCTCGCACCGCCCAGTGGGTCGGCGCCGATCCGCAGCCCTGCCTCGCGGATGCGGGCCAGGTCCACCGCGGAGGGCAGGTCGTCGACGTACCGGCCGAGGAAGTCGTAGCCCTCGGCGGCGGTTCGCGCCTTCGCGTACGGGACCCTGCGCACTCCGTCGAGTCCGGCGCGGATGTAGGCGTTGGCGCGCTCCGCGATCACCGTCGTGGCGTCCGAGTCGGCCGGGCCGCCGTGCGGGGGGTTGTACTTGAAGCCGCCGTCGGCGGGCGGGTTGTGCGACGGGGTGACCACGATGCCGTCGGCGAGGCCGCTGCCGGTGGTGCGGCCGCCGTTGACGGCGAGGATCGCGTGGGAGACCGCGGGGGTCGGGGTGTACCCGTCGCGGTCGTCGACCAGGACAGTCACGTCGTTCGCCGCGAGCACCTCGAGCGCGGTGGCCCAGGCGGGCTCGGACAGCGCGTGCGTGTCGCGGCCGAGGAACAGCGGGCCGTCGTACCCCTGCTCCCGGCGGTAGTCGCAGATCGCCTGGGTCGTGGCCAGGATGTGCGTCTCGTTGAACGCCGTGCGCAGGCTGCTGCCGCGATGGCCGGAGGTGCCGAAGGCCACCGCCTGGTCGGGGTCCTCGGGGTCGGGGACCCCGGTGTAGTACGCCGTGACCAGGTGCGGGACGTCGACGAGGTCTTGAGGCTGGGCGATGGTTCCGGCGCGGGGGTCGCTCATGGCCGCATGCTACCCACGCCGTCGACGCTCAGGCCCCCTGCTGGCCGAGTGCCTCGAAGGGCTCGGGGGCGGGTACGACGACCGTGGGCCGCGGCGTGATGTACGGCGCCAGGAGAGCCACCAGGCCGGAGGACTCCACCTCCTGGGCGTACCTCTCCTGCTCCGACGCGCAGAGCTCGGCCCAGCAGTCCGGGTGGTACCAGCTGTCGCCGTCGGAACCACGCCGAGCGGCGGTGGTGTGGCGGATGGGGTTGCGGCACCTCGTGCACCGGGGGCGGTCCATGACGAGATCCTTTCCTCCGGTGAACGGCCGGCGGCGTGTTCCCTGCACGTCGTGGCCCCACCGGGCTGTTCGTGGCCGATGCCCACCCCCGGGGCGTTCGCCCCGCAACCACGCGACCAGGCTAGGGGTAACGAAGCGGGACGAACCACCAGATGGCGGATCCTTTACTCGCGCGGGACTAGAGTCAGGTGCGCTCCACCACCCGGCGGAGCGGCCTTTACGACGGATCGTCCGGCACGTGCCTGCCGGTGAAGGGACTACCTCCGATGGCCTCGGTGACGTTCAAGAACGCCCAGCGCATCTACCCCGGCAGCACCAAGCCGGCGGTGGACGACCTCAACCTCGAGATCGCCGACGGCGAGTTCATGGTGCTCGTCGGCCCCTCGGGCTGCGGCAAGTCGACCAGCCTGCGGATGCTCGCAGGGCTCGAGGAGGTGACCGCCGGCCAGATCTTCATCGGTGACCGGGACATCACGCACGTGCCGCCGAAGGACCGCGACATCGCGATGGTGTTCCAGAACTACGCGCTCTACCCGCACATGTCCGTCGCGGAGAACATGGCGTTCTCGCTGAAGATGGCCAAGGTCGACAAGGAGGAGCGCATGGCGCGGGTGCAGGAGGCGGCCAAGCTGCTGGACCTCGAGGAGTACCTCGACCGCAAGCCCAAGGCGCTCTCCGGCGGCCAGCGCCAACGCGTCGCCATGGGTCGCGCCATCGTGCGCCAGCCCCAGGTGTTCTGCAT
Organism: Nocardioidaceae bacterium UBA4001; assembly: GCA_002384855.1. GTDB lineage: Bacteria > Actinomycetota > Actinomycetes > Propionibacteriales > Nocardioidaceae > Nocardioides_C. The sequence goes on along the minus strand of DGBP01000081.1, from coordinate 46,901 downwards.
GGACGAGCCGCTGTCGAACCTCGACGCCAAGCTGCGAGTGTCCACCCGCACCCAGATCGCCGCGCTCCAGCAGCGGCTGGGCATCACCACGGTCTACGTCACCCACGACCAGGTCGAGGCGATGACGATGGGCGACCGGGTCGCAGTGATGAAGGACGGCCTCCTCCAGCAGGTCGACACCCCGCTCGCGCTCTACGACCGGCCGGTCAACCTCTTCGTCGCCGGCTTCATCGGCTCCCCGGCCATGAACCTGCTGTCCGCGAAGGCGGCAGACGGCGGCGCCAAGATCGGCGACTACGTCGTGCCGGTGGACCGCGAGGCCGCCTCGAAGATGAGCGGTGACATCACGGTCGGCGTGCGGCCCGAGTCCTGGCGGTTGGTCGGCGAGGGTGAGGGCGGCCTCCCGGTGCGCGTGACCGTGGTCGAGGAGCTCGGAGCCGACGCCTACATCTACGGCACCAGTGACGTCGAGGGCACCCCGAACCAGGTCGTCATCCGCATCGAGGCCCGCCGGAGCCTGGCGAAGGGCTCGACGGTCTACGTGACCACCGACCCCGCGCACGTCCACGTGTTCGACACCACCACCGGCGAGCGCCTCTCCGCCTGAGACCGCCGGACAAACACGAAGGCCGTCCACCGAGGTGGACGGCCTTCGTGTGCTGAGACGGGCCGGGGGGAGGTGGCGCTGGGTCAAACTGTCGAGTGGGGGGTTGACTCGTTTGCCCTCGTCTTCAGCTTTCAATTGTCACGGTTGTCCCGAACCGCTTGCGTCAAGCATGGACGAGCACCGGGACGGAGGACAGGGAAATCCACCCGCAGGAATGTGCACTGCACGTTCCTGCAGAATCTGGCTCGGCGCCCGGCACCGCTCGGACGGCACCGGAAAAGGTGTCTCGGATTTCGAGAAGACTGTCCACATTTTGAGCAGAACGGCGGGAGACCGGCCGGGGTTCCTACGGTGGACGCCATGACCTACGCCGGTGAACTCAGCCCGTCCGAGGCCTGGGAGCTGCTCGACCGCGACCCCGAGGCCGTCCTCGTCGACGTGCGCTCGGAGGCGGAGTGGATGTTCGTCGGCGTCCCGGACATCACCGAGCTGGGCAAGAAGCTGGTCACGGTCTCCTGGAACCTGTGGCCGTCCGGCACCGGCAACCCGCAGTTCCTCCAGCAGCTCGCCGAGACCGGCGTGAACGAGGGTCCCGTGCTCTTCCTCTGTCGGTCCGGCATCCGCTCCAGGGCTGCCGCGCAGGCCGCCGCGGCCGCCGGGATCGCACCGTCGTACAACGTAAGCCAGGGCTTCGAGGGCGATCTCGATGAGCACGGCCACCGCGGCGGTGCCGGCTGGCGTGCCGCCGGGCTTCCCTGGAGGCAGCAGTGACCCCCGACCCCGGCTGGCGCCCCGACACGCTCGCGGTCCGGGGCGGGCTCGCGCGCTCCGAGTTCGAGGAGACGTCCGAGGCGCTGTTCCTCACCTCCGGCTACGTCTACTCCTCCGCCGCCGAGGCCGAGGCCGCCTTCCGCGGCGAGTCCGAGCACTACATGTACTCCCGCTTCAGCAACCCGACCGTCACCGGTTTCGGCGAGCGGCTGCGCCTGATGGAGGGCGCCGAGGCCTGTGCTCCGACCGCGAGTGGCATGGCCGCCGTGTTCAACTCCCTGCTCGCGATCGTCCGGGCCGGGGACCGGGTGGTGGCCGCACGCAGCCTCTTCGGGTCCTGCTTCGCGATCCTCGACGAGCTGCTCCCCCGCTGGGGCGTCACCACCGAGTTCGTCGACGGTCACGACCTCGCGCAGTGGGAGAAGGCGCTGGCCACCCCCGCCCGCGCGGTCTTCTTCGAGTCGCCGTCCAACCCCATGCAGGAGCTGGTCGACGTCCAGGCGGTCTGCGACCTGGCCCATGCGGCCGGCGCCACCGTGATCGTCGACAACGTCTTCGCCACCCCCGTCCTGCAGCGTCCCCTCGACCTCGGCGCGGACGTCGTCGTGTACTCCGCGACCAAGCACATCGACGGCCAGGGCCGCACGCTCGGCGGAGCGATCCTCGGCCCTCTGGAGTACGTCGAGGGCGACGTCAAGACGCTGATCCGCAACACCGGACCTTCCTTGAGCCCCTTCAACGCGTGGGTCCTGACCAAGGGCCTGGAGACGCTGCGCATGCGGGTCCAGCACGCCACCGCCTCGGCGGAGCGGATCGCCCGCAGCCTCGAGGAGAACCCCCGGGTCGACCGGGTGCTCTACCCGTGGCTGGAGTCGCACCCGCAGCACGAGCTCGCCCGACGGCAGATGAGCGGTGGCGGAACCGTGGTGACGTTCGAGGTCGACGGCGGCAAGGAGAGGGCCTTCGAGGTGCTCGACCGGCTGCACGTGGTCGACATCTCCAACAACCTCGGCGACACGAAGTCGCTGGTCACCCACCCCGCCACCACGACGCACTTCCGGATGGGCCCCGAGGGTCGTGCCCGGGTCGGCATCACCGACGGGCTCGTGCGCCTGTCGGTGGGCCTGGAGGACGTAGAGGACCTTCTTGAGGACCTCGACCAGGCGCTGCGCTGACCGCGAGTCCCCTTCACTGGTGCGGCGCTTGCGCGCAGCGGCCGACTGGGGACACTCCGCAACTTCCTAGGTCTCACCATGGTGGGTCTCGGCATCGCCGGTGTCCTCGGAGCGAACCATCGACTCGACCCGCGTCGATGTCGGCCAGGCCCACTGCGTCGTCGAGCCCGATGGGAAGGGCGCAGACTCGCCCGTCGAGACGTCTGCAACCCGGCCATGCGACCCCTCGGCGGCTGGAGTCCATCGGGGCCCCGAGACTGCCGTCGCCGAGTACGTCGACCAGCTCACCATCGACGCCTCAACACCTAGGGATTCACGTCGACCGCTCCGCCAGGTGTCAGAGCCGTCTCGTGGTGAACAGGGTGGTCCCGTAGACCGCGTCGACTTCCCTGCGCTCGGTCTCGGCGAACCCGACCTTGGCCAGCACCCGGCGAGAAGCGGTGTTCCACTCCCAGACCGTGGCCCACAGACGTGCGTACCCGGACGATCTCGCCCAGTCCAGGACCGCCCACGAGGCCTCGGTCGCGTACCCCCGACACCAGACCCGGCGTAGCAGCTCGAACGCCAGCTCCGGCTCCCCGTCCGATCCACGACCGCTGTCTACCAGCCCGCAGTAGCCGATGACGTCACCAGCGGCCTTCCGCTCGACCGCCAGCAACCCGATCGACGACGGCTGGTGGGCGCGGATCGACTCCTCGAGGTCTGCGACCGTAGGGTGTCCGTCCGCATCGACTCGGCGGTGCGGCGGCACTCGTGGATCCCGTTCGGTCCACAGCTCGCGCTGGACAGCTGCCTCGGCCACCCGCCAAGGTCTGAGCCGCAGGCGGCTCGTCTCGAGCACAACCTCGCGGTCCGAAGCCGCTCCACCCGACATGACAGCACCCTCTCACGGGTGACCGCGGAGCTCCGAGGACTGCCAGCGGCTCCCTAGGACCCGCTGTCCTGGGCTGCCGCCGTGTGGCTCAGGACTCCGGCTCGTAGGTCTGGCCGCTGCCGTCGACGTACTCGTTGTCGTGCTTGACCAGCACGTTGTCGGCCAGGAAGGCTCCCTGGGGGTCCAACGTCCCCTCGACGATCGCGCCCTGCCCCTCGCGGAAGATCCCGGGGGCCTTCCCGTCGTAGGTGACCGCGACGTCGTACGCGCCGTCGGTGAGGACGAACTGCAGAGCGCCGGACTCTCGCGAGACCGACCCCTTCTGCACCAGGCCGCCGAGGCGGACCCGGTCGTCGCCCGTGTCGGCGGCGTCGATCTCGCTGGGTGTGCGGTAGTAGACGAGGTTGTCCTGCAGCCCGGTCACCGCGAGCACGCCGAGCACTCCGGCTGCGGCGACGCCCACGACAGCGAGACGTGCACGGGCGGTGTCCAGCACGGGTCTCACCTCGCCCGCCGGGTCGCTGCCCGGAGCCACACCACGAACCCGGCCCAGAACGCCAGGGTGAGGACGTATCCGATGATCGCGTAGGTCATGCTCCGCTCCTGTCCCGCTCCGGCGCGGCGTCGACGACGATCTCGGAGTGCTCCACGGTCGCGCCGGCCTCCGCACCGGTCTCGCGGGCCCGGAGGCCGGCGAGGTGACCGAGGAGGCGGGTACGACGCACCAGCACCCAGGCCCACAGCAGGGTGAACGCGACGATCGCGACGAGAAGGGTGGCCAGCATCACCGGCGGGATGGCCCCGGCCGGACCGCCCGGGCGCAGCACGCTCGGCGGCTGGTGGAGGGTCCGCCACCACACGACCGAGAAGTGCACCAGGGGCACGTTGACCACCGCGAGCACGCCGATCACGGCGGCGCGGCGCGCGTTGACGCCGGGGTCGGTGCTCAGGCCGCGGACGCCGAGGTAGCCGATGTAGACGAGCAACAGGATCGCCGTCGTGACCAGCCGGGGGTCCCAGGTCCACCAGGTGCCCCAGGTCGGGTACGCCCAGAGGCTGCCGAGCACGATGGCCAGGCCGGTCAGCCCGACCCCGAGCTCTGCGGCCGCCTGCGCCACCCGGTCGTACCGCAGGTCGCGGCGGACCAGGTAGAGCAGGCTGGCCCCGGCCACGACCGCGAACGACAGGTAGGCGGTCCAGGCGGCGGGCACGTGGACGTACATCAGCCGCTGCGAGTCACCCTGGTAGGCGTCCGGCGGTGCCACGACGAGCGCGAGCACGAGCGCTACCAACGCCACGCCGAGGGCGAGGAAGCCCAGGACGCGGTCGAGGGCGTGCGGTCTCATCATTCCTCCAACAGGGCGGGGTGCACCGCCCAGACGGTCACAAGCACGAGCAGGTCGTACCCGAGAAGCAGTACGGTCCAGGGCGTGTGGTCCTGGCCCGGGGTCCCCATGGTCACCCCCGCCAGCAGGACCGGCAGCGCCAGGGGCAGCAGAAGCACAGCGAGCAGTCCGGTGCGACGCCGGGCCCCCACCAGCAGCGCACCGAACGCGACGGTCAGCGCAGCCAGCCCCAGTGTGCCGACCGGACCGGCGACCAGGCCCGGCCACGGCATCGGCGCCGGGAACATGATCGTGACCAGCGCCGCCGCGACCGCCCAGGTCACCAGGTAGTGCAGCCACAGACCCCCGATCTTACCGGCCAGCAGGGAGACGGGCGGAACGAGGCCGCGCAGGGGGTCCCAGGCGCCCTCGTCGCGCTCGGCGGCGGCCACGCTGCGGGCGAGCGCCGGGGCCGCGAAGAGGACGACCAGCCAGATCACGCCGGGCGCCACCGTCTCCAGGACGTCGCGGGAGGGCCCCATCGCCAGTCCTGCGAGGAGGACCGCGGCCAGCACGAACGGCAGGACGGTGGTGATCGCCTCGCGTCCGGCGGCCTCGAGACGCAGCTCCCGTCGGACGAGGGTCAGGACGGTGCTCATGCGAAGAAGACCTCGGCCGGCCTCGTGGGTCGTCCGAGGCTCCTGACGACACCGCCCTCGAGGTGCAGGTGCGCGTCCATCGGCCAGGTGTGCGCGGCCGGGTCGTGCGTGGCGACAAGTACGGCGGCGCCGCGGCCCGCCAGCGTCTCCACCGTGGAGGCGACCAGGGCCGCGCCGTCGCTGTCGAGGTGCGCGGTCGGCTCGTCGAGGCACACCACCGCTGCGGGACACGCGAGCGCGACCGCGAGACTGACCCGGGCCCGCTGCCCGGAGGAGAACGTGCCGACCGCACGGTCGGCCAACGGCGCCAGGCCCACCTCCTCGAGGGCCGAGGCCGTGACCCGCGCGGCCTCGTCCGCGGTCAGCCCGGAGAGACGGGCCGAGGTGACAACCGCGGCTCGGGCGGACTCGACTGCGCGGGCGCCCTGGCCGGAGAGCAGGTACAGCGCCCTGCCGTCGACCTCGCGGGTGCCTGCGCTGGGACGGAGCAGGCCCGCGGCCAGGCGCAGGAGCGTGCTCTTGCCGGAGCCGTTGTGGCCGGTGACGAGGGTCGCCGTCCCCGGGTGCAGGCTCAGGCTCACGGGCGACAGAGCGAGGGCGCCGTCGTAGCGCCTGCTCGCCGCCCGGAGCCTGAGCACGGGCTCACGGGCTGGTCCGGCCGGACCAGCCACGGTCATCCTCCGGAGGCCTGTCCACCGCTGGGCTGGGACCAGATCTCCTTGCTGGTGCCCGCGATCTCACCGACCGGCACGGTGTAGTGCTTCTGCAGGTAGGCCGTGATCTGCTGCGCCGTCGGGTCGTCGATGGGGGCGCCGTAGGAGTCCCTCATCTTCTGCACCTCGCTCGCCCACTGGTCGGCGGTGAAGCCCGAGTGCCGCACGATCGGCGCGAGCGAGTGACACGCGGTGCAGTAGGCCTGGACCAGGCCGCTGCCCTGCGCGTTGACGAGCGTGAGCTCCTCGGCCTGGGGGTACTGCCCCAGGCCGCTCTGGCTCGCGGAGACCACGGGGGCGGGCTCGTCACGGGTCACGGCGTAGACCCCGACCGACGTGGCAGCGGCCAGCGCCACCACCGCGGGGATCTTCCATCCACCGGGAAGGCTCATGCTCAGACCACCTCGAAGACGCCGGCGAAGACCTTGGCAGCGGTCTCCTTGCGAGCACCGCTGTCCATGACGTCCGACGCCGGGTCGATCGGCTGGACCTCGCCGTCGGCGTTCGTCGCCCGGCAGATGACCCGCTGCTGACCGGTCTGCTCGAAGCCGACCGTGGCGTGCCACACCCGCCAGGTGTACTTGCCGTAGGACTTCTCGATCGTGGCCTCTTCCCAGGTCTTGCCCTCGTCCTGGCTGACCTCGACCTTGGTGATGCCCGAACCCTTGTCGTAGGCGACGCCGGTCAGCTCGACCTTCCGCTTCACGGGGATCTGCGTGCCGTCGGTCGGGGTGACGATCAGGGAGAAGGGCTTCAGCTCGTTGGGGGTGATCTCGCGCCCGGACCACTCCATCTCGTTCGGCGTGGTCCGGATGTCGATCTCGACCAGCTGCTTGGTCCAGGTGGGTGCCCAGGTGCCCGGGAACACCAGGCGGACCGGGTAGCCGTTCCAGAACGGGATGTCCTCGCCGTTCATCTTCGTCGCGATGAGCGGCTCGTACTGACGGATGGTCTCGACGAGGTAGGACCGCCAGTAGTCGGGCTTGCTGAGGCTGATCACCCGGCCGCCCCCGAAGGAGACGTGCAGCGCGCTGTCCTTGACGCCGACCTCGTCGAGCAGGTCGTTGAGCGGCACACCGGTCCACTCGGCGCAGGACAGGTCGCCCTTGGTCCACGGCATGCCGGGGATCATCGGGTGGTGCAGGCCGCGGCCCTCGCCGCTGCAGACACCGACCGCGCCGATCGTCGTCGACGCCCTGCGGTTGAGCTCGTCCAGGGTCAGCGTGATCTCGTTGTCCGCGGCGTCCCCGCCGATCTTGAGCCGGTAGTTCTCCGGCGTCAGCTGCAGCACGGAGGCCTCGCGGTAGCGGACGTAGTAGTACTCGTTGTCGGTGTACGGGTAGTTCCGCTGCCCGATCAGATGCTCGGCCGGGGTCTCGTAGTTCGGCGGCCGGTCGTAGACCTGCCCCATCGGCGCCTTGCCCGGCAGCGCCACGAGCGGGTACGGCGTGCCCGACTTCAGCTTCAGGTCCTTCGCGCGCAGGAGCGCCTCGGACGCGACACCGGGGGAACCGTCGCCGAGGAGGCCGATCCCCTTTCCGGCAAGTGCAACGCCTGCGGGCACGCTCAGCGCCCCCAGAAGGAACTTTCGTCTGTCCACTCTGATCACCCCTTGGAAGGTCGAACTGGCTCGTTCGACGGCGCTCCGGTCACCGTCGTCGGGTCGTATCGGTATGCGGAGTCGGCGCCCGGAATGGCCTCCGGGCTGGAGAACGCGCGGATGTACTCGACGAGCCGGTCGATCTCGGCGTCGCTGAGGAGCGCCCCGAACGGCGGCATCGCGGTGCCGGGCCGGCCGGTGCGCACGGCCTCGGCGAGCTTCTCGTCGGTCTGCCCCGCCATCCAGGTCGGGTTGCGGAACGACCGCGGGCTGGGCTCGATGCGCCCGGCCGCCACGCCCTGGCCGTCGCCCTCCACACCGTGGCAGGAGGCGCAGTAGGCGCGGTAGCTGTCCTGCGCCCAGCCGCTGAGCGGGTTGGCCCGATGCTGCACGTCGGCCAGCTGACGCAGGTAGGAGACGACGGCGTCGATCTCGCGGTTGTTCAGCTCGTCGTAGAACGCCGGCATCGAGGTGCCCGGGACGCCCTTGACGATCGTGCTGTGCAGCTGCTGGTCGCTGCGCCCCGAGAGCCAGTCGGCGTCGGACAGCGTGCGCGGCGGGGTGTTGAAAGACTTCGCCGCGTCGCCGTCTCCGGCCCCGAACTCGCCGTGGCAGCCGGCGCACTGCTCCGCGAAGACATCCTTGCCCTGGCTGACCAGGAGGTCGTCGGCCGTGGGCCGGTCGAGCTCGACCTTGGGCGAGAACCCTCGGATGTAGGCGGTCACGGCCCAGATGTCGGCCTCCGACAGCCGCCCGGCGAAGGAGGGCATCGGGGTGCCCGGAACGCCGCGCAGGATCGAGGTGAAGAAGACCCCGTCGGACTGGCTCTGCATCCAGGACGTGTCGGTGAAGTCGCGAGCGGGTGTCGAGAGCGTCGGCGCCCACGGGCCTTCCCCGTTGCCGAGACCGCCGTGGCAGACGAAGCAGTTGGCGGCGTACACCTCACCGCCGCGCTTCTCGAGCCCTTCGTAGGCCTCCGGCTCCGGCGCCCACGCCTGGTCGAACGCGGCCGGCGCCGGCGCCTGGCCGGCTTCCCCGGACGTGCTGACGTCGTGCGCGCTGATCGCGTCGTTCTGGCTGTTGTCGAGCAGGTAGAACATGCCGACCGCAGCGGCCGCCGCGAGGACGACCGCCAGCACGCCGGTGAGAATGGTCGTCCTCATCGCTGGTCTCCCTCGTCCTCGTTCTTCTGCTTCTTCCACTGCTCGCGGTCCCGCCGCACCATGTCCTCGGCCGGACGCTGGAGCATGGACCGGACTCTGGGGCTGGCGAGACCGGCCACGATGAAGGCGCCGAGCATGAGGACACCTACCCAGAACAGGATGGTCAGAACCAAGTCACCCATCTGCTCACATCCCTCCGTGCCCGGAGCCGGCGTCGCCGTTCATGGCGTTCTTGCCGCGCTCGGTCTGGGGGCCGGACACCTTGATGTCGCGACCCAGGTAGTTCAGGTACGTCACGAGCGCCTCGGCGTCCTCGTTCGGGACCACCGTGCCGTCCGGGGCCTCCGAGAACAGCCACGGGTAGCCCGGCATGACCGACTGCGGAACCGTGCTGCGCGGGTTGTAGAGGTGGGCGTACTGCCAGCCGTCGGAGCGCAGCCCCGACTCGCGCGACAGGTCGGGCCCGATCCGGCGCGTGCCCCACTGCTGGGGGTACTGGTCCTGGTACTCCCAGGCCTCGGCGGGCGGTCCCCAGCGCCGCACGTCCGACGGGGTGTCCCGCACGAACGTGGTGTGGCAGTAGGCGCAGCCCTCACGCTTGTAGACGGTGAAGCCCTGCTCCTCCTTCGCCGTCATCGCGGTGAACTGCTCGGGCGTGCTCCGGGTGACCTCGTCGCGCAGCTCGATCAGAGGGAGCACGCCGAGGGCCAGGAAGGAGAACACCAGGGAGCCGATGCCCCCGAGCAGCATGATGGTCTCGCCGCGCTCGAGGAAACGGACCCAGGCCGGCTCGTGGTCGCTCACCGGGTCGACCGCCTTGTCCGCGGCCTCCGGGGCGAGCGGGGCGGTGTCGTCGTACTCGTCGCTCATCGGCTCACTCCTGCAGCCACACGGTCTTCACGGTCGTCGAGGGTCGCGCGCTGCCGGGCGCTCGGCGCCTTGTAGAGCGCGACGATCAGCAGCACGAAGGACACGAACAGCGCCGTGCCGCTGAGGGACCGAACCAACCAGCCGGTCTTCGAGACCACGACGCTCTCGATCCACGGCGCCCCGCTCATCCACGCGTCCGCCTGCTGGAGACCGACGATCGTCAGGTAGACGACCATGGTCGACAGGCCGATGGTGGCGACCCAGTAGGCGATGTTGGCGACCCTGCGGTTCACCGTGCGGTCGCTCACCTTGGGCCAGGCGTGGAGGATGCCGCCGATGATGATGAAGCTCGCGAAGCCCGCCATCGCCAGGTGCGAGTGGGCGATGACCCAGTCGCTGAAGTGGATCTGCTCCTGGACCCGCATGGAGGCCTGGAAGGCACCCTGCAGCGAGACCAGCAGGTAGAAGATGATGCCGGTCCACACGAACCGCAGCGGGATGTCCCAGAAGGTCAGGTAGCCGTTGCCGCGGAGGCTCGCCAGCAGGTTCGTGACCACGATGACCACGCCGATGCCCATGAAGACCGAGGCCATGATGGCGACCTTCTGCGCGCCCATCGGGATCGGTGAGTACACGTAGTGGTGGATGCCGTTGAGCGGGTAGAAGAAGACCAGGCTCCAGAACCCGACCATCGACATGAAGTGGCTGAAGATCGGCCGGCCGGTCGTCGCCGGGATCACGTAGTAGGCGATGGCCAGGGTCAGCGGGGTCACCAGCAGGCCCACGGCGTCGTGGATCCACAGGCCGGAGATCACCGCCCCCATCGCGCCCGGGGTGAGGTACTCGGGGAAGAACTGCCCGATGACGAACGCCGCCGGGCTGAAGGTCAGCGCCAGGGTGGTGTACCAGCTGGAGACGTAGAGGCGTCCGCGCGGCTTGCGGAGGTACGGCGTCAGGAACTGTGCGCCGAGGGCGAGGAAGGCGAACACCGTCACGATGTCGACGAGGATCGGGAACTCGCCCCACTCCACCGACTGGCTGTAGCCGAGGAGGACGAAGGTCCAGCCCAGCAGCACGATGCCGATGTTCCAGACGTAGAAGATCACCCAACCGAGCCGGCGGCTCAGCACGGGCCGACCCGACAGGGTCGGCACGCCGTAGTAGGCGAAGGCGACGAAGCCGTTCATCAGCCAGGCGTAGAGGATGCCCTGGACGTGCGCGAAGCGCATCCGACCCCAGCTGCCCACTGCTGTGTCGCCCATGAACTCCGGGGCGCTGAACTTCGTCGCCACGATGAGGCCGAAGGTGGCTGCGACGAGCAGTCCGACCAGGCCGGTCACCGCGTGGGCACGCACCAGGTCCTTGTAGATCGGCGCCTGCTCCGAGGCCTGCGGCGGCAGGTCGATGCCGGTGACCGGCTCGTGCGCGGAGACGCGCTTGTCAGCGGTCTCGTCGAGCTCGCGAGGAGAGGCGGTCACCGGGTGACCGCCCACCAGGTCGCCGGGCCGCCGAGCATGAAGGCCAGGACGATGAACAGCCATACCGTCGTCGCCGAGGGCGGCCAGGAGTACTGGTCCTCGCTCGCCTCGGCCCTCTCCCGTGGGACCGAGGACCCCCGTCGTGTCGTCCCTGGATCTGTCGTCATCCCGAGTGCCTTCCCGTTCCTGCGGTGGCCGAACCCTCGACCACCTCGATCTCGTCGACCATGCCTTGTGACTCGTGTCCCGGCAGCGTGCAGAGCAGGATCGACGCCTCTCGGGCGCCGGTCAGGTCCGCCCGAAGCGTCTGGGTCTCGCCGGGCCGCAGTACCTGCGTGGCCGCGACCACCTCGTCGCCGACGATCACCTGCATGTCGTGCGGCGTGGACCCCGCGTTGGTGACCTCCAGCTCGACGGGGCCCGCGACCAGTGCCGACGCCGAGGAGGTGAAGCCCCACTCAACGAGCCCGATCCGCGCCTCCGACGCCGGCGGGCCGGCGGCAGCTGCGGGCGAGGCCGGCTGGGCGCATGCGCCGAGGGTGAGGGCCATCGCGGCAGCGCCGGCGGCGACGGAGAGCCTGCGGGTCATGAGCCCTCCCCCAGCAGCCCGCGCACGAGGGGCACCGCGGGGTGGTCCTCGGGAGCCAGCCGGAGGAAGGAGCGCAGCGCCGAGGTCGCCTCGGTGTCCTTCTTCGACTCGGCGGCCAACCCGCGGAGCATGAGCGCGTCGACGTTGCGCGGCTCCCGGTCGAGGGCCGCCTCGGCCTGGGTGCGCGTGACGTCGAGGCGCCCGCCCTGGAAGGCCGCGGATGCCAGTGCCAGCCTGGTCGCCACGTCGTCGGGGTTCGCCTCGACCGCCGCCTGCAGCTCCTCCATCGCGGCGATCGCGGACTCGGCGTCCTGATCCTGGGTCTGTCCGGCGTCCTCCGGCGGCGTCTGCTGCTGGGCGGTGCTCGCCCCGAGGGGCGTGACGTTTCCGGTCGCGAGCTCACCCTCCCCCCGGACGTCGAGGTTGGTGGCGATGAGCACGCCGAGCGAGGCTGCCAGGACACCGCCGACCGCCACCCAGCGCAGGGTCTGAGAGCCACGACCGGGTGCCTGCGTGGCACCGGGCCCGGTCGCCTCGAGCTCGTCGGCGGCCCCCGTGTCCGGGTCCGGCCTGCGTCGCACCAGTGACGAGACGACGAGCAGCCCGACCAGCACGGCCGCTCCGGGGACCGCCCAGACGACCCAGCCGCCGCCCTCGGCCCGGGGAGCCAGGAGAACCCAGTCGCCGTACCGGTCGACGAAGTAGCCCTTGATCTCCTCGCTGCTCTTCCCTGCCGCGACCTGCTCGTCGATGATGTCGCGCATGCTCTTGGCCAGCGGCGAGCCGGAGTCGGCGACCGACAGGCCCTGACAGGTGGGGCAGCGCAGCGACGCGGCGACGGCCTGGGCTCGCTCGCCGTCGGTCACGGGGCCGTCGGTGCCCGCGGAGCGCACCAGACCGGCGACGGCGAGGGCGACGAGGACGCCGACGACCGCGGCGGCGGTCAGGACTCGTCGAGAAGCGGTACGACGTGCTGGTCGATCCACGAGGAGGTCACCTCCCCGACCTGGCGGGCACGCACGGTGCCGGTCTCGTCGATGACGAAGGTCTCGGGGATGCCGAAGGTGCCCCAGTCGACGGCGTGACGGCCCTCGACGTCCACGACGCTGGGGTACACCTCGCCGCCCATCTCGCGCAGGAAGGCCTGTGCGTTCTCGGGCTTGTCCTGGGTGTTGATGCCCACGACGGACAGCCCGCGGGACGCCAGCCCCTCGGCTGCCGCGGCGAGGACGGGGTACTCCGCCTTGCACGGTCCGCACCAGGAGGCCCAGACGTTGACCAGGACCACCTTGGCGGGGTCCTCGGCGAGGTCGTAGGTGCCACCGTCGAGGGTCGGCCCGGCGAGGCCGGGAGCGGGCTCGGAGACGAAGTTCGACGGGACGACCGACGGGTCGCGGCCGAAGCCGCTGGAGAAGACCGAGACGACGGCGGCGACGCCGAGGAGGGCAGCCGCGAGCACGACCCAGCGCCTCACCGGACCTCACCCGCCAGGGCCGGGTCCGGACGGTCCACGCCGGGGTACTCGGCCGGCTCGACGACGGGCTCGGGTCGGCCGGTGCGCCGGCGGCGCACCGGCCACATGGCGAGCACCGCTCCGCCGACCATGACGCCCCCGCCGATCCACAGCCAGAGCATCATCGGGGTGACCGTGAGCCGCACCGTGGCGCTCGAGGCGTCCGCCGAGACCGCGGAGACGGTGAGGTACGCGTCCTCGGTGAGCCCGGTCCGGACCGACGGGCGGCCGATCGCCTCGCTCATCGTGGGGTAGAAGCGCAGCATCGGCTCCCAGGTGCCGAGGGCGGAGTCGTCGCGGGCGAGGTCGGTGCGCGCCGAGACCTGCATGAAGCGCGGGGTGCGCTCACGGTCCACGCCGGCGAGCGTCGCGGTGTACCCGCCGACCTCGATGCTCTCGCCGACGGCGAGGGTGCGCTCCTCCGACACGGCGTACGACGACGAGCCGGCGATCGCGGCCGCGACGATGACGATGCCCGCGTGGGTGAGGAGCCCGCCGTACCGGCGCCGGTTCGCCGAGACCGCGTGTCCCGAGGCGCCGAACCACCCGGTGCCGTCCCGCCTCGCCGCGCGGACCCCGCGGGCCAGCTCGGTCACGACGGCCGACAGCGCGAAGGCGGCGACCCCGAAGGTCAGCAGCGTCAGGGGGTGCGGGAGCCCCGCGAGGCCGAGTCCGGCGACCACACCGAGACCGATCACCAGCGGCAGTCGCAGCCTGCGGAAGGCGGCGGCCGTCTCGGCATCCCGGCCACCCCACGGCAGCATCGGGCCCACCCCCATGAGCAGCACCAGGACGAGCGCGAGCGGGACCACCATCCGGTTGAAGTACGGCGCCCCCACGCTCACCCGGTCACCGCTGAGAGCCTCGACGAGCAGCGGGAAGGTCGTGCCGAAGAGGACCGTGACCGCCAGGGCGACGAACAGCACGTTGTTGACCAGGAACGCAGCCTCGCGGGAGACGGTGCTCTCGATCCGGTCGACCGCACCGAGCCTGCCCCCGCGCCACACGAAGAGCGCCGTGACGGCCAGCACCACGAACGCGATGTAGCCGAGCAGCACCGGGCCGAGGGGCGACTGGGTGAAGGCGTGGACGCTCGCGATGATCCCGCTGCGGGTGATGAAGGTGCCGATGAGCACGAGCACGAACGTCGAGGCGGCCAGGGAGAGGTTCCAGGCACGCAGGATCGAGCGCCGCTGCTGGACCATCACCGAGTGGATCAGCGCGGTCGCGGTGAACCAGGGCAGGATCGAGGCGTTCTCGACCGGGTCCCAGGCCCAGTAACCGCCCCAGCCGAGCACCTCGTAGGACCACCAGGAGCCGAGCACGATGCCCGCAGTCAGCGAGGTCCAGGCGACGAGCAGCCACACACGGGTGGCGGCGAGCCACTCCCGCCCGGTCTTGCCCGTGACGAGGGCCGCGACCGCGTAGGCGAAGGGGATGGTGAGGCCGACGTACCCGACGTAGAGAAGCGGCGGGTGGGCGCCCATGAGCGGGTGATCCTGCAGCAGGGGGTTCGGGCCCGGCCCGTTCTCGGGAACCGGCGACATCCGGGCGAACGCGTCGTCGGCGGCGAGGGCAAGGCCGAAGAAGAAGACCGCCACCGACATCAGCGTGGCCATCGCGGCCGGGTGCAGGTCGCGGACCCGGGGCGGGACCCGGCGCATCATCAGCACGGCGAAGACGGCGAGCACGAGCAGCCACAGGAGCAGCGAGCCCTCGAGGGCCGCCCAGAGGCTGATCACGCGGTAGTACAACGGCACCTCGCGGGCGCTGTTCTCGGCGACGTACCGGACGCTGAAGTCGTTGGTGACCAGCGCCCACTCCATGGCCGCCACGACCGCCACGGCGGCGACGAAGGCTGCCCAGGTGAGCAGGCGTGCCGGCGCGGCCAGGTGCGGACGGCGCGACGACGCCGCCCACAGACCGGTGCCCACCAGGCTCGCGCCGAAGCCGGCGGCGAGGAAGACGGGGCCGAGCGCGCTGATCACAGCCCGAGACCCTCCCAAGTCCTGTCACGCTTCGAATCCGACAACATGCGCAAAAACGCATATGGCGGACTACAGTAAGGGTCCGAGTCCAAAAATGCCACGCGAGATGGCCCGTTCGGGCCAGGTCGTACCGTCCAAATGTGCTAGACGCGCGCCTACGCAGGCATGGACAGCCTGCGCAGACGCGCGCATAGCCCCAGGTCAGGGGCACAAAGAGCCGGGGCGGCGTCAGAACCCGAGGTCGCGCCCGATGAGCTCTTTCATGATCTCGTTCGAGCCTGCCCAGATCTTGGTCACCCGGGCGTCCCGCCAGGCCCTGGCGACGCGGTACTCGTTCATGTAGCCGTAGCCGCCGAAGACCTGGACGCAGTGGTCGAGCACGTCGTTCTGCACCTCGGCCGACCACCACTTGGCCTTGGCGGCGTCGATCGCGGTGAG
The DNA here is from genome assembly GCA_002384855.1 of Nocardioidaceae bacterium UBA4001. Classification (GTDB taxonomy): domain Bacteria; phylum Actinomycetota; class Actinomycetes; order Propionibacteriales; family Nocardioidaceae; genus Nocardioides_C. Next base: position 31,138 of record DGBP01000081.1, on the reverse strand, counting down.
CTCACCGGCGGAGTGGGCCACGACGGCCTGGTCGATGTAGGCCTGGGCGACCTCGATCTTCGTGACCAGCTCGGCCAGCAGGAACTTGTTGTGCTGGAAGCTGCCGATCGACTGCCCGAAGGCCTTGCGCTCCTTGGCGTATGCGACGGTCTCGTCGAGGATCTGTGCCGCGTGGGCGATGTTGGTCACCGCGGACCCGAGACGCTCCTGGGGCAGCCACTGCATCATGTGGATGAAACCGCCGTCGATCTCGCCGATCACGTTGGCCGACGGCACCCGGACGTCCTCGAAGAACAGCTCGGAGGTGTCCGCCTCGGGCTGGCCCACCTTGTCGAGCTTGCGCCCCCGGGAGAAGCCCTCCATCCCTGCCTCGACGCCGAACAGCGTGATGCCCCGGGCCTTCTTCTCCGGGCTGGTGCGCGCCGCGACCACCACGAGGTCGGCGGAGTAGCCGTTGGTGATGAAGGTCTTGGACCCGTTGAGGACCCAGTCCGTCGCTTCTCCTGAGCCTGTCGAAGGGTCCCTGACCGCGGTGGTCCGCAGGGCGGCGAGGTCGGAGCCTCCGGAGGGCTCGGTCATCCCGATGCCGGTGAGGATCTCCCCGCTCGCGACGCCGGGCAGCCAGCGCTGCTTCTGCTCCTCGGTGGTGAGGTGCACGAGGTACGGCGGCACGATGTCGGCGTGGATGCCGACGCTCGAGGCGAGCGCCATGTTCACCTTGGCGAGCTCCTCGGTGAGCACCGCGTTGTAGCGGTAGTCGCCGGCCTCCGAGCCGCCGTACTGCTCGGGGATCTCGAGGCCGAGGAAGCCCATCTTGCCTGCCTCGAGCCACATCTCGCGGGGCATCGCCTTGTCCTCGATGTGCTGCTCGAGGTGCGGCCTGACCTGCCGGTCGAGGAACTCGCGGACCGAGGCCCGGAACGCTTCGTGGTCGGAGTCGTAGATCGATCGCTTCACGCCCTCGAACTTACCGCACGGTAGCCGAGTGAGGCTCCTGCGATCCGGCTCACGGGATGGTCGGACCGGCCCCCTGGTGACGCCGGTTCGCCCCGGTTGCAGCGCTTCGCCCCGGATCGGCCTCGGGCGTGTCGATAATGGGAGAGGCGCGCGGCGGTGCGCCCGAGGCGACCGGGGGAAAGATGGACGCGACGGACAGCGACACGCGCGAGGTGACCGCGCTGCGGCGGCTGCACGCGCTGATGTGCCGGGTGAACGCAGGTGACGACCTCGCGTCGGTGCTGCAGACCCTGGTCGAGGGCGTCGCCGACGTGACCGGTTTCGCCGTGGCGGCGGTCAGCTACCTGCACCCCGACCAGCACCTCGAGGTGGTCGCCGTGGCCGGGGACGACGCGGCGCGCGACCAGCTCATCGGGACGCGCACCCCCGTCGACGAGATCGCCGCGGAGTTCGCGATCGCCGACGACTGGGGCCTGCTCAGGTTCGTCCCCCACGAGCGCCTCAACGGCGAGGTAGCCCGCGGCTGGATCCCCGATGTCCGCCCCCTCGACGTCCCCGACGCCTGGCACCCCGAGGACGCACTGCTGGCCCCGTTGTACGCCCCCACCGGCGAGATGGTCGGGCTGCTCTCGGTGGACCTGCCCCGCGACGGACGGCGTCCCGGAAGGTTCGCCCGCGAGGCGCTGGAGATGTACGTCGCCCAGGCCGGCATCGCGATCAGCAACGCCCTGCAACGGGAGCGCCTGCGCGAGGAGGTGCGCCTCGCGGCGACGGTCCGGGACGTCGCGCACGCCGCGGGCAACGCCCTGGAGCTCGATCGGGTCGGCGAGGCCGCGGTCGGGCCGCTGGCCCGGGGGCTGGGCTGTGACGCCGTGTGGCTGCGCACCTTCGAGGTGAAGGGCGAGCCCGAAGGCCGCGTGCACGCCGTCGTGCATCCCGACTCCCCCGTCCCGCCCTCCCCGGAGGCGGTGGCCCTCGCGGGTCGGGTGGCCGAGCGCGCCTGGGCAGCCCGACAGGCGGTGGTGGCGCCCCCGGACGCCGCCGGCCCCGGGCTGCACATGTCGGAGGAGGAGGCCGCCCTCGCGGCGGAGTTCGCGTCCACCGCCGGCTGCAGCACGCTGATGCTCGTGCCGCTCGGCGCTGGCCCGGAGTGTCTCGGTTACCTCGTCCTGGGCCGCGGCGACCCGTCGGCACCCTGGTCGGCGGAGGAGCGCGCCGCCGCGCTCGAGATCGGCCGGGACCTCGGCCAGGCCTTCCTGCACGCGCGGCTCTTCGAGCGCGAGCACGAGCTCGTCGGTGAGCTCCAGCAGCTCGACCGCTACAAGACCGAGATGGTCTCCACGCTCGCGCACGAGCTGAAGAGCCCGCTCACCTCGATCATCGGCCACCTCGAGCTGCTCGAGGACGGTGCGGAGGCGGAGGTCCCCGCGATGTCGTTGGGCGCCATCGAGCGCGGCGCCGGCCGGCTCAACGACCTGGTGGAGGACCTGCTCCTCCTCTCGAAGGTCGGCGACCCCAGGCGGCCGGTGGTGCGCGAGCCGGTCGACGTCGCCGCGGTCGCCCGCGAGGTCGCCGACCTGCTCGCCGGCCATGCCGCGCGCCAGGAGGTGCAGCTCGAGCTCGTCGGCACCGACGCCCGGGTCGAGGTGCTCGGCGACGAGGCGGAGCTGGAGCGGATGGTGGTCAACCTGCTGGGCAACGCCGTGAAGTTCAGCCCGCCGGGCACCCGTGCACGTCTCGAGGTGGAGGTCGACGGGGAGATGCTGGTCCTGCGCTTCCGCGACGAGGGGATCGGCATCTCTGCCGAGGACCAGGGGCTGCTGTTCACGGAGTTCTTCCGCTCGACCAACCCGGAGGCCCTCGCGGTTCCCGGCACCGGGCTGGGCCTGACCATCGTCCAGCGGATCGTCGAGCGGCACCGCGGGACCGTCTCGGTGGACTCCGAGCTCGGTCGCGGCACGACGTTCACCGTCATCCTCCCCCTGTAGGGCAGCGCGGTGCGGGGCCGATGCCTCAGCCGGTCCAGCCGGCGGGGACGTAGGCGCAGGCGGGGTCCGACGCGAGCGGGTCGCCGGTGACGGCGTACGCACGGCCGCGCTGACCTCCACAGACGTCGCGGAACTCGCACACCCCGCACTTGCCGGACAGCCGGGTGGGGTCGCGCAGGGCCCGGAAGAGGTCGTGGTTGCGGTACACGTCGACCACGTCGTCGTGGCGGACGTTGCCGACCGTGATCGGCAGGAATCCGGACGGGGTGATGTCGCCGAGGTGGGAGACGAACAGGAACCCCCGGCCGTCGTTGACGCCCTGCACGGGACGGTCGAGCCCGTCGTGGAAGGAGAAGCCCGCACCGGCGACCGGGTCCGCGCCGTCGGAGTGCTGGGCAGCGACCCGGCGGTACATCGGGGCCGCGGTCGCCTTGATGTCGAAGTCGACCTCGCGCGACAGCTCGTACAACCAGGTGAGGACGCGCTCGTGCTCTTCGGCCGAGATCATCGACAGCTGCTGCGCACGCCCCATCGGCACCAGGAAGAACACGCTCCACTGCACCGCTCCGACCGAGCGCACGAAGTCGACCATCCCCGGCAGCAGGTGGACGTTGTGGGTGGTCACCGTGGTGTTGACCTGGGTGCTCAGGCCGACCTCCTGCGCGTTGCGCAGGATCGTCATCGTCCGCTCCCACGACCCCTCCACCCGCCGGAAGGCGTCGTGGACCTCGGGGCTCGGCCCGTCCAGGCTCAGGGCCACCCGGCGCACGCCCGCCAGCGCCGCGAGGCGCAGCCGCTGCTTGGTCGGCGACGTGGTGGCTGTCGGGGTCAGCGAGGGGCGCAGACCCGCTTCGTCGGCGTAGGCGATCAGGTCGAACAGGTCGCGCCGCATCATCGGGTCCCCGCCGGTGAAGACCAGGATCGGGGAGCCGAACTCGCGCAGCCGGTCGATCAGCGCGAACCCCTCCTCGGTGCTCAGCTCCTCGGGGTGGCGGCGGCGCTGGGCGTCGGCCCGGCAGTGCACGCAGGAGAAGACGCACGCGCGGGTCACCTCCCAGGCGATCGTGAACGGCGCGAGGTCGAAGTCGACCTGCGCCATCCAGCTGTCGCGCGTCGCGCGCTCGTACCTGGGTTGGACCAGCATGGGGGACCGCTCTCGTTCCACGACAGGACCGGCGACAGCCGGCCGTCGCGACGCTAGCCCGACCGGGCACCGTGGGAAACGGGTCTTTCGTCCCACGGTGCGCCGCGGTTGGTCCTCTGTGCCGGTCTCCGGGGGCCAGGCCGGCGTGCACGGACCGGGGTCAGGCGGCGGCTGCCCGACGGCGAGCCGCGGGCTTCTTGGTGATGAAGGTCAGCGCGACCGAGATGAGCGCGATGATGCCCATCGTCGTGTACGCCAGCTGGTAGTCGGGGTCGTCCCCCTCGCCGAGCAGGGTGGAGATCACGATCGGTCCGATCACGCCGCCGAGGCTCCAGCCGATGAGCATCAGGCCGTAGATGGCACCGGCGTTCTTGACCCCGAAGAAGTCGCCGGCAGTCGCCGGCATCGTGCCGAAGCCACCGCCGTAGCAGAGGTAGATGACCGCTGCGAGGACGAACCAGAGAGCGGCGTTCTGCGCGTAGGGCATGATCAGCAGGCACACCCCCTGGAGACCCAGCATCGCTGCGAACGCCCGCATCCGGCCGACGTAGTCCGACGCGGCCGCCCACACGATGCGCCCGGCTCCGTTGAAGATCGCGAGCACGCCCACGACTGCTGCTGCCCCGGCGGCGCTGTAGCCGCCGATCCCCTCGGCGCTGCCGGCCGCCACCGAGATCAGCGCGATGCCGGCGCTCACGTTGAGGGTCAGGATTGCGGTGAGGAAGTACCACTGGGGGGTGCGCAGCGCTTCGCCCTGGGTGTACTCGTGAGCAGCCTCACCACCCGCTGCACCTGCGGCCTCGTAGCCGGGCACCGCGTAGCCCTGGGGCGGGTTCTTGAAGAAGGACGCCCCGATGAGCGACATCACGAGGTAGGCGATGCCGAGCCAGAGGAACGCCTTGGTCGGCTGGGTGGGATCCTGGTCGATCAGCCACTTGGCGACCGGCGAGGTCAGCACGGCGCCGAAGCCGAAGCCACCCACCGCGAGACCCGTGATCAGCCCCTTCTTGTCGGGGAACCATTTCTGCAGCATCGCGATCGGAACGATGTAGGCAACTCCGAGGCCGAACCCGCTGATCACGCCGTAGCCGGCGATCAGCAGCCACAGCTGGTCAGCGCCACGCGCGAAGCCGGCCAGGATGATCCCGATGGCGTAGATCACGCCACCGGAGAGCGCGACGATCCGTGGGCCCTTCTTGTCCTGGATCCGGCCGCCGATGTAGGTGCCGATGAAGATCATCGCGATCGTCACCGTGAACGGCAGCGAGGCCTCCACCTTGCTCAACGCCCAGTCCGGGGCGGCCTCCTTGTCCTGGAGCGCGCTGGAGAAGACGCTCCACGCGTAGACGGCCCCGATCGAGAACTGCAGCAGGAGTCCTGCCGCGACCAGCAGCCACCGGTTGCCGGACGGTGTCCCGGTGTCGGCCTCACCTTGGGTTCGCGCTGTGCTCGCCATGGTCTGTCTCCTCCGTAGCGCCCGCCCCGCAGGGTGGCGCGGTCAGCCTGCTAGTGGTGGTAGCGAACCGGTTCGCCTCGCTCGAGACGCTCCCGCTGGGGTACGACGGTGTACTTCGGGTCCTTCGCCGACTCCAGGCCGGCCTCGAACACCCCGAACCGGGTGCACGCCGAGCCGGCCATCAACGCGGCACCGGACAGAACCGACAACGCGCGGCTGCGGCCGCCGAGCAGCGCCCCGGCAGCGCCCGCGGCGGTGAGCACCTTGGCCGCCTTCATCAGCGTGCCCGCACGGCCCGCGTGCAGCGGCTCCGCGGTGACCCCCATCGAGCGCTCCATCTGCCTCTCGGCGAGGAGCTCGACGACCGCTCCGCCGGCGGCCATCCGCCGGGCAGGGCCCGCCTGGTCCACGGGAGCGGCGACCATGCCCATGCCGCCGGAGGCCGCGAGGGCGGAGCTGACGAACACGAACGGCAGCTCCTTGTACGCCGCGTGCCATGACGGCGTCGCGGTGTCGGCGAGGAGCACCGCGGTGTACGCCGCGACCGGCGGAGCGGTGAGCCCTGCCATCAGACCGCTCGGGCGCCCCATCACCCGGATCAGGCGCAGCGGCCCGCGTGCCGTGTCGTCCGTGACCATGCGGACCGCCTCGGACGCAGCGGCGGCTCCCGCGAACGGACCGTAGATCGACAGGATCCAGGTGCCCACCGACATCGGGGAGGTGAGCTTCATCGTGCGCAGCATGTTGTAGAAGCGCGACGGCTTGCCGAGGTCGTGGACGAGCGCCGCCATGCTGAAGCCGAGCGCACCGAGGGCGGCCAGCCGGCCGGTGCGGCGCAGCGCCGGCAGGTCGTTGAGGTCGGCCCCCGCGGCGAGCAGCGACGAGCCCGCGGCCAGCCCCCCGGAGAAGAGGTACGCCGCGATGTCGTGCTCCCACGGGGCGGGCTTGACGATCGGCCGGCCGTAGTAGGAGCTGAACGTCGCCTCAGGCACCATCGACCGCTCGCCGCTGCCTCCGCGCCCGCGACGGCGGCCCTTCCGCCGGGCGTTCCCGCTGCCGTCGTACCCGATGACCGCCTCGGTCGCGGGACGGTCGGCGCTCGGGCCGGACCTGTGGACCGCCGGACTCATCCGCGCCTCCCCAGGAACGAGATCGCCGCGCCGGCCAGCATGGCGAGGGCCGCCCCCGTCGCGCGGTTGAACATCTGCGGCAGGTCCTTGGTGGTGACCACGGGGTCGGGCGGGAAGCCGTAGACCTCCGGCTCGTCGAGCAGCAGGAAGAACGCCCCGGTGCCACCCACGCCGTCGTGCGGGTCGTTGCCGTAGAGACGGGCGTCCATGATCCCGGCCTGCTGCAGCGCCGACACGCGCTGGTTCGCCCGCTCGCGCAGCTCCTCGACGTCGCCGAACTGGATCGACTCGGTGGGGCAGGCCTGGGCGCACGCGGGCGTCTGGTCGGCCTTGAGCCGGTCGTAGCACAGGGTGCACTTCTGGGCGACACCCTCGTTGAGCACCGCCTTGCCGTGCGCGTCCTCGCCACCCGTGCGACGGTCGATGACGCCGTACGGGCAGGCCGGCACGCAGTAGCCGCAGCCGTTGCAGATGTCGTCNNGTGCCGAACTCGGTGCGGAACAGCGACCCGGTGGGGCACACGTCGAGACAGGCAGCGTGGGTGCAGTGCTTGCACACGTCGGAGGACATCAGCCAGCGGAAGTCGGGCTTGTCGGCCGGGGACGGCTGCTCGAGGTGGACCTCGCCGTCGCCCTCCGCCCCGGGCCGCACCGCCGGGATGCCCAGGTCGACCGGTGGCTGGCGCAGCCCCGGCTCCTGGTCACCGGTCCGCTTGGGCTGCTCGATGAAGGCGACGTGCCGCCACTGGTTGGCGTTGAGCGAGTGGCTGTTGTCGTACGACGTGCCGAGCATGTCGAAGCCGTGGTCGGGGACGTCGTTCCACTCCTTGCACGCCACCTCGCAGGCCTTGCAGCCGATGCAGATGCTCGTGTCGGTGAAGAACCCCTTGCGCTTCGGCGGGTCGTCGTACCCGGTCTCGCGGGCCGGGTCGACCGGGCCGAAGAGGCTGTTCCTGCCGATCATGTGTCTGCCTCACTCGGGTCCGGGGTCGGGTTGCCCTCGTCGTCCGTGTGCGCCGCCGCTCCGGTGGTGACGATCGGGCCGTAGATGTCGTGGGCGATGCCGGCCCGTTCCCGGTAGTCGCTCACCAGGCGGAGGAGCGCGGCCCCCGTGGGACGCCGGCCCGGTTGGACGTCGCAGGTGCCGACCTTGCTCTCCTGGATCAGGACGTTCGGGTCGAGGGTGATGCCGAAGAGGTCGTTAGCCGAGTCGCCGGTGACCAGGCCACCGGAGCCCCAGTGGTAGGGCATCCAGACCTGGTGGACGGTGCGCCCCTCCACCGCGAGCGGCGTGAGCCGCTCGGTGACCATGACCCGGCCCTCGATCGCGGAGCGCGCGGTCACCACGTGGCACCAGCCGCCGTGCTCGAGACCCCGCTCCGTGGCGAGCTCGGGAGAGACCTCCACGAACATCTCCGGCTGGAGCTCCGCGAGGTGCTCGAGGTAGCGGCTCATCCCGCCCGCCGTGTGGTGCTCGGTCAGCCGGCTGGTGGTGAAGACGAACGGGAAGACGTCGGCGTGCGGCTCGGGCGGGGACGGGTTCATCCGGTTGTCCTCGCGGTCGTACTGCTTGCGCGTCGGGTTCCCCTGCTGGGCGTAGAGCGGGTTGCGGAACGGCGACTCGACCGGCTCGTAGTGCGTCGGCAGCGGGCCGTCGATGAGGCCCTGCGGAACGTAGAGGGCACCCTTGCCGTCGCCCTGCATGATGAACGGGTCGATGCCCTCGATTGCGGCGACGCCCTCGGCGCCCTCCTCGGCGCGGTACGACGGCGGCTTGGTCTTCTCGAAGTCGGGGACGTCGTGGCCGGTCCACTCTCCCTTCTCCTCGTCCCACCACACGTAGGCCTTGCGCTCGCTCCACGGCCTGCCCTCCGGGTCGGCCGACGCGCGGTTGTAGAGCAACCGGCGGTTGGCGGGCCAGGCCCAGCCCCACTCGGGGGCCACCCAGGACTGGTCCTTGCCGGGCTTGCGCCGGGCGGCCTGGTTGACCCCGTCGGCGAAGACACCGGTGTAGATCCAGCAGCCGCCGAGGGTCGAGCCGTCGTCCTTCATCTCGTTGAAGGTCGACAGGTGCCGCCCCGTGGCGACCTCGTAGCCGTTGATCTCCTTCAGCACCGCCTCGACGTCGGGCTCGTCGTACCGCCCGTGGACCGGGTAGTCCCAGGCGAGCTCCTGGACCGGGCGGTCCTTCGGGTCGGTGGAGTCCTTCAGCCGTTCCCGGACCATCCTCCCGAGGTGGTAGAAGAACCACAGCTCGGAACGGCAGTCACCGACCGGCTCGAGTGCCTGCTCGCGCCACTGGAGCAGCCGCTGGGTCTGGGTGAAGGTGCCGGACTTCTCGACGTGGGAGGCCGCGGGCATCAGGAACACCTCGGTGCGGCACTCCTCCGGGACGATCTCTCCGGTCTCGATCTCCGGCGAGCTCTTCCAGAAGCTCGCACTCTCGATCTCGAACAGGTCGCGGACGACCATCCAGTCGAGGTTGGCCATGCCGAGCCGCTGTGCGCGCCCGTGCGCGGAGCCGACCGCGGGGTTCTGCCCCAGGAGGAAGTAGCCCTTGACCTTTCCGTCGATCATGTCCAGGACCGTGCGGTAGGTGCCGTGGTCCCCGGTGATCTTGGGCAGGTAGTCGAAGCAGAAGTCGTTCTCCGGCGTCGCGGCGTCACCCCAGTAGGCCTTGAGCAGGTTGACCCCGTAGGCGCCGGCATTGGCCCAGAACCCCTTGGCCCCCGGCTTGCGCACCGCGTCGATCCACTGGTCGAGCGACTGGTGGTCGTCGGCGTTGGGCATCGGGAGGTAGCCGGGGAGGATGTTGAAAAGGGTCGGGATGTCGGTCGAGCCCTGGATGCTGGCGTGCCCGCGGAGCGCCATGATCCCGCCACCGGGACGGCCCATGTTGCCCAGCAGCAGCTGGAGGATGGCGCCGGTACGGATGTACTGCACGCCCACGCTGTGCTGGGTCCAGCCGACGCTGTAGACCAGCGCCGTCGTGCGGTCACGCCCGGAGTTGGTCGTCCAGGCCTCGCAGACCTCGAGGAACGCCTCCTTCGAGACGCCACAGGCCTCGGCGACCATCTCCGGGGTGTAGCGGGCGTAGTGCCGCTTCAGGATCTGGTAGACGCAACGGGGGTCCTGGAGGGTCTCGTCGCGGGGCGGGTTGGCGCCCACCTGGATGCCGTGGGTCTCGTGCTGCATCGCGCTGGCGGTCTCGCGCTGCGTCGCCTGGTCCTGGCGGGCGTCCCCCTCCTGCTCCTGGGTGGCGAACTGCCAGCTCTCCGGGTCGTAGGTGCGCGTCTCCGGGTCGAAGCCGGAGAACAGCCCGTCGAGGTCCTCGGTGTCGAGGAACTGGTCGCTGACGATGTGGGCGGCGTTGGTGTAGCTGACGACGTAGTCGCGGAAGCAGAGGTCGTTCTCGAGGACGTAGTTGACGATCCCACCGAGGAACACGATGTCGGTGCCCACGCGCAACGGGACGAACGTGTCCGCGAGCGCGCTGGTCCGCGTGAACCGGGGGTCGACGTGGATGATCTTCGCCCCGCGGGCCTTGGCCTCCACCACCCACTGGAAGCCCACGGGGTGGGCCTCCGCCATGTTCGAGCCCTGGATGATGATGCAGTCAGCGTTGGCGAGGTCCTGCTGGAACCCGGTGGCGCCGCCGCGCCCGAAGCTGGTCCCCAGACCGGGGACGGTGGCGGAGTGTCAAATACGCGCCTGGTTCTCGATCTGGATGGCGCCCATCGCCGTGAACAGCTTCTTGATGAGGTAGTTCTCCTCGTTGTCGAGGGTCGCCCCTCCGAGGCTGGCGATGCCGAGCGTACGGCGCACCTTGCGGCCGTCCTCGTCGATGTCCTGCCAGGTGTCGTTGCGGGCCTTCACGACCCGGTCGGCGATCATCTCCATCGCCGTGGGCAGGTCGAGCTCCTCCCACTCGGTGCCGAAGGGCCGGCGGTACTTCACCTTGGTCTCACGCAGGTCACTGGTGACGAGGTTCTTGCTGGCCGACCCCTTGGGGCACAGCCGGCCGCGCGAGATGGGGCTGTCGGGGTCACCCTCGATCTGGATGACCTTCTCGTCCTTCACGAAGACCTTCTGGCCGCAGCCGACGGCGCAGTAGGGGCACACGCTGCGCGCGACCCGGTCCGCCTCGACGGTCCGGGGAGTGAGCTGTTCGGTCTGCTGCGACCTGACGGCGGGGCCGCGCCCGAGAAGGTCCTTGCCGGTGAACTGACGCAGGACCGGCCAGCCGAGAAACGCCCTGTGCGAGACCATGGATCTCTCCTCCCGTTTCGTCGCAACCTACCCGAACCCAGCCGATGTATGCGACAGGTCACACTCGCGGCCTCACCGGACCTCGACCAGGTGCTCACGACGCGGGACGATCTCGCCGACGACGGGGTGCCCGGGCAGCTCGCCGACCACCAGCAGCCCGCCGGAGGTCTGGGCGTCGGCGAGCAGGACCAGCTCCTCCTCGTCGAGGTCGGAGGTCAGGTGCGGCCGGACCCAGTCGAGGTTGCGCCGGCTGCCACCGGGAACGAAGCCGGCCGCGATCGACTCACGTGCCCCCCCGACGTACGGCACGGCCGCGGCGTCCACGACCGCGGTGACCCCGCTGGCACGCGCCATCTTCAGGAGGTGGCCGAGCAGGCCGAAGCCGGTCACATCGGTGGCGCAGCGGGCTCCGCCAGCCAGGGCCGCGCGTGAGGCGTCCCGGTTGAGGGTGGTCATCACCGAGACCGCCTCCTCGAACCACTCGCCCGTTGTCTTGTGCCGGTTGTTGAGCACGCCGAGCCCCAGCGGCTTGGTCAGCGTCAGCGGCAGACCCGGGGTCGCGGCGTCGTTGCGGAGCAGCCGGTCGGGGTCGGCGAGGCCGGTGACGGCGAGGCCGTACTTCGGCTCGGGGTCGTCGATGCTGTGCCCGCCGGCGAGGTGGGTGGCCGCCTCGACGCAGATGTCGGCGCCGCCCCGCAGCACCTCCGCCGCGAGCTCGAAGGGGATCTTGTCGCGCGGCCAGGCCAGCAGGTTCACCGCGACCACGGGGGTGCCGCCCATGGCGTACACGTCGGAGAGCGCGTTCGCGGCCGCGATCCGGCCCCAGTCGTAGGCGTCGTCGACGACCGGCGTGAAGAAGTCGGCGGTTGCCACCACGGCCCGGTTCCCGTCGATGCGGACCGCCGCGGCGTCGTCGCCGTGGTCGAGGCCGACGAGCAGGTCGCCGCCCTCACGGCTCGTGGGGAGGTCGGTGAGGATCCGCTCGAGCTCGCCGGGCGGGACCTTGCAGGCACAGCCACCGCCGGCGGCGTACTGGGTCAGGCGGATCCCTGTCGTGCCGGACGCGGACTGTGTGGGAGCGGTCACAGGCCCAATGTACGTGCTGTCTGGACAGGTCCTAGAGTGTGCGGCGGAGGCGTTCCTCGTCTGGTGACGGGCGCGGTCCTCAACACCGTAGGGGCCCAGCAGCTGGGTCCGGCGGGTTCGATTCCCGTCCGCCTCCGCCACGCGTCCGACCCTGGGGGAACGCTTGTGACCGACCCGCGCCGTGCGACACCGCGGACCGACCACGTGCTGGCCGACCCGCGGCTGCGCGCCGCGACCGAGCGGGTCGGCGACCGTCTCGTGAAGAGCGCCGTGCGCGAGGCCCTCGACCGATGCCGCGTCGGCGACATCTCCCCCGCAGACGTCGCCGACGAGGCCGTCTCCCTGGTTCCCCCTGCTGCCACGTCCATGCGGACCGTGGTCAACGCCACGGGGGTGGTGGTCCACACGAACCTCGGGCGAGCCCCACTCTCCAGGGCGGCCGTGGACGCACTCACGGTCGCGGCCGGCGCCACCGACGTCGAGCTCGAGCTCGCGTCGGGTCGCCGTGGCCGCCGCGGGCGGGCGACCCTCGCCGCCCTCGCCGAGGCGGTCCCCGAGGCGGGAGGCGTGCACGTCGTGAACAACGGCGCGGCCGCGCTCGCGCTCGTCACCTGCGCTCTCGCCACCGGCCGCAACGTCGTCGTCGCCCGCGGGGAGATGGTCGAGATCGGCGACGGCTTCCGGATCCCCGAGCTGGTCACGTCGATGGGTGCCACCCTCCGCGAGGTCGGTACGACGAACCGCGTCCGGCTCTCCGACTACGCCGACGCCGTCGACGAGCACACGGCGTTCGTGCTCAAGGTGCACCCCTCGAACTTCGTCGTGGAGGGGTTCACGTCGTCGGTCCCCGTCGGCGAGCTGTCCACCCTGCCGGTGCCCGTCGTCGCCGACATAGGGTCGGGGCTGCTGAGGCCGCACCCGCGTCTGCCCGACGAGCCGAGCGCCTCGGCCGCCCTGCGCGCCGGCGCCGATCTCGTGACCGCCTCGGGCGACAAGCTGCTCGGGGGCCCACAATGCGGCCTGCTGCTCGGCGAGGCGGCACTGGTCGAGGGGCTGCGCCGTCACCCGTTCGCCCGGGCCCTGCGCGTCGACAAGCTCACCCTCGCCGCCCTGGAGGCCACCCTCACCGGTCCTCCGGCCCCGGTCGCCACCGCGCTGGCCGTCCCTGCCGAGGACCTCCTGGTGCGCGCGTCGACCATCGCCGCCGAGCTCGCGGGCACCGTCACCGCGGAGGCCGTCCGGTCGACCGCGGCGGTCGGTGGCGGCGGCGCCCCCGGCGTGGACCTCCCCAGTGCGGCGGTGGCGCTGCCGGCCTCCCTCGCCGGACCCCTGCGGCTAGGCGAGCCGCCAGTCGTCGGGTACGTCGCCCACGACCGGCTGTTCCTCGACCTGATCACGGTGCCGCCCGCCCAGGACGAGCTGCTGGTGCACGCCGTACGCCGGGCAGCCGACCGCGCAGGGGCGTGACGCGTGCACGTGATCGCCACCGCCGGCCACGTCGACCACGGCAAGTCCACGCTCGTGCGCGCCCTGACCGGCGCCGACCCCGACCGGCTCGAGGAGGAGCACCGCCGGGGCCTGTCCATCGAGCTGGGCTACGTGTGGACCTCCCTGGAGGGGGCCGGCGACGTCGCGTTCGTCGACGTCCCGGGGCACGAGCGGTTCATCTCGACCATGCTCGCGGGTGTCGGGCCGGTCCCGGCCGTGCTGCTCGTGGTCGCGGCGGACGACCCGTGGATGCCCCAGGCCGCCGAGCACCTCGCCGCGCTGGACGCCCTGGGGGTGCGCCACGGGGTGGTCGCCGTCTCCCGGTCCGACCTGGCAGATCCCGGACCTGCCGTCGCGCGGGTCCGGCAGGAGATCGCGGTGACCTCCCTTCGCGACGCCCCGGTGGTGCCGGTGAGCGGCCACAGCGGGGACGGCCTCGACGAGCTGCGCGGCCGGCTCGTCGACATGGTGCGGTCCCTGCCGGTCCCGGACCCCGCGTCCGACGTGCGTCTCTGGGTCGACAGGCGGTTCACCATCAAGGGCGCGGGGACCGTGGTCACCGGCACCCTGCCGGCAGGGACCGTGCGCAACGGCGACACCCTCACGGCGGGCGGCGTCCCGGTGCGGGTGCGCCGCGTGCAGTCCCTCGGCCGTGACACCGACGCCGCCTCCGGGGTGGCCCGGGTGGCGCTCAACGTCGCGGGCGAGGGCGCAGACCGCCTCGAGCGTGGCGGTGTCCTGCTCACCCCGGGTGCCTGGCGACCGACCGAGGTGGCCGACGTCCGTGTGCGTCCGGTCCGGACCGCCGCCTCGCTCCCCCCGGAGCGGCCGATGCTGCACATCGGTGCGACGTCCGTGGCCACCCACTGCCGCCCCCTCTCCGACGACCTCGTGAGGGTCCGGCTCGACCGCGCCCTCCCCCTCCGGGTCGGAGACCACGCCCTCCTGCGCGACCCGGGGAGCCGGCAGGTCTGGGGGATCACCGTCCTCGACCCGACGCCGCCCCCGCTGCGTCGGCGAGGTGCCGCCACCGCCCGTGCCGACGCGCTGGCTCCGGTCGCCGGGCCCGACACCGCCGGAGAGGTGGCGCGACGTGGCCTCGTCTCGGTCGAGGACCTGCGACGGATCGGCGTCCCGGTGGACGGCACGGACGTGCCCGGGTCGGTCACGGCCGCCGGCTGGCTGATGAGCAAGGAGTACGCCGCCCGGGCGGCCGCCTCCGTCGCCACGGCGGTGGCCGAGCACGAACGGGCCGCCCCGCTCGACCACGGCCTCCCCCTCACCGTGCTCGCCGACCGCCTCGGGCTGCCCTCGCCGGACCTGGTCCGCGCCCTCGTGTCCCCGCCGCTGCGGGTCGAGCGCGGGCGCGTGACGAGCCGCGCCGGCGTCGTACTCCCCGACGGGGTGCGCCGGGCCGTCGACGCCCTGCGTCAGGACCTCGAGGCCGAACCGTTCGCGGCTCCCACGGCGGACCGGCTGCGCGAGGTGGGGCTGGACAACAAGGGTGCGGCGGCGGCTGCCAAGGCCGGTCTGCTGCTGCGGCCTGCCCCGGGCATCGTGCTGCTGCCCAGGGCCGAACGGTTGGCGGCGACGTCGCTCGCGGAGCTTCCCCAGCCGTTCACGACCTCCGAGGCGCGGCAACGGCTCGGGACCAGCAGGCGGGTCGTGCTGCCGCTGCTCGAGCACCTCGACCGGACCGGCCTGACCCGGCGGCTTCCCGACGACCGGCGTGAGGTCACGGGCCGGTGAGGGTCCGCCTCACCAGCTGCCGTCGACGGTGATCCACAGACGAGCGAACTTCCCGTCGACGACGCGCACGATGAGGACGCCGGTGGTGGCGGCGTCCGCGTAACCCGCCACCGCCCACTGCCCCTCCCCGACGACGTCGGTGGTGAGCTCGACACGTCCGTGCAGGCCGGAGTCGAGCGCGCGTGCGGCGTCGCGACGTCCCTCGCCCGCGATGAGGATCACGTGGTTCTGGGAGAAGGTGACCGTCGCGCCGGGAGTGCTCAGGCGACGCACGGCGGCCAGGTCGCGTGCCGTCGCGGCATCCACCAGGCCGGTGACCAGCGTGCCGTGGCGGTTGGACAGCCCCTGACCGACGGGGTGGCCGGCGAGGATCGCGAGCCGATGTGCCGTAGCCTCGAGACCCTCCTCCGCCACCGTGCGGGCCGTGGCCTCGGTGGCCTTGTCCTGCCGCAAGGCGTCGGCCCGGGCCTCGGCCCGGTCGCGCTGCCGTTCGGTGACCTGCAGGGCTGCGGTGGCACTGTCGATCTGCCCCTCGGCATCCCGGAGGTCTCGCGAGGTCGTACCGAACATGTTGCCGATCCCGAGGCCGACCAGCAGCGCGACGACCGCGACCACCACCATCGGCCACCGGCGACGCGGCGGCGAGTCCAGCTCCTCGTGGATCTCGATCGGCTCGTCCGGGTTCCGGCTGTAGCTCGGGCGCCACGGGCTCTGCGTGGACATCGCTCACCTCCACGGGACGCACGCCCGGGCGAGGCCCCTCCCCCCGGCGACACCTCCAGCGTGGGGCCGCCGTCACTCGAACGGATAGGGTCGATCGGCCTCGGCTGCAGGTCGACCCGGGGCCCGAAGGGCTGCAACCGTCCGCGCGGATGGTTGCAGCCCCACGCGACGAAGAAACAGGGGCCACAGCCGTCCATGTGGACGGTTCGGGCCCCTCCCCGGCTGGGCCCCTCCCCGAACGGGCCCCTCAGCCCCAGGCGCTGGGGTCGCCCGGACCGGGCGGGTTCATCCGCGGCTTGATCCGCACGTTCGGCATCGGCGGGGCGGGAATGCGTGAGGTGGGTCCGACGTACCCCTCCACACGGCCGAAGCGCTCCGAGCCGCTCTCCCATGCCTTGCGGTAGGCCTCGACCTCCTCGTGCGAGCGGCCCACGAAGTTCCACCACATCACGATCTGCTCGCCGAACGGCTCGCCTCCGAGCACCATGACCCGAGCCTGCTCGTCGCCGGGGTTGCCGAGCAGGAGCCGGTCGCGGCCAGGAGCGAGGTAGCCGAGCTCGGCGGGCGCGAGCTCCGTGTCGCCGACGGTCACGGGGCCCCGGTCGACGAGGACCCCGTGCTCGAAGCCGGGTGCGACGTCGAGGGCGACCTCGGCGCCCGGGGCGAGCAGCACCTCCGCGCCCAGGAGCGGCGTGAAGGTGTGCACCGGCGACGTCGAGCCGGCAAGGGAACCGACCAGCACGCGCACCGTCGCGCCCGAGAGGGCCGCCGGTGCGGGTACGTGGTGGGCGAAGTCGCGCGCGACGTCGCGGTCACGGTCCGGCAGCGCCACCCAGAGCTGGACCCCGTGCAGCACGGTCGTGGCGTCGGTGGAGACCTCGGAGTGGGCGATGCCGTGGCCGGCGGTCATCAGGTTCAGCTCGCCCGGCCGGACCATGGCGTGCGAGCCCAGGCTGTCACGGTGCTCGATCTCGCCGGTGAACAGCCAGCTGACCGTCTGGAGGCCGGTGTGCGGGTGCGGTGCGACGTCCATCCCGCCCGTGTCGGTCACGTCGTCGGGCCCGTAGTGGTCCACGAAGCACCAGGCGCCGATCATCGAGCGACGACGCTGCGGCAGCGTGCGCCGGACCGTCATCGCGCGCGGTCCCCCGAGGGGCACCTCCCGGGGAGTGATCACCTCGACGTCCATGTGCATGCGCCTACTCTCGCACGAGGCCGGTCTCCTCCGGAGTCCTCAGGCGGACCGCCACCAGCGCGACGTCGTCGTCGTTCTCATCAGGGAGCAGGTCGGCGAGCAACCGGTCGCAGAGCTCGGGAAGCGGCAGTCCGGCGAGCCGGTCGATCGTGGTCGTGAGCGCCCGCACCCCCTCGTCGAGGGACTGCCCGCGCCGCTCGATCAGGCCGTCGGTGTAGAGCAGAAGGGTGCCCCCGGGCTCGAGGACCGCCGAGCTCTCCTGACGCTCGGTGTGCGCGAGCACCCCGAGGAGCAGGTCCGGCTCGGTGTTCTCCAGCACGAGCGCGCCCCCGGTCGGGGGTACGACGATCGCCGGCGGATGTCCCGCGTTGGACCAGCACAGGCGCGCCGGCCCCGTGTCGTGGTCGGGCCGGGGCTCGACCCGGACCACGAGGCCGGTCGCGGTGGTGTGCACCTCGAGCCCCTCGATGGCCTCGTCGAGCCGGCTGAGCATCTCGGCGGGACCGGTGCGGGTGGTGTACCCGATGCCGCGCAGCAACGACCGGAGCTGGCCCATCGCCGCGGCGGCCCGGGTGTCGTGACCCATGACGTCGCCGATCACGAGGACCGTCCCCCCGTCGGGCTGGAGGAAGGCGTCGTACCAGTCGCCACCGACCTGTGCCTCCTCGGCCGCGGCGACGTACTTCACGACCACCTCGGCGGCCCGGTCGTTCTCGGGTGGCTCGGTCAGCATGCTGCGCTGCAGCTCGGCGGCGAGGTCGCGCTGCTGCGCGTACAGCGAGAGAGTGTCGAGGGCGACGCCCGCACGGCGGCCGATCTCCACGGCGACCACGAGGTCCTCGCTGGTGTACGGCGGCGCGCCGGGCCGCCGGATCATCGACATGGTCCCGCGCACCTCGTCACGGCCTGGCAGCGGCACCGAGACCGTGCTGCCGACGCCCAGGCGGGTCACGACCGCCCGTGTCGCGGGATCGGGCACGAACTCGGTCAGCTGCTGCGGCGTGAGGTGCTCGATCAGCACCGGGCTCCCGCCCATCACCACCCGCCGGCTCGGCGACTGCTCGCCGAGGCCCCGCATGAGCTGCTCGTGGATCGTCCGGGACTCGACCTCGAGGTCGCGGTCGCGGTGCCGCACCACGATCCGGCGGCTCTGACCGCGCTCGTCGTGGGTCTGGATGCTCACCCAGTCGGCGAAGGCCGGTACGACACAGTCGGCGAGCTGGTTGAGCGCCATGTCCACGTCGAGGGTCCCGGTCAGGCTCTCCGACACCCGGCCGAGCAGCTCCACGTGCTCGGCCAGCCGGTCGCGGGTCTCCTCGGCCGCGCGCCGGGCACTCATGTCGATGACGAGGACGAGCACCGCCTCCTCGCCGTTCTCCAGGCGGGTCGGTGCGGCACTGACCTCCACGACCGCCTCACCGGGGGCCTCCAGCATCACGCCGGCCGCGGCCTCCTCGAGCCGGCCGGCGCGGGCCAGGGTGAAGGCGGCGGTGAGGTACTCCGACCTCGGGAAGAGCGTCGGGATCGGCCGACCCGCGACGTCGTGGGACAGCTCGAGCAGGTCCCCGGCCCACCGGTTCCAGGTCACCAGGCGTCCTTCGAGGTCACCCACCAGCACGCCGAAGGGGGCGTGGTCGAGCAGTGCCCCGACCGAGGCGGGGGCGAGGCTGTGCCGGGTCGCCACCGACTCACGCGCGCTGACCGCCGCGATCGTCTCCTGGTGCGCACGCCGCAGCCGGCTCCCCTCGAGGACCTCCCGGGCCGTCTCGGGCAGAGCCGGGCTCCGCGCCTCGAGGACGGTCAGCGAGGCCGGCATGTCGGGGGCGTACATCGTCGAGCGGCGCAGCTCGGTGTCGGTCTCGGGCGAGGTCAGCAGGAGCACGCCGCACATCGGCTGGGCCCGGTGCACCCACTGCACCAGCGCGAGCGGGGTGGGGGTCGCGCTGCCGATCACCACGGCCTCGGTGCCCGAGCTGAAGGCGCTCCGCAGCCCGTCCACGGGCACAGGAAGGCACGCCTCGGCACCCACGGCCTGGACCAGCGTGGCTTCCTCGTCCGGGTTCACCCCGACGAGCAGCAGTCGTCCCATCGGGCGTCAGGTCCCCAGGAGGGGTACGTCGAGCAGGGCCCGTCCGGTCCACATGCGCAGGACGTCCGTGGTGGGGCTCATCACGTGGGCCGCGCGCGCGTCACGGAGGTGCCGCTCGAGGGGGATGCGGTCGCGGTAGCCGATGCCGCCGACGAGCGTCATCGCCTCGTTCACCACGGAGACCGCGGTGTCGGCGACCTGGGCCTTGGCGGAGGTCAGCGCCGGCAGGGCGTCCGGCCCGCCGGAGTCGGCCTCCTCGGCCGCCCAGTGCACGAGCCGGCGGGTGGACTGGACCTGGGACCACAGGACGCCGAGGCGGTGCTGGAGCACGGGCTCGCTGGCGAGGCTCCGGCCGGTGTGGCTGTGCCGCCGCTGCTTGATGTGCTCCACCGCCTCGTTCAGCGCGGCCTGCGCGACGCCGAGGTAGGTGCCTGCCATGGCCGTGAGGAAGTACGGCGCGACCACCTCGAAGACGTACCAGATCTGGTCGCCCGGGGCACCGAGCAACGCGTCCGCGCCGACCGCGACGTCGGTGAGGCGGGCCGCCAGCGAGGAGTTGCCGCGCATCCCGATGCCGTCCCACGAGCCGTGCCACGACAGCCCGGGGCTGTCCTGCCAGACCACGACGTTGGAGAACTCACCCGCAGGTGTTTCGGGGTCGGCCGCCACGGTCGACACGACGTAGGAGTCGGCCCGGGACCCGTTGGTCACGAAGCTCTTCTCGCCGTTGACCAGCCACCCGTCGGCCTCGGAGGTGAGCCTCGTCTGGGGAAGCCAGAACTCGGCACCGGTCCCGGGCTCGGAGAGCGCGAGGGTGGTGAGGTGCTCCCCCGCCGCGATCGGCTCGAGGAACTCCTTGCGCTGCCGCTCCGTCGGCTTCGCCGCGATGACCGCGGTGGCCACGTTGTGCATGCCGAAGCAGAGGGCGGTGGAGGCGCACGCCTCCCCCAGCGTCTCGCACACCCCGGCCAGCGCGCGGAGCCCGAGGCCGGCGCCGCCGTCCTCGCGGGGGACCACGAGCCCGCCCAGGGAGGCCTGGAGGGCACGCATGGCCTGCTCGGGCCACACCCCGGAGTCGGTCACCTCCGCCTGCGGAGCGGCGATCTCCACCGCGACCTCGCGGGCGCGCGCGACCGCCTCGGGGACGGACGCTACGGGTGCTGGCATGGCCTCAGAGTAGACGACACCTCCGCGTGACCGTCGCGGACGACGCCTCCGGGCCGGGTGCCCGCGCCTGGGACGGGCGCCCGCCCGGAAGGGTCCCGACAGCGAGCACGCCGGTCCCTCGGGTGCTCAGCAGGTCGCACCCACCCGACGGTAGACCCGGGCCTCCCAGGGCTCGAGCACCCACGACCCGGTCGCGGCGGGCAGGTTCGTGAGCACCAGCTCCGCTCCGGAGCACCGGTCGGCGAGGCGACCCGGCACCTCCGCAGTCTCACCGGAGAAGTTCGTGACCACCAGGAGCTCCGTCGAGCCGCCGCGCCGGGTGTAGGCGAACAGCTGCTCGTGGTCGGGCAGCTCGAGGGTGAAGTCGC
This sequence comes from Nocardioidaceae bacterium UBA4001, assembly GCA_002384855.1. Taxonomy (GTDB): domain Bacteria; phylum Actinomycetota; class Actinomycetes; order Propionibacteriales; family Nocardioidaceae; genus Nocardioides_C. Next base: position 10,330 of record DGBP01000081.1, on the reverse strand, counting down.
CGTGAGCAACCACCGGCTCCTCGTGACGCAGCGCGATCAGCCTCCGGTAGTGCGCGAACACCGACTCGGGGTCGTCGTACTGCGCCACGGCGTTGATCTCCTCGTGGTTCGGGTTCACCGCGATCCACGGCTCGGCCCGGCTGAAGCCGGCGTACGGCGAACCGTCCCACTGCATCGGGGTGCGCGCGTTGTCGCGGCTCATGGCGCGCAGCGACGCGAAGATCTCGTCGGTGTCCTCCCCCAGGACGACCGACTCCTCGTAGTAGTTGAGCGACTCGATGTCGCGGAAGTCCTCGACCGACGCGAAGGGGTGGTTCGTCATCCCGAGCTCCTCGCCCTGGTAGACGTAGGGCGTCCCCCGCATCAGGTGCAGCACCGTCGCGAGCAGCTTCGCGGAGCGCTCCCTGTGCTCCCCGTCGTCGCCGAACCGCGAGACCACCCGCGGCTGGTCGTGGTTGTCCCAGTAGAGGCTGTTCCAGCCGACGTCGGCGAGGCCCTCCTGCCAGTCGGCGAGCGACCTGCGCAGCACGCGCATGTCGAAGGGCAGCACGTCCCACTTCGAGGCCCCCTGGTCGACGCTCATGTGCGCGAACTGGAAGACCATGTCGACCTCCGGCGGGTCGACGTGGGTGTATCTCCGGGCCTCCTCGATGGTCACGCCGGGGGTCTCGCCGACCAGGAGCAGCGGCCGGTCGACGCCGGCGAAGACCTCCCGGTGCATCTCGGCGAGGTACTCGTGGACCCGGGGGCCGTCCACCACGGCGTCGTGGAGGTCGCCGTACTGCTCACCCGGACGGACCGGTCCGTCGGGCAGGGCGGGCTCCTTCGAGATCAGGTTGATCACGTCCATGCGGAAGCCGTCGACCCCGCGGTCGACCCACCAGCGCATCATGTCGTAGACGGCGTGGCGCACCTCGGGGTTCTCCCAGTTGAGGTCCGGCTGCTTGCGGGAGAACAGGTGCAGGTAGTACTCCCCGCTCGCCTCGTCGTACTCCCACGCTGGGCCGGAGAAGAACGAGCCCCAGTTGGTCGGCTCGGCCCCCGGCTCTCCGGGCACCGTCCCCTCGCGCGGCGGCCGCCACCAGTACCAGTCGCGCTTCGGGCTGTCGAGCCGCCTCCGGGACTCGACGAACCACGGGTGCTCGTCGGAGGTGTGGTTCACGACGAGGTCCATCACCAGCTTGATGCCGCGCTCGTGCAGCGCCGCCACGAGGCGGTCGAGGTCCTCGAGGCTGCCGAAGGTCGGGTCGACGTCGCGGTAGTCGCTGATGTCGTAGCCGTTGTCGTCCATCGGCGAGGGGTAGACCGGCGACAGCCACAGCACGTCCACGCCGAGCCGTTCGAGGTGGTCGAGACGGCCGAGGATCCCCTCCAGGTCGCCCACGCCGTCGCCGGTGCCGTCGGCGAAGCTGCGGGGGTAGATCTGGTACACGACTGCTGACTGCCACCACTGGTTCTCCACGACCAGGCAGCGTGCCCGATCCCCGCGAGTCCATGCGACGAGGCCGCCCGCGGTGTGGCGCGGCCGGGATCGGGGAACACGGGACCCCATGAGCGAACCCTGGACCACCGAGCGCACCTCCCGACTCTTCAAGGCCCTGGACGCCCACCTCGACGAGGCGGCCGACCTGCGGCGACGCATCCACGCCGAGCCGCGGCTCGGGGGCGACGAGCAGCACACCACCGACCAGATCGTCGCCGCCCTGGGGCTGCCGTCGGAGCCGGTCGCCGGGACCGGTGCGCTCGTCCGGGTCGGACCTGCCGAGGGTCCGTCGGTCGGGCTCCGTGCCGAGCTCGACGCCCTCCCCGTGCTCGAGACCGGCGACCTCCCGTGGCGGTCCACGAACGGTTCGATGCACGCCTGCGGCCACGACGTGCACATGGCAGCGGCGTTCGCGGTGGCGAAGGCGGTGCAGCAGGAAGGTGGCCCGCTGCCACTGCTCCTGGTGCTCCAACCTCGAGAGGAAACCTACCCGTCCGGGGCGAAGGACGTGACGCTCTCCCCGGAGCTCGCGACGCACGACGTGCGGGCGTTCATCGGCGCCCACGTGCAGCCGCGGCTCCCGGACGGGGAGTTCTCGGCCGTCCCCGGTCCGGTCAACGCCGCCGCGGACGAGTTCTCGATCCGGGTCAACGGCCGCCCGGGGCACGCGGCGTACCCCCACCTCACCGCCGACCCCGTGGTCGCCGCCGCCGACCTGATCGGCACGCTCCAGCACCTCATCTCGCGGCAGGTGGACCCCACCAACCCGACCGTGCTGACCGTCGGCTCGATCTCGGGGGGCAACTCACCGAACGTCGTGCCCTCCGCGGTGCAGATGGAGGGGATCCTCCGCACCTTCGACGAGAAGGACCGGGTGCGGCTGCACAGGGCGCTCGAGACGACCTCCACGGCGGTGTGCGACGTGCACGGCTGCGACGCGGAGGTCGAGGTGTCGCTCGGCGCCCCGGTGCTGGACAACGACCTGGCCCTGGCGACGGCCGCGTCATCCTGGATAGAGCACTGCGGGCTGGTCCAGGGGCGCCCGCTGCGGTCGTGCGGGGCCGACGACTTCTCCTTCTACTCCCCGCTCGTGCCGTCGCTCATGGTGTTCGTCGGGGTCGGCGCCGGCGGGCCGGAGGAGCCGGGGCTGCACCACCCCGACTTCCTGCCGTCCGACCGGACCGTCGGCGACGTGGCCCGGGCGATGCTGGCGGCCTACCTCGGTGGCTGCTCGACGGTCGAGGAGATCGCGCTGCCGGAGCCGCCGCGCGCCGAGCCGGTCTGAGCGGCGCTCCTCGTCCACCGGCCGAGCAGGGTGCCGCCCTCCTCGAGCAGCAGTCGCGGGTGCAGCTCGGCCGTGACGCTCTGCCCGGTCAGGATCCGTGGGTGGTCGCCGCCGATCACGTGAGGTACGACGGTCAGGCAGATCTCGTCCACGACCCCGGCGGCCACCAGGTCGCGCAGCAGCCGTGGCCCGCCCTCGGTGAGGACCCGGCCCAGGCCACGGGCCATCAGCTCCTCCCGGAGCGCGACGAGGTCGACCTCGCCCTGGCCCAGGACGAGCACCTGGTCGTCCCCGAGGGTGTCGCGGGCTGCGGCCACTGCCGCACCACCCGCCGCCTCACAGGTCACGAGCAGTACCTCGCCGGCCCCCTCGTGCTCGGCCGGGGCGGCCACCGTCGACGGGACGCTCGCGCTTCGGCTCACCACGACCAGGGCCGGCGCCGCGGCCCGCCCCTCGCGCAGGTCCGCGCGGTCACCGCGGGGAGGACGCGGCCGGCCGTATCCCTCGGCGCGGGCTGTTCCGGCTCCCACCACGACCGCGTCGGCCAGCGCCCGCAGCAGTGTGAACACCCGGAAGTCCGGCTCGTTGTTGATGGACCCGGTCCGTCCGTCGGGGCCGGTCGCTGCACCGTCGAGGGTGCTGACCATGTTCGCCCGGATCCAGGGCTGCCCGGGGTAGGCGTAGAGCCGCGCCAGCGTCGCGTCGTCGACCACGTCGCTCCCGCCGGTCCCGGGCGGGGGCACCGACGGGTCGACGTCGTTCAGGACGATGCGCATGCACTCCTCCTCAGGCGAGCCCGCGGACGACCCGCGCGGGCGGGCGGATGCCCCGGATCGAGGCGACCATGTCGAGCACCTGCCTGGTCTCGGGGACCTCGTGCACCCGGTAGACCCTCGCCCCGTGCCACGCGCACACCGCGGTCGCGGCGAGGGTCCCGGTGAGCCGCTCCCCCACGGGCCGGTCGAGGGTCTCACCGACGAAGTCCTTGTTCGACAGGGACACCAGCACCGGCCAGCCGGTCCCGGCCATCTCGTCGAGGCGCCGGGTGACCTCCAGGGAGTGCCAGGTGTTCTTCCCGAAGTCGTGGGCCGGGTCGATCATCACGCTGCGCCGGTCGACGCCGAGGGAGACGGCGCGCTCGGCGTAGGCCACGGTCTGCTCGATCGCGTCGACCACCACGTCGTCGTACTCGACGCGATGCGGTCGCGTGCGGGGCGTCACGCCGCCGGTGTGCGTGCACACGAGCGCGACGTCGTACTCCCCCGCGACCGCGGCCAGGTCGGGGTCGTAGCCCCCCCAGGCGTCGTTGAGCAGGTCGGCGCCCGCCTCGCACACAGCCCGACCGACCTCCGCGCGCCAGGTGTCGACACTGATCACGACCTCGGGGAACTCCGACCGAACCCGCTCGACGAAGCCGACGACCCGGCGGGACTCCTCGTCGGCGTCGACCTCCCCGCCCGGCGCCGCCTTGACCCCGCCGATGTCGACGATGTCGGCCCCCTCGGCGACCACCTGGCGGACCCGGTCGAAGGCGGCGTCCTCCGCCCAGGTGGCGCCCTTGTCGTAGAAGGAGTCCGGGGTGCGGTTGACGATCGCCATCACGAGCATCGCGTCGTCGTCGAACTCGTGGCGGCCGAGCCTCAGCACGGTCCCACCGCCTGCCGCCGGTCTCCGTAGCCGGGGACGGTGACCGCCGGCGGGCGCTCGCGCAGGTCGACGGTGCGGTGGAGGGGGACGGCGGCGCCGGTGGCCCAGTCGTACTGCCGCAGCGGCAGCTCATCGGGGCCCGGCCGGCCGGAGGTGCGTGCCTGCACCAGCGCCTGGATCTGCAGCGCCATCACGCCGAGGTCCCGGAGCGCCTGGTGGCCGTGGCGGCGCAGGCCGAGGTCGACCTGGGCGACCGCGTCGAGACCGAGTCGCTCGTAGGCGTCGACCAGCACAGCGAGCTCGACGGCGTACCCGCTCGGCACCGGCAGCCGCTCGAGGAGGTCGCGCCGCACCGCCCACTCCCCGGCAAGGGGTTGGACGACGCCCGCGAGGTCGGGCCAGTGCAGGGCGAGCAGCGGCCGCGCCACGAGCTCGGTCACCCGGCCGCCTTCGGACGGCAGCTCGCCGCGCGGGCTGGTGACCTCCCCCATCGGGCGGTCGTAGAAGCCCTTCACCAGCGAGGCGTCCTCCGCGAGCAGCGGGCCGAGGAGGCCGGTGACGAAGTGCGGGCCCCACTCGGTGAGGTCGGCGTCCATGAACACGAGGAGGTCGCCGCGGGTCACGAACAACGACTTCCACATCGCCTCGCCCTTGCCGGCCCGGGCACCCAGCTCGGGCCGGACCCCGGCGGCGGCGTGCACGGTCGCTCCCGCGTCCCGGGCGACCGCAGCGGTGGCGTCGGAGGAGTCGGAGTCGATCACCACGATCTCGTCGACGAGCGGCACCCGGTCCACGAGCTCCTCGCGCACCCGGGTCACGATGCCCCCGACGGTGGGGGCCTCGTCGCGGGCCGGCAGAACCAGGCTCACCGAGGTGGCGCGGCCCCTCTTGGCCTCGAGCAGGTCCTCGACGGTCCAGTCGGTCCAGCGGTACGACGGGCGCGGGGACGGTGCAGCGGACACGCCCCTCACACTAACCGGCCCGTCGCCGAGCCTCCCCGGAGAACGGTCCCTCCCCCAGGGCAGGATCCCGTCGGGAGCGAACGGTGTTCCCTCGCGGTGAATGGTCAGACGTCGGTGACGCGCAGGCCGGAGTGCGCCTTGTAGCGGCGGTTGATCGCGATCAGGTTGCAGGTCAGCGCCTCCACCTGGTGGGCGTTGCGGAGCCGGCCGGCGTAGACGCCGCGCATCCCCGGGATCGTGTCGGCGAGCTCGCGGACCACGTCGGTGGCCTCCCGGTCGTCGCCGAGCACCATGACGTCGGTGTCCATGGACGTGACCGCGGGATCCTCGAGGAGCACAGCGCTCACGTGGTGGAAGGCACCTACGACCCGGCTCTCGGGCAGCAGCGCCTCCGCCTGCTGGGCGGCCGAGCCCTCCTCCACCTCGAGCGCGAAGGGCCCCTGCTTGTCGAAGCCCATCGGGTTCACGCAGTCCACGACGATCTTGCCGACCAGCACCGGAGCCAGCTCGACGAGCAGCTCCTTGTGGCCGTCCCACGGCACCGCGACCACCACGATGTCGCCCTGCGCCGCTGCCTCGGCGTTCGCCGCCCCCGTCACGGCCCCACCGGTCGCGCCGGCGAGCTCCTCGGCGGTCGAGGCGGCCCGCTCGGCGCTCCGGCTGCCGATCACGACGGGCAGTCCGGCCGCGGCGAACCTGCGGGCCAGGCCCCTGCCCTGCGGCCCGGTGCCTCCGAGGACGGCGACGGTCTGGTTCTCGAGCAGGCTCATGGGGGTCCCTTCGTGGACGGTACGACGCGCGCCCCATTGTCCCGGGACCGCCGCCGCGCCCGCCGGGAGGGTCGGTCACCTCAGCCGCCGGCGGCCTCGATCAGACGGTCCCGCTCGTCCTGGTTCGCCCTCAGCCGGACCCGCAGGCGTTCGGAGTCCTGGGGGGTCCATCCGTCCGGGCGGACCACGGTGACCCACCCGTCGACGTACAGCTCGAGGTAGCGGTGGCCGTGCCCGGCAGGGACGTCGTAGTTGGACGGTAGGTCTGCGCTGACCTGCCAGAAGGTCACGATCGGCATCCAGAACATGTCCGGGGAGACGTCGGGGGCCCGCGGCTCGGAAAGCCAGTCCGGTCGGGTGAAGAGCAGGGACGGGCTCCACAGGACGACCGGGTCGGAGCCGTTCTGCAGGTAGACCACCTCCGCCTCGCCCAGCGCCTCCTCTCCAGGCTCGGAGTCGCCGATGAAGTCGATCGCCCGCGCGCCGTCGTACTCCGGTCGCCACTCGGGGGTGCCGGGGTCGCGGTTCTCCACGAACCACCGGTGCAGGGCGCTGAAGTTCGGCGGGCCGGCCCACACGACGCCGTCGGTCCGCAGGCGCAGGTCGGCCTCGCCACTGAAGGCCGCCTCCGACCCGAAGACACCCAGGCTCGTCCCGGTCACCAGGAGCCGAGGCCGCCGGTTCTCCGGCAGTGCCGCCCATGCGTCGTGAACCCGGTTGAAGAGCTCACGGCCGGCCTCCTCGGCGAGCTCGTGGTCGACCGCGAGCGAGAGGAAGCTCGGGAAGTAGGAGTACTGGATGCCCACGACCGCACTGTCGCCGTTGTACAGGTACTCGATCGCCTCGGCGGCCGCCGGGTCGACGAAGCCCGTACCGGTCGTGGTGGCCACGACGAGCACCTCACGCTCGAAGGCACCCGCCCGTCTCAGCTCACGCACCGCGAGCTCGGCCCGGTCCCGGGTGGACCCGCCCGAACGGAGCCCGACGTACACCCGCACCGGCTCGCGGGCCGGCTCGCCGGAGAACGCGGCGAGATCCTGCACGCTCGGGCCGGACCCGACGAACTCCCGGCCCTGCCGCCCGAGCGAGCCCCACGAGACCAGGGACTCGGGCGTGCCCGAGCGCTCCGGCACGGTCGGTCGGGTGGTCCACGCGAAGGTGCTGCCGTTGGCCGCGCCGAAGGCGGCGTTGGCCACCACCTGCACGCCCCGCCAGAAGACGCCGTTGTTCACCGTCACCAGCACGATCACGACGACCAGGAACGCCAGCGGCCCGGCCAGCGGCTCGGGCACGAGCGGGGCCAGCCGCCGGGTGACGATCCGCACCAGCTCGGCCAGGCCACGGCCGATGGCGACCAGCGACACGAAGACCAGCGAGGCGAGCACGAGGATGCGCACCCACGCGTAGGACTCCGGCGGGGTCCGCTCCATGAGCAGGTGGAGGTCGCGCTGCCACCGTTGGCCCTGCCACAGGCTCCAGACCACCAGCGGCAGGCCGACCGCGGCCAGCGCGATCCACAGCCGGCGCCTCACCGCCGCGGAGAGGCGGTGCCGGACGGCCAGGCCCACGACCCAGGCGAGCAGCACGCCGAGCAGGTAGCCGCCGGCCGCACTGACGCCCGCGACGAGCCCCTGCCACAGCCAGTCCCGCGGCGCCAGCGACGGGGTGAAGGAGGCAACGCCGAACAGCAGGGCGAGCGTCGAGCCGGCCAGGCTGTAGCTCGGGTGGCGCAGGCGGGTACGGCGACCGGCCCGCTGTTGCGGGGACTGGTCGCGGACCGCCTGGAGCATGCCCCCATTCTCCCAGGACGACGTGGGCGCTCCACCCGAACGGCACGTCGTCTCCCATGTCCCGATCGTTCGCACTGTCCGTTGCGGGACGTCTGCCCCTGGCGGCTCGTCGCCCGCGGTGCGAGTCTCGAAAGATGCGGGCTGGTCGCACCTCGGCGCCCGGACGCGACGTGTCGTGACCGGACCGTCGCATCCATGAGGAGGAGTGCCGTCATGACCCAGCTCGACGAGTTGTCGCGCGAACAGTGCGTGGAGATCCTCGAGCGGCACGTCGTAGGCCGGGTCGCGCTCTGCACCACGATGGGCCCGCGGATCGTCCCGGTCAACTACAAGCTGCACCAGGGCAACATCGTCTTCCGGACCACCCCCTACAGCGAGCTGGGCACGTACGGCCGAGACCACGAGGTGGCCTTCGAGGTCGACGAGATCGACGAGGTGCGGTGCACCGGGTGCAGCGCGGTCGTGCGCGGGCACGCGGAGATGGTCGAGGAGTACGACGAGGTTCGCGAGATCAAGTCCCGCGACGATCCGGCCGTCTGGGCGGAGGGGCGGCGCGACCTGTACTTGCGGCTGCCCCTGCGCGACGTCAGCGGCCGCAAGATCTGCCGCTGAAGGGGCGGCGAGGCCTACCCGCCGCTGACCATGCGCCAGGCGACGAGCCCGCCGAGCACGCCCAGCGCGTTGGTCGCCCAGTGCATCCCGGCGCTCGCGAGGACGTGGCCGCTGCGTCGCCTCAGCTCTCCGGCGACGACGCCGCCGGCGGTCGTGAACGCGACCGTGCCGAGCACGACCAACGCGGTGGCCGCCGGGCTGGGCGCGGCGGCACCCCGGGCGGCGGCGAAGTCCAGCGACGGCAGGACGTGCCAGAGCCCGAAGAGGGCGGAGGAGGCGAGGAGCGCCCGGTTCGTGCTCATGTGCCTCTCGAGCATCCCCCACAGGACCGACCGGAAGGCGACCTCCTCCAGGAGAACGGTGCCCAGCGGGATCGCGACGAAGGCGGTCCTGAGGGCGTCGGCGGCCTCGAGCTGGTAGCGGGCGTCCAAGAACAGCTCGCGTGTGATCGGGAGGAACAGGCCGCCGGCGTACACCGCTCCGACCGCCAGGATCGCCCCACCACCCCACAGCACGCCGTGCCAGAGCCGGTCTCGGTCGAGGCCGAGATCGGCCCAGCTCAGCCCGCTCGCCCGGGCGGCCACGAGCAGGGCCGCGGTGGCGCCGACCCCGAGGGCCAGGCTGGTGGACGGGGCGACGTGCTTGGCGACGTTGATCCCGGCCAGTCCCGCGACCACGGCGCCGGTGGCGATCAGCGGCGTGCGGCGCTGCAGGAAGTCCCGCACCGTGGCGGTTCTGGTCGTGCAGGACGGGCAGCGGTCGAGCGAGCTCACCCTTCCAGTGTGGTCAGGACGGACAAGCCCGGATTGGTCCGGGGTTTGGCCCGCACGGCCTTCGGGCAACCTGGCCCACGCATCGGATCCCGGGCGCGTGGGGTTCCGCAGCGACCCTGCAGCCGACTCTCGGAAGGGGGCCCCGTGGGCTCCAGGCTCAGCCTTCGTACGGCGTCCGTCGCCGCCGTCCTGCTCGCCGTGACCGTCACCGGCTGCTCGGAGGACGCCGACCGTTTGGTGTCCAACGCCAAGGCCTGCGCGAACCTCGCCCAGACCTCCGCGGGCTGGCTCGACGACGTGCAGCGCGACGCGAACAGCCCGCGCAAGCTCGAGCGGACCCTCCGCGAGGCCGCGACGGACGTCGAGCAGAAGGCGTCGGAGATCGACGGCGCCGACGCCGAGCGCGCGGTCGACGACCTGGTGGCGAACATGCAGGGCCTTGCCGAGCGCGCGCAGCGTGGCGAGCAGATCGAGCTCACCGACCTGCGCGAGGCCAACCAGGCGCTGATCGATGCCTGCACCTGACCCTCGCCGGTCGAGCACCCTCGCCGGCGTCGAAACCCGCCTCGGCCGTCAGATGGCGCGGAGCTCCTCGGCGGTGACCAGGTGGGTGGCCGGCTTGCAGACGACCCAGGACCGGCCCGCGTCGTCGGTGCGGATGTCCGAGAGCAGCGGGCAGGACAGGCAGCGCTCGAGGTCCACGCGACCCGTCGTCGACCGGGGACAGCCCACCCGGCCGTCGAGGACAAGGAGCTCAGTGCGCTCCCGCCTGTGCTCGCGGAGACGTCGTCGAAGGGCGTTCATCGTGCTCTGCATGTCTCGACGCTATGACCCCGGGCAGGTCTGCCCGCAGGGCCGTTCGACCCCGGCTTGCGGCCGCTGGTCCCGTCCGCCCGTCGACCGCCCGTCGAACACCGGCGGACGACTGGCCTGGACCCGAGACGGATCCCCTTCAGGAATAGTTGACTTTTCATCTAAGTTGAAGGATAGTAGTTGACAGATCAACCA
>DGBP01000076.1 GCA_002384855.1 Nocardioidaceae bacterium UBA4001 | reverse complement strand
GACGTCGCCGGACATAACATTCGCAAAGCCCCCGCGGGCTCATCTCGCGGGGGCTTTTGCGCGCCCGGACGTCGTCTCATTCTCTGGCGGGACCTGGCGGCCTGAGAGGGCCGTCACATACTCTCGGTATCATGTCTTCGCAGCCTGATCCGCTCGAGCCGGCCGGTATCGGTCTCGACGGTCCCGCCGACCCCGAGCTCGACCCCACGGCGTCGTACGCCCTCGACCCCGCCTACGTGCGCGGCCTGACCTCCCGGGTCGTGGCAGGCGGGACCGAGACCGTCACGACTCGGTGTCCCTTCAACGGTCAGCCGCTCGCGGTGCTCCCGCAGTCCACCCCCGAGGATGTGGTGGAGGCGTTCAGAAGGGCCCGTCGTGCCCAGGAGCGCTGGGCGGCCACCCCCGTCGGTGAGCGCGCGGAGGTGATGCTGAACCTCCACGACCTGATCCTCGACCGGCAGGACGAGATCACGGACCTGATCTGCTGGGAGTCGGGCAAGTCGCGCAAGCATGCCTTCGACGAGCCGCTCCACGTTGCGATGACCGCGCGCTACTACGCGCGCACCCACGAGCGGCATCTCGCACCGGCGAGGACGGTAGGGGTCCTGCCGGTGCTCACGCAGGTCCGGGTCAACCGCGTGCCGAAGGGTGTCGTCGGCATCATCAGCCCCTGGAACTACCCGTTCACCATGGCACTGTCCGACGGGTTGCCTGCGCTGATGGCGGGCAACGCGGTCGTGCACAAGCCGGACGCCCAGACGATGCTGTCGGCGCTGCTCGGGGCGCGGCTCCTCGAGGAGGCGGGGTTCCCCGCGGATCTGTGGCAGATCGTGGCCGGCCCGGGCAAGGAGCTCGGAACCCCGCTGATCGAGGGTTCGAACTACGTCTGCTTCACCGGCTCGACCGCGACCGGTCGTCTCATCGGCGAGCAGGCCGGGCGGAACCTGATCGGATGCTCGCTCGAGCTCGGTGGCAAGAACCCGATGCTCGTCCTCCGTGACGCCGACGTGGAGCGTGCGGCCGAGGGCGCCGTACGTGCCTGCTTCTCCTCCGCCGGCCAGCTCTGTGTCTCGATGGAGCGGCTCTTCGTCGCCGACCAGGTCTACGACAGGTTCGTCGAGCGGTTCGTGGAGCGCACCAAGGCGCAGCGTATGGGACCGGGTCTGGACTGGGGCACCGACATCGGCTCGCTGATCTCCCAGCAGCAGCTCGACGCAGTGACCGCGCACGTCGAGGACGCCGTGGCCAAGGGGGCGCGGGTGCTCGCCGGTGGGCGCGCCCGGCCCGACCTCGGCCCGTACTTCTACGAGCCCACGATCCTCGAGGGCGTGGACCCGGACATGCGGTGCTTCGGGGAGGAGACCTTCGGGCCCGTGGTGTCGGTGTACCGCTTCCACGACGAGGCCGACGCCGTCGCTCGGGCCAACGCGGGGGAGTACGGCCTCAACGCCTCGATCTACACCCGCGACGTCAAGCGCGGCCGCGAGATCGCCCGGCAGGTCAAGTGCGGCACCGTGAACGTCAACGAGGCGTTCGCAGCCACCTTCGGCAGCCTGGACGCGCCGATGGGCGGGATGCGGGAGTCCGGGCTCGGTCGGCGCCAGGGAGCCGAGGGGATCCACCGCTACACCGATCCGCAGGCGGTGGCGGTCCAGAGGCTCTTCCGGTTCTCCCCGGTGCTCGGCATGAGCGACCAGACGTTCGCGAAGGTGATGACGGCCCAGATGCGGCTGATGCGGAGGACGAGGCGACCGTGAGCGGCAAGCACAGGAAGACCGAGTTCGACTACGACGTCCTGGTCGTGGGGTCCGGGTTCGGCGGATCGGTCACGGCGCTGCGCCTCACCGAGAAGGGCTACCGGGTCGGCGTTCTCGAGGCCGGCGCCCGGTTCCGGGACGAGGACTTCGCAGCGACGTCCTTCCAGCTCGACAAGTACCTCTTCCGCCCCGAGGTCGGGTGCTACGGCATCCAGCGCATCGACGCGCTCAAGGACTGCCTGATCCTCTCCGGCGCGGGAGTCGGGGGCGGGTCCCTCGTGTACGCCAACACCCTCTACGAGCCGCTGCCCGCCTTCTACGACGACCCGCAGTGGCGCGACATCACGGACTGGCGTGACGAGCTGTCGCCGTACTACGACCAGGCCAAGCGGATGCTCGGCGTCGTGGAGAACCCCGTGCGTACGCCGTCGGACGACGTCATGGAGAAGGTCGCCAACGACATGGGTGTGGGTGACACGTTCCACCCCACCCCGGTCGGCGTCTTCTTCGGCGGCCCGGAGCAGGCCCGCGGCGAGCAGGTGACCGACCCGTACTTCGGGGGCGCGGGCCCGGACCGCAACACGTGCAAGGCCTGTGGCGAGTGCATGACGGGCTGCCGGCACAACGCGAAGAACACCCTGGTGAAGAACTACCTCTACCTTGCCGAGAGCAAGGGCGCGAGGGTCCACGAGCTCACCACCGTGGAGGCGGTGCGGCCCCTCGACGACGGCGGCTACGCGGTCGACGTGCGGTTCACCAAGGCGGGGCCGGTCGGCCGCAGGCTCAGCGGCAACGCCCGTCGTACGCTCACCGCCGAGCAGGTCGTCCTCTCGGCCTCGGCGCTCGGCACCCAGCGGCTGCTGTTCAAGATGCGTGACCACGGGCACCTGCCCCGGCTCTCCGGGCGTCTCGGTCACCTGTCCCGGACCAACTCCGAGTCGATCCTCGGCGCGATCGCGCCGGATACGAAGGTCGACTACAGCCAGGGCATCGCGATCACCTCGTCGTTCCACCCCGACGAGGACACGCACGTCGAGCCGGTGCGCTACGGCAAGGGCAGCAACGTGATGTCGCTCCTCCAGACGGTGCTCACCGACGGTGACGGGCCGGCGCCGCGTTGGCAGACGTGGCTGAAGGAGATGTGGCGCGAGAAGACGAACGTGCTCGACCTGTACGACCTGAGGCACTGGTCGGAGCGCACCGTGATCGCCCTGGTCATGCAGACGGTGGACAACTCGATCACCACCTTCTCCAAGCGCAGCCGGCTGACCGGCCGGTGGCACCTGAGCTCGAGGCAGGGACACGGTACGCCCAACCCCACCTGGATCCCCGTGGCGAACCAGACGGTGCGCAGGATGGCCGAGATCCTCGGCGGCAAGCCCGGCGGGTCGATCGGGGAGCCGTTCAACCGCCCGCTGACCGCGCACTTCATCGGCGGCTGCACGATCGGGCAGTCGCCGGAGGCCGGCGTGATCGACCCCTTCCACCGGGTGTTCGGACACCCCGGCCTGCACGTGGTGGACGGGTCGGCCATCTCGGCGAACCTCGGCGTGAACCCGTCCTTGACGATCACCGCCCAGGCCGAGCGGGCGATGGCGTACTGGCCGAACAAGGCAGAGCCGGACCCACGACCCCCGCTGGGGGCGGCGTACGAACGGGTCGCTCCGGTGGAGCCGGCCAGCCCCGCCGTGCCACCGACCGCCCCCGCCGCGCTGCGCCTGCCGATCGTCGGAGTCTCCTGAACGACCCCTCCCACCGCGGTCGTGCCCGGGAATGGTCCAGGGCCCGACCGGGGGGAGGGAGGGTTGGTCGGGCCCTGAACCGTCCACGCACCAGATGGACAGTGCACGGACCGCGAGACCCGGCCTGGGAGGGAGCAACAGCCACCGGGTCTGACCTTCTCAACGACGCCCGGTTGGTGGGGTTACGCGCAGCTACGCATTTCCCGAGACTTTTTTGCGGTGCGCAAGGAATGGTCCGGACCACGAGGGTCTCGGCGGTCCTGGCTAGACTGACGCCTCCGCCTGCGCCGTCCGCTGAAGGGGCCTGATGACCACCGAACACGACCTCGTGCTCGTCGTCGACTTCGGGGCGCAGTACGCCCAGCTGATCGCCCGACGGGTGCGGGAGGCCCGCGTCTACAGCGAGATCGTGCCGCACACCATGCCGGTGGAGGAGATGCTCGCGCGGCGGCCCAAGGCGATCATCCTCTCCGGCGGGCCCTCCTCGGTCTACGAGCCCGGTGCCCCGCAGGTCGGACCCGCCGTCTTCGAGGCCGGTGTCCCGGTCTTCGGCATGTGCTACGGGTTCCAGGCGATGGCCATGGCGCTCGGTGGGGAGGTACGCCGCACCGGCCGGTCGGAGTACGGCCGGACCCCGGTGACCGTGACGGCGCCCGGCACACTGCTCGCCGAGGTCCCGGAGACGCACCGGGTCTGGATGAGCCATGGCGACTCCGTGGTCTCCGCCCCAGACGGGTTCACCGCGTTGGCCACGACGGCCGGGTCGCCGGTCGCCGCCTTCGAGGACCTCGACCGAAGGCTCGCCGGCGTCCAGTGGCACCCCGAGGTGATGCACACCGAGCACGGTCAGGCGGTGCTGACCCACTTCCTGCACCAGATCGCGGGGTGCCGTCCGACGTGGACGATGGTCAACATCGTCGAGGAGCAGATCGAGCACATCCGCAGCCAGATCGGTGACAAGCAGGCGATCTGCGGGCTCTCGGGTGGTGTCGACTCGGCCGTGGCGGCCGCGCTCGTGCAGCGGGCGATCGGCGACCAGCTGACCTGCGTCTTCGTCGACCATGGGCTGCTCCGCCAGGGTGAGGCCGAGCAGGTGGAGCGCGACTTCGTCGCCTCCACGGGGGTCTCTCTCCACGTGGTGGACGCGAAGCAGCGTTTCCTGGAGGCGCTCGCCGGGGTGAGCGACCCGGAGGAGAAGCGCAAGATCATCGGCCGGGAGTTCATCCGTGTCTTCGAGGCCGCCGAGCTCGAGATCGTGGGCGAGGCCGCCGAGCACGGGGGATCGGTCTCCTTCCTCGTCCAAGGGACGCTCTACCCCGACGTGGTCGAGTCCGGCGGTGGCAGCGGCACCTCCAACATCAAGTCCCACCACAACGTCGGCGGACTTCCCGAGGACCTCGAGTTCGAGCTGGTCGAGCCGCTGCGGACGCTGTTCAAGGACGAGGTCCGCCTCGTCGGCGAGCAGCTCGGACTCCCCGCGGAGATCGTCTGGCGTCACCCGTTCCCCGGGCCCGGCCTGGGCATCCGGATCATCGGGGAGGTGACCGCCGAGCGCCTCGACATCCTGCGCGAGGCCGACGCCATCGCCCGCGAGGAGCTCACTAAGGCGGGCCTGGACCGCGACATCTGGCAGTTCCCGATCGTGCTGCTCGCCGACGTACGATCCGTCGGCGTCCAAGGGGACCAGCGCACCTACGGACACCCGGTCGTGCTGCGGCCGGTCACGTCGGAGGACGCGATGACCGCGGACTGGGCGCGCCTGCCGTACGACGTCCTGGAAGCCATCTCCACGCGCATCACGAACGAGGTCCGCGCGGTCAACCGCGTGACCGTGGACATCACGAGCAAGCCCCCGGGCACCATCGAGTGGGAGTGACTCCCGGCGTCGCCCCGCGCCTTCCTGGGGGCAGGTCCGGGAGCGGACAGATGTGCCCGACCGCGGCCGGCTGAGGTATCGTGCCACGGTGCATCTCAAGGGTCGTCTTCTCGGCGTCTTAGCCTCGTTGAGCGTCATCGCGGCGATGGGCGTCGGCATCTGGGCCGTCCAGCCGCAGGCTGTCGACGCCGACGCCACCTTGTCCTCCGCGCGTGCGTCGCAGTCCCCGAGTCCCTCGCCGACG
The DNA here is from genome assembly GCA_002384855.1 of Nocardioidaceae bacterium UBA4001. Classification (GTDB taxonomy): domain Bacteria; phylum Actinomycetota; class Actinomycetes; order Propionibacteriales; family Nocardioidaceae; genus Nocardioides_C. Next base: position 75,939 of record DGBP01000076.1, on the reverse strand, counting down.
CCGACCCCCACGCCGACTGCCGAGCCGCTGCCGGTGCTTCGCGCCGCTGCGCCGGTGACGTTGGAGGCACGGCCGGAGCCGAAGAAGACCCGGAAGCCGAAGCCCACCGAGACGCCGACGGTTGCCGCGGCGCCGGCCCTGCCCTCGGCGGAGTTCGTGATCAGCTCCTTCAACGTGCTCGGCAGCAGCCACACCAGACCGGGCGGCAACAAGCCGGGCATGGCCTCGGGCACCACGCGCATGCAGTGGGCCGTCCAGCTCGTCGAGCGGCACGGCGTGGACGTCGTCGGCTTCCAGGAGCTCGAGGAGGACCAGCTCCACACGTTCAACCGGTTGGCCGGCGGGAGGTTCGGCATCTACCCCGGCATGCAGCTCGGCAAGCCCGAGACCCGCAACTCGCTGGCGTGGCGCACGTCGACCTGGCAGCTGCTCGAGGCGCAGTACATCGACATCCCCTACTTCGACGGCAACCTGCGCAAGATGCCCGTGGTGCTGCTCCAGCACCGGGCGACCGGTCGCCAGGCCTGGTTCGCGAACTTCCACAACCCCGCTAGCACCAAGCGCGTCGGCAACCAGCAGCACTGGCGCAACGTGGCGACGGCCAAGGAGATCGACCTCGCCAACCGGCTGCGGGCCAGCGGAAACCCTGTCTTCTTCACCGGCGACATGAACGAGAAGGCGTCCTACTTCTGCGCCCTCACCGGCCGCGCTCCGATGATCGCCGCCAACGGAGGCAGCAACAGCGGAGGGTGCCGCCCGCCGGGGAACATGAAGATCGACTGGATCTTCGGCAGCAACGACGCCTCGTTCACCGGCTACTTCGCCGACCGCAGCGCCATGGTGCAGAAGACCTCGGACCACGCGATGATCGTGAGCCGGGCGGTCCTCGCCGGTCAGTGAGCGTTCGCGGCGGCGACGGCGCCGTACGTCGTGGTGCGCTGACGCACCGGCCGGTCGATCCCGGCGCCGATCTCCTCGAGCTGTCGGGGCGTCTTGGCGGAGCCGTGCTCGGAGCCGGCCATCCGGGAGATGGTCTCCTCCATCAGCGTGCCGCCGAGGTCGTTGGCCCCCGCGCGCAGCATCGCCCGGGTGCCCTCGACGCCCAGCTTCACCCATGAGGTCTGGATGTTCTCGATGCGTCCGTGCAGCATGATCCGGGCCATCGCGTGGACGGCGAGGTTGTCACGCAGCGTCGGCCCCGGACGGGCCACCCCGGCGAGGTAGATGGGTGCGCTCGTGTGCACGAACGGCAGCGGCACGAACTCCGTGAACCCTCCGGTCTCGTCCTGCAGCCGCGCCAGCACGCGCAGGTGCGTGACCCAGTGGGCCGGGTTGTCCACGTGGCCGTACATCATCGTCGAGCTGGACCGGACGCCGACCTCGTGGGCTGTGCGCACGATCTCGACCCAGGTGGAGGTGGGGAGCTTGCCCTTGGTGAGGATCCAGCGGACGTCGTCGTCGAGGATCTCCGCGGCCGTGCCGGGGATCGTGTCCAGGCCGGACTCGCGGGCGGCCACCAGCCACTCGCGGAACGACAGGCCGGTGCGGGCGGCACCGTTGGCGACCTCCATGGGGGAGAAGGCGTGCACGTGCATCTGCGGAACCCGCTGCTTGACCGCTCGGGTGAGGTCGAAGTAGGCCGTACCGGGCAGCTCGGGGTCGATGCCGCCCTGCATGCACACCTCGGTCGCCCCGAGCTCCCAGGCCTCCGCGGCGCGGTCTGCGACGTCGTCGAGGGAGAGGGAGTAGGCGTCGGCGTCGGTACGTCGCTGGGCGAACGCACAGAACCGGCAGCCGGTGTAGCAGACGTTGGTGAAGTTGATGTTCCGGTTGACGACGTAGGTGACGTCGTCGCCGACGGTGTCTCGCCGCAGGTCGTCGGCGATCCGGCAGACCTCGCGGAGGGTGTCGCCCTCGGACGTCATCAGGGTGAGGGCCTGGGCGTCGGTGAGGCTTGCCGGGTCGCGTTCGGCTGCTCGGAGGGCCGACACCTCGTCGGAGGCCGTGCCGGGGCCGTTGTCGGCACGCCGAACGGGGGTCGCCGCGACCTGCTCGCGGAGGGCGTCCCAGTCGCCGTAGACGTCGTCGAAGTCGTCACGGCGGTCCGCCGAACGGCCGTCCGTGTCGATGGACTCGTTGAGGTCGGTCCGGCCGACGGACGCGAACCCCCCGTCGGGCTCCTGCCAGGGACGGCCGACCGGACGCCGGCCCTCGACGGCCAGGCCATCCTCGTCCGCGAGCGCGGCGACGTGCCCGGAGACCCGCGGATCGATCCAGGGCTCACCGGCCCGGACGTACTCCGGGTGGACGGTCAGCCGTTCCCGGAGCTCGAAGCCCGCCTCGGCGGTGACGGCACGAAGCCGCTCCAGCGACGGCCAAGGGCGCTCGGGGTTGACATGGTCGGGAGTCAGCGGCGAGACCCCACCCCAGTCGTCGACGCCCGCCCCCAGCAGCGCCCGGCACTCGGACACGTCCACGAGGTTCGGCGGCGCCTGCACCCGCATGCGCGGACCCAGCACGACGCGGGTGACGGCGATCGCGGCGAGGTGCTCCTCCAGGCCGAGGTCCTCGGCCGAGCGCATCGCGGTGTCCGGCTTCGCCCGGAAGTTCTGGACGATGACCTCCTGCACGTGGGCGTACTGCCGGGCGACCCGGCGCAGCGCGTAGATGGACTCCGCCCGCTCGGCCACCGTCTCACCGATGCCGACGAGCAGCCCCGTGGTGAAGGGCACGTTGAGCCGGCCGGCGTCCTCGAGGACCCGCAGCCGCACCGCGGGGTCCTTGTCGGGGGAGCCGTGGTGGGCCAGACCCTTCTCCGTGAACAGCCGGGTCGACGTCGTCTCGAGCATCATCCCCATCGACGGGGAGACGGGCTTGAGCCGGTTGATCTCCTCCCAGGAGATCACTCCGGGGTTGAGGTGGGGGAGGAGGCCGGTCTCCTCCAGGACGAGCACCGCCATCGCGCGGACGTAGTCGAGCGTGGAGCCGTAGCCGGCCTCCTCCAGCCACTGCGCTGCGGCCGGCCAACGTTCCTCGGGGCGGTCGCCCAAGGTGAACAGGGCCTCCTTGCAGCCGAGCGCCGCGCCCTGCGTCGCGAGGCTGCGCACCTCGTCCGCAGAGAGGAAGGGGGCCTCGCCTGCCGCCGAGAGCTTCGCTGGCGTGGTGACGAACGTGCAGTAGTGGCACCGGTCACGGCACAGGCGGGTCAGCGGGATGAACACCTTCGGCGAGTAGGTCACCACACCGGGTCGGCCCGCGGCCTCCAGCCCGGCGTCGCGCACCCGGGCGGCCGTCGTGCACAGGCGCCGCAGGTCCTCGCCCCGAGCGGTCAGGAGTACGGCGGCCTCCGACTCGTCGAGGGTGGCGCCACGCTCCGCCCGCGCGAGGGCACGCCGCATCGCCTGCGGGGTGGGACGGAGGGCTTCTGGGCTGCGGGGCACGGGACTCCCTGGGACGGCGACCGGCTGCCCGAAAGGCTACCCACCGCAGGGCCCCATGAGAGGGGCGGTCCGTCCACCGGCCCCCGGGGTGTGATCAGGAGTACAGGCGGTCGAGGACGTCTTCGTACTTGCTGTGCACCACGCGACGCTTGAGCTTCAACGTCGGGGTGAGCTCGTCGCTCTCGGCGGTCCACTCCACCGGGAGGAGCTCGAACCTCTTCACCTGCTCGGGTCGGGAGAGTCGTTCGTTCGCCGAGTCGACCGCCTGCTGCACCAGCCCGAGCACCTGTGGGTTGCGGGCCAGGTCGGCGAGGTCGTCGAACTCGATGCCGTGCTTGCGGGCCAGCACGGGCGCGACCTCACCGTCGAGGGTCAGCACCGCCACGCAGTAGGGCCGGCCCTCCCCGAAGACGAGGGCGCGCGTGGCGTCGTCGGCCCTGAAGTAGCCGGGCGTGGTCACCGGGCCGCGCACGAGGATCTCGTCGTCGTCGCCGAGGCGGACCTCCACCCCGGCGACGGGCCGGCCGACGCTGCCGAGACGGAAGGCGCCGGGACCGTTCGCGGTCACCACCGCGCTGGTCTCGGTCATGCCGTAGACGTCGTAGATCTCCATGCCCAGCCCCGCGAAGAAGCGGGCCACCTCCAAGGGCATCGGGGCGGCGGCACTGGCCGCCCACTCGACCCGGTCGAGCCCGAGGAGCGCCCGGATCGGTGCGAGGACGGCCGCGTCCATGGCCGCGAACTCCTCGGCGAGCTCGGCCGGGGTCTCCTGGCCGAGCTGCCGCGACTCGACGTACCTCAGGCCGACCTGCATGGCTCGCTCGACCGCGGCCCGCTTGTCCTCGTCGGTCTCCGCCGCCATCAGCCCGGAGACACCGGTCCGGATCTTCTCCCACACCCGCGGCACCCCGAAGAAGCGTGAGGGGCGCACCTCCCCGAGGGCGCCGAGGAGAAGCGCCGGGTCGCCGACGAGGTGGACGTGCGCGCCCTGGAACTGCGGGATGTAGATGCCGAGCATGCGCTCGGCGATGTGGGCGAAGGGCAGGTACGAGACGCCGGTGCCGGGCTCGAACATCTGGCTGGTCCGGAGCGAGCTCTCGGTCTCGAAGAGGATGTTGTGGTGGGTGAGCACCACGCCCTTGGGGTTCCCGGTGGTGCCGGACGTGTAGAGGATGGTCAGCGCGTCGTCGGGGGACACAGCCCGCCAGCGCGCGTCGTACTCCGCCGCCCCGTCCGCCCGCGCCTGTCGTCCCCGCTCCAGCACGTCCTCCCACGTGGTCGCGCGGGGGTCCAGGCCGGTGGTCGCCGGGTCCAGCACCACGACGGCCTTGACGCTCGGCGCGTCGGCGAGCGCCTTCTCCCATCGGCGAGCCTGGTCCTCGCCCTCGAGCACGACGACGGTCGGCTCGGCGTGCCCGGCGACGAAGGCCACCTGGTCGGGCGCCAGGGTGGCGTACACCGACATGGGCGTGGTCCCGGCGTGGACCGCCGCGATGTCGGCGAGCACGTGCTCGACGCGGTTCGAGGCCATGATCGCGACCGTGTCGCCCGCGGAGACGCCCAGCTGCGCCAACCCTGCGGCCAGGTCGAGGACCTGCCCACGGACCTCGGACCAGGTCAGCGTGCGCCAGCCCGGCTCTCCCGCGGGGATGCCGATCTTGTCGGAGTACGCCGGCTCGTCACCCCGCTCGGCGACGGTCCGCTCGAGCCTGGTGCAGAACGTCTCGCCGGCGATCCGCTCCTCGATCTCCTTGCGCTGCTGCAGGACGTCCACGCCGCCTCCTCGTCGCCACTGTGACCGGGACCACATCATGCCGTGCATCGCTGTCGCGTGGAGGTGCGGAGGCTACGCGTCTCACTCAGGCTGGTACGCACAGGCGTCCGCGGCGTCGACGGCCTGACCGGACCCCGCGGGCGTGGGCTCCGGGCTGCCCGTGGGGGCCGGCGACGGCGCGGGCGTCGGGCCGGCCTCGGCAGTGCGCGGGGGGCGGTCTCGCGGGGGCTGCAACGTCTTGCGGACCGCCGAGCGCAGCCACGCGAAGTCGGGATCGCCGGGGAAGAGCTCGTCCGAGGACCGGAAGACCACCGACCGCACCGAGGCGTCCTTGACGCGGAGCGCGAGCTCGACGAAGGACGGCATCAGGTCCGCCGGGATGTCGGTGCGGACGATCTCCTTCCCGGTCGCCGCCAGCTCCTGGTAGCGCCGAAGCAGGGTCCACGGGTCGGCCTCGTCGACGATGGCGGCGATCACGCAGCGCTGGCGCTCCATCCGCGCGTAGTCGTCGGAGCCGTAGCGACCCCGGGCGAACCACAGCGCCTCGAAGCCGTCCAGCCGCCGGTCCGGCCCCGGCTCGAGGTAGTCGTCCGGGGGGACGCCGAGGTCGGTGTTGCCGCCGATCGCCACCGGGGTGTTGATGTTGACGGTCACGCCGCCCATCGCGTCGACGAGCTGTCGGAACCCGCCGAGGTTGACCAGGACGTAGTAGTCGACGTCCACCCCCAGGCTTCCTCCCACCGCCTGCTTGAGGGCGTCGGCCCCCTCGTTGTCGGACGCGCCGAGGACGCCGGGGTGCAGGGCGGGCACCTGCCCGTAGACAGCGTTGAGCATGTACGCCGCCGGGTCGCCCTCGCCGGTGTAGCCGTCGGGGTAGACCGCCGCGAGAGGGCTGTCGGGCGGGAACTGGGCGTTCATCATGTTGCGCGGCAGGCTGAACATCACGGTCCGGCCGCTGCCGGTGTCGATGCTGGCCAGGATCATCGAGTCGGTCCGCACCCCGTCGCGGTGGACGCTGCCATCCCCACCGAGCAGGAGGAGGTTCACCCGGTCACGCCCGGCCCAGGGGTCGGCCTCGGTCGCCGCCGTGGGAGCGGTCGCACTCCGGTTGTCCTCGAAGACGGTCGACACGAGGTCGGCCTGGACGAAGGCGTAGCGGACCCCGACCAGGACCGGGGCACCCATCGCCAGGCACAGCGCGCCGACGACGGTGCCGCCGAGGATCGACTGTGCGCGGGAACGCTCGCGCGGGCGGACCATCAGGTACGTCGTCACCACCACCAGCGCCCAGAGCGCGAGAGTCACGACGAGCATGCCCGCCGCGACCTGCAGTCGGGCCGGGTCGAAGAAGAAGTCCGTCGCGGCACGGAGGTCCCACCCGACGAACCAGCTGCCCAGGAGGGCGAGTCCAAGGGTCGTGCCCAGCACGGTCAGGCCGAGGGCGCGCCGGCGGGCCCACAGGAAGCCTGCGCCCGGCGCGAGCGCACCGAGGGCGGTGACGCCGATCGTGCCAGGGAGGCCCGCGGCTCGCCTGTGCTCGGGGCGCCGCCGGCGACGTCCGGGCCGCACGGCAGTGCGTGCGCCCCCGGACACGGTGCTGCCGGCCAACTCTCGCCTCCCCCGGCCCGAGGCCGCTCAGATGCCGAGGGACCGGCCGATGATCTCCTTCTGGATCTCGGTGGTGCCACCGTAGATGGTCTGGATCCGGCTGTCGACGTACGCCCGGGCGACGGGGAACTCCATCATGTAGCCGTAGCCGCCGTGCAGCTGCACCGCGCGGTCGACGAGCTTGTTCTGCAGCTCGGTCGTCCACCACTTCGCCATCGCGGCGAGCTTGGCGTCGAGCTTGCCCTCGTTGTGCTTGCGGACGCAGTCGTCGACGAAGACGCGTGCGATGTGGGCCTCGGTGGCCATCTCGGCGACGAGGAACCGGTTGTGCTGGAACTTCCCGATCGGCCGGCCGAAGGCCTCCCGCTCCTTGGCGTAGGCCAGCGACATGTCCAGGAGGCTCTCGCAGGCGGCTGCCGCAATCATCGCGATCGACAGACGTTCCTGCGGGAGGTTCACCATCAGCGAGACGAAGCCGCTGCCCTCCTCGCCGAGGAGGTTCTCCTTCGGCACGACGACGTCGTCGAAGAAGAGCTCGGCCGTGTCCTGCGCCTTGAGCCCCATCTTGTCGAGGTTGCGGCCGCGCTCGAAGCCCTTCATGCCCCGCTCCACCACCAGCAGGCTGATCCCCTTGTGGCCGGCGTCGGTGTCGGTCTTGGCCACCACGACCACCAGGTCGGCGAGGATGCCGTTGCTGATGAAGGTCTTCGAGCCGTTCAGGACGTAGTGGTCGCCCTTGTCCACCGCCGTGGTGCGGATGCCCTGGAGATCGCTGCCGGCACCGGGCTCGGTCATCGCGATCGCGCTGATCGTCTCGCCGCTGACCAGCCCGGGCAGCCAGCGACGCTTCTGCTCGTCGGTCCCGAGGCTGCTGATGTAGGGCACGATGATGTCGGTGTGGACGAGGAAGCCGGGGCCGTTCACGCCGGCCCGGGTCAGCTCCTCGGCCATGACCAGGTTGTAGCGGAAGTCCTTGACCCCGGCGCCGCCGTACTCCTCGTCGACGTCGAAGCACAGCAGGCCCAACTCGCCGGCCCTGGTCCAGACCGAGCGGTCGACGATGCCGTCGGCCTCCCACTGGTCGTGGTACGGCGAGACCTCCTTGGCGATGAAGGACCGCACGGTCTGGCGGAACGACTCGTGCTCGGCCTCCAGGAGGTCGCGGGCCTCGCTCACGCGCTCACCCACTCCTTCATCTGCCGCACCAGCGCGGCCGGGTCGTCGGCGACCGGCGTGATCTGGAGGCTCGTGACCCCGGACTCCCGGAAGGCCGCGATGCGCTCCTTGACGTAGGACTCGGGGCCGACGAGGTTGCACATCTCGAGCAGCTCGAGGGGGACGAGTGCCTCGGCGTCGCGCTTGTTGCCGTCGAGGTAGAGGTCCTGGATCTTCTGGGCCTCCTCCTCGAAGCCGTACTGGCTGACGAGCTGGTTGTAGAAGTTCTTGCCCTTGGCGCCCATGCCGCCGATGTACAGCGCGAACATGGGCCGGGCGAAGTCGAGCATGCCCTTGACGTCGTCGCCGACCGCGACCATGCCCCCGGCGGCCACCTGGAGGGGTCCGAGGTCGGCGGAGCGCTTGGCCGTGCCGGCGGCGAGCGGGGCCCCCCAGACCTCGCCGGCCTTCTCGGGGGCGTAGAGGAACGGCAGCCATCCGTCGGCGTACTCCGCGGTGCCGGCGACGTTCTTCTCACCGAGGGCGGCGATCCAGATCGGGACGGCGGGCCGCTCGGGCTTGGTGAGCATCTTCAGCGGCTTGCCGAGGCCGAGGCCCTGGTCGGCCGGCAGCGGGAGGTCGAACACCTTGCCGTGGTACTCGATCGTCTCGCGACGGATCATCGCCCGGATGATCTCGACGACCTCGCGCGTGCGGGTCAGCGGCTTGTCGTAGGGCAGGCCGTGCCAGCCCTCGATCACCTGCGGGCCGGAGGCGCCGAGACCCAGGATCGCCCGGCCTCCGGAGACGTTGTCGAGGCCGGCTGCCGTGGAGGCGAGCGTGCCGGGGGTGCGCGAGTAGATGTTGAGGATCGCGGCGCCGATCTCGATGGTCCCGGTCTTGGCCGCGAGGTAGCCCATGAGGGTGGGGGAGTCGAAGCCGTAGACCTCCGCGACCCAGACCGTGTCGAGCCCGGCCTTCTCGAGGGCGACCACCTGGTCGGCCGCTTCGCGCGGGTTTCCGGCGTACATCAGGGGCATCGAGAGCTTCATGGCCCTACTTTCGCGGTCGCGGGTGGTGGACGGGGCGGGGCGCCCGTGCAGGGCACCACCGTGACAGTAACGCTGTCATGACTCAAGAGCCCCCGTCGGTGTGATGCAGCACACCGGGCGCGTCCCGACGGTCAGGGCGGGCGAGCCGAGCTCGCTGATCCGGCCGTCCCGGGCAGGCGTGCCCCTCACTCCTCCGGCATCAGGATCCAGGCCACGACGTAGGCGATCGCGAGGGAGCCGAACCCGAAGACCGTGCCGAGGACGACGATCAGCCTAACGAGGTTGGCGTCGACGCCGAAGTAGGTGGCGAGGCCTCCGCAGACTCCGCCCAGCCAGCGGTCGCCGCGGCTGCGGACCAGGCGCTTCGGGGCCGGTGCGGAGGGGGGAGGGGTCATCGGCTGGGTCATCGGTTCTCTCCTTCGTAGATGTGGGTGTCGTCGCCCGGCTCGCCGCGCCGGGACAGGCTCTTCGCGGTCATCGCGACCACGCCGACCAGCCCGGCGGCGACCAGCATGGCGGGGAACAGCCAGCGGAACTCGGAGAGGTCGACCACTCCGGCCTCGCGGAGGGCCCAGGAGCCGGCGATGCCGAGGAAGACCAGCCCGACGACCAGGTAGCTGACGTTGAGCGGACGGGTGTGCTGGGAGTTTGTCATCACTGCCTCACTTCGATGGTGCCGACCACGAGGTCGAGGTTCAGGGCGAGCTCGGGTACGTCGTCCCCGCCGTCGACCGAGCGCTCGACGGAGACCGTCCCGACACCGCCGCGGTTCTCGCCGAGGACCGTGACGTCCCCGGCCCCGGCGACGGCGGCACGGATGTCGATGTCGACCTCGTCGGGGATGGTGACCACGATCTCCCCGGCGTTGCCCTCGATGTCGATCGTGCGGCCGTCGAGTGCCTCGAGGTCGCTGATCCGACTCAGGTTCAGGTGGGTCGTCCCGGCGGTGAACGTGTAGCTGTCCTCCACGTCGGCGGCGGTCCTGGGCACGACCGAGAGCCGCTCGTCGCCCCAGCTCAGGTCGCCGGCCGTCGCGCCGACCAGCCCGAGGGCGGCGACGATGCCCAGCGCGATGAGGCCGCCGGGACGGCCGAACCAGGCGCCGACGACGAGCATGGCGCCGACGACGGCCAGGGCGAGGGCCGGGTAGGCCGCGTCGGGCACGCCGCCCCGGGCGACCTCGTAGAGCCCGAGGGAGCCGAGTGCGACCGCCAGCAGCGCCAGGGTGAACCAGAACAGCCTGGGGCCGCGGTAGGGCTCGGGCGCCGGGGGCTGCTGTGCCGGGTAGGCGAGGGGAGCCGGCGGAGCCGTGCCGCCGCCGTACACGTCGTACGGGGTGTACGACGCGGCCGGTTCGACTGCGGTGCCGTCGTTCGGCTCGACCGCGGTGTCGCCGCTCGGAGGCGGTGGTGGCGGCGGGCCGGCGGGGCCGGACTGCTGCTGGGAATGGGTGGTGCTCATGGGCTTGTCTCGATTCATGAGGACGAGGGCGACGACCAGGGCGATCAGCGCCAGGGGCCAGGGGAAGCCGACGTCACCCCAGGTGTCACCGACCAGCAGGAGACCGGCCAGGACGGCGGCGACGACGAGCACGGTGGTCCGGGTGCTCGGGCTCGTCTGGATCGGGGCCTCGTCGCTGCCCTCCTCCGGCACGAACAGCCAGACGGCGCCGTACAGGAGGAGGCCGGCGCCACCGAAGAGCGCCAGGACGACGAAGGCGACCCGGAGGACCGTCGGGTCGATGTCGAGGTGTCGGCCCAGGCCGCCCGCGACCCCTGCGATCTTGCGGTCGGTGAGGCTGCGGCGCAGCTGGCTGTAGTCACGCAGGTGCTCGGCGTTCACGCGGTCCTGCTGCGGTGCTTGTGTCATGTCTCCATCGAACTGCGAAGACCGGTGCTCCGCCATCGGGGACACCCCTGATTCCGGCGGCGGGTCGGCCTCGGGGGCTCAGGGTCCGACCGGGGGTCGGTCCAGGGTGCGACCAGGGTCGAGTCTCATGGGCTGCACCCGCAAGCTGTGTGACGATTGCTGACGATGAGCAGCAGTGTCGCGGAGCAGCAGGCCCACCCCCGCCGGGCGACCCGTCGCACCGAGGGCCGCATCCTCGGTGGGGTCGCGGCCGGGCTGTCGGACCACCTCGGGGTCGACGTGCGAGCTGTCCGCGCGACCTTCGCACTGACCACCCTGCTCGGTGGCCTGGGTCTGGCCATGTACGCCGGCCTCTGGATGACCCTGCCCAGCGACGCGCGTTTCCACGAGGACGCGCCGGGTCTCGAGGCGGCCACCCGTCAGGGCAGGCGCCCCGGCCGGACCTCGCGGCTGGAGGAGGGCGGCTGGCTCGTCGCGCTCGGCGCCGTGGCCCTCGGGATCGTCGTGCTGGTGCAGTCGATCGTCGGAAACGCCCTGATCTGGCCGGCCGTGCTCGGCATCGCAGGTCTGGGCGTGCTGTGGCGCCAGGCCGACGAGGCCCAGCGGGAACGGTGGGTCGACACGTCGGGCCGCATCGACCCGGTCCGGGCGGTGCTGGGGCGTGGCGGCCCGGCGTCGTACGCCAGGCTCGCCGCCGGCGTCGTCCTGCTCGCCGTCGCCTTCGTGCTCTTCGCGATCCAGACCGACCAGGCGGGGGTCGCCCGCGACGTGATGGTCGCCGGCGTCCTCGGCGTCCTGGGACTGGCGTTGACCATGGGGCCGTGGCTGTTCCGCCTCGCCTCCGACCTCGCCGAGGAGCGTGCCGCCCGGGTCCGGTCCCAGGAGCGTGCGGACATGGCGGCTCACCTGCACGACTCCGTGCTCCAGACGCTCGCGTTGATCCAGAAGCACGCCGACGACGGGCGAACCGTCGCGCGGCTCGCTCGGGCCCAGGAGCGCGACCTCCGAGCATGGTTGTACGGCGACCCCGCCGCCGCCGAGACGTCCCTGGCCGGATCGTTGCGCGCGACGGCGGCCGAGGTGGAGGACGTGCACGGCGTCCCCATCGAGGTGGTGACCGTGGGCGACGCCGAGCTCGGCGAGGTCGCCCTGCCGGTCGTGCTCGCCGCTCGCGAGGCCATGGTGAACGCGGCGAAGCACTCAGCCGCCGGGAAGGTCGATGTCTACGCCGAGGCGACCGACCGCCTCGTCGAGGTCTTCGTCCGGGACCGCGGTGCGGGGTTCGACCCGGAGGCCGTCGCGGACGACCGGCTCGGTGTCCGCCGCAGCATCATCGACCGCATGGAGCGCCACGGCGGGTCGGCGCACGTCCGGTCCGCCCCGGGCGAGGGGACCGAGGTACGTCTGTCCATGCCGCTCGCGCGGCCGAGCACCCAGGAGAGCCGATGAGCGGCACCAGTTCCCGCAGCGTGGTCATCGTCGACGACCACGCAATGTTCCGCACCGGGGTCCGCGCGGAGATCGCCGGGTCCGTAGAGGTCGTCGGGGAGGCCGCCGACGTCGACGAGGCGGTGGCGGTGGTGACGGCGGCGCGGCCCGACGTCGTACTCCTCGACGTGCACCTGCCCGGGGGAGGCGGCGTCGAGGTGATGCGCCGGGTCGCACCCCGGCTGCCCGAGACCCGGTTCCTCGCGCTGAGTGTCTCCGACGCCGCCGAGGACGTGATCGGCACCATCCGCGGCGGCGCCCGGGGGTACGTCACGAAGTCGATCACCGGCCCCGAGCTCGTCGACGCGATCGGGCGGGTCGCGGACGGCGACGCGGTGTTCTCGCCGCGGCTGGCCGGCTTCGTGCTCGACGCGTTCGCGGGCTCGATCGCGGTGGCCCAGGTCGACGAGGACCTCGACCGGCTCACCGAGCGCGAGCGCGAGGTGATGCGGCTCATCGCGCGGGGCTACGCCTACAAGGAGGTGGCCTCGGAGCTGTTCATCTCCGTGAAGACCGTCGAGACCCACGTGTCGAGCGTGCTGCGCAAGCTGCAGCTCTCCTCGCGGCACGAGCTCACCCGCTGGGCCAACGACCGCCGCCTTCTGTGAGGATGTCGCCATGGAGATCCTGCGCGACGTCCTCGTGTTCCTGCACTTCATCGGCCTCGCCGCCCTGTTCGGCGGCCTCTTCGTGCAGCTCAAGTCCGACCCCCGCGTGGTCAACAACGCGGTCATCCACGGTGCGCTGACCCAGCTGGTCACCGGCCTGCTTCTCGTCGGCGTCCTCGAGGGCATGGACGCAGAGGTCGACAACGCCAAGATCGGCGTCAAGCTCCTCGTGGTCCTGGTCATCACGGTGCTCGCCTTCGCGAACCGGAAGAAGACCTCGATCCCGAACGGCCTCTTCTTCGGCCTGATGGGGCTCACCGTGCTGAACATCGCGGTCGCCGTCTTCTGGTGACCCGGCGTCTGTGCAGACGCAATCCCGCTGGTCGCGACGTTCTGGGCTGCACACGCGCCGGGTCGGCAGGAGTGTCGGGGGCCGGACGTAGGCTGGGCGGGACATGAGCGCGCTGTTCCCGATCCCCCAGACCACCGTCCCCCCGACCCCTGGCGACGGCGAGCGTGACCCCGTCGGCGACGGTACGACGCGGCGCCGCCGGCTCGACCCCGAGCAACTGCTCGAGGGGCTGAACGAGCCGCAGCGGCAGGCCGTCGTGCACGCCGGCACCCCGCTCCTCGTGGTCGCGGGAGCCGGCTCGGGCAAGACCCGGGTGCTCACGAGGCGGATCGCCTGGCTGATCTCCGAGCGCGACGTGCACCCGGGGGCGGTCCTGGCCATCACTTTCACGAACAAGGCCGCCGCCGAGATGCGCGAGCGTGTCGAGGAGCTCGTGGGCCGTCGTGCTCGGCTGATGTGGGTCTCGACGTTCCACTCCGCCTGCGTCCGGATCCTGCGCAAGGAGATCGACAAGTTCGGCTACAAGTCGTCGTTCTCCATCTACGACGCCGCCGACTCCAAGCGGCTGATGACCCTGGTCCTGCGCGACCTCGACCTCGATCCCAAGCGCTACCAGCCCCGGGCGGTGCTCAACTGGGTCTCCAACGCCAAGAACGAGCTCGTCGACGAGGAGCAGGCGGCGAAGAACGCCAAGAACAACCTCGAGGAGACCTACGCCGAGGCCTACCAGGTCTACCAGCGGCGCCTCCGGGAGGCGAACGCCCTCGACTTCGACGACCTGATCATGACCACCGTCCACCTTCTCCAGGCGTTCCCGGAGGTGCGTGAGACCTACCGACGCCGCTTCCGGCACGTCCTCGTCGACGAGTACCAGGACACCAACCACGCGCAGTACGCCCTGATCAGGGAGCTGTGCGGGCATGTCGACGGGGCCGGCGACGGGATCGGGCCGGCCGAGCTGATGGTGGTCGGCGACGCAGACCAGTCGATCTACGCCTTCCGAGGCGCCAACATCCGCAACATCCTCGCCTTCGAGGAGGATTTCAGCGACGCGCGCACGATCCTCCTGGAGCAGAACTACCGGTCCTCGCAGACCATCCTGACCGCCGCCAACGCGGTGATCAGCAAGAACGCCGGTCGCAAGCCCAAGAACCTCTGGTCCGACGCCGGTGAGGGGGAGCCGATCGTCGGCTACGTCGCCGACGACGAGCACGACGAGGCCCGCTTCGTCGCCGAGGAGGTCGACCGCCTCACCGACAGCGACGCCGCCCGGCCCGGTGACGTCGCGGTGTTCTACCGCACCAACGCCCAGTCCCGGGTGTTCGAGGAGGTCTTCATCCGGGTGGGCCTGCCCTACAAGGTCGTCGGCGGCGTCCGGTTCTACGAGCGCCGGGAGGTCAAGGACGCCCTCGCCTACCTCCGCACCCTGGTCAACCCCGCCGACGAGATCTCCCTGCGACGCATCCTCAACGTCCCCAAGCGCGGCATCGGTGACCGCGCCGAGGCGTGCGTGGAGGCGCTCGCACAACGTGAGCGGATGCCGTTCTGGGACGCGCTGCGCCGTGCGGACGAGGCTCCCGGCATCGCGAGCCGATCCCTCAACGCGGTGCGCTCCTTCGTGGAGATGATCGAGGAGCTGCAGTCGATGACTGAGGCGGGCGAGCGCCCTGACGTCGTGCTCGAGCAGGTCCTCGCCCGCAGCGGCTACCTCAAGGAGCTCGAGGACTCCGACGACCCGCAGGACGAGACGCGTGTGGAGAACCTCGCCGAGCTGGTGGCCGTGGCCCGTGAGTTCGCCGACTCCCCGGAGACCGAGGAGGACGCCGCGCTCGGGGAGTTCCTCGAGCGGGTTGCGCTCGTGGCCGACTCCGACCAGATCCCTGACCACCCCGACGAGGACGACGGTGGGGTGGTCACGCTGATGACCCTGCACACCGCGAAGGGGCTCGAGTTCCCGGTGGTCTTCCTGACGGGTCTCGAGGACGGCGTCTTCCCGCACCTGCGGTCGCTGGGTGACCAGACCGAGCTCGAGGAGGAGCGGAGGCTGGCGTACGTCGGGGTGACGCGTGCCCGGCAGCGGCTCTACGTCTCGCGCGCGGTCGTGCGATCGGCGTGGGGGGCTCCGTCCCACAACCCCGCCTCACGGTTCCTCGACGACCTCCCGGTGGACCTCGTGGACTGGCGTCGGACCGAGGCGGCCCAGACGTCGTGGAACCGGCCCGTCGCCACGTCGCTGTCGCAGCGGGCCGGCGCCGTCGCTCGACGCTTCGGCACCGCCGCTGCCCGGGCCGACTCATCGGCCAAGGCCAAGGCGAGCCGGGAGATCCCCTCCCTGGCACCGGGGGACCGGGTGGTTCACGACAGCTTCGGCATGGGATCGGTCGTCTCGCTCGAGGGAGTGGGGGAGAACGCCGTCGCGTCGATCGACTTCGGGTCGGGCGGGGTCAAGCGGCTGCTGCTGCGCTACGCCCCCGTCGAGAAGCTCTGACGGAGAGGCTCCGACCGAGGGGCTGAGGCCGAGGCTCAGGCCGAGGGTCTGACAACGACGAAGGGCAGTCCCGGTGGGACTGCCCTTCGTCGTCGGTGCGTGCGCCGGCGACTACGGCGTCAGACCGTGGGCGAGTAGCGCGGCGTACGGGTCGACGGCGTCACCGGCGCCGGGTCGCACCTCGAGGTGCAGGTGCGGTCCGGTGGAGTTGCCGGTGGAGCCGACGGTGCCGATCTGCTCGCCGCCGGTGACGCTGTCGCCGACGTTGGTGGTGATCGTGGTGAGGTGGGCGTACCAGGTCTCGGTGCCGTCGTCGTGGGTGATGGCGACCTTGTAGCCGTAGGAGCCGTCCCAGCCGGCAGAGGTGACCGTGCCGTTGGCCACGGAGACCACCGGCGTGCCGCTCGGTGCGGCGAAGTCGAGGCCGGTGTGGGTGCTGGCCCACAGGCCGGAGGAGTAGCCGAAGCGGGCGGTCAGGCGGTAGCCCGCGAGCGGCAGGCGCCAGGCGTTCGCCGCGATCCTGTTCGCCTGCTCCTCGGCGCTCGCCGCGAGCTGCGCGAGGGCGGCGTTGCGCTCCTCCGCCTGGGCCTCGACGGCCTGCTCGACCTTCTCGTCGGTGGCGTCCTCGAGCGCCTTGCGCTCCGAGTCACGGCTGACGGCCTGCTCGCGGCTGTGGAGGTCCAGGCTCGACACCGCCACGGACTCACCGGTGAACGCGCTCGCGGGGGTGAAGGCCCGCGCCGGGCCGGCCGCGGCCACGTCCTCGGTAGGCTGTGTCACGGTGATCGCCCCGGTCGCGGCGACGACGAGGGCGGCCGCGCCCACCAGCGACGGTGCCGACGGGAGCAGCGGGAACGGGTTCCTGGGCGCGGTGCTGCGTGCCGCGGCCGGGGAGGAACTTCCCGAAAGGGGCGTTTGTGTACGACGGGGGAGGGTACGGGCAGCACGCGACGTCTTCTCGGCCCTGCGCTTGCCCGCCACGGGCGGTGCGGCGACAAGGGCAGGGGTCACGCGTTCGTCTGCCTTCGCGGTGCGCGAGGCGGAGTGCCTCGGTGCGCGGTGGTTTGCCACGGAACGGAGTCCTTACGTCGAGAGAGCACGCAGCGCACCACCATAACGGACTCGTCACGGTGACGCGCGCGGGTCACCTTACTCGTGCAAATGGTCACGCCTGCGCCAGCCCCCGTGGGCGTGTCCGGCAGCCCGCCTCTTTCCCTCCGGGCCGCGTCAAGTCATCGGATCTCGGTCTTCTCAACGAGCCCAGGATCCCCGCGTCACTCCCGGTCAACCATCGGTCTAGTCGGCCGCCCCGCGCGCACTCCGATACGCTGCAGCGAGAAGCTCTCGCCGGGCCACGCATCGTCGTGCCCGCAGTACGCACTCTCCAAGGTGGTGGCAGTTCTGATGGTGGCGCCGATCCGGATCGTGGTGGCCAAGCCTGGACTCGACGGGCACGACCGCGGGGCGAAGGTGGTCGCCCGGGCGCTGCGTGACGCCGGTCACGAGGTGATCTACACCGGCCTTCACCAGACCCCGGAGCAGATCGTCGAGACCGCGATCCAGGAGGACGCCGACATCATCGGTCTCTCGGTGCTCTCCGGCGCCCACATGACGCTGTTCAAGCGCGTGATCGAGCTCCTCGACGAGCGTGACGCCCGCGACATCCTGGTGTTCGGCGGCGGGATCATCCCCGAGGGCGACATCCCGCTCCTCGCGGAGGTCGGGGTCGCCAAGGTCTTCACGCCGGGTGCCACCACCACCGAGATCGTGAGCTGGGTCCGCGACAACGTCGTCGAGACCGCCGAGGCCTGAGCGGCCAGGTCGGCCTCGGTCGCTGGTTGCCCTGAACGTGCGTGACTTCCGCCCCGCACGATGCTGCTCGGCTTCCGCGCCCGTGCGGAGCGCGTCGGCGGGCCGTGGACGGCGCCCCGCCGGGTGCCCGTGCCACCGGACCGTCGGCCTCGGAGGTGGCCCGGCACCGGGTCGCATGTGACGGACCCTACGTGGTGGTGAGGACGGCCACAGGTCTAGTGTCGGCCGTGGACGATCCACCCCTATGCCCGCCGGGACCCCGGCCGCGCGCCGGGGGAGACCTGGGAAAACCGAACAGAACGGGCTGAACCTGTGGACTTGATGGAGTACCAAGCGAAGGAGCTCTTCGCGAAACATGACGTGCCGGTCACGCTCGGCACAGTGGTGGAGAACCCGGACGACGCGGCGGAGGCGGCCCGAGGGCTCGGCGGCCGGGTGGTCGTCAAGGCCCAGGTGAAGACCGGTGGCCGCGGCAAGGCCGGCGGTGTGAAGCTCGCCGAGACGCCCGAGGAGGCCGTCGAGCGCGCTCGGGACATCCTGGGCATGGACATCAAGGGCCACACGGTCCACCGCGTGCTGATCGCCCCGACCGCGGACATCGCGGAGGAGTACTACTTCTCCTTCCTCGTCGACCGTGCGCACCGCAACTACCTGTGCATCGCGAGCATCGAGGGTGGTGTCGAGATCGAGGAGATCGCGCGGACCAACCCCGACGCGGTCGCGAAGGTCTCCATCGACCCGGGCACCGGTGTCGATGACGCCAAGGCCGCCGAGATCGTCGCGGCCACGCGCTTCCCGGAGGAGGTCGCGGAGGAGGCCAAGGCGGTCATCAAGAAGCTGTGGGACGTCTTCATCAAGGAGGACGCCTCGCTGGTCGAGGTGAACCCGCTCGTCCGTCTCGGTGACGGTCACCTCGAGGCCCTCGACGGCAAGGTGACCCTCGACGAGAACGCCGACTTCCGGCACGAGGACCACGCGCAGTTCGAGGACAAGGCCGCGGCGGACCCGCTCGAGGCCGAGGCCAAGGAGAAGGGCCTCAACTACGTCAAGCTCGACGGCGAGGTCGGCATCATCGGCAACGGCGCCGGGCTCGTGATGAGCACGCTCGACGTCGTCGCCTACGCCGGTGAGAAGCACTCCGGTGTCAAGCCCGCCAACTTCCTCGACATCGGTGGCGGCGCGTCCGCACAGGTGATGGCCAACGGCCTGCACATCATCCTCAACGACCCGCAGGTCAAGAGCGTGTTCGTGAACGTGTTCGGCGGCATCACCGCGTGCGACGCGGTGGCCGACGGCATCGTCCACGCCCTCGAGATGCTCGGCGACGAGGCCAACAAGCCGCTGGTCGTGCGGCTGGACGGCAACAACGTCGAGGAGGGTCGCCGGATCCTGAACGAGGCGAACCACCCGCTGGTGACGATGGTCGACACGATGGACGGCGCCGCTGACCGCGCCGCCGAGCTCGCGGCGAAGTAAGGGCAACGGACATGGCAATTTTCCTCAACGAGAACAGCAAGGTCGTCGTCCAGGGCATGACCGGCTCGGAGGGTCAGAAGCACACCCGCCGGATGATCGCCTCGGGCACGAACATCGTCGGCGGCGTGAACCCCCGCAAGGCCGGGGAGAGCGTCGACTTCGACGGCACCTCGGTCCCCGTCTTCGGCTCCGTGAAGGAGTCGATGGACGCCACCGGTGCCGACGTGTCGGTGGTCTTCGTCCCGCCGGCGTTCACCAAGGCGGCCGTGATCGAGGCCGTCGACGCGGGCATGCCCCTCGTCGTGGTGATCACCGAGGGCGTCCCGGTGCACGACACCGCGGAGTTCTTCGCCTACGCGCAGGCCAAGGGCACGACCCGCATCATCGGCCCGAACTGCCCGGGCCTGATCAGCCCCGGCAGGTCCAACGCCGGCATCATCCCCGCAGACATCGCCAAGGGCGGCCGCGTCGGCCTCGTGTCGAAGTCCGGCACGCTGACGTACCAGATGATGTACGAGCTGCGGGACTACGGCTTCTCCTCCGCCGTCGGCATCGGCGGTGACCCGATCATCGGTACGACGCACATCGACTGCCTCCAGGCGTTCGAGGACGACCCGGAGACCGACGCGATCGTGATGATCGGTGAGATCGGTGGCGACGCCGAGGAGCGAGCCGCGGAGTACATCAAGGACAACGTGACGAAGCCGGTCGTCGGCTACGTCGCCGGGTTCACCGCGCCGGAGGGCAAGACGATGGGCCACGCCGGCGCGATCGTCTCCGGCTCCTCGGGCACCGCCCAGGCCAAGAAGGAGGCCCTCGAGGCGGTGGGCGTGAAGGTCGGCAAGACCCCGTCCGAGACCGCGCAGCTGATGCGTGAGGTCCTCGAGAAGCTCTGAGGCTCACCCCCGGACGACCCGGAACCGCCCGGCACGACACGGAGGCCGCCGTACCCCTCGGGGTGTGGCGGCCTCCTGCTGTCCGGGATGCGGCTACTCCGCGCACCCGTCCGAGGAGAACAGGCACATCCGCTCCGCCAGGCCCGTGGTCGTGTCCAGCAGAGCCCGGGCACCCGGGTCGTCCCTGGCGTCGAGCGGTGCGGAGGACTCGTCGGACAGCTGGGCGGTCAGGACCGCGTTGCCCCGGCGCACCACGGCAACGAGGGTGCGGCCGATCGTGCGGTCGTCGGTGCCCTCGACGAAGGACCCGCCGCCGAGCAGGAGCGCCTCGGCACCGGTCACCTCCCAGTCGTCCACCCTCCATCGCAGCTGGGTCGGCAGGTCGGGGTCCGGCTCCGGGGCGCACTCCTCGGCCTGGAGGGCGATCGCGGCGACGGCCTCGGCCGCAGCGTCGCCGTCCTCGTAGACCACCAGCTGGCGGGCCTGGAACCCTGCCGGCGCGGAGACGGAGACGAACAGCTGGTCGGCACGACGCTCGTCCACCTCGGGCAGCACGGTGCTGGTCAGCGGATCGGGGTACTCGCCGTCGCCGCGGCTGCCGCAGGGCAGCCCGCGCCAGGGCAGGTCCGGCGACGAGTCCTCCTCCGCACTCGGCACCTCCCCACCGGCGGCGGGGAGGCTCGCCCGGACCGCCTGGACGAGGCCGGCGGGGATCTCGGTCCGCCAGCCGGCGTCCGGCCGGGGCTCCGGGGCAGACGACGGGGACGGCGACACCACCGCGCTCGGCGCCTGGGTGGGCGTGGGCTCGGGTGTCGCCATCGGCGCTGCGGTCTGCCTCGACGCGGCCGGCCCGGCGGGAGGGGTGCTGCTGGTGAGCGTGCCGGACATCACCGCCCCGCCACCCGCGACGAGGGCCACGACGGCGGCGACCCCGGTCGCCTGGAGCGCGGTGCGTCGGCGGCGCATCCGGTCGCCACGGCGGCGGACCTCCTCGGCGGGGAGGGCGGGCCCGGCAGTGGACAGGTTCTTCAGCTCCTCGAGGGGGTCACGCATGGCTCGCTCCTTCCGCGAGTCCGTCGGTAGGTCGTTCGCCGAGCAGGGTCATCAGGGCGGTGCGGCCCCGGCTCAGCCGGGCCTTGACGGTGCCGACCGGCACGCCGGTCTCGGCCGCGACGTCGGCGACGGAGAGGTCGCACAGGTGGTGGAGCACGAGGGCACGGCGCTGGGCCTCCGGGAGCTCACGCAGCGCCGCGACGAGGGCGACGTGATCCGGGCTGAGGTCGGTGCCGGCCCGTGTGACCTGCAGGGCCCGGTCCGGGGCCCGCCGGCCGCGCATCGTCCGGCGCCAGCGGCTGACCGCCAGCCGGTAGGCCGTGGTCCGTACCCAGGCCTCGGGGGACTGCGCCCGCTGCAGCGCGCCGCGGTGCGACCAGGCCCGGACGAACGCCTCCTGGACGCAGTCCTGGGCCTCGTCGCGGTCCCCGGTCATGGCGTAGACCTGCCCGACCAGTCGTGTGAAGGACGCGGTGTAGAAGCCGTCGAACTCCTCCGCCTCCATGGGCCACCCCCGTGGGTCTCGTCGTGTGTCGCCCGGTCTACGCCCGGGGCCCCGAGATGGTTGCACCCGTCACGAGACTTTCCCGCTCAGGTCACGGCGCGGCGTACGGCGTGCTCGGGCCGGTCGTGCTCGCGGCCCTCCATGACGCCCACGAGGTGGTCCACGGCGTCGTACACGTCCGCGTGGGTGAGGTAGAGCGGCGCGAAGCCGAAGCGCGCCACGTCGGGGGTGCGGAAGTCCCCGACCACGCCCCGGGCGATGAGAGCCGAGACGATCGCGTAGGCCTCCGGGTGCCGCAGCGAGACCTGGCTGCCGCGCCGCGCGTGCTCCCGAGGGGTGAGCACCTCGAAGACCCCCGGAAGCCGTTCCTCGACGAGCCGGATGAACAGGTCGGTCAGCGAGAGGGACGCCGCGCGGAGGTCCCCGGGGTCGACCCCCTCGAAGGCGTCGAGGGCGGCGTCGAGGGCCGACAGTGCCAGGATCGGCGGGGTCCCGGAGGCGAGGCGACCGACTCCCTCCACGGGCTCGTAGCCGAGCTCCATGTCGAAGGGCCGGGCGTGGCTCATCCACCCCGACAGAGGCTGGTCGAGGTGCGCGTGATGCTCGCGGGCGGCGTACATGAAGGCGGGGGAGCCGGGGCCCGCGTTGAGGTACTTGTAGCTGCAACCCACCGCGAAGTCGGCGCCGGCCGTGACGAGGTCGACCGGCACCGCGCCCGCGGTGTGGCAGAGGTCCCAGAGCATGAGGGCACCGACCTCGTGCGCGCGGGCGGTGACCCGGTCGACGTCGAACATCGCCCCGGTGCGGAAGTCGACGTGCGTCAGGCACACCAGGGCCACACGGTCGTCGAGGTACTCCTCCACGCGGTCCGACTCGGCCCAGCGCAGCTCCAGGTCCAGCATCCGCGCGACCGAGGCCGCGATGTAGCCGTCGGTGGGGAAGGTCGCGCGCTCCAGCACGATGACGTCCCGCCCGGGGCGGAGACGGCAGGCCGCGACCATGGTCTTGAACAGGCTCACGCTCGTGCTGTCGCTGACCCAGACCGTCCCCTCCGGCAGGTCCAGGAGCGCGGCGACACGGTCACCGACGCGGCGGGGCAGGTCGATCCAGCCGGCGGTGTTCCACGAGGCGATGAGGCCGCGGCCCCACTCCTCGGTGACCACGTGGGCCAGGCGCTCGGCCACGCCGTGGGGAAGCGCGCCGAGGGAGTTGCCGTCCAGGTAGATCGTGCCGGGTGGGAGGCGGAAGTGGTCGCGGCGCCCGCGCAGGGCGCTGGCCGCGTCGAGCTCGAGCGCGGCGTCACGGGGGGACATGGCGCCGACCCTAGACCCAGGACGGGTCAGCCGCGCTCTCCCAGCCGGACTCCGGCGCGGATCACCATCGCCCGGAAGGCACCCGGGGCGAGGTCGGCCCCGCCCGCCGGGAGGAAGGTCACCTGGGCGAGGGTGTCGCCCCGGCGCACGAAGCCGACGTCGTACACGATCTCGCGGTCCTCCGAGATCTCCGTCAGCAGGCGCCAGGTCGATCCGTCGAGCCCGTCCTGCCGCAGGCCGCCGGGCGCGACCACCTCGGTCGCGAGGTCGCGGTCCTCGCAGGAGGCGAAGCGGGCGCGGATGGTCGAGAGTGCGCGCGCGGCCTGCTTGGGGCTTCGGAAGGTCGCGTGGGTCTCGGTGACGCCGAAGTACGTCGGCAGCTTGCTGCCGTCCTCGAGGAAGGTGCGGGTCCTGGCCCTGGTCGCACCCATCTGCCGGAACTCGGCGCGGTCGCAGCGGGTGGCGGCCGGGTTGCGTCGCGCCGGGCGAGCACCGGTGGCCACCCAGGGTCGCGCGCGCCCCTGCAACGGGGGCATGTCGACGGTCGAGAGGAACCCGCGTTCCTCGGCGGAGGCCGGAGGGGCAGCGTCCTGGAGCCGGGGACGGCCACCACAGTCGGTCTCGCCGGCCTGCTCGCAGATCATCTGGGTCGCCGTCGCCAGGGTCAGGGCGAGGTCGCGGGGATCCGGGGCCGGTCCCGCGGTGGTCCGGACGACGGAGGTGGTGACGACCTGGCCGACCTGGCCGACCGCGACGGAGTACCTCGCTCGCGGGCCGGCCCAGTCCTGCAGCTCGAGCACGGTGGCGCGGTCGCCTGCCCGAGCGACGTCGAAGGCGCGGGCCAGGTGGACGCCACCCTCGCCGCAGCCCCCGAACCAGGACAGCACGGTGTCGAACGTCCGCGACGCACCCTCGGGCGACTCCGAGATCTCCACGACCTGCACCATCGACCGGGACTTCCGCGTGGTGTCGAACTCGCGGACGAGCGTCGCCAGGCCCTCCGGGTCGGCGAAGCGCTCCTGCTGGCAGACGTAGTTGAGGCCCTGCCCGCTCGTGTTGTCGTGGGTGTCGCCGACCCGCCAGCCGCCGGGCATCTGCTGCTTCAGCAGCTGTGCGGTCAACAGGTTGTCGGCCGACGGCAGCGTCGACTCGGGGGCCGAGCTGGTCGAGGGGGCGGGGGAGGACGCCGGTGCGTCCGACTCGGCCGTCAGCGGCGCGTCCGAGGCCTCGTCCCCTGGTTCGTGGGCGAACGCACCCGAGCCCACGGCGAGCACCGTGGCGACCACCACGGCGACCGCGGTGTGCGTGCGGCGGCGCGTGGCTCCGTCGCGCCGGATCCCTGCCGGGCGAGGAAGGTGTGCGCGCGATGCCGCCTCGGCCAGCGAGAGCAGCCGGGTGCGCGTGTCGGCCGGGTCGATGCCCAGCCGTGAGGCGAAGGTCGCGGTGGCCGACCGCAGCTGACGCTCGAGGGTGAGCTGCGTGACGTTCAGCTCGCGCGCGCTGACGTCGAGGGGGACGCCGGCGAGCTCGACGACCAGCAGCGTCCGACGCTCGGCCGACGAGAGCTTGTGCAGCGCGTCGAGCACAGCCCGGTCCTCGGCGGAGATGTGCTTGGTCCGTTGCCAGAGACGAGCAGTGTGACGACGCTGCGCCAGCGCCCACGCGCGCGGCCGGACCCAGTCGCGCGGATCCTCGTAGGTGTTGACCTTCCGCCAGTGGTGCCAGGCGGCGACGTAGGCGTCACGGACGGCCCGCTGCGCAGCCGCGAGGTCACCGGTGAGCGCGAACGTCTGGTGGACGAGGGCCCGACGGGTCTTGAGGTAGAAGGAGTCGAACTGCTCCTCCGGACGCATCCTGCTGAACCCTCCCTCGGTGTGCCGGCCCCTGATGCACGGTACCTGGCCGGGCGTGACGCGTGCGAGTCGGCGTGGCAGCGCGATCGGCTCGCGACAGTCGAGGAAGATCGTGCCGATGACCGATCTGCTCAGCCCCGCTGCCCGTCGTACCTCTGCGTCCACCGCGGGCTCGCCCGCCGGACGGTCACCGGTCGTGGCCGGGGCCGGCGCCGGTCTCCTGGGCGCCGGGGCGACCCTCCTGCCGTTGGTCGCGGTCGCGCTGGCGGGCTGGTTCGCCGCCGACGCGGGCCGGTACGGCGACACCCGCGACGCCGTCCGGGTCGGCGCGGACGCCTGGCTCCTGGCGCACGGAGCCGGCCTCCGGCTCGACGGCGCGTCGGTCACGCTGATGCCGCTGGGCCTGACGCTCCTGGTGGCCTACGTCGCGCACCGAGCCGGCCGCCGTGCTGCTGTGCGCAGCGGCCTGGGCGCCGCTGCGCAGGACCTGCGCGTCGTTCTCCTGGGAGCGGGCGTCCAGGCGACGGTGCACGCCCTCGTGGCGCTGCTGGTCGCGGTGGTCGCCGCCCATCCGCGAGCCGAGTCGGACCTGGTGCGGTCCCTGGTGGGCGGCGTCCTGGTCGGCATCGTCGGAGCGACAGCCGGCTGGCTGTCCGGGTCGGGGCAGGTCAAGGCGCTGCTCGGCGGCTCCCCGCGATGGGTGTCCCCGGTCCTCCGCGGTGCTGCGGGGGCGGTCCTCCTCGTGCTGGCCGGCTCCGCCGTGCTGGTCGCTGCGGCGCTGGTGATGGACTTCGGTACGGCGGCCACGGTGCTGTCCCGGCTGCACACCGACGGCCCCGGGGGGCTGATGTACACCCTGGTCGGGGTCGCGTTCGTCACCAACGCGCTCCTGCTGGGGAGCGCCTACCTCCTCGGCCCGGGCTTCGCGGCGGGGACGGGGACCGTCGTGTCGCCGAGCGTGGTCGTCCTGGGGCCGGTCCCGGCCTTCCCGTTGCTCGCCGCCCTCCCTGGAGAAGGGCCGACGCCGGTGTGGGCCCCCTGGCTCCTGGGCGTCCCGGTCGTGCTGACCCTGGTCGGGGTGTGGCTCGCGGTGCGCACCGCTCCGGTGGGGCGCGTCGACCTCGGTGCGCTGTGGGGCCTCGCCGCCGGGCTGCTCGCGGCGCTCGCGCTCACCGCGCTCGTCACGCTCGCCGGCGGCTCTGCCGGGCCGGGCCGGATGTCCGAGGTTGGCACCCCGGCGCTCAGCACGCTGCTGGCCGCGGCCGTCTCCTGCGGTGGCGGTGGTCTCGTCGGCGGAGCCCTGGGTGCCTGGAGTGCCCGGAGGCGTGCCCGCCGCACGGCGTCCGCGGCCGGGACCTCCGCGCGCTGAGGCGCCCTGGGGTCGGTAGCCTGAGAGCCGTGCCCCCCACCCCGAGCGCTGCCGGTCGCCCCCTGCGTCGACCCGCCCGGGTCGTCGTCCTCGTCTCGGGCGCCGGCACGAACCTCCAGGCCCTCCTCGATGCGTCGCGCGAGCCGTCGTACGGCGTCGAGATCGTGGCGGTCGGCGCGGACCGGGACGGCATCGAAGGACTCGCGCGCGCGGAGCGGGCCGGAGTCCCGACCTTCGTGCGCCGGCTCAGGGAGCATGCCACCCGGGCGGACTGGGACCGCGCGCTCACCGATGCCTGCCGTGAGCACGACCCCGACCTGGTCGTGCTGGCCGGGTTCATGAAGCTGACCGGCGACGCCTTCCTCGCGGAGTACGCCGGCCGGTGCGTGAACACCCACCCGGCGCTCTCCCCGGCCTTTCCCGGCATGCACGGGCCCGCCGACGCGCTCGCCTACGGGGTCAGGGTCACCGGCGCCACCCTGTTCGTGGTCGACGCGGGCGTCGACACCGGGCCGATCGTGGACCAGGTCGCGGTCCGCGTCGAGGACGACGACGACGTCGAGGCACTCCACGAACGCATCAAGGTCGTCGAGCGCGAGATGCTCGTCACCTGTGTGGGCCGGATGGCCCGAGAAGGTTTCACCATCACCGACAGGAAGGTCCGGTTCGGCCAGTGACGACGGAGCAGCACACCCAGGACGTCCAGCCCGGCGAGCGGCGGCCACTCAGGCGGGCGCTGGTGTCGGTCTACGACAAGACCGGCCTCGAGGAGCTCGTGACGGGTCTGCACCGGGCAGGTGTCGCGATCGTCTCCACGGGCTCCACGGCCGGCCGGATCGCCGACGCCGGTGTGCCGGTGACCAAGGTCGAGGAGCTGACCGGCTTCCCCGAGTGCCTCGACGGCCGCGTCAAGACCCTGCACCCGAGGGTGCACGCGGGGATCCTCGCGGACCTGCGCCTGGACTCGCACCGGGAGCAGCTCGACGAGCTCGGCATCGAGCCCTTCGACCTGGTCGTGTCGAACCTGTACCCCTTCACCGAGACGGTCGCCTCGGGCGCCGCGCCGGACGAGTGCGTCGAGCAGATCGACATCGGCGGCCCCTCGATGGTGCGCGCCGCCGCGAAGAACCACCCGAGTGTCGCGATCGTCACCTCGCCGGGCCGGTACGCCGACGTGCTGGCGGCCGTCGAGCGGGGCGGCTTCACCCTCGACGAGCGTAAGGCCCTGGCCGCCGAGGCGTTCGTGCACACGGCGTCGTACGACGTCGCCGTCGCCAGCTGGATGGGCAACGTCCTCACCGACACCTCCGACGGCTCCGGCTTCCCGGCCTGGATGGGTGCAACGTGGGACAAGAGCACGGTGCTGCGCTACGGGGAGAACCCCCACCAGCGCGCGGCGCTCTACACCAACGGCTACCAGCCGACGCCGGGCCTGGCCCAGGCCACACAGCTGCACGGCAAGGAGATGTCCTACAACAACTACGTCGACGCCGACGCCGCCCGGCGTGCGGCCTACGACTTCGACGAGCCGGCCGTGGCGATCATCAAGCACGCCAACCCGTGCGGGATCGCGGTCGGGGCCGACGTCGCCGAGGCCCACCGCAAGGCCCACGCGTGCGACCCCCTCTCGGCCTTCGGCGGCGTCATCGCCACCAACGTGCCGGTGAGCAAGGAGATGGCCGAGCAGGTCGCGGAGATCTTCACCGAGGTCGTCGTGGCACCCGGCTACGACGACGGCGCCGTGGCGGTCCTGACCGGCAAGAAGAACATCCGGCTGCTCGAGTGCGCACCGCTGCCACGTGGCGGGATCGAGATGCGGCCGGTCTCCGGCGGGGTCCTGCTCCAGGCCCGCGACGCCATCGACGCGGAGGTCGAGGACGGCGGGGACGACCCGGCTGTCTGGCGGCTGGTCTCCGGTGACCCCGCCTCGGAGGAGGTCCTCGCCGACCTCCGCTTCGCGTGGCGTGCCTGCCGCGCGGTGAAGTCCAACGCGATCCTGCTCGCCTCCGGAGGTGCCTCGGTCGGCGTCGGCATGGGCCAGGTGAACCGGGTCGACTCGGCCCGGCTGGCCGTGGCACGGGCGGGGGAGCGCGCAGCCGGCTCGGTGGCCGCCTCGGATGCGTTCTTCCCGTTCCCCGACGGCCTCCAGATCCTCCTCGACGGCGGCGTGAAGACGGTCGTCCAGCCCGGAGGGTCGGTGCGCGACGAGGAGGTGGTCGAGGCCGCTCGGGCAGCGGGCGTCACGATGTACCTCACCGGCACCCGCCACTTCTTCCACTGACCTGCTCTCGCAAGCGACCGGACGAGCACCGAGAGGGACCCCCGTGACGGCACAGATCCTCGACGGCAAGCAGACCGCTGCCACGATCAAGGCAGAGCTGACCGAGCGCGTCGCCCGGCTCCGTGAGCAGGGCGTGGTGCCCGGTCTCGCGACCGTGCTCGTCGGCGACGACCCGGGCAGCCGCTGGTACGTCGCCGGCAAGCACCGTGACTGCGCCGAGGTCGGCATCCGGTCGATCCGCGTCGACCTTCCCGAGGACGCTCCCCAGTCCGCGGTGGAGGAGGCGATCGCCGAGCTCAACGCCGACCCGACGTGCACCGGCTACATCGTGCAGCTGCCGCTGCCGAAGCACATGGACGAGAACCACGTGCTCGGCCTGATCGACCCGGCCAAGGACGCCGACGGCCTGCACCCGACGAACCTCGGCTGGCTCGTGCTCGGCAAGGAGGCACCGCTGCCGTGCACCCCGAACGGCATCGTGGAGCTGCTGCGCCGCCACGACGTGGGGATCGCCGGCGCCGAGGTCTGCATCGTCGGCCGGGGCGTGACGGTCGGCCGGCCTCTGGGCCTGCTGCTGACCCGTCGCAGCGAGAACGCCACCGTGACGCTGTGCCACACCGGCACCCGCGACCTCGCCCGGCACACACGTGAGGCCGACATCGTGGTGTCCGCTGCCGGCGTCAGCGGGATCGTCACCGGTGACATGGTCAAGCCCGGCGCCGCCGTCCTCGACGTCGGCGTCTCCCGTGACGCCGAGGGCAAGATCGCCGGTGACGTGGCCCCGGACGTGTACGACGTGGCGGGCTGGGTCTCCCCGAACCCCGGCGGCGTCGGGCCGATGACCCGGGCGATGCTGCTGTCGAACATCGTGCATGCCGCCGAGCAGTCCCTCGCGGGCTGAGGGATGGACCTGACCGTGGCCCCCGAACCCTCCGCCGAGCGCCGGCCGCAGACCCTCGGCGGGGTGGTCTACCTCGTGATGGTGGCCGCCGCCCTCACCGGCCTCGCGATCACCGTGCTCGGGGCCTGGCGCACCGGGGTGGTGTGGATGGGGGCGAGCCTGATCGGCGGTGCGGCCGGCCGCCTGGTCCTGCCCGACCGGAAGGCCGGCATGCTCCGGGTGCGCCGCAAGCGGGCGGACGTGGCGTTGATGCTCCTCGCCGGGGTCGCCCTGGTGGTGCTGGCGATCGTCGTACCCGACCAGCGCGGGGCCGGCTGAAGCGCGGGTCCGGTGCTTCAGCCGGCCCCGCGCCCGAACCGCTCAGCTGCCGGGCCGCTCCTTCTCGGACATCAGCATGTGGTAGAGCAGGATCAGCTGGGTCAGCGCGAGCGGCTCGCTGCGCTCCCCGGGGTTGATCTCGCCGAGCTTCTCCGGCGGGCCGCCGTTGGAGGCGAGCTCCTCCCAGATCACCTTCTCGAGCTGCTTGGCCTCCTCGGTCGAGGCGTGGCCGTGCACGTGCAGGCAGTCGGTGGGGGTGCCGTCCTGGTCACGCATGATCTTCAGGTGCATCGCGGTGCGGTGGTCGTCGGTCAGCACGTTCGCCAGCGCCGGGTGCTGGATCGTCGGCCGCAGCATCAACTCCGCCGACAGGGGCGTGCCCGGCGGGTCCTGACGCGAGGTGATCGGCGCGAAGCGCACCACGATGTCGGCGTGGCGGCGCTGCGGGCGGATGAACGCCTCCGACTCCGGCTCCCGGCGCTCGAGCTCGGCGAGCACCTGTTCGACGGTGTAGCCGCGCTTGCCGGTGTCGCGCTTGACCTTCCACTCCCGACGGATCTCCTCCGGGGGGTCGAGGAAGACTCTCACGTCGAAGCAGGCCCGGGTCAGCTTCGTCGAGAGCGGGTGCAGCCCCTCGATGATCACGAACTCCTTGGGCTCGATGTACTCGGGCCGGGTGAAGGTGCCCGTGCTGTGGTCGTAGACCGGCTTCAGGATCGGCCGACCCAGGGCGAGGAGCTGCAGGTGCTGCTCCAGGATGTCCATGTAGTTGCAGTCGGGGTGGAGCGGCGTGAACGGCAGCTCCTTGCGCTCGGCGCGGTCGTACTTGTGGTAGTCGTCCACGCAGATCGACGTGCAGCGGTCCTCGCCGATCGCCTCGACCAGGCCCTTGGTGAGCGTGGTCTTGCCGGAGGCGGAGTCGCCGGCGATGGCGAGCATGACGGGGCGCGGCCTGTTGTCGTCCTGCGACGACCGGGTCATCTTGATGATCTTGTCCGGCATGGCGGCTACTCCTCCTTGGCAGGGCGGTCGGTCGCGTCGTTGCGAGTGGCCAGGGCGGCGTGGACCTCGTCGGCCACGGCCCCGGGGGTGAGTCCGAAGTGGGCGAGCACGTGGTTGCCCTGGCCGGAGGCACCGAACTCGTCGATGCCGACCTGGCCCGTGCCGGCGACGCCGCGCCAGCCGGCCCGCACGCCCGCCTCGACGCTCACCGTCACGGGGGCCGTGCCGAAGGCGTCGCGGCGCGCGACGAACCGCTCCCTCCACGGTACCGAGATCACCCGTGCCGCGACCCCGTCGTCTCGCAGGAGCTCGGCGGCGCCCACGGCGAGGTCGAGCTCGGAGCCCGTCGCGAGCAGGTCCACCTCGGGGTGGTCCTCGTGCACGACCACGCGGGCGCCGTACTCCCGGACGAAGCCGGGACCCACGTCGGGGGTCGCGTGCGGCTCGACGGCCTGGCGCGTGAGCACGAGGACGGTCGGGCCGTCGGCGTAGTCCAGCGCCGCCCGCCACGCGGCGACCGTCTCGTGGTCGTCGGCGGGGCGCAGCACCTGCACCCCGGGAATCATCCGCAAGGACTCCACGTGCTCCACCGGCTGGTGGGTGGGGCCGTCCTCGCCGACGGCGACCGAGTCGTGGGTCAGCACGTAGACGACCGGCCGGCGCATCAGCGCCGAGAGCCGCAGGGCCGGCCGCAGGTAGTCGCTGAAGACCAGGAAGGTGCTGCCGTAGGGGCGGAACCCGCCGTGGAGCGAGAGCCCGTTGAGGATCGCCGCCATCCCGAACTCCCGGACCCCGAAGTTCAGCACCGAGCCGGAGAAGTCGTCGGCGGTGACGGCCGGCTGGCCGGTCGCCGTGCCGGTGGACCCGGCCAGGTCGGCGGAGCCGCCGACCAGCTCGGGCATCGCCGCGGTCAGCGCGCGGAGCACCGCCTGCGAGGACTGACGGGTGGCGCGCTTGACGCCGACCTCGACGCCGGCCAGCACCTCGTCGATGTGCTCGGGCAGCTCGCCGGCCTGGGCCCGGCGCCAGGTGGCCGCTGCCTGGGGGCTCGCCGCCTCGAACGCAGCAAGCTCCGCGGACCACGCGGCGTGGCGGGCGGCGCCCTCCTCGGCGAGCTCGGCGCACCGGTTGCGGACCTCGTCGGGAACCGTGAACGGCTCGGCGGGGAAGCCCGCGCGCTCCTTGGCCGCGGCGAGGACCTCGGTGCCTAGGGGGGCGCCGTGGGCCTTCGGGGTGCCCTCGATGCCCGGGGCGCCGTGCCCGATGACCGTGCGGACCGCGATGAAGCTCGGTCTCGGGTCGTCCTTGGCGCGGGTGATCGCGGCGTCCACCGCGTCGACGGAGGTTCCGTCCTGGACCCGCTGGACGTGCCACCCGTAGCTGGCGAACCGGTCCAGGGCGTCGTCGGTGCAGGACTGGTCGGTGCCGCCGTCGATGGTGATCTCGTTGTCGTCGTACAGCACCACCAGGCGCCCGAGGCGGAGGTGGCCGGCCAGCGAGGCTGCCTCGTGGCTGATCCCCTCCATGAGGCAGCCGTCACCGACGATCACATAGGTGTGGTGGTCGGTGATGTCGGGGTAGCGCGCGGCGAGCATCCGCTCGGCGACGGCCATCCCGACCGCGGTGCCCAGACCCTGGCCGAGGGGGCCGGTGGTGGTCTCGACGCCGTCGGTGTGCCCGAACTCCGGGTGGCCGGGGGTCGCCGAGCCGAGCTGGCGGAACCGCTTGAGCTCCTCCATCGGCAGGTCGTAGCCGAAGAGGTGCAGCAGGGCGTACTGCAGCGCCGACCCGTGGCCGGCCGAGAGGACGAACCGGTCGCGGTCGGGCCAGCGGGAGTCGCTGGGGTCGTGCTTGAGGTGACGGCTGAACAGCGCCCACGCCATCGGAGCGGCACCCATCGGCATGCCCGGGTGGCCGCTCTGGGCCTGCTCGACCATGTCGGCGGCCAGGAACCGGATGGTGTCCACCGCCAGCCGGTCGACATCGGTCGTCCTGCTGGCCTCGGCGCTCAGGTCGGTCATGGTCATGTCAGGCCACCTCCTCGGTGTGGATCCCCCGGGCACGGTCGGCGCGCTCGCGCAGCTCGCGGACACCGTCGGCCTTGCCGGCCGGCCAGCCGTAG
Source organism: Nocardioidaceae bacterium UBA4001 (assembly GCA_002384855.1). Classification (GTDB taxonomy): domain Bacteria; phylum Actinomycetota; class Actinomycetes; order Propionibacteriales; family Nocardioidaceae; genus Nocardioides_C. The sequence continues at coordinate 43,204 of DGBP01000076.1, read as the reverse complement.
AGCCAGCTCCCGGAGATGAACACGTCGGCTCCGGCCGCGGCGGCGCCGTCGATGGTCTTGTCGGTGATGCCGCCGTCGACCTCGAGCTCGATGTCGTAGCCCGACTCGTCGATCATCCGGCGCAGCTGCCCGACCTTGGCCTCCACCGACGGGATGTAGGCCTGGCCGCCGAAGCCGGGGTTGACCGTCATCGGGAGGATGAGGTCGGTCTCGGACAGCACGTGGGCGACCGTGTCGGCAGGGGTGTGGGGGTTCAGGGCGACGCCTGCCCGGGCACCGAGCTCGCGGATCCTGCCGAGCGTGCGGTGCAGGTGGGTGCAGGCCTCGGCGTGCACGATGACCAGCTCGCAGCCGGCCTCGACGTAGCGGTGGAGCAGCTCGTCGGGGTTGACGACCATCAGGTGCGCCTCGAAGCCGACCGTGGAGTGCTCCCGGGCCGCGGCGATCACGTCGGGGCCGAAGGTCAGGTTCGGCACGAACACGCCGTCCATGACGTCCCACTGGATGCGGTCCACGCCGGCAGCGCAGAGTTCGGCGACCTCCTCGCCCAGGCGGGCGAAGTCGGCGGGCAGTACGGAGGGCACGACCAGGGTGCGGTGGGTGGGGCTCATCGCGGTCCTTGTCCGTCGGGGTCGGATCTCCATGACAGCCGACGGGGGCGTGGCGCGACTCACCCCTGAGGGTGTTTCCGGTGATGACCCGCTCCTGACGGCGGACGTCGTGGAGACGGTGTGGGCGCCATCACATACGCTGGGGGGTATGGCGAAGCCCCCGATCCGCATGGTCATGGTCGACGACCACGAGATGGTGCTGCACGGTGTGAAGGCGATGCTGTCGCACTTCGAGGACGACGTCGACGTGATCGGCACCGCGACCGACCTCGAGCAGGCGATGTCCCTGGTGACCACCGAGCGTCCGGACGTGCTGCTGTGCGACATCCGTCTCGGCAAGGACAGCGGCCTGGACCTGTGCCGGCAGGCCAAGACGGTCAGCCCCGACACGCACGTGGTCTTCCTGACCGTCTACGAGGACGAGCAGTACCTCTACCAGGCCCTGCGGGTCGGTGCCTCCGGCTACATCCTCAAGCGGGTGGACGGGGCCGAGCTGGTCACCCACCTGCGCCGGGTGATGGACGGTGACGTCGTCATCGACCCGGCCCTGGCCGGGAGGATCGCGATGTCGGCGGCCCGGATCAACGCCGGCGAGTTCTGGCCCGGCGCCCACCTGGGCCTGACCCAGCGCGAGAGCGAGGTGCTCGCCCTGCTGGTCTCCAACCACTCGAACAAAGGCATCGCCGCCAAGCTCGTGGTCAGCGAGGACACGGTCAAGACCCACATCCGGGGCCTCTACCGCAAGCTCGGGGTCTCCGACCGAGGCGGAGCGGTCGCGGTCGCCCTGCGCGAGGGGCTCTTCCGATGAGCCCACCTCCGGCCGGTTCCGGCCCGGGGAGTGCGGACGCCACGGGGAGGCCGGGTGCCGAGGGCATGCACGACCTGGTGCTCGCCCCCGGCGCCGTCGACCTTCCCGCGGCCGCTCGGCTGTTCACCGAGATGCTCTCCGCCGACGGCGCGGTGGTGTTCCTCGTGGACTCCGAACGCCGCCAGCTCGAGGTCGGGGCGGCCTACCCCGCCCCCAAGGCCGAGGAGCCCGCGCTCCGGATCCCGGTGGGGTACGGCGTCACCGGACTCGTGGCGCTGAACGGCCGCCCGGTGGCGATCGTGGACGACTCGCCGCGCAACCCCGCCCACCGGCGCCTGCTCGGCCTGGGCCCCGAGGAGACGATCTCCCGCCTGGTGGTGCCGGCCCACGCCATGGGCGCGGCAGTGGTCGCCGTGGTCGCCGTGCACCGTCGCAGCTCCGAGGGGTTCACCTCCCAGGACCGGGAAGGGATCCAGCGCTGTGCGGACCTGCTCGGGCTGCGGCTGTACGCCCAGGGCCTGCTCGGCGCGGCGGAGGAGCACCGGTCCGAGCGCGACCAGCTCATCGCCCAGGCCATCTCCGCCCAGGAGGCGGAGAGGCGCCGCATCGCCGGGGACCTCCACGACGGCGTGACGCAGGCCCTGGCCTCGCTGGCCTTCCACCTCTCGGCGGCCGACACCGCGCTGTCGGCGCTGGAGCGCAGCACACCTGCCGTCGCGGGACCGAAGACCCAGATCGAGGCGGCGCGACGACTCGCGGGGCTGGCCTACGACGAGACGCGCGCCGCGATCTCCGGCCTGCACAGCCTGATGCTCGACGACCTGGGCCTGGTGGCAGCCCTGGAGTCGCTGACCCAGAACGTCCCCCAGATCGAGGTGGAGTTCCGTGGCGACACGGCCGAGGAGATCGGGGAGGTGCCCGACCACATGGCCGCGGTCCTCTACCGGATCGCGCAGGAGGCGGTGAACAACGCGGTCAAGCACGCCGAGGCGACGAGGGCGGTCCTGTCGATCCGCCGCGTGGGGGACTCCCTGGTGCTCAGCGTCACCGACGACGGGGTCGGCTTCGACGCCCAGGCGGTGCGGGAGCAGACCGGGACCGCCGAGTTCGGCGAGCACTACGGCCTGGCGACGATCGCCGAACGCTGCGCGCTGATCGGAGCGACCCTGCGCATCGACTCGGCCGAGGAGCGGGGGACCGCGGTCATGGTCGAGCTGCCGCTGGCCCCGACCGGGTGAGCGCTCCCTGCGCCTGGCCCCGTGTTCGCGTAGCCTCGAGGCAGTCGGAGGTCGCGTCGCCCAGGTAGGGCCGCTCTCATCGCCGGCGGAAGGCAGACGTCCATGTCGTCCCGAGGTCGCAGGTGAGTATCGAGTTCCGCGAGAAGGACGGCGTCTACACAGGGTCCGGAAGCTCCGGTCGGCGATGGCGGATCACGCGCACCTTCACGGGGTGGCGGCTCGAGTTCATCGACCCCGGCGACACCGGTCCGACGAACGCCGGAGTGCACGTCACCGTCGCAGCCGCAAAGGCTGAGGCGAACACACCGTCGACCATGCGCAAGCGGCGATAGGGGGATGGCGCGGCACTGAGGGATTTGGGGGATCTCCTGGCGCGACGAACCGCCGCGGGGCCCGATGGTCGCGCGCCGCGAGTCACAGCCGCACGGACGGGGCCTCAGGGGCGGAGAGCGGACTGCCTCGTCGAGGTCGGGCGCCACGAGTCCCTCGCAGCGGGCGACCATGGGGGCGGGAGATCCTGACCCTCGCTCAGCGGACCATGGGCATCCCGGCCGACCGGGTGGAGCGCATGCTGCACCGCGTGAGCCTCACCGAGGACGAGGCCGACCGCCGGGTGCGCCACTACTCGCTCGGGATGCGCCAGCGCCTGGGCATCGCCACCGCCCTCATCGGGGAGCCAGTGGTCCTCGTCCTCGACGAGCCGGCCAACGGGCTCGACCCGGCGGGAATCCGTTGGATGCGCGACCTGCTCCGCGACTTCGCCGACGAGGGTGGCACCGCGCTCCTCTCGTCGCACCTCCTGCACGAGATCGAGACGATCGCCGACGACATCGTCGTCATCGGCAACGGCCGGATCGTCGCCCAGGGCACCAAGGTCGAGCTCCTCTCAGGCGACGGCACCCTGGCCCGCAGCACCGAGCCCGCTGCGCTGGCCCGGGCGCTGACGAAGGAAGGGATCGCCCACCGCCTCGACACCGACGGCGCGATCCACGTCGACGCTCCCGCGGTGCAGGTCGGCGAGGCCGCCCGTGCCTTCGGCCTCGTCCTCACCGAGCTGCGGCCGGCCGACGGAGCCGGGCTGGAGGAGATGTTCCTCGAGCTGACCGCAGGCAGCCGGCGTGACAACACATCCGGCGACCGGGCATCCGAAGGAGAAGCAGCATGACCACCACCCACCTCGAGCCGGCGGCGCCCGCCTCGGCCGGAGCAGGGAGAACGCCGTCACCGGGCGCATCCCGATGCGCCGCATCCTTTCCGTCGAGCTGCGCAAGATGTTCGACACGCGGTCCGGCTTCTGGCTGATGACCAGCATCGGGGTCACGGCGGTCCTCGCCACGGCGGCGGTGACCGTCTTCGCACCCGACGAGGCCCTCGACTACGAGACCTTCGCGTCCGCCATCGGGTTTCCGATCGCGGTGATCCTGCCGATGATCGCGATCCTCTCCGTCACCAGCGAGTGGAGCCAGCGCACCGGCCTGACGACGTTCACCCTGGTGCCGCGCCGGGGCCGGGTGATCGCTGCCAAGGCGGTGTGTGCGGTCGGGATCGGCGTCGCCTCCATGCTCGTGGCCGCAGCGGTCGGTGCGGTCGGCAACGTCGTCGATACGGCGATCGCGGGTGTCGAGACCACCTGGAACGTGTCGTGGGAGGAGTTCGGCCTGATCGTCCTGGCCAACGTCCTCGGTCTGCTCATCGGGTTGATGCTCGGCGTGGTGACCAGGAGCTCCGCCGGGGCGATCGTGGCCTGCTTCGTCTACTCATTGCCGCTGCCGACGGTCTCGAGTGCCCTGGCGTCGACGCAGGAGTGGTGGCGTGACAACGGGCCGTGGCTCGACTTCAACTACGCCTCGTCGGGCCTGTTCACCGGGCACATGACCTCCGAGCAGTGGGCCCAGATGTGCACCTCGGGCCTGGTCTGGCTGGTGCTCCCGCTTGCCGTCGGGCTGCACCTGGTGCTGCGCTCCGAGGTGAAGTAGCCCCCGGCCGGGCACCAGGACCGGGGTCACCGCTCGGTCCTGGCGTCCAGCCGGATCAGGGTCTGCTGGCCGGCGGCGACGAGTGAACGCTGCTCGCCCGACACGCCGAACACCTCCAGCGTGCACACCGTCAGGGTCCTGCCGGAGCGCATGACCTCGCCGACGGCCTCGAGGTGGTCACCCACGGCCGGGGCGAGGAGGTTGATCTTGTACTCGACCGTGAGCACCTCGCTGCCCTCGGGGAACAGCGTCAAGGCTGCGTAGCCACCCGCGCTGTCGGCGACCGAGCTCGTCGCACCGGCGTGGAAGTAGCCGTGCTGCTGGGTCACCTCGGGTCGGCTGGGCAGCGCGATGTGCACCCGCCCGGGCCCGATGTGGGTGAGTCGGGCGCCGAGGTGGCTCATCAGCCCCTGACGGTCGAAGCTGGCGCGGACCCGGTCGCGCACCTCGGGGGCGGCCTGCTCGAGCCGGTCGCCCGTCATGCCTCGCCTCGGTCGAGCGCGCGGATGACGCGGGCCGGGTTCCCGACGGCGAGGACGCCCGCGGGCAGGTCCTTCGTGACGACCGAGCCCGCACCCACCACGGTGTCCGGGCCGATGGTCACGCCCGGGCAGACGATGACGCCGCCACCGAGCCATACGTTGTCGCCGATGACGATCGGCTCGGCCGCCTCCCACTTGTCTCTGCGTGCCCCCGCCTCGAGGGGATGGGTCGCGGTGAGCAGCTGGACGTTGGGGCCGATCTGCACGTCGTCCCCGATGGTCACGGTGGCCACGTCCAGGCTGACCAGCCCCCAGTTGGCGAAGCTCCGTGCGCCGAAGAACGTGCGGTGGCCGTAGTCGCACTGCAGCGGCGGGCGGATCTCGCTGTCCGCGCCGAAGGCGCCGAGCAGCTCGGTCAGCAGGTCCCTGCGTCGCGCGTGGTCGGTGGGGTCGAGCGTGTTCACCAGATGGGTCAGGCGCTGGGCGCGTCGCGAGTCCCGGGCGATCCCGGGGTCGTCGGCGATGTACGCCTCGCCGGCCAGCATCCGGTCACGCATGCTCTTCTCGTCACCCATGGGGACGAACGTACACAGGGCCCCGGGGGTGGGGCCGTCGTCAGGCGTCGGTGGCGAGACGGACTGCCAGGAGGAGCAGGTACGCCACCCCGAGGATCCGGAGCCACCTCCAGCCCTGCGGCCTAGGCCTCGGCGACGCCGGCGAGCAGCAGGGCGAGCTCGGCGGGCTTGCTGAACATCGGCCAGTGACCCGAGTCCAGGTCGACGAGCTCGACGTTCCTCGCCCTGGAGAGCTCGGGCACCTCGCCCGCGTCGATCCAGCCCTGGGCCTCGGCGGGGCTGAACTCGGGGCAGACGAGCACCACGGGGACGTCGTACCGGCGCTCGTCCTGAAGGCGCACCCGGCCCTTGCTCACCTGCTCGGGCACGGGGATCGCAGCAGCGGCGATGCGCTGCTTGGTCTCCTCGTCCAGGTCATCGGAGTCGGGCCCCTCGAACGGCCCCCATCCCGGAAAGGGCATCAGTCCTCCGTCGGTCTCGAAGAAGTCGGCATAGGGACTTCCGTCGCTCGAGGGGAAGCCGCCGACGAGGGCGACCTTCGCCACCTTCTCGGGCCGCCCGTCCGCGGCCAGCCAGGCCAGGGAGGACGCGGCCGAGTGCCCCACCACCAGAGGGTTGGCGGGCGCGCCGTCGACCGCGGCGAGGACGGCGGCCACCTGGTCGTCGAGGGTGGCCGAGGTCGCTCCGTCGCCCTGGCCGGGGAGCGTGACCGGGAGCGGCCGGTGACCGAGGTCCTCGAGCGTCCGGGCGACGTCGTCCCAGGCGGAGCCGTCGAGCCACAGGCCGGCGACCAACACGATGTCCATGGTGAGTCCTCTCGTGGGGCAGGGACCACCACGCTAGGAGACAATCCGGACGGTCTGCTACCGGTTCGTGCGCGTGAGTCGTAGTCTGCCCGCGTGGCGACCGATCTCAGCCCGACGGCGCGAGCACTCCGCGCGCTCGAGGTCCTGCAGACCCGCCCGAGCACCACGGCCGCCGAGCTTGCCCGCCGACTGGGCGTCACGGAGCGGGCGGCCCGGCGGTACGTCGGGATCCTGCGGGAGGCGGGCATCCCCGTGCAGTCGGTCCGGGGACCGTACGGCGGGTACCGGCTCGGACGCGGGACGAGGCTGCCTCCGGTGTCCTTCACCGAGGCCGAGGCGCTCGTCCTGGTCATGGCCGTGCTCGACGGCCACACCTTCGACCCCGACGACCTGGTGGGCTCTGCGCTGAGCAAGGTCGTCCGGGCACTGCCCGAGACCGTCGGGCGGCAGGCGGCGGCCCTGCGTGAGCACGCTGCGGCCACACCGGGCCGGGACTCGGCTCGCCCTCACCCGGCCATCACCAGCGCGCTCGTCACCGCTGTCGCCGGCCGCCGCCGCGTGCTGGTCTCCTACCGGAGCGAGTCGGGCAACGAGTGGCAGGCCGAGGTGGACCCGTGGGCGGTCGTCGTCCGTCACGGTCGCTGGTACCTGCTGTGCCACTCCCTCCGTGCGGACGCGATCCGCACCTACCGGGTCGACCGGGTCGAGGCCGTCCACGAGACCGACCAGGTCTTCAAGCGGCCCGAGGACCTCGACCCGGTGGCCGCGCTGGAGGAGCACCTCGGTCTCGGATGGGAGTTCCCGACCCGCGTCGCGTTCGACGCCCCGGTCGAGGAGGTGGCGCGCTGGGTGCGACCACCCATGGGCCGGCTCGAGCCCTCGGGTGAGGGATGCGTGCTCGTCGGCAGCACGAGCAACCCGGCGATGTACGCCCAGGAGTGGCTGGCGAGACTGCCGTTCGAGCTCCGGGTCGAAGGAGGCGAGGAGCTGCGCACCGCGGTGAAGGAGCTGGCGGCGCGCTTCGGTAGAGCGGTTGGCGAGGGCTTCTGAGAGTACGTCGGTTCGCGAACCGGTCGTGCATCGTCCGGAATGGGACCTAGCGTGGCCGCCATGGCTATCGCTCGGTTTCCCACCATCGTCATCGACTGTCCCGACCCGGGTGCGCTCGCGACCTTCTACGGCGCGATGCTGGACTGGAAGATCGACCCGTCCGACGACTGGGTCGACGTCCGCGCGGACCACGGCCAGTGCATCTCGTTCCAGCAGGTGGAGGACTACACGCCTCCGGTCTGGCCCAGCCAGGACAGGCCCCAGCAGATGCACCTCGACGTGGTCGTCGACGACCTCGACGCCGCCGAGGCCGCCGTCCTGGAGCTGGGCGCGACCAAGCACGAGCACCAGCCGGGCACGACGTTCCGGGTCTTCCTCGACCCTGCGGGCCACCCCTTCTGCCTCTGCCAGGACTGACGACTCCCGGTCCCTCGAGGACCAGCACGACCGCGGCGTGGTCCAGGTCGGCGGAGGTGGATCGCCCGGTGGGGAGCTGGACGTCAGACCGCTGCGGCGGCGGGCCGACGTCCGACGGCCTGCGAGGCTCGCCGGCAGTTGTCGAGCAGGGCCTGCTGGGCGGCCTCGACGTTCTCGGGCCTGCCCTTCCAGGTGCGCAGCGCGTCGCTGACCAGGGCCCGCCCGAAGGAGAACGTCAGCGACCAGGGTGCGGATCCGGCGAGCTCGTTGATCGCGCCGAGGTAGGTGCATGCCTGCTCGTTGGAGTGGCCCCCGGAGAGGAACGCGATGCCGGGGACGCCGTCGGGGACGTGCTGGCCGAGGACGTTCATCGTGGTCGCCGCGACGGTCTCGGAGGTCGTCGGCGGGCCGTCGAGGCCGGCGGTGACCATGTTCGGCTTGAGGACGATGCCGGCGAGGTCGACGCGCTGGCGCTCGAGCTGGTCGAAGACCTCGTCGAGCGCGGCGGCGGTCACCTCGGCGGAGGTGCCGAGGTCGTGCGGGCCGCTGCAGAGCACCTCGGGCTCGACGATCGGGACGATGCCGTGCTCCTGGCACAGCGCCGCATAGCGGGCCAGCGCGTGGGCGTTGGCCTCGAGCGCGTAGGGACTGGTGCTGGTCACGTCGATGACCGCGCGCCACTTCGCGAACGCCGCGCCGCGCTCGGCGTACGACGCCAACCGGGCGCCGAGACCGTCGAGGCCCTCGGTGACCAGAGCGCCCTCGCCCCTCGGCAGCGGAGAGGTGCCGGTGTCGACCTTCACGCCGGGCAGGACGCCGCGCTCGCGGCACGCCTCGGGGAAGGGCCGCCCGTCGGCGAGAGTCTGGCCGAAGGTCTCGTCGGAGAGGATGATGCCGCTGACCATCGCGGAGAGCCCCGGGGCGGTGAGCAGCAGCTCCCGGTAGTCCCGTCGGCTCGTGGCGGTCGCCTCGATGCCCTCGGCCTCCAGGCGGGAGGACATCGTCTTGATGCTCTCGTCCGCGGCGAGGATGCCGCGTCCTCCCGTGACCATCTGGGTGGCGACATCGTTGAGCTGCGACATGGGTCCTCCTGGCGTTGCGGTGTGCGGTCCCTGCTCACGGTGCCGCGACCGCCGCCGGGTGCGACTCACCCTTGAGGGCGGTTGAGCAGGTGAAACGCCTCCCCGCCCACGTCGTCGGCGGAGCTGATGTGGGCCAGGAACAGCTCGGCGGTCGGGGTGGGGGAGTCGGCGGTGGCCACGTGCCAGGGCCGGTCGACCGGTGTGCGTGGTAGCGCCAGCTGCTCGAGCACGCCCTGCCCCAGGTCGCGCTGCACGGCGTCGGCGTGGACCAGGGTCACCCCGAGCCCCTCGCGGGCCGCGGCCAAGACCGCCCCGTGCGTCCCGAGGGTCAGCACCGGCGGGGCCGCCTCGAGCTGGGTGAGCAGCCCGAGGGTGGTGTCGCGGGTGCCCGAACCTGGCCCCCGAAGCAGCCAGGTGGCCGTGAGCGGCCGGGGGAAGCGGCCGGGCGCCGCGACCACGATGAGCCGGTTGGGACGGCGGGCCCGCGTGCGGAGGCCCGAACCGCGGGGCGGCCGTCCTGCGACGACCAGGTCGGTGCCGTGGTTGCCGAGCTCGGCGAACAGCTCGTCGCGCGGCAGCACCGACAGGCTCAGGTCGACGTCGGGGTAGCGGCGGTGGAACGACGCCAGCAGCGGGGGGATGACGTACTCACTGGCGGTCGAGACCGCACCGATGCGCAGCCGCCCTCCCTCCGCGGAGCGGACCGCGGTGCGGGCCTCGTCGACGAGGCCGAGGATCCGGCGGCAGTAGCCCGCGTAGACGAGCCCGCTGTCGGTGACCCGGACGCCCCGCCCCTCCTTGGCGAGCAGCGCGGTGCCGAGGTGCCTCTCGAGGGCCGACACCGCGGCTGAGACCGCCGGCTCGGTGACGTGCAGGACGGTCGCCGCCGCTCGCACGCTGCCGTGGTCGACGACGGCGAGGAATGTGTGCATTCGTCCCCAGGTCACTGCGCTCATGACGGTCAGGATACGTCAAAGATTAAGAGATCGATTAACAGTTCACAATAACCATTCACTTGTGCTTGGGGTATGGCGGCGCTGATGCTGGTGGTGGCCGCACCGGCCGACGACACGTCCAGGAGGCATGACATGGCAGAGGCGACGAAGGACCGCTGGGACCCGGGGGTCCAGAGCTACGCGGGCATGGGGTACTGGAACCCCGACTACGAACCCAAGGACACCGACGTCCTTGCCGTCTTCCGGGTGACGCCCCAGGACGGGGTCGACCCGATCGAGGCCGCGGCCGCCGTGGCCGGCGAGTCCTCGACCGCGACGTGGACGGTCGTGTGGACCGACCGCCTGACCGCGAACAGCCACTACCAGGCCAAGGCCTACCGGGTGGACGAGGTGCCGGGCCGGCCGGGCGAGTACTTCGCCTACATCGCCTACGACCTCGACCTGTTCGAGGAGGGCTCGATCGCGAACCTGACGTCCTCGATCATCGGCAACGTCTTCGGCTTCAAGCCGCTCAAGGCGCTGCGCCTCGAGGACATGCGGATCCCGGTCGCCTACGTCAAGACCTTCCAGGGTCCGGCCCACGGCATCGTCATGGAGCGGGAGTACCTCAACAAGTACGGCCGTCCGCTGCTCGGCGCCACGATCAAGCCGAAGCTCGGCCTCTCCGCGCGCAACTACGGCCGTGTGATCTACGAAGGCCTCCGCGGTGGGCTCGACTTCACCAAGGACGACGAGAACATCAACTCGCAGCCCTTCATGCGCTGGCGCGACCGCTTCCTCTTCTCGATGGAGGGCGTGAACAAGGCGATGGCCGACACCGGCGAGATCAAGGGCCACTACCTCAACGTCACCGCCGGCACGATGGAGGAGATGTACGAGCGGGCGGAGTTCGCCAAGGAGCTCGGCAGCGTCGTCGTGATGATCGACCTGACCATCGGCTACTCCGCGATGCAGTCGATGGCGAACTGGTCACGCAAGAACGGCGTGCTGCTCCACCTGCACCGCGCCGGCCACTCGACGTTCACGCGCCAGAAGACGCACGGCGTCAGCTTCCGGGTGCTGGCGAAGTGGGCGCGCCTCATCGGTGTCGACCACGTGCACGCCGGCACGGTCGTCGGCAAGCTCGAGGGCGACCCGGCCACCACGAAGGGCTTCTACGACACCCTGCGTGACGACCACATCCCCACGAACCACGCCAACGGCATCTTCTTCGACCAGGACTGGGCGAGCATGCCCGGTGTCATGCCGGTCGCTTCGGGCGGCATCCACGCCGGCCAGATGCACCAGCTGCTCGACTACCTCGGCGAGGACACCATCCTCCAGTTCGGTGGCGGCACGATCGGCCACCCGCTCGGCATCTCGGCCGGTGCGGAGGCCAACCGGGTCGCGCTCGAGGCCATGATCAAGGCCCGCAACGAGGGTCGCGACTTCCTCCGGGAGGGTCCCGACATCCTGCGCAAGGCGGCAGAGCACTGCCGTCCCCTCGAGGTGGCCCTGGCCACCTGGGGCGACGTCACCTTCGACTACGCCTCGACCGACGCCCCTGACTCAGTTCCCACCGCCAGCGTCTAGGAGACGAGAGAGATGTACCTACGACACGGAGCCTTCTCCTACCTTCCCGAGCTCACCGACGACGAGATCGCCGCCCAGGTGCGCTACGGCCTGCTCAACGGGTGGCCGATCTCCATCGAGTTCACCGACGACCCGCACCCCCGCAACATCTACTGGGAGATGTGGGGGCTGCCGTTGTTCGACCTCGACGAGCCGGACGGGGTGATCAGCGAGATCAACGCCTGCCGGGCGACGTTCCCGAACCACTACGTCCGGGTGCTGGCGTACGACGCCACGCTCGGCCGGCAGACGACCGCGATGCAGTTCCTGGTGCAGCGGCCCGAGGAGGAGCCGGGCTTCTACCTGGCCCGCACCGAGGGAAGCGACCGGCGCCAGAGCTACTCCGTCCAGTCCTACGCCGCTCAGGCGCCGGCCGGACGCAGGTACGCCCGGGACTGACCCGGTCCCGACGACGAGGAGCAACGACAGATGAGTGATTCCAAGACCGGCCAGCAGGGCTTCGGGTTCTACCGCCCGGGCGCGACGGGACCCACGGCGGCCAACCCCGCCAACGGTGCCGCGTCCGAGGCGCAGGAGACCGAGGAGGTGCTCGCCGACGACGCCGTGCTCGACCTCTCGGCCGACGAGGCGCGCCTACGCGTCGAGGACACGCTTTCTCGGCTCGACGCCGAGCTGGTCGGCCTGGCGGGGGTCAAGCGCCGGGTGCACGAGATCGCTGCGTTGCTCCTCGTCGACCGGGCCCGGCGCCAGTTCGGGCTGGCGTCGTCCCGGCCGACCCTGCACATGAGCTTCGCCGGCGGCCCCGGCACCGGCAAGACCACCGTGGCGCTGCGGATGGCCGAGATGCTGCACGCACTCGGCTACATCCGCAACGCCAAGGTGCACACGGTCACCCGTGACGACCTGGTCGGCCAGTTCATCGGCCACACCGCCCCCAAGACCAAGGAGGCGATCGCCAAGGCCGCCGGCGGCGTTCTCTTCATCGACGAGGCGTACTACCTCTACCGACCCGAGAACGAGCGGGACTACGGCCAGGAGGTCATCGAGATCCTCCTCCAGGAGATGGAGAACGAGCGGGCCAGCCTGGTGGTCATCTTCGCCGGCTACCCCGACCGGATGGAGACGTTCTTCTCGGCGAACCCCGGCCTGTCGTCACGGGTGCCGCACCACATCGCCTTCGACGACTACTCGCACGACGAGCTCGTCCAGATCGCCGAGCTGATGGTGGCCGACGAGAACTTCTCGTTCGACGACGCGGCCCGGAAGGCTTTCTCGGAGTACCTCGAGCTGCGCATGCAGCAGCCCCGCTTCAGCAACGCCCGCAGCGTCCGCAACGCCGTCGAGCGCTGCCGGCTCCGACAGGCCAAGCGGCTCGTGGAGCTCAAGCGGCCGCTGACGAAGGCGGACCTGGTGACCCTGACCGCGGAGGACGTCTACGGCAGCAGCGTGTTCGACGACGCGGCCGAGGAGTCCCCCGCGGACGGGGCGGGCCCTCAGACCGAGAGCGCCCGCGAGCTGGATCCCGAGAGCGCCTGACTCGCCAGTCGGCAGCTCTGCACGAGGTCCCGCTGGGCCTGCGGCGCCCGCTCGGGGTCGCAGGCCCACGAGCGCACCGACCCGGCGACGAGGGCGCGGGTGAAGGCGAAGGTCGTCCGCGGACGCAGGCCGGTCGATCGGGCCTCCTCGGTGATCGCCCCGAGGTTCGCGGCGGCCTGGTCGATGTCCTGACCGCCCGAGAGGTAGGCGATCGCGGCCACGTCGTCGGGCACGGTCTCGCGGACCATCCGCAGCGTGGCCGAGGCGACCTCGGCGGGGGAGGGCTGGTGACGGTGCTGGTCGCCCGGAAGGACCATGTTCGTCCGGAGGACCAGGGCGGTGCGGTCGACGTGGAGACGCTCGAGCTCCTCGAACAGCCGCCGCAGCGCGTTCGCGGTCACCGCCTGGGTGACGGCCTGGCTCTGGGAGGCCAGGTCGGGCATCGCGACGGTCACCACGGGGAGTACGTCCTCGGCCTGCGAGGCGGCGGCCCCCTGGGCGAGCGCCGCGGCGTCGACGTGGACCTGGCCCTTCTGCACCGTCAGCGGGTCGATGTTGGCCCGCCACTCCACGAACCGGGCCCCGAGCAGGCGGTGGTCGGCGAGGTCGCGCCGGACGGCGTCGAGGTCCGGGGGCGGGCCCCCGTCAGGACCAGGGCGGGTGCGCGAGGCGTCCATCCGCACCCCGAAGAGCAGGGGGGCGGTGCCCTCGCGGTACTGCTTGAGCGTGCGAAGCTGCTCGGTTCCGGCGAACGTCCCCGGGGTCAGCAGCACGCCGGCCAGGTAGTTCTCCAGCCCCCAGCTGTCGAGGGCGACGTCGAGGTAGTCCGCGGCCGAGCACGTGGGGCCCCGGCCGGAGGCACCGGCCCTGGCGATCGTGCGGTCGACGTACTCGTCGGCGACGAGGATGCCCCGGCCGGGGGCGAGCAGGTCCTTGGCTGCCTGGCGTGCACTTCTCATGGTGTGACTCCCGTCCACGTGGTCGAGGGACGACCTTGTGGCGACGCTAACCACGCGCCGCGCCCTCGCGCCTCACCCCCAGGGAGGGGTGACCAGGGTGAGCGGGGGGTGCGGCGACGGGACGCCGACGGCCGGGGTACGGCGCCGACGCCCCGTCGTGGAGCAGGCAGTGGGACTCAGATGAGGCCGAGCTCCTGGACCGCCTGGCGCTCGTCGGCGAGCTCGGCGGCGGTCTCGTCCATCTTGCGGCGGGAGAAGTCGTTGACCTCGAGGCCCTCGACGATCGTCCAGCTGCCGTCCTTTGTGGTGACCGGGAAGGAGTAGACCAGGCCCTCGGGGACGCCGTACGACCCGTCGCTGTGGACCGACATCGACGTCCAGTCGTCCTCGGCGGTGCCGTGCAGCCAGTCGCGGGCGGCGTCGATGGTGGCCGACGCCGCGCTCGCGGCGGAGGAGGAGCCGCGCGCCTCGATGATCGCCGCGCCGCGCTTGGCCACGGTCGGGATGAAGTCGTTCTCGATCCACGCCTGGTCGTTCACGATCTCGGCGGCGTTGCGGCCGCCGACCTCGGCGTTGTACAGGTCGGGGTACTGCGTGGCGGAGTGGTTGCCCCAGATGGTCATCTTCTTGATGTCGTTGACCGTCGCGCCGGTCTTCGCGGCCAGCTGCGAGAGCGCGCGGTTGTGGTCCAGGCGGGTCAGTGCGGTGATCCGCTCCTTGGGGATGTCGGGAGCGTTGCTCATCGTGATGAGCGCGTTGGTGTTCGCCGGGTTGCCGGTGACCAGGATCCGCACGTCGTCGGCAGCGTTGTCGTTGAGCGCCCTGCCCTGGGCGGTGAAGATCGCGCCGTTGGCCTCGAGCAGGTCGCCGCGCTCCATGCCCTTGGTGCGGGGGCGGGCGCCGACGAGCAGGGCGAGGTTCACGCCGGAGAAGATCGTGTTCGGGTCGTCGCCGATCTCGACGCCCGCGAGAGTCGGGAACGCACAGTCGTCGAGCTCCATGACCACGCCCTCCAGCGCGCCGAGCGCGGGGGTGATCTCGAGCAGGCGGAGCTCGACGGGGGTGTCGGGCCCGAAGACGGCACCGCTGGCGATGCGGAAGAGCAGGCTGTAGCCGATCTGGCCGGCGGCACCGGTGACGGCGACCTTGACGGGGGTGTTGCTCACGACGACTCCTTGATCTGGTCGGGGCGTGCGCCGCACGGGTTACGCGCGGAACCGTTCCGACGCTAGCAGCGAGGGCGGGCCCGGCGACGACGCGGGTTGTCAGGTGAGAGGCGCCGAGGACGTCGCGGAGTCCTCGAAAGCGGGATGACGGGTCGACACCTTGCGCGCCGAGGTCAGGTGCCCGCCGAGGTAGCCTCCCACTCCTGCGGCGGCGCCTCCGGCGACACCGAGCAGCACGCCGCGGCCGTGTCGCCCGCCGCGGCGTGCGCGGTACGACGCGGCGTAGAGGCCGAGCGCGACGGTGTTGTCCAGAACCCGACCGGCAGGTCGGTCATGACCGGGTGCACGGCGTGGCCGAGCCAGGTGCCGTGCAGGGCGTCGCGCCGCGCCGGATCGGCGAGCAGCCGGTCCGCGACCCGTCGGACCAGGGCCGCAGGAGCGTCCAGTGCCCTGCTCTCCTCGATCCTCCGGGTGACCTCGACGACCGCGGGGGTGGTGCTCATCGCGACTCCTCGTCTCGCAGGGACCTCTTGTCGGCACCCTGCCACGACCCGGCGCGGGTCGCACGCCCCCGGGGCCGGTCGCCGTCGAGCCGCCGTCGAGCCGCCGTCGGGCCGCCGTCGGGCCGCCGTCGGGCCGCCGTCGGGCCCGGGGGAGCCCGTGGCCGTCGCACCTCGCCAGCGCGGTTGGGCCAGGGCAGGATGGGGTACCGCGGTCGACGTACGCCCGCCATGAGATATCTTGACGTCAAGAAATATTTCTCGCAGTCGGAACGGAGCCTCCGGTGACGGACTCGAAGATCATCTACACGCACACGGACGAGGCGCCCCTGCTGGCGACCTACTCGTTCCTGCCCATCATCTCCGCCTACGCCTCGACCGCCGGCGTGGACGTCGAGACCCGCGACATCTCGCTCGCCGGACGGATCATCGCGCTGTTCCCCGAGCGGCTGACCGACGAGCAGCGGATCTCCGACGCGCTCGCCGAGCTCGGCGACCTGGCCACCACGCCAGAGGCGAACATCATCAAGCTGCCGAACATCAGCGCCTCGATCCCGCAGCTGAAGGCGGCGATCGCCGAGCTGCAGGAGAAGGGCTACGACCTGCCCGCCTACCCGGACGACCCGAGGACGGACGAGGAGAAGGACTTCCGCGCCCGTTACGACAAGGTCAAGGGCAGCGCGGTCAACCCGGTCCTGCGCGAGGGCAACTCCGACCGGCGTGCGCCCGCATCGGTCAAGCAGTTCGCGCGCAAGCACCCCCACCGGATGGGGGAGTGGACCAGCGACTCCCGCACCAACGTCGCACACATGGACGCCGACGACTTCCGCAACAACGAGAAGTCCGTGGTCATCGACCACGACAGGACGCTGCGCATCGAGCTGGTCGGCGACGACGGCTCGACCACCGTGCTGAAGGAGTCCCTCCCGGTGCTCGCCGGCGAGGTCGTCGACGGCACCGTGATGCACGTCGCCGCGCTGCGCGAGTTCCTCACCGAGCAGATCGCCCGCGCGAAGTCCGAGGGCGTGCTGTTCTCGGTGCACCTGAAGGCCACGATGATGAAGGTCTCGGACCCGATCATCTTCGGCCACGTCGTCCGGGCGTTCTTCCCCCGGCTCTTCGCCGAGCACGGCGAGGAGCTCGCGGCCGCGGGCATCAGCCCCAACGACGGTCTCGGGACGCTGCTGAAGGAGATCGAGAAGCTGCCCGCCGAGCAGCGCGACGCGATCGCCGCCTCGGTCAAGCAGGGCCTCGACGAGGGGCCGGCGCTGGCGATGGTCGACTCCGACCGCGGCATCACCAACCTCCACGTGCCGAGCGACGTCATCGTCGACGCCTCGATGCCCGCGATGATCCGCACCTCGGGCCACATGTGGGGTCCGGACGGCAACGAGGCGGACACCCTCGCGGTGATCCCCGACAGCAGCTATGCCGGCATCTACCAGGTGGTGATCGACGACTGCCGCGCGAACGGCGCCTTCGACCCGGCGACGATGGGCACGGTGCCCAACGTCGGCCTCATGGCCAAGGCCGCCGAGGAGTACGGCAGCCACGACAAGACCTTCGAGATCCCCACTGCCGGCACGGTCCGGGTGGTCGGCGAGGACGGCACCGCTCTTCTGGAGCACACCGTCGGCGAGGGCGACATCTGGCGCGCCTGCCAGACCAAGGACGTCGCGATCCGTGACTGGGTGAAGCTCGCGGTCAACCGGGCGAGCGCCACCGGGGCCCCGGCGGTGTTCTGGCTCGACGAGGGCCGCGCCCACGACGCCAACCTGATCGCGAAGGTGAGGGAGTACCTCGCCGAGCACGACACCGAGGGCCTCCAGATCGAGATCCTCGCCCCGGCCGAGGCGATGGCGTTCTCGTTGGAGCGGATCCGCAAGGGCGAGGACACCATCTCGGTCACCGGCAACGTGCTTCGTGACTACCTCACCGACCTGTTCCCGATCATGGAGCTCGGCACCAGCGCCAAGATGCTCTCGATCGTCCCGCTCATCAACGGCGGCGGGCTGTTCGAGACCGGCGCCGGCGGCTCCGCACCCAAGCACGTGCAGCAGCTGGTGAAGGAGAACCACCTGCGCTGGGACAGCCTGGGTGAGTTCCTCGCGCTCGCGGTGAGCTTCGAGCACCTCGCGCAGAGCACCGGCAACGCCCGTGCGCAGATCCTCGCCGACACCCTCGACCGCGCCACGGCCACCTTCCTCGAGGAGAACAAGTCACCGAGCCGCAAGGTGGGGGAGATCGACAACCGGGGCAGCCACTTCTACCTCGCGCTCTACTGGGCGCAGGAGCTCTCGGCCCAGACCGAGGACGCGGAGCTCGCCGCGGCGTTCGCCGACCTAGCATCGGCGCTCGCCGAGAACGAGTCGACGATCAACGAGGAGCTGCTCGCGGTGCAGGGCAGCCCCGCCGACGTCGGCGGCTACTACCGCCCCGACGAGGAGAAGGTCACCGCGGTCATGCGGCCGTCGAAGACCTTCAACGAGGTGCTGGCCCGGCTCGGCTAGGCCCGCTCGACCGTACGTCGAACGCCGTTGCCGTCCACACGGACGGCAACGGCGTTCGTGCTGGCCGGGGACGCGTCGTTCCCATCCGCACGGACGGGAACAGCAGCGCGCCGGGCATCGGCGGGTGAGGCCGAGGGCCACCATGTTGCGCCCGGGGACCGTGTGCTCGACATCGGTGCGGGCGTGAGCCGCTCCGGAGCGCTGACGCCGTTGACCCGCAAGCAGGTCCGCCTCGTCGGCGTGGACCCGGACGGGGCGATCGCGCGCAACGGGGCCCTCCGGGAGAGGCACCTGACCTCTCTCGAGCTCTTCGCCGACGAGCACCCGGGCGAGTTCGCCGCCGCCTTCGCGGTGTACGTCCTCGAGCACGTCGCTCATCCGGAGGCGTTCATGCGTGTGTGCTCGCGCGTGCTCAGGCCGGGCGGGACCTTCTTCGCGCTGACCCCCAACGTGCGGCAGTGCTTCGGTGCCAGCACGTGGGCGCTGAGCCGCCTCGGCCTGTCCGACCGGGTGCTCGAGCGGCTGAGGGGCACGAGGAGGTCCACGACCACCACTTCCCGCCGGAGTACCGCCTCAACTCCATGCGCACGCTGCGCCGGCAGATGGACGCCGCAGGGTTCCGGTGGGTGGACTTCCGGTGCTACGACGAGACGGCGCGCTACGACTGGTACCTGCCCGACGGTCTGCACTGGGTGGCGCCGGCGTACACGCGGCCGGCCTACGGCATCGTTCGGGGCTGCCTGATGGGGCACCTGTCCCTGCGCGCCGTGAAGTGAGGGCGCCGGGGCCGCATCGCCCGGCCGGGGCAGGGCGCGGACAGCGGGTCAGTCACGGTGCTCGACCGCCAGCAGGTCGTAGTGGAGCAGGTCGACGTAGCGGCCGTCGCGCAACCGCTTGGCCTCGCGGTGGCGGCCGGTGGGCACGAGGCCGTTGGCGGTCAGCACCCGCGACGAGGCGGTGTTGCCGTCGGCGGTGAACGCCCGCACCCGCCGCAGCCCGAGGCCGCCGTCCTCCTCGGGCACGAAGCAGTGCCGCACCAGCAGCGCGGTCGCCTCGGTGGCCAGGCCGCGGCCCCGGGCGTCGGGGTGCAGCCAGTAGCCGACCTCCGCGGAGCCCTCGTCGGTGGAGACGTCGAACACGTTCATCGCGCCGAGCAGCCGGTCGTCCTCGGGGCCGGCGACCGCCCAGGCGATGCCGGCGCCCGTGGCGCGCAGCCCGCGCATCTGCTCCAGCCAGTCCAACGCGTCGGCATCGGTGTAGGGCACCGGCATCTGCGTGAGCCAGTACGTCGTGCGCTCGTCGGAGCACGCCTCGACGATGCGGGGTACGTCGGACTCACGGAGCTCGCGCAGCAGCACGTCTCGGCCGGTGATCCGCGGGACGTCGTACCAGCGGTGGCGGGGCAGCCGCGGCTCCCCGGCCAGCAGGGTGCCGACCCACCCGTCGTACAGCTCACCCCGCTGCGGCAGCCACTGGCGCATCGTGCCGTCGAAGGAGAACCCCAGCCGCCACGCGAGCTTCCGGGAGGCCCAGTTGCCCCTGTTGGCGCGCCACAGCACGGTGCGCAGCTGCTTCTCCTCGAACCCCCACGCGAGCAGGAGCTCGAGAGCGCGGACGACGTAGCCGCGGCCGCGCGCCCACGGGTGCGCACCGAACGAGATCTCCGCGCGACCCAGGCCCTCGTTGCACAGCGACACGCTGCCGAGGAACCGGGCGGCCCCGTCGTC
Source organism: Nocardioidaceae bacterium UBA4001 (assembly GCA_002384855.1). Classification (GTDB taxonomy): domain Bacteria; phylum Actinomycetota; class Actinomycetes; order Propionibacteriales; family Nocardioidaceae; genus Nocardioides_C. The sequence continues at coordinate 23,233 of DGBP01000076.1, read as the reverse complement.
GCCGGGCGCGTCCACGGCGAACTGCCACTCGCGGTCCGCACGCCACCCGTCGGGGATGACCTGCGTCGCGAACTCCCGCGCGGTCTCGAGGGTCGAGGGGTCCGGCACCGTCGTCCACCGCAGCATCACCGCGTCGGTGGCCTGCTCGTACAACGCCTGTACGTCGTCGGCGGTGTGGGCCCGCAGCGTCACCACGCCGTCGGTCAGCCTCGGCACGTCCCTCGGGAAGGTCATCGCGAACCCCATGCCGGGAAACCTTGCCGGTTACCCCCGACCGGGGCAAACCCATATCCTCTCGGCATGGACGAGGGCCGAAGACCTTGAGCGGCGTGCTGGCGAACATCGGCCTGGTCGTCGCCTTCGTGCTCATCGGGGGAGTCTTCGCGGCCGCCGAGATCGCCCTGGTGTCGTTGCGGGACAGCCAGGTCCGCGCGCTCGCGGAGAAGAGCCGCCGCGGCCGCACGGTCGCCGACCTCAACGCCGACCCGAACCGGTTCCTGTCCTCGGTGCAGGTCGGCGTCACCCTGGCGGGCTTCCTCTCCGCAGCGTTCGGTGGCGCCACGCTGTCGGACGACCTCGCGCCGGTCCTGGTGGGTTGGGGACTGCCGGAGGGGCTCTCCGGTGCGACCGCCCTGGTACTGGTGACCGTCGCCATCTCCTACCTGTCGCTGGTCTTCGGCGAGCTGGTGCCCAAGCGGCTGGCCCTGCAACGCTCGGAGGCGTTCGCGCTCGCCCTCGGTCCGATGATCGACCGGATCTCACGCGTCACCCGCCCCGTCATCTGGCTGCTGTCGAAGTCGACCAACGCCGTCGTGCGGCTCCTCGGCGCCGACCCGGAGGCGCAGAAGGAGCAGATGACCGACGAGGAGCTGCGCGAGCTCGTCCACCAGCACGAGACGCTGGGGGACGAGGAGCGGCGGATCGTGGAGGACGTCTTCGAGGCCGGCGACCGGCAGATCCGCGAGGTGATGATCCCGCGCACCGAGGTCGACTTCCTCGACGCGAGCACGCCGGTCTACAAGGCGGCGAGGTACGCCCTCACCCGGCCGCACTCCCGCTACCCGGTGACCCGGGCGTCGGTGGACGACGTGGTCGGCTTCGTGCACGTGCGGGACCTCCTCGACCCCGAGATGTCGGGGCGCTCGGTGCGGGTCGGCGAGCTGATCCGCGAGCCGCTGGTGCTGCCGTCGACCCGGCCCGTCCTCGCTGCCCTCGCGGACATGCGGCGTGAGGGCACGCACCTCGCGATCGTCGCCGACGAGTACGGCGGCACCGCCGGCATCGTGACGATGGAGGACCTCGTCGAGGAGCTCGTCGGCGACATCCGCGACGAGTACGACGTCGTGGAGACCGAGACCACCCGCCGGGCCGCGGGGGAGGTCGAGGTCGACGGGCTGCTGAACCTCGACGACTTCGAGGACGAGACCGGGGTCGAGCTGCCGGAGGGACCCTACGAGACGGTGGCCGGCTTCATCGTCTCCGGCCTCGGCCGGCTGCCCGAACCGGGCGACCACGTGGACCACGAGGGGGTCCGGCTCGTGGTCCAGGAGGTCGAGGGACGCCGGGTGTCGCGGGTGGTCGTCACGACGATCCCGGACGAGCCGGTGCCGCTGCAGCCTCCCGCGGAGCCGGCCGAGCCCGCCTGACAGAATGCCAGGCATGTCTGAGGCCGCCCCCACCTCCCAGCCGACCGCGCGTCCCCGGGTCCTCTCCGGGATCCAGCCGACCGCCGACTCGTTCCACTTCGGCAACTACCTCGGCGCGCTGCGGCAGTGGGTGACCCTCCAGGACGACTTCGAGCCGTTCTTCTTCATCGCCGACATGCACGCGATCACCGTCGAGCAGGACCCCAAGCTGCTGCGTGAGCGCAGCCTGCGGGCCGCGGCCCAGCTGATCGCCACCGGCGTGGACCCCGACCGCTCGGCGATCTTCATGCAGTCGCACGTCCCCGCGCACGCACAGCTCGGCTGGGTCCTGCAGTGCCTGACCGGCTTCGGCGAGGCCCGCCGGATGACCCAGTTCAAGGACAAGTCCGCCAAGGGGGGCGAGGGTGCGGCCTCGGTGGGGCTGTTCACGTACCCCATGCTGATGGCGGCCGACATCCTGCTCTACCGGCCGCAGTACGTCCCGGTCGGTGAGGACCAGCGCCAGCACCTCGAGCTGACCCGCGACCTCGCGCAGCGGTTCAACCACCGCTACAAGAAGACGTTCCGCCTCCCTGAGCCGTTCATCCTCAAGGAGACCGCGAAGATCCTCGACCTCCAGGAGCCGCACGCGAAGATGTCGAAGTCGGCCTCGTCGCCGGGCGGGATCGTCGAGATGCTCGAGGACCCGAAGCGGTCGGCGAAGAAGATCCGCTCGGCGGTGACCGACAGCGGGACCGACATCCGGTTCGACGAGGAGGAGAAGCCCGGCATCTCCAACCTCCTCACGATCCACTCCGCCCTCACCGGTCGCGCCATCACCGATCTGGAGGACGAGTACGCCGGGCGCGGCTACGGCGACTTCAAGAAGGACCTCGCCGAGGTGGTCGTGGAGTTCGTGACCCCGTTCCGGGACCGGACGCTGCAGCTGCTCGAGGATCGCGCGGAGCTCGACAACGTCCTGCGCCGGGGCGCGCAGAAGGCCAGGGAGGTGGCCGAGCGGACGCTCGCCGACGTGTACGAACGGGTCGGGTTCGTGCCGGTGGCCGGCGGGTAGGGTTCTCCGCGTGACGACGATCGGAGTGGCCATCGCGGTGCCGGAGCCCTGGGGGCCCCAGCTCCAGGACTACCGCACCGGGCTCGGCGACAAGACCGCCCACGGCATCCCGACGCACATCACGCTCATGCCGCCGTTCGAGGTCGACGAGGCGGAGCTTCCCGCCGTCGAGAAGCACCTCGCCGAGGCCGCAGCGGCCCGGCCCTCGTTCCGGATCCACCTCCGGGGCACCAGCACCTTCCGGCCCGTCTCCCCGGTCGTGTTCGTGACCGTCGTACGCGGCATCTCCTCCTGCGAGCAGCTCGCCCTCGCCGTGCGGCAGGGGCCGCTCAGCACCGACCTGACCTTCCCGTACCACCCGCACGTCACCATCGCCCACGAGCTCGAGGACGAGCTCCTCGACCGGGCCTTCGAGGAGCTCGCCGACTTCGAGGCGGAGTTCGACGCCGACCACTTCCTGCTCTACGCGCACGACCCCGAGGTCGGCTGGCAGCCCACGCGCGATTTCCGGCTCACAGGACCCCAGGGGGGCTGATGCCCTCGCTCACGGAGCGCGCGTCGGCCCGTGCCCGTGCGCTCCGCGAGCGTCGCCCGGTCCTCGACCACTGGCTGCGGACCTTCGAGTACTACGACGACCGCAACGGCAACGCCCACGCCGCAGCGGTGGCCTTCTTCGGCTTCCTGTCGTTCTTCCCGCTGCTCGCGCTCGCGTTCTTCGTGATCGGCTACCTCAGCTCGGTCGCCCCCGAGGCGCGCACCGAGCTCGTGGACGCGATCGACGCGATCTTCCCCGACCTCATCGGCCCCGGCCCGAACCAGATCTCGCTGACCACCTTCGAGATCTACGCCGGCGCCTCGGTCTCGCTCGGTCTCCTCGGTCTGCTCTACACCGGCCTGGCGTGGGTCTCGGCGATGCGGCGGGCCCTCGGCGAGATGCTGGGAGTGACCGCCGAGGACCGTCTCGGGTTCGTGGTCGGGAAGGTCCGCGACCTCGGGATGCTGGTCGTTCTCGGAGTCGTGCTGGTGCTGTCGGTCAGCCTGAGTGGGACGATGTCATGGTTCTCCGAGGGCATCCTGCGGTGGCTCGCCGTCTATGATCACCTCCTCGCCGAGGTGCTGCTGTGGGTGGTCACGCATGGCGCTGCGGTCCTCGCCACGACGCTTCTCCTGCTGACGATGTTCGCGCTGGTCCCACGTCCGCCGATCCCGCGGAGGGCGATGTGGCAGGGAGCCCTGATCGGGGCGTTGGGCTTCGAGGTGCTCAAGTCGGTCGCCGGGCTGCTGATCACGTTGACCACCCAGCGACCGGCGTTCCAGGCATTCGGCGTCTCGCTGATCGTGGTGGTGTGGATCAACTACTTCTCGCGGCTGGTGATGCTGAGCGCGGCCTGGGCGTGGACCGGCCCCGTCGCCAGCGAGGTACGGCGGCTCGAGGAGGAGCCGCTGTTCTCGGAGGCGGACAGCGAGTCCCTGGTGCCCGCCCCTGCGGCGGTGGTGTCGGAGGACCCGGAGGCATCGCCCGGCCCCGAGCTCCGCAGGGGTCCGCACGCCGCCGTACGACGCTCCGGCCTCGCGGCGGCTGCCGTCCTCACGCGGGTCCGGCGTCGGGTCGGTAGGTGAGGGCAGGCAGGATGGAGGGGTGAGGCTCGAACGCAAGCACGCCGTCGTCCTGCTGCTGATCGCGGTCTGGAACGTCTACAGCTACGCCAACTTCACCCGCAACCTCTACGACGCCTGGGCAGGGGGCGAGGACCGCACCACCGGCTACTTCGTCGCCCACATCGTGCTGATCGTGGTGAACCTCGTGATCGCGGGCTACCTCGGCCGGCTGGGGTGGCGGGCCTGGCGGGCGGGAGGCCGGAAGGACGGTCCCCAGGACGACACGAGGGGCGATCGCGAGGACGCCGTCGCATGAGCCTGCCGACCCGCTCGGACGTGGAGAGCGCCGCCGCTCGCCTCGGCGAGAAGGTGCGGCACACCCCCACCCTCGTCCTCCACGGCGACGAGCTCGACGTCCCCTACCGGGTGGTGCTCAAGCTCGAGCTGCTCCAGCACACCGGGTCGTTCAAGGCCCGCGGCGCGCTCAACTCGGTGATGAGCCTCGACCCGTCGGCGCGACGGGTGGTCGCGGCCTCCGGCGGGAACCACGGGGCCGCGGTGGCCTGGGCGGCCGGACGCGCGGGGCTCGGCGCCGACATCTTCGTGCCCTCGTCCGCCACACCCGAGAAGATCGGGCGGATCGAGGAGTACGGCGGCCGCCTGCACGCCGTGGACGGCGACGTGGGGGCCGCTCTCGAGGCCTGCCTGGAGCTCGCCGAGCGCGAGGACCTGCCGGTGGTCCACCCCTACGACACGGTGCAGACCGTCAGCGGAGCGGGCACCGTCGGCCTCGAGATCGCCGGCGGGGTGCCCGAGGTCGAGCACGTCCTCGTCGGCTGCGGCGGGGGAGGGCTCTACGCCGGGACGAGCGCGGCGCTCGAGGACGTCCCCGTCACGCCCGTCGAGACCGAGCTGTGTCCGCACCTGCACGTCGCCCGGGAGGCCGGCCGTCCGGTGGCGCACCCCTCTGCCGGGACGGCCGCGGACTCCCTCGGGCCACCCCAGATCGGCCGGCTGGCCTTCGAGACCGCGCAGGCGCGCGGCACCACGTCGGTGCTGGTGAGCGAGCAGGAGCTGCTCGCCGCCCGCCGGTTCCTCTGGCAACGGGTGCGCGTGCTGGCCGAGCCGGGCGCGAGTGCCGCCCTGGCCGCGGTGATGGCCGGGCGTCTCGACGCCGAGCCCGGAGCGACGGCCGTGGTGGTCGTCAGCGGTGGGAACAACCCCGCGATCCCCTGAGCCGCCGTCAGCGGACGGTGATCTCCGGCTCGACGGTGACGGGGAAGCTCACCGACTGGGCGATGAAGCACATCTCGTGGGCCTTGTCGTGGAGCGTGGTCGCGGCCTCCACCTGGTCCTCGGCGCCGACCACGATCCGGGGGCGGAGCACGACCTGGGTGAACCTGGCCTTCCCGTTGGTCTCGGCGACCATCGTGCCGACGGCCGCGTCGACGTACTCGTGGACCACGACGCCCCGGCGGGAGCACAGCCCGAGGTACCACAGCATGTGGCACTGGGCGATCGCGGCGGTGAACAGCTGCTCGGGGTTCCACTTCGTCGGGTCGCCGAGGTAGCCCGGGTCGGCGGTGCCCACGATGTCCTCGTGGCCCTCGGCGGCGATGAGGTGGTCCCGGTCGTAGTCCTTGATGCCCGTCGTGCCCTCGCCGCGGTTGCCGGTCCAGGTGACGGTCAGGTCATAGGTGTGCTCCATGTCGCCGATCCTGGCACGCCGTACCGCCGACTTCAGGGGACGAAGGTCCTCATTCGGGACGACGTGCGCGGTAACGGCCGTAGCAGAGACGAGCCGATACCGCTAGTTCCGGTTTTCGCCGACTTTCGCTACCTTGCCGGACAAAGCGGGGTTGCGGACTGCTGCGCCCCGGGAGCGCCTTCCGGCAAAGGGGTCTTCCATGGTCCAGCTTTCACCGCAGCGCGCAGGTCAGCGCACCGAGATGACGGCCAGCAAGGGCTGGGTCCAGGGCGTGGCCCTGGTCATGGTCTTCGGGTTCTTCGTCATGGGGCTGCTCGCGTTCCGCACCTATACCGACTCCATGCCGATGCCCGAGCGTGTCGTCGACGCCGACGGGCAGGTCGTCTTCAGCGGGGACGACATCACCTCCGGTCAGCAGATCTTCCTGCGCCGCGGCCTGCAGCAGTACGGGTCCATCGTCGGTCACGGTGGCTACCTCGGTCCCGACTACACCGCGGACTACCTGCGTCGGTCCGCCACGGAGATCCTCGACTCCCTGGAGACCTCGGGGGTGCGCGACCCGCGCGATGAGCTGACCACCATGCTCCGCACGAACAGGTACGACGAGTCGACGGGGACCCTGCAGTTCACCGACGAGCAGGTCGCGGCGTTCGAGTCCCTGCAGCAGCACTACGCGGCGTACTTCGGCTCCGAGACGACGAAGTACGGGCTCATCCCGAACGCCATCACCGACCCCGACGACATCCGTGACCTCACCGCCTTCTTCTCGTGGACGGCGTGGGCCGCCGCAGCCGAACGCCCCGGGCACGACTACTCCTACACGAACAACTGGCCCCCCGAGTCGCTGGTGGAGAACGGGCCCACGGCCGACATCATCGTCTGGAGCGGCCTGTCGCTGGTCGCCCTGCTCGCCGGCACCGGCGTGCTGTTCGCCGTCTACGGCCGCTGGAGCCAGCGCATCGGCTGGCACAGCGCGGAGGCGCCGGCCCTCGCCTTCAAGCAGCCGGGCGAGGTCGCGGTCACCCCTGCGCAACGGGCCACGGCCTGGTTCTTCCTGGTCGTCGCGGTGCTGTTCCTGGCACAGGCCCTGCTCGGTGCCGCGGTCGAGCACTACCGCGCGGAGACGGCGAGCTTCTTCGGTCTCGACCTCGCCCAGCTGCTCCCGTTCAACCTCGCCCGGACCTGGCACGTGCAGCTGTCGCTGTTCTGGACGGCGGCGTCCTTCCTCGCCGCCGGCATCTTCCTCGCCCCCTTCATCTCCGGCCGCGAGCCGAAGAACCAGCACCTGCTGACCTACGGCCTGCTCGGGGCCGTCGCCCTCGTCGTCGCCGGGTCGATGACCGGTGAGGCGCTGAGCATCTTCGGTGTCGACTGGGCCGAGGGCTCGCCCCTGTGGGACCAGCAGTGGGAGTACCTCGACCTCCCGAAGGTCTGGCAGGGCCTGCTCGCGGCGGGGATGTTCATCTGGATCGCGATCATCTACCGCGGCATCCGGGCGCGCCTGAAGACCGAGCACCCGACGAACATGCCGTGGCTGTTCTTCTACGCCGGCCTCGCGATCCCGGCGTTCTACGCGGTCGGCATGCTCGCGGGGACCACGACCCACCTCACCGTCGCGGAGTTCTGGCGCTTCTGGGTGGTCCACCTGTGGGTCGAGGACTTCCTCGAGCTCTTCACCACGGTGATGGTGGCCTACATCTTCGTGATGCTCGGGGTCGTGCGGCAGCGGATCGCCCTCGGCATCATCTTCCTCGACGTGATCCTCTACTCCGCCGGCGGCGTCATCGGCACCATGCACCATCTCTACTTCTCCGGCACGCCCGTGGAGCACATGGCCCTCGGTGCGTTCTTCTCCGCGCTCGAGGTCATCCCGTTGACCTTCCTGACCGTCGAGGCCTGGACGTTCCTGCAGCTCGGGTCCCGCCAGGAGTCGCGCACCTCGGCGCCGTTCCCGCACCGGTGGGCGGTGATGTTCCTGGTCGCCGTCGGGTTCTGGAACTTCCTCGGCGCGGGTGTCTTCGGCTTCCTGATCAACCTGCCGATCGTGTCGTACTACCAGATCGGCACCGCCCTGACGGCCAACCACGCGCACGGCGCGATGATGGGCGTCTACGGGATGATGGCGGTCGGGCTGGCGCTCTTCGCGCTGCGCTACCTCATCCCCGCGCACCGATGGCCCGACAAGCTCGCGAAGCTGTCGTTCTGGTCGCTGAACCTGGGCCTGGCCTGGATGGTCTTCGCGACCCTGCTGCCGCTCGGGGTGATCCAGCTGTGGCACTCCGTCAACGACGGCTACTACGAGGCGCGGTCGCTGAACTTCATCACGACCCCCGGGAACGCCTTGCTCGAGTGGCTGCGCATGCCCGGCGACATCGTCTTCATCGGCGGCGGCGTGCTGCCGTTCCTGTGGATCGCCTGGCTCGGCGTCCGGCACCGGATCGCCTCGACCACTCTGGAGGTGCCGCAGGAGGCGCTGTTCGTAGAGCAGGAGCCCGTCGCTGCGGCGGCCGGCGGTGGCGGCACGGCTGGGTCGGGCGGGTCGAGGTACGCCTCCGACCGCCGGGTCGACGAGGCACCGTCGGACCAGGGGACCGGGCCGGACCGAGGGGCGACGCCATGACCGCCGCTCTGGGAGCAGGGGTGTGGCTCGGGGTCGGCTACGCCGCTTTCCTCCTGCTCGTCGCCTACGGGCTCGACCTCGCCGCTCGCCGCACCGCGGCGCGGAGCAAGGGGTGGCGCTCGGGCGCGTTCGCCTACCACGAGGACCACGACGCCTGGGTCTGCCCGGAGGACCAGTGGCTGTGGCCTCAGTCCTTCGACCCGGACAACCGGGTCATGCGCTACCGCGCCAGCCCCACCGTCTGCAACGCCTGCCCGGTCAAGGCCACGTGCACCACGTCCGAGCACGGGAGGGAGGTCACCCGCAACGTGGATCCCTGGCCGAGCTCGGAGGCCGAGCGCTTCCACCGCGGCATCGCCTGCGCGATCGCGGTGCTCGCGGTCGCCTGGCCGCTGCTGAGCATGCTGGGGGAGCGCAGTGGCACCGAGCGCGCGGCCCTCGCCGCGACCGCCGCCCTGGTCGCCCTGGCCGGCGGGCCGCTGTGGTCACACCTGCGGCGGTCGCAGGCCGGCTTCCCGGAGCACGTGCGCGTCGAGGCGCTCGACGACACGGTCGCGGCCGCGGCGGCCGCCACCGCGGCAGCGACCCGGCGTCGTACGACCTACGGGAGCGACCGTCGCGCGGCGGCCGAGGTCGCTCGTGAGGCGGGGGAACGTCCCGCCGGCTGGAGCCGTCTGGGAGGTGCGTCGTGAACGGTTGGCAGATGCTCGTCGTCGCAGTCGTCATCGGGCTGCTCGTCGTCCTGGCGCTGTCGGTCAAGGTCCTGCGGGAGTACGAACGCGGGGTGGCCTTCCGCCTCGGCCGGCTGCGGGAGCCGCTGCAGCCGGGGATGCGGCTGATCCTTCCCGGTCTCGACAAGCTGGTGCGGGTGGACCTGCGCGTGGTGACGCTGACCATCCCGCCCCAGGAGGTGATCACCAAGGACAACGTGCCGGCGCGCGTCAACGCCGTGGTGCTGTTCAAGGTCACCGACCCGGTCCGCTCGGTGATGGCGGTGGAGAACCACGCCGTGGCCACCTCCCAGATCGCGCAGACGACGCTGCGCTCCGTGGTGGGTCGTGCCGACCTCGACACGCTTCTCGCCCACCGCGCGGACCTCAACGAGGACCTCGCGCAGACCATCGACGCGCAGACCGAGCCCTGGGGCGTGCAGGTGCAGGTGGTCGAGATCAAGGACGTCGAGATCCCGGAGGCCATGCAGCGAGCGATGGCCCGGGAGGCGGAGGCCGAGCGGGAACGCCGCGCGAAGATCATCAACGCACGCGGTGAGCTGCAGGCCGCCGACGAGCTGCGCCAGGCGGCGGAGACGCTCAGCCGGAGCCCGGCCTCGCTGCAGCTGCGCTACCTCCAGACGCTGCTCGAGCTCGGCGCGGACCAGAACTCCACGGTCGTCTTCCCCCTCCCCATGGACATCGTGAGTGCCTTCATGGATCGTCTGCCTCCCACGCCGCACGTGACCGACACGACGAAGGGGACCGCCGGCGCCGAGCTACCCGACGCCGCGAGCAACGGGAGGAGCCCGTCATGATCGACCAGCCCGGACCAGCCGCCGCTCACCCGGCCGAGGAGCTGACGCCCGAGGCCCGCGCCCACCGCGACAGTGGGATCCGGATGATGGTGGTCGGTGCCGTGCTGGCCGTCCTGGCCCCGCTCGGCGGTTTCCTCGCCGGGAGCATCGTGGGCCCTTCGCGCAGCATGGGCGACTACGACGCGATGTTCATCTGGATGTTCGCCGGGCTCCTCGTCGGCGGGATCGGTGCGGTCGTCGTACTCCTCGGGATGCTCCGCTGGAGCCACGCCACCCGGCCCCGGCCGCTCACCTGAGACGGCTCCCGGGTACGACGAAGGGGTACGTCGTGGCGACGTACCCCTTCGGCTCCGGCTGGGTCAGCGGCGGAAGATCAACGCCCGCTTCACTTCCTGGATCGCCTTGGTGACCTCGATGCCGCGGGGGCAGGCCTCGGTGCAGTTGAAGGTCGTGCGGCAGCGCCACACACCCTCCTTGTCGTTGAGGATCTCCAGGCGCTGGTCGGTGCCCTCGTCACGACTGTCGAAGATGAACCGGTGGGCGCCGACGATCGCCTGCGGGCCGAAGTACTGGCCGTCGGTCCAGTACACCGGGCACGACGTCGTGCACGCGGCGCACAGGATGCACTTGGTGGTGTCGTCGAAGCGCTCGCGGTCCGTCTGCGACTGGAGACGCTCGCGCGTGGGCTCGTTGCCGCTGGTGACCAGGAACGGCATCACCGAGCGGTACGCGTCGAAGAACGGCTCCATGTCGACGACGAGGTCCTTGAGGACCGGCAGTCCCTTGATCGGCTCGACGCTGATCGGCTGGGACGGGTTGACGTCCTTGATCAGCGTCTTGCAGGCGAGCCGGTTCTTGCCGTTGATCCGCATCGCGTCGGAGCCACAGACGCCGTGGGCGCAGGAGCGACGGAAGGTCAGCGACCCGTCGAGGTCCCACTTGACCTTGTGGAGCGCGTCGAGCACCCGGTCGGTCGGCTCGGCCGAGACCTGGTAGCTCTCCCACGAGGCATCCTCCGACACCTCGGGGTTGTAGCGGAGGATCTTGACAGTGACGTCCATCAGTACTTGCGCTCCATCGGCTCGTAACGGGTCTGCACGACCGGCTTGTAGTCCAGGCGGATCCGGTGGCCGGCCCCCTCCTCGGTCTTCTCCCGGTAGGCCATCGTGTGACGCATGAAGTTCACGTCGTCGCGGTGGGGGTAGTCCTCGCGGTAGTGGCCGCCGCGAGACTCGTTGCGCGCGAGCGCGGAGACGACGAGCACCTCGGCGAGGTCGAGCAGGAAGCCGAGCTCGATCGCCTCGAGCAGGTCGGTGTTGAACCGCTTGCCCTTGTCCTGGACGGAGATGTTGACGTAGCGCGCCTGGAGGCCCTCGATGTCCGACAGCGCCTGCTTCAGCGACCCCTCGTCGCGGTAGACCTGCGCGTTGATGTCCATCGTGGCCTGCAGCTCGGCGCGGATGGCGGCCACCCGCTCGGAGCCACCGGCGTCGCGCAGCATCTCGATCTGGTCGACCACGAGCTGCTCCGGTGCCTCCGGCAGCTCCTCGAACTCGGCGGTCGCGGCGTACTCCGCGGCGTAGATGCCCGCCCGGCGGCCGAAGACGTTGATGTCGAGCAGGGAGTTCGTGCCCAGCCGGTTCGCGCCGTGCACGGAGACGCACGCGACCTCGCCGGCGGCGTAGAGGCCCGGCACGACCGTCTCGTTGTCGCGGAGCGCCTCGCCCTTGATGTTGGTCGGGATGCCGCCCATGGCGTAGTGCGCGGTGGGGAACACCGGGATCATCTCGGTGTAGGGCTCCACGCCGAGGTAGGTCCGCGCGAACTCCGTGATGTCGGGGAGCTTCGCGTCGATCTGCTCCTTCGGCAGGTGGGTCAGGTCGAGGTAGACGTAGGCCTTGTCCGGCCCGGCGCCGCGACCCTCGCGCACCTCGTTGGCCATCGCGCGGGCGACCATGTCGCGGGGTGCGAGGTCCTTGATGGTGGGGGCGTAGCGCTCCATGAACCGCTCGTTCTCGCTGTTGCGCAGGATACCGCCCTCACCGCGGGCCGCCTCCGACAGCAGCACCCCCAGGCCGGCGAGACCGGTCGGGTGGAACTGGAAGAACTCCATGTCCTCCAGCGGGAGCCCCTTGCGCCACACGATGCCCATGCCGTCGCCCGTGAGCGTGTGGGCGTTCGAGGTGGTCCGGAAGACCTTCCCGAAGCCGCCGGTGGCGAAGATGATCGCCTTCGCCTTGAAGACGTGGATCTCGCCGGTGGCCAGCTCGTAGGCGACCACGCCGGTGGCCTTCGTGCCACCCGGGGTCTCCTTGGTGAGGAGGTCGAGGACGTAGAACTCGTTGTAGAACTCGACGTTGTGCTTGATGCACTGCTGGTAGAGCGTCTGCAGGATCATGTGACCGGTGCGGTCGGCCGCGAAGCAGGAGCGGCGTACGGCGGCCTCGCCGTGGTTGCGCGTGTGGCCGCCGAAGCGACGCTGGTCGATGCGTCCCTCCTCGGTGCGGTTGAACGGCAGGCCCATCTTCTCGAGGTCGAGGACCGCGTCGATGGCCTCCTTGGCCATCACCTCCGCGGCGTCCTGGTCGACGAGGTAGTCACCGCCCTTGACGGTGTCGAAGGTGTGCCACTCCCAGTTGTCCTCCTCGACGTTGGCGAGGGCGGCGCACATTCCGCCCTGGGCCGCGCCGGTGTGGGACCGGGTCGGGTAGAGCTTCGTGAGCACCGCGGTGCGGGTGCGCTGGCCGGCCTCGAGGGCGGCACGCATGCCTGCACCGCCTGCGCCGACGATGACGACGTCGTACTTGTGGGTCTGGACCATGGAGATCAGCGCCTTACCTGTTGGTGCAGACCTCGAGCGTCGACGCGGGGTCGATGCACGGGTCGAACGTGAAGATGACGAGGGTGCCGAGGACGACGGTCACGAACGTGGCGAAGTACAGCAGCGTCTTGAGGGTGAACTTGGTGCCGCCACGCGAGGCGTAGTCGTTGATGATCGTGCGCAGGCCGTTCATGCCGTGGAGCATCGCGAGCCACAGCATCGCGAGGTCCCAGATCTGCCAGAAGGGGCTGGCCCACTTGCCGGCGACGAAGGCGAAGTCGATCTGCTGGATGCCGTCGCCCTGCCAGAGGTTCACGAACAGGTGGCCGATGACGAGCACGACCAGCAGCAGGCCGGAGCCACGCATGAACAGCCACGAGTTCATCTCGAAGTTGTTCGACCTGCCGGCCTTGTAGGTCGACCGGGGCTTGGGGATCGAAGTCAGGCTCATGGCTATCAGTGTCCAAACACGTTCGAGAGGTGGCGGATCACGAAGGGCACCATCAGCACCACGAAGATGCCGAGCACGCCCCAGGTCAGCTGCCGCTGGTAGCGCGGGCCCTTCCACCAGAAGTCGACGAGGATGATCCGGATGCCGTTGAAGGCGTGGAAGAGCACCGCGCCGACGAGCCCGACCTCCATCAGGCCGACGATGGGGTTCTTGTAGGTCTCGACCGCGACGTTGTAGGCCTCGGGGGAGACTCGGACCATCGCCGTGTCGATGACGTGGGCGAAGAGGAAGAAGAACAGCGTGACGCCGGTGATGCGGTGCGCGACCCACGACCACATCCCCTCGCGGCCTCGGTAGAGCGTTCCCGCCGGTGAGCTGGCCAAGGGAGGTCCTTTCGAACACAAGAGCACAACTGAAGACGCTGGGTTCCAGCGCAACCCTGGCACTGTATCGGCCGTGATCGGGCTACCGGCCAGTCGCCCTTGTGAGTTCGATTACCGCACGGTTTCGTTGTCTTATTGCCGCGTCCAGGGGCGTCCGACCCGGCTTCGCGTGACGTTAGCCATCTCACGGTGCAGGGTACGCCGAGCCGCCGTACCCTTCGTCCATGGCAGAGGACAAGGCCCCGCAGTCGCACGCCGAGCTCTCGGCGGACCCGAAGACCCACACCGAGTCCGGGCTGCCGTTCCGGCCGGTCTACGGCCCCGAGGCGCTGGCGGACTTCGACCCGGCCGCCGCGCTCGGCGACCCGGGGGAGTTCCCCTTCACCCGCGGTGTCTACCCGACGATGTACACCGGCCGGCCGTGGACGATGCGGCAGTACGCCGGCTTCGGCACCGCCAAGGAGTCCAACGAGCGCTACAAGCAGCTCGTCGCACACGGGACCGGGGGGCTCTCGGTCGCCTTCGACCTGCCGACCCAGATGGGGCACGACTCCGACGCCGAGATCTCCCACGGCGAGGTCGGCAAGGTGGGGGTCGCCATCGACTCGGTCGACGACATGCGGGTGCTCTTCGACGGGATCCCGCTCGACGAGGTCTCCACGTCGATGACGATCAACGCGCCCGCCGCGCTCCTGCTGCTGATGTACCAGATCGTCGCCGAGGACGCCGGCATCCCGGCCGACAAGCTCACCGGCACGATCCAGAACGACGTGCTCAAGGAGTACATCGCCCGTGGCACCTACATCTTCCCGCCGCAGGAGTCGCTGCGCCTGATCACCGACATCTTCGGCTACTGCCGCGCCGAGATCCCGAGGTGGAACACCATCTCGATCTCCGGCTACCACATGGCCGAGGCCGGGGCGACGCCCGCGCAGGAGGTGGCGTTCACCCTGGCGGACGGCATCGAGTACGTCCGGGCCGCGATCGCCTCGGGCCAGGACGTCGACGAGTTCGCGCCGCGGCTGGCCTTCTTCTTCGTCTCGCGCACCACGATCCTGGAAGAGGTCGCCAAGTTCCGCGCCGCCCGGCGGATCTGGGCCCGCGTCATGCGCGAGGAGTTCGGTGCGAAGAACCCCAAGTCGCTGATGCTGCGCTTCCACACCCAGACCGCCGGGGTCCAGCTGACCGCCCAGCAGCCCGAGGTGAACCTGGTCCGCGTGGCGGTCCAGGCGCTCGCCGCGGTGCTCGGCGGCACCCAGTCGCTGCACACCAACTCCTACGACGAGGCGATCGCGCTGCCGACCGAGAAGGCGGCCCGGCTCGCGCTGCGCACCCAGCAGGTGATCGCCTTCGAGTCCGACGTGACCAAGACCGTCGACCCGTTCGCCGGCTCCTACGCGATCGAGTCGCTCACCGACGAGCTCGAGCAGGAGGCGCTCGTCCTCATGGCCAAGGTCGAGGACCTCGGCGGCGCGGTGAAGGCCATCGAGCACGGCTTCCAGAAGAACGAGATCGAGAAGGCCGCCTACCAGATCGCCAAGGACATCGACGGCGGCGACCGCGTGGTCGTGGGGCTCAACAAGTACGCCTCCGACGAGGAGGAGCCCTACGAGCCGCTGCGCGTCGATCCCGCCATCGAGGCGCAGCAGTGCGAGCGGCTCGCCAAGCTCCGCGCCGAGCGTGACAACGACGCCGTCGCGAGGCACCTCGCCGCGATGCAGAAGGCCGCCGAGGGCGACGAGAACGTGCTCTACCCGATGAAGGAGGCGCTGCGGGCGCGCGCGACGGTCGGTGAGGTCTGCAACGCTCTGCGTGACGTGTGGGGCGTGTACTCCCCACCCGACGCCTTCTGAACCGCCCCGCCGGGCCGGGGCCGACCGACGGGTAGCCTTACCTGACGTGCCCTCCCTCGTTCCCGAAGCCCTCGCCGCCGTCGACGACCACGCCGACGAGCTGCTCGCGCTGCGCCGGGACATCCACGCGCACCCCGAGCTGGCGTGGCAGGAGGAGCGGACCACCACCCTGGTCGCGAAGCGGCTCGAGGAGGCCGGGGTCGGCCTGCAGCTGCTGCCCCAGAGCGGCCTGGTGGCGGAGGTGGGCGAACAGGCCGGGCCGACGGTCGCCCTCCGCGCCGACCTCGACGCCCTCGCGGTCGACGACCTGACCGACGACCCGTGGTGCAGCACCTACGACGGCATCGCGCACGCCTGCGGCCACGACGTGCACACCGCGGCGCTCGTCGGCGCGGGGCTGGCGCTGGCCGCCGTCCACGCCCGCAGCCCGTTGCCGGGCCGAGTTCGACTGCTCTTCCAGCCGGCCGAGGAGGTCATGCCGGGCGGCGCCTTGGAGATGATCGCCGGAGGCGTCCTCGAGGACGTGGCGCACGTGTTCGGCCTGCACTGCGACCCCGGCCTCGACGTGGGCCGGATCGGCCTGCGGGAAGGCCCCCTCACCGGTGCCGCCGACTCGATGAGCGTGCGCCTCGTCGGCCGCGGCGGCCACACCTCCCGTCCCCACCTGACCCAGGACCTCACCTACGCGCTGGCCACGCTCGTCACCGAGCTGCCTGCGGCGCTGTCCCGGCGCCTCGACCCCCGCGCCGGCGTGAGCCTCGTGTGGGGGATCATCCGCTCCGGGTCGGCCAAGAACGTGATTCCCGCCAGTGGGGAGGCTGCCGGCACGGTGCGCATGCTCGACGCCGTCGCCTGGGCCGAGGCGGAGGGGCTCATCCGTGAGCTGATCGCGCAGATCGTCGCGCCGTACGGCGTGCGCGCGGAGATCGACTACGTCCGGGGCGTCCCGCCGGTCGTGAACGACCCCGGGTCCACCCTGCTCCTCGGCGCGGCCGTGGAGCAGGTCGTGGGGGAGGACGGGCACGTCTACACCCCCCAGAGCCTCGGTGGCGAGGACTTCGCGTGGTATCTCGAGTCGGTTCCCGGCGCGATGGCCCGGCTCGGCACCAGGACTCCCGGCGGTGCGACGTACGACCTCCACCAGGGCGACCTGCGGGTCGACGAGCGTGCCACCGCGATCGGCGCGAAGGTGCTCGCGGCGGCCGCGCTCGAGGCGCTGTCGCACGGTTGAGCCGACGGCTCGGCGGCCCCGGACGGGACCATGGTCCCGCGAACGGGGGAGGCGGAAGTCACCGGCGTATAACGACTTGACCCACAACCACCCCTCCGGGGGTGTTCGGCACCGGATGCGGTATTAGGGTGACCCTGGTTCGGCGCCAGGACGTGGCGCCTCGTTCTTCGATCAAGGAGGCCCATCTTGCGTCGCATGACCAAGACCGCGGCATTTTTCTCGGCAGCAGCCCTGCTCCTCAGCGCCTGCGGGGGCAACGGCGGGGACACCGGGAACGGCAACAACGGCAACGACGGCGAGGCCGCCCAGTCCGACATCAAGGTCGGTATGGCCTACGACGTGGGTGGGCGCGGTGACCAGTCGTTCAACGACGCTGCCGCCAAGGGCATGGACCAGGCCGTCGAAGAGTTCGGCATGGAGAGCCAGGAGTCGGAGGCAGCCGACGGCGAGCCCGAGTCCGCTCGCGAGGAGCGTCTGCGCACCTTCGCCGACGCCGGCTACAACCCGATCATCGCGGTGGGCTTCGCCTACTCCGGCGCGGTGGCCAAGGTCGCTCCCGACTACCCCGACGTGCACTTCGCGATCATCGACGACGAGGGCGCGCAGGGCGACAACATCGCCAACCTGGTCTTCGCCGAGGAGCAGGGCTCGTTCCTGGTCGGTGCGGCCGCCGCGCTCGAGTCGAAGAACGGCCACGTCGGCTTCATCGGCGGCGTCGAGGTGCCGCTGATCCAGAAGTTCGAGGCGGGCTTCGTCGCGGGTGCCGAGGAGGTCAACCCCGACATCAAGATCGAGAAGACCTACCTGACCCAGGCTCCCGACTTCTCGGGCTTCAACGACCCGGCCAAGGGCAAGACCGCGGCGCAGGGCATGTTCGACGCGGGCGCCGACGTGGTCTACCACGCGGCCGGCGGCTCCGGCGGAGGTCTCTTCGAGGCGGCCGCCGAGTCCGGCAACTGGGCGATCGGTGTCGACTCCGACCAGTACGAGCTCGCCGACGAGTCGGTCCGCGACTCGATCCTCACCTCCATGCTGAAGAACGTCGACGTGGCCGTCTACGAGTTCCTCGCCGAGGTCGAGGGCGGCACCTTCCCGTCCGGCTCGGTGCGCTACGACCTCGAGGCCGACGGTGTCGGCTACTCCACCTCCGGCGACTTCCTGTCGCAGGAGACCATCGACAAGATGGAGGAGTACAAGGAGCAGATCATCTCCGGGGACATCACGGTCTCCGCTGAGCCGTGAGCCTGCTGCACAGCTGAGTAACCGCCCGGGGGCACGCGGTAGCGTTCCCCCGGGCTCGCTGTGTCTCCTCTCGCGACCCGAGCCAGGTCTGTCGCGACGTCCGGTCCGGGAAGGTGAGCAATGACCGACACCAGTACGACGACCGCTCCGGCGGTCCGACTCGTGGGGATCGGGAAGCGTTTCCCGGGCGTCATCGCAAACGACGACGTCAACATCGAGGTGGCTCGAGGTTCCATCCACGCGATCGTGGGTGAGAACGGCGCCGGCAAGTCGACCCTGATGAAGATCCTCTACGGGGTGCAGAAGCCCGACGCGGGCACCGTCGAGATCGACGGCGCGCAGGTCGACCTCTCCTCGCCCGCCGACGCCATCAAGGCCGGCGTCGGCATGGTGTTCCAGCACTTCATGCTCGCCGACAACCTCACGGTCCTCGAGAACGTCGTCCTCGGTGCCGAGAGGCTGCACGGCATCGGTGCGAAGGCGCGTGAGGAGATCCTCCGGATCTCGGACGCCTACGGACTCGACATCAGGCCCGACCAGCTCGTGGAGGCCCTCGGCGTGGGGGACCGCCAGCGGGTGGAGATCCTCAAGGTGCTCTACCGCGGCGCGCGGACGATCATCCTCGACGAACCGACCGCGGTGCTCGTGCCGCAGGAGGTCGACGAGCTGTTCGGCAACCTCCGAGAGCTCAAGTCCGAGGGCCTCGCGGTCATCTTCATCTCCCACAAGCTCGACGAGGTGCTCTCGGTCGCCGACGTGGTCACGGTGATGCGCCGGGGCACGACCGTCGACACCGTCGACCCCTCCTCGGTCAACGCCCACCAGCTCGCCGAGCTCATGGTCGGCTCCGAGCTGCCCTCCCCGAGCACCGAGTCCTCGACCGTCACCGACGAGGTCCTCATCTCCGTCAACCACCTGACGCTGCCCAGCCCGGACGGGCGGCCCCTTGTCGACGACGTCTCCTTCACGATCCATCGCGGTGAGGTGCTCGGCATCGCCGGTGTCGAGGGCAACGGCCAGTCCGAGCTCGTCGAGGCGATCATGGGGATGCTGCCCCGCGCCACCGGCGTCGTGGAGGTGGACGGTCGGGACGTCTCCGGGCTCTCGACGCGCCACCGTCGCGAGGCCGGCATCGGGTACATCCCCGCGGACCGCCACCGGCACGGACTGCTGCTCGACGCCCCGCTCTGGGAGAACCGGGTCCTCGGTCACCAGACCCGCACGCCGGCGGCCAAGGGCATCTTCATCGACAAGGGTGCCTCGCGGGCCGACACCGAGCGGATCATCGAGGAGTACGACGTCCGGACCCCTGGCCCCGACGTCCTGGCCCGAGCGCTCTCCGGCGGCAACCAGCAGAAGCTGATCGTCGGCCGCGAGATGAGCGGGGACCCGATCCTGCTGATCGCCGCCCACCCGACACGTGGCGTGGACGTCGGCGCCCAGGCGGCGATCTGGGACCACATCAAGGACGCCCGGCGCCTCGGCCTCGCGGTGCTGCTCATCTCGGCGGACCTCGACGAGCTGATCGGCCTGTCCGACCGGATCCAGGTGATCCTCCGCGGAAGGCTCGTGGGCGAGTTCGACCCGGGTCACGTGACCCCCGAGCAGCTCGGCTCGGCCATGACGGGAGCAGGGGACAAGGCATGACTCCACGGATGACGAGGGTCCTCCTCAGCGTCGCGGCGCCGGTGCTCGCCCTGGTCGCCGCCTTCGCGATCACCAGCGCCGTGCTGCTGGTCGCCGGCGACCCCGCGGGTGAGGTCTGGGCGACGATCCTCTCCTGGCCCGAGCCGAGAAACCTGGTCAACATCGTCAACAGCGCGACCGTGCTCTACCTCTCCGGCCTCGCCGTGGCGGTCGGGTTCCGCATGAACCTGTTCAACATCGGCGTCGACGGGCAGTACCGCATCGCCGCCTTCGTGGCCGCCGTCGTCGCAGGCGAGGCCTGGCTCCCCGGGCCCTTGAACGCGGTCCTCGCGATCCTCGCCGCCATCCTCGTCGGGGCGGCCTGGGCCGGCATCGCGGGTCTGCTGCGTGCGACGCGCGGCGTCAGCGAGGTGATCTCGACGATCATGCTGAACTTCATCTCGACCTCGATCGTCGCGTACTCGCTGCGTCAGGTCGCGGTCCGCGAGGAGGGCAGCAACATCATCGGGACCAAGCCGATCCCGGAGTCCAGCCGGATCCCCGGCTTCTCGATCTCCTCCGAGGTCAGCACCGACGTCTACGGCTTCCTCCTCATCGCGGTCCTTGCCGGCGTCGGCTACTGGGTGGCGCTCAACCGGACGCGATTCGGCTTCGACCTCCGGGCGACCGGTCAGTCGCAGACCGCTGCGGTGGCCAGTGGCGTCAACGTGAAGAAGATGACCGTCACCGCCATGCTCGTCTCCGGTGGCCTCGCCGGGCTCGTCGGCCTCCCGATCCTCTTCGGCAACGCCTACTCCTACGGCTCCACGTTCCAGTCCGGTCTCGGGTTCGCCGGCATCGCGATCGCGCTGCTCGGCCGCAACCACCCCATCGGGATCGCGCTCGGAGCGCTGCTGTTCGCCTTCCTCGACGAGCAGTCCAACCCGCTGCAGATCCTCGTCGACGTCTCGCCCGACATCGTGAAGATCACCCAGGGCATCATCGTCCTCACCGTGGTGATCTCCTACGAGGTCGTCCGCCGCTACGGCCAACGCCTCGAGCAGCGGCAGGTGGCGCAGGCGCTCGAGAGCAGCGACAACACGAAGGCGGAGGTGAGGGCATGACGACGATCGAGCGTGAGGTCCGGGAGCCTCAGGCACCCCGACGGAGTCGCAGGTTCTCGCCGTGGTGGATCCTGCTCGGGCTCGCTGTCGTGCTCTTCCTGCTGTCGCTGCTCCAGCTCGTCACCGGCGCCCACGACCTCGCGTCCTCGGGCACCCTGCGGGCGACGCTGGTCGCGACGGTGCCGATCGCGCTGGCGGCCCTGGGCGGTCTCTGGTCCGAGCGCGCGGGCGTGGTGAACATCGGCCTTGAGGGCATGATGATCCTCGGCACCTACGGGGCCGGCTTCTTCGGCTTCCACTACGGCCCCTGGGTCGGCGTGCTCGGAGCGCTCGCCCTGGGCACGGTGGGCGGACTCATCCACGCGATCGCGACCGTCGCCTTCGGCGTGGACCACATCATCTCCGGGGTCGCGATCAACATCATCGCGCTCGGCGTGACGCAGTACCTCGCGGCGCTCACCTTCGTCGGTCTGCCCGGCGGAGGACAGACGCAGTCGCCGAAGCTGGGTGACGTCGGCAGCATCACCATCGGACCGCTGTCGGACGCGCTCGGCACGGTCGAGAGCGCCGACATCTTCTTCGTCTCCGAGACCGCGGCGCTCCTCCGTGCGTTGGTGACGAACCTGTCGCTGCTGGTCGTGGTCGCCGTACTCCTGTTCGTGGTGACCTACTTCCTGCTCTGGCGGACCGCGTTCGGCCTCCGGCTGCGCTCGTGCGGCGAGAGCCCGGTCGCTGCGGAGTCGCTGGGCGTGAACGTCTACCGGTACAAGTTCATCGCCGTCCTCACGTCGGGTGCCATGGCCGGTCTGGCCGGCGGGTTTCTGGCGCTGGTCGCCTCCAGCAACTACCGCGACGGCCAGACCGGTGGCCGCGGCTACATCGGGCTGGCCGCGATGATCTTCGGCAACTGGCGGCCCGGTGGCATCCTCATGGGAGCGGGCCTGTTCGGCTACACCGAGACCCTCGGCCTCCGCCAGGGCGGGACGTCGGTCCACGCGCTGCTGCTGGCGATCTCGCTCCTGCTCCTCGCCGGGGCCGTCTGGCAGTGGCGACGCGGGGTGCAGGTCGCTGCGTTCGTCTCGGTCGGCCTGGCCCTTGCGGTCGGCGCGTTGTACTTCTCGATCGACACCGTGCCCGGCGACTTCACGCGGATGACGCCCTACGTCGCCACGCTGCTCGTGCTTGCCCTCGCCTCCCAACGGTTGCGCATGCCGGCGGCCGACGGGATGCGGTACCGGCGCGGGGAAGGCGGGTAGCGCCGTGCCCGAGGACATGACCTCCCCCGGTGGTGCGTTCGACTGGGCGGCGTTGCAGGAGCAGGCGACGTCGGCGATGCGGCACGCGTACGCGCCGTACTCGAAGTACCCCGTCGGCGCGGCTGCGGTGGTCGACGACGGTCGCGTCCTCGTCGGCTGCAACGTGGAGAACGCGGCGTACGGCGTGGCCCTCTGCGCCGAGTGCGGCGTCGTCTCCCAGCTGCACGCCACGGGCGGCGGGCGGCTGACGCACTTCGTCTGCGTCAACGGGGTGGGCGAGGTGATCATGCCGTGCGGCAGGTGCCGGCAGCTGCTCTTCGAGCACGGCGGTCCCACGCTGCAGATGCTCACGGTCTCCGGGGTGCGCAGCATGGAGCAGGTCCTGCCCGACGCGTTCGGTCCGGCGTCGCTGAGCGAGTATGCCGACCACACGGATTGACCTGACCGACCCCGTGCTGGTGGCGGACCCCTACCCGTCCTTCGCCGAGGAGCGGCGCCGGCAAGCGGTCGCGTGGCACGAGCCGTCGGGGAGGTGGCTGACCTTCGACCACGCCGCCGCCAACGCCGTGCTCCGTCACCGGCGGCTCGGCCGGATCTGGCACGACAGGGAGCCGCGGGACCGGTTCGAGCCGTTCAACCTGCTCCACCGCAACCAGATGATGGAGAACGAGCCGCCCGACCACACGCGGCTGCGGCGGCTGGTGGCGGGGGCGTTCGCCCGCGGACACGTCGACCGGCTGCGCCCGCGGGTCCAGGAGCTCGCCGTCACGCTGCTCGACGAGGTCGACCCGGCGGGCTTCGACGTCCTCGGAGAGTACGCCGAGCCGCTGCCCGTCCTGGTGATCGCCGAGCTGCTGGGCGTCCCCCGTGAGCTGGCCCCGCAGCTGCGGGAGTGGTCCCAGGCGATCGTGCGGATGTACGAGGTCGCCCCGACCGAGCAGGAGCAGGACGCCGCCGTCGTGGCGGCGACCGACTTCGCCGGCCTGGTGCGCGAGCTGGCCCGGGAACGCGCCGCCTCGCCGCGGGACGACCTGCTCAGCGACCTCGTGGCGGCGCGGGTCTCGACAGGCTCGACCGGCGGAGGGGGCTCG
>DGBP01000075.1 GCA_002384855.1 Nocardioidaceae bacterium UBA4001 | reverse complement strand
CCGACAAGGAGGCCTGGGACGACGTGGTCCTCCAGGCGATCGAGAACCCCGAGGGGTTCGTGGACGCGGAGGCGGATCGCCTCGCGAGCCTCGACCCGACCGACCTGCTCGAGCGCTGGCGCAGGGGACGGGCGGCTCTCGCGGACGCGCTGATCGCGCTGCCCGAGGGCACGAAGCTGCCCTGGTTCGGGCCGCCGATGAGCGCGAAGTCGATGGCGACGGCGAGGTTCATGGAGACCTGGGCCCACGGTCTCGACGTGGCGGAGGGCCTCGGCGCCCCGCCGTCGGTCAGCGACCGGCTCCGGCACCTCGCCCACCTCGGGGTGCGCACCCGCAGCTTCTCGTTCGCCGCACACCGGCTCGAGGCACCGGCCGAGGAGATTCTGGTCGAGCTCACCGCGCCGTCGGGGGTGACGTGGGCCTGGGGGCCCGAGGACGCCGCCCAGTCGGTCCGGGGTCCGGCGTACGACTTCTGCCTCCTGGTCACGCAGCGACGGCACCGCGAGGATCTCGCCCTGGTCGCCACCGGCGCCGAGGCGGACCGGTGGCTCGACGTCGCGCAGGCCTTCGCAGGTCCACCGGGTGCCGGTCGCGCCCCGGCCAGCAGGTCCGGAGCTCAGGGATGAGCCCCACGGCGGCGCTGAGGATCGGCAACTGCAGCGGGTTCTACGGCGACCGGCTCTCGGCGATGCGCGAGATGCTGGAAGGCGGGGAGCTCGACGTGCTCACCGGCGACTACCTCGCCGAGCTCACCATGCTGATCCTCGGCCGGGACAGGATGAAGGACCCCACCCTCGGCTACGCGCGCACCTTCGTCCGGCAGGCCGAGGACTGTCTCGGCGTCGCGCTCGAGCGGGGGGTGAAGATCGTCTCGAACGCGGGTGGGTTGAACCCCGCCGGTCTCGCCGACAAGCTGCGTGAGATCGCCGCGGCGCAAGGGCTGTCACCCCGGATCGCCTACGTGCAGGGCGACGACCTGATGCCCCGGGTCGGCGACCTCGGCATCGAGAACGCGCTCACCGCCAACGCCTACCTCGGCGGCTTCGGCATCGCCGCCGCCCTGGGACGCGGCGCGGACGTCGTCGTCACCGGCCGGGTCACCGACGCCTCCGTCGTGGTCGGGCCGGCGGTGGCGCACTTCGGCTGGAGCCCTGACCAGTACGACGAGCTCGCCGGCGCCATGGTGGCCGGACACGTCATCGAGTGCGGGACGCAGGCGACGGGGGGCAACTTCTCAGGGTTCAGGTCGTTCAGGCCCGACGCCCGACCGCTCGGCTTCCCGATCGCCGAGGTCGCAGCCGACGGGAGCGCCGTCATCACGAAGCACCCCGACACCGGCGGGGCGGTCACGCGGGACACGGTGACCGCCCAGCTGGTGTACGAGATCGTCGGGCCCACCTACCTCGGACCCGACGTCTCCGCGCGGCTCGACACGATCGAGCTGGCCGAGGACGGGCTCGACCGGGTGCGTGTCTCCGGCGTGAGAGGTGAGGCGCCCCCCGAGTCGCTGAAGGTCTGCGTCAACGAGCTCGGCGGCTTCCGCAACTCCGTCGAGTTCGTCCTGGTCGGCCTCGACATCGACGCCAAGGCCGACTGGGTCCGAGCGCAGATGGAGGCCGCCCTCGCCACTCGTCCGCCGGCCGCCGTCGAGTGGTCGCTGGCACGGACCGAGCGCGAGGACGCCGACACCGAGGAGGCCGCGAGCTGCCGACTGCGCTGCTCGGTCAAGGACCCGGACGCGAACGTCGTGGGCCGCGCCTTCACCGGGGCCGCCGTCGAGCTCGCTCTCGCGTCGTACCCCGGCTTCACCCTCACCGCGCCACCCGCGCCGGCGTCGCCGTACGGCGTCTACCGGGCCGAGTACGTCGACCGCGCCGACGTCCAGCACACGGTGGTCCACGCCGACGGCCGCGCCGAGGAGATCGCGAACCCCCCCGGCGTCACGGCGTGGGACGGAGGACCGGGGTCGGGGTCCGACATCGCGGAGCAGGTGGATGCGGTGGCGGCCCAGGCACCGCGTGACCAGGTGACCCGACGGCTGCCCCTGGGCACGTTCGTGCACTCCCGGTCCGGGGACAAGGGCGGGGACGCCAACGTCGGGCTGTGGGTGGATCGCAGCGAGCACGCAGAGGAGCGGGTCGCGTGGCTGACCAAGCTCGTCACCCCGGAGCGCGTCCGCGAGCTGGTGCCGGAGGCGGCCGACCTGCCGGTCGAGGTGTACCCGCTGCCGAACCTCGGCGCGGTCAACGTCGTGATCCGCGGCCTGCTCGGGCAGGGCGTCGCGGCCTCCACCCGCTTCGACCCCCAGGCGAAGGCCCTGGGCGAGTGGCTGCGCTCCCGCCATGTGAGCATCACGGAGGACCTGCTGTGACCTACTTCAGCCCCGAGCAGGAGGCGCTCCGGGAGAGTGCCCGATCCTTCGTCCGCAAGGAGGTCGTCCCGTATCTGCAGGAGTGGGAGGACGCGGGGGAGGTCCCGCGCGAGCTGCACCGGGCCGCCGCTCGGCTGGGTCTCCTCGGTCTCGGTGTGCCCGAGGAGAAGGGCGGCTCCGGCGGCACCTTCCTCGACGCTGTCGCGGTGACCGAGGCGATGGCGGAGGCCGGGGCCAGCTCGGGACTTCTCGCCGCACTCTTCACCTCCGGGATCGCGCTTCCCCACATCGTCGCGGCCGGCACTGACGATCTCGTCGACCGCTTCGTGCGGCCGACGCTGGCGGGCGAGACGATCGGCTCGCTCGCGGTGACCGAGCCGGGGGGCGGGTCGGACGTGTCGAGCATCCGCACGTCCGCCGTACGCGACCCTGCCACCGGCGACTGGGTCGTCAACGGGGCCAAGACGTTCATCACCTCGGGCGTCCGCGCAGACTTCGTGACCACCGCCGTGCGCACCGGCGGCCCGGGCTGGCAGGGCCTCAGCCTGCTGGTGGTCGAGAAGGGCACGCCGGGCTTCGAGGTGACCCGGGCGCCGGACAAGATGGGCTGGCACTGCTCGGACACCGCGGAGCTGTCGTTCACCGACGTGCGCGTGCCGGCCGGCAACCTCGTCGGTGAGGAGAACGGCGGCTTCGCCCTGATCGCCGAGCAGTTCGTCACCGAGCGGCTCGCCCTCGCGGTCCACGGGTACGGCGTCGCGCAGCGTGCCCTCGACCTGACCGTCGAGCAGGCCAGGCGGCGCGAGACCTTCGGCAAGCCGTTGGTCGCCCGCCAGGTCGTGCAGCATCGGCTCGTGGAGATGCACCGCAAGGTCGACGTCGCCCGGACCTACACCCGGGAGGTTGCCCGCCGCTTCGTGGCCGGGGAGAACCCGCTGGTGGAGGCGTTGCAGGCCAAGGCGTTCGCCGTGGAGGCGAGCGGGTTCGTCGTCGATGCCGCCGTCCAGATCCACGGCGGCACCGGCTACATGCACGGGATCGAGGTGGAGCGGGCCTACCGCGACGCCCGGATCCTCGGAATCGGAGGAGGAGCCACCGAAGTGCTCAACGACCTGACCGC
The DNA here is from genome assembly GCA_002384855.1 of Nocardioidaceae bacterium UBA4001. Taxonomy (GTDB): domain Bacteria; phylum Actinomycetota; class Actinomycetes; order Propionibacteriales; family Nocardioidaceae; genus Nocardioides_C. The sequence goes on along the minus strand of DGBP01000075.1, from coordinate 118,903 downwards.
TCGGCTGCTGGGGTACACCGCATGAGCACCGGCACCGCGGCACCCGGGACCGAGGCCGTCCCGCCGCGGAGCCGACGCGAGGCGATGCTCGACAAGCTCGCCGCGCTCGAGGCCGAGCACGCCATGGCCGTGGCGGGCGGCGGGGAGAAGTACGTCGACCGCCACCGCAGGCGGGGGAAGCTCCTGGCACGCGAGCGGATCGAGCTGCTCCTGGACGAGGGCTCGGCCTTCCTCGAGCTGAGCCCGTTGGCGGGCTGGGGCTCGGACTACAAGGTCGGCGCCTCCGTCGTCACGGGCATCGGCGTCGTCGAGGGCGTCGAGTGCATGATCGTCGCCAACGACCCCACGGTGCGAGGCGGCGCGAGCAGCCCGTGGACGGTGAGGAAGGTCTTCCGCGCCGCCCAGATCGCCCGCGAGAACCGGCTGCCCACGGTGAACCTGGTCGAGTCCGGCGGCGCAGACCTCCCGTCGCAGAAGGAGATCTTCATCCCCGGCGGCGGGCTGTTCCGCGGCCTCACGGAGGCGAGCGCGGCCAAGACGCCCACGATCGCGCTGGTCTTCGGCAACTCCACCGCCGGCGGTGCGTACGTCCCGGGCATGAGCGACTACGTGGTGATGGTCAAGGAGGGTGCGAAGGTCTTCCTCGGCGGCCCGCCCCTGGTGAAGATGGCCACCGGGGAGGAGTCCGACGACGAGTCGCTCGGCGGCGCGGAGATGCATGCGCGGACCTCGGGCCTCGCGGACTACCTCGCCGTCGACGAGCACGACGCGATCCGGATCGGCCGGCGCATCGTGGCCCGGCTGAACTGGCGCAAGGCGAACCAGGCGCCGGCCCCGACCTACGCCGAGCCCGACCAGGACGCCGAGGAGCTGCTCGACCTGATCCCGGTCGACCTGAAGGAGCCGTTCGACCCCCGCGAGGTGATCGCGCGGATCTGCGACGGTGCCGGGAAGACCAACGGCGTGGCCTTCGACGAGTTCAAGCCCCTCTACGGGCCCTCACTCGTCACCGGCTGGGCGAAGGTGCACGGCCACCCCGTCGGCATCCTCGCCAACGCCCAGGGCGTGCTGTTCAGCGAGGAGTCCCAGAAGGCGGCGCAGTTCATCCAGCTGGCCAACCAGATCGACGTACCCCTGCTGTTCCTGCACAACACCACCGGCTACATGGTCGGCAAGGAGTACGAGCAGGGCGGCATCATCAAGCACGGCGCGATGATGATCAACGCGGTCAGCAACTCCACCGTCCCGCACATCTCGATCATGATGGGCGCCTCCTACGGCGCCGGGAACTACGGCATGTGCGGCCGCGCCTACGACCCCCGCTTCCTGTTCACCTGGCCGTCGGCGAAGTCCGCGGTGATGGGGCCCCAGCAGCTCGCCGGCGTGCTCTCGATCGTGGCGCGCTCCGCCGCCGAGGCGAAGGGCGAGGCGTACGACGAGGAGGCCGACGCGGGGCTGCGCAAGTACGTCGAGGACCAGGTCGAGGCCGAGTCCCTGCCGTTCTTCCTCTCGGGCCGGCTGTACGACGACGGGGTCATCGACCCGCGCGACACCCGCACCGTGCTGGGCATCGCCCTGTCCGTGATCGACAACGCGCCCTACCAGGGCACCGACCGCTTCGGCGTCTTCAGGATGTGAGGGAGATGGTCATGCCTGCCCTCCCGCCCGGTCCGGCGGACTGCGTGCCGCCCGCCGTCGCTGGGGCGGCGCGGCGGTCCGCCGGCGCCCTGCGGTCCCTGCCCGGCCACGCGGTACGGCGTCGCGCCGGCGCCGCCGCGGCCGAGCCCCTTGATGCTCCTGGCGGGCGACCCTCAGTCCACCCTTCTCACGGAGGCCCCACATGACCATCAGACGACTGCTCGTGGCGAACCGCGGGGAGATCGCCCGGCGGGTGTTCCGCACGTGCCGGGACCTCGGCATCGAGACCGTCGCGGTCCACTCGGACGCGGACGCCGACCTGCCGTTCGTGCGGGAGGCCGACGTCGCGGTGCGGCTGCCGGGGAGCACCCCGACCGAGACCTACCTCCGGGGCGACCTCGTGGTGGAGGCGGCCCTGACGTCGGGTGCAGACGCGGTGCACCCCGGCTACGGGTTCCTCTCGGAGAACGCCGACTTCGCCCGCCGGGTGATCGAGGCCGGGCTCACCTGGGTAGGCCCGACACCGGCGTCGATCGAGTCGATGGGCTCGAAGGTCGAGGCCAAGAAGCTGATGGAGAAGGCCGGCGTGCCGGTGCTCTCGGAGATCTCGCCGGCGTCGGTGACCGAGGACGATCTGCCGCTGCTGGTGAAGGCCTCCGCCGGGGGCGGCGGGCGCGGCATGCGCGTGGTCCGCCTCCTCGACCAGGTCGACGCACAGGTTGAGCAGGCCGCGAACGAGGCGGCCTCCGCGTTCGGCGACCCCACCGTGTTCTGCGAGCCGTACGTCGAGCACGGCCGTCATGTCGAGGTGCAGGTCGTCGGCGACACCCACGGCCACGTCGCCGTGCTCGGCGAACGCGACTGCTCGATCCAGCGCCGTCACCAGAAGGTCGTCGAGGAGACGCCGGCGCCCGGCCTGGCGGAGGCGACCCGCTCCGCGTTGCACGAGGCCGCCCGCAAGGCCGCCGCGACGATCGCCTACGTCGGGGCCGGCACGGTCGAGTTCCTCCTCGACGGCGACCGGTTCTTCTTCCTCGAGATGAACACCCGGCTCCAGGTCGAGCACCCCGTCACCGAGCTGGTCACCGGCACCGACCTGGTGGCGATGCAGATCGCGGTGGCGGAGGGGCGGCCGGTGGTTTCGAGACGCTCGCAGGCTCGCTCCTCGACCATCGACGGCCCCCCGACCACCGACGAGTACCCACCACACGGTCATGCGATCGAGGTGCGGGTGTACGCCGAGGACCCGGCGGCCGGATGGCAGCCGCAGCACGGCCGGATCACCCGCTTCGAGGTCCCGGGCGTCGCCGCGGAGTTCGCCAACCCGGCGACGTGCGGCATCCGCCTCGACTCCGGCTTCCAAGAGCGGGACGAGGTCGGCACGCACTACGACGCGATGCTGGCCAAGGTGGTCGCCTGGGCACCGACCCGCGACGAGGCCGCTAGGCGGCTCGCCGCGGCGCTGCGTCGCGCGCGGATCCACGGGGTGCGCACGAACCGCGACCTGCTCGTCGAGGTGCTCACGCACGAGAGGTTCCTCGACGGTGCCGTGAGCACGCACTTCCTCGAGGAGCAGGAGCTCCGGTCCCTCGGCGAGCACGGCTACCGCTGGGGCGAGGTGATCCCGTCCGAGGTCAGCGCCCATGCCGCCGCCCTGGCGCTCGCGGAGGTCGACGGCGCGGCCCGCACGGTGCAGCAACGCATCCCGGTCGGCTGGCGCAACGTCGCCTCACAGCCTCACGTGACGCGGCTGGTGGAGGGGTACGTCGACGGCGCCCGGGTCGGCGAGGACGAGCTGGTCCACGAGATCGGGTGGTTCGCCGGACGCGACGGTTACCGCTTCGACCACCAGGACGATTCGGCCCTCGACGCGACGAGCATCCGGGCCGGACGAGCCACGGTCGACCGGGTCGTCCTCGAGGTCAACGGCGCGGACACCGCCTTCGAGGTCAGCGTCCACGGCGACCACGTCGACNNCCGCGCCCCACGACGGCGTGGTCACCGAGCTCCCCGTGACGGTCGGGGACCAGGTCGCGGCGGAGTCCGTGCTCGCCGTCGTACACACCGAGGAAGTCCCCTGCGAGCAAGGAGAAACCGCATGACCGAGATCGCGTTCACCGAGCCCGCCGAACGGCTCGACCTGCGCCGGGAGGTCGCGAACCTCGCGTCGAAGTACGGCCGCGAGTACTTCGTGAAGGCCGCCCGCGGTGGCGAGAAGACCACCGACCTGTGGCTCGACATGGGCAAGCACGGCTACCTCGGGGTGTCGGTGCCCGAGGAGTACGGCGGCGGGGGCGGAGGGATCGGGGACCTCGCCGCGGTGTGCGAGGAGCTCGCCGCCGTGGGCTGCCCGCTGCTGATGATGGTCGTCTCCCCGGCGATCTGCGGCACGATCATCGGGCGGTTCGGCACCGACGACCAGAAGCGGCGCTGGCTTCCGGGTATCGCCGACGGCACCTTGACCATGGCGTTCGCGATCACCGAGCCCGACGCCGGCTCGAACTCGCACAACATCACCACGACCGCGCGGCGGGACCCCTCGACGGGCTCGGGGACCGAGGGTGGCTGGATCCTCAACGGCCGCAAGATCTACATCTCCGGCGTCGACGAGGCGCAGGCGGTGCTGGTCGTCGCGCGGATGGAGGACGCCCGGACCGGGAAGCTGAAGCCGGCGCTGTTCGTGGTGCCGACCGACGCCGACGGCTTCGAGTACCAGCCCATCGAGATGGAGGTGGTCAGCCCCGAGAAGCAGTTCACGCTGTTCATCGACGACGTGCGCCTGCCCGCCGAAGCGCTGGTCGGTGACGAGAACGCCGGGATCATGCAGCTGTTCGCCGGGCTCAACCCGGAGCGGATCATGGCGGCGGCGTTCGCGACCGGCATAGCCCGGCACGCCCTCGACAAGGCGACCGCGTACGTCAAGGGCCGCGAGGTCTGGGGCGACCCGATCGCCACCCACCAGGCGATCAGCCACCCCCTCGCGCAGTCGAAGATCGAGATCGAGCTGGCCCGGCTGATGACCCAGAAGGCTGCGGCGTTGTACGACGCCGGCGACGACCTCGGGGCAGGGGAGGCGGCGAACATGGCGAAGTACGCCGGCGGTGAGGCAGCCTGCAACGCCGCCGACCGGGCCGTCCAGGCGCACGGTGGCAACGGCATCACCACGGAGTACGGTGTGGCCGGCCTGCTCGTGGCCTCCCGGGTGACCCGGATCGCCCCCGTGTCGCGAGAGATGATCCTGAACTTCGTCGGCTCGCACAGCCTCGGGCTGCCGAAGTCCTACTGACCCACGAGGAGAGCCATGGCCGACGAGCTGGTCCACTACGACACCGCCGACGAGGTCGCCACGCTGACCTTCGACTCGCCGCACAACCGCAACGCGCTGTCGAGGCAGCTCGTCGGTGAGCTGCTCGAGGGGCTGGCCCGCGCCGAGGACGACGCGGGCGTCAAGGTGGTGGTGATCCGGGCTGAGGGCCGGACGTTCTGCTCCGGCGCCGACCTGTCCGAGGCCCGCGGCGAGGGCATGGAGAAGGCCGCGGGCGTCCTCGTCGACCTCCAGCGCCGGATCGCCTCCCTCACGAAGCCGGTCGTGACCCGCGTCCACGGCAACGTCCGCGCCGGGGGCATCGGGATCGTGGCCGCCTCCGACATCGCGCTGAGCGCCGAGGACGCGACGTACGCCTTCACCGAGGTCCGCCTCGGCCTCGCGCCCGCCGCCATCTCGCTCAGCGTGCTGCCGCGGATGACCGCCCGGGCTGCGGCGCTGACGTTCCTGACCGGCGAGGTGTTCGACGGTACGACGGCCGCGGAGATCGGCCTGGTGACCCGGGCCGTCCCGGAGGCCGAGCTCGACGACGCGCTCACCCGGGTCTGCACCGCCCTGGCGCAGGGCAGCCCGCAGGGTCTGCGGGAGACCAAGCAGCTCCTCGGCCGGCCGCTGCTGGAGCGCATCGAGCGTGACGGGGACGACCTGGCCCGGCTCTCGGCGCGGTTGTTCGGGTCCGAGGAGGCCAAGAACGCAATGCTGGCCTTCCTGTCGCGCAAGAAGTAGGCGCCTCGGGGCCCGTCGGCGCGCGAAGTGGTCACCTGTCGCAGATTCGGGGCGCTGAGATCTGCAGCAGCTGACCACTTCGTCCGGAGGCGAGGCAGCCTTTCGCGGGCGCCGACCCGTCTTCTCGCGTGAGAGCGACGACAGGAGGACGGGTGAGCACTCGAGGTGCCACGGTCACGGCGCAGGGACTCTCTGCGCCCGGACGGGGGAGACAGATGGGCACGAGCCCCCCGGAGCTCGTGTGGTTCGAGCAGCAGTACGCCGACCGCGGGCTGCGCCTGGACATGGGGAAGTCCTTCGTGCGGCTCAAGCGCCTCGATGAGGTGCCCCTCGACGTGGTCGGCGAGGTGATCGCGAAGATCCCGCCGGCGACGTACATCGAGCGCTACGAGGCGGCGCGGCAGGCGCCGCGCCGCCCCAGGTCCTGACCGGGCTCAGCCCGGCCGGTCGCAGGCTCAGCCGCGACGGACCCGCGGGGACCACGCCAGGACGTCGCCCACCTGGCCGTCGAGCTGGGCGTCGTCCATGTAGAACGTCTCCATGCCCGAGCCCGCCCACATCGACCCCAGGCCGAGCTGGACCCAGCGGGGAGCACTCACGCAGCGACGGGGGAAGCTCACCCTCACGACGTTGGTGTCGTAGTTGATCTGGTGCCGGACCGCGTAGCGCACCGGACGTCCGTTGGGACGGGTCATCTCGACCTGGCCGCGCCACATGCCGGGGCCCGCCATGAGGGAGACCTCGCGGCGGACGCCCTCGTTGGTCCTGAGGCTGAGGAAGTCACCGCGGAGCTCCCCGGTCCGCTTGAGGTCGGCGAACTTGACGCGGACGGCGACCCGCGTGGCGGTGTGGGCGATGGTGGTGCGCACGACGTCGCCGTTGGTGACCCCGGGAGCAGCGGCGGCCTCCGGCTCGGTGTTCTCATCGACCATCGTGTAGCGCAGCACGTCACCGCGCGCGTCGTTCACGGTCACGGTCTGGGCGGCGGCGGGCCCTACGGAAGCCACGGTCATTCCGGCGGCTACTGCGAGGGTGACGCATCCTCGGCGAAGCGAGCGTGCCACGGTGTTCTCCTACTGTGATGAAGGCCCGAGACGGGCTTTTGACCCGATCTGGGCGCGCACAGCATAGAGGCTGGCGACAGGCTCGGGGAGTGGAACGACGGGGGAAAGCGGACCACACGGTCCGGTCGGCGAGTAGAGTTGAGGACTTGCCCGAAACGGCAGCCCCTGGAATGGTCCCGGGGACCGGCCCCGAGGTCGGCCCGGTGACCGGTCCAGACGTCAGCCACAAGATCAGCCCAGCAGTCAGCACAGAGAAAGATGACACCGTTGCCCGCGGACACACCTCAGGCCGGGAGCTCGACCGAGAACCGGTGCCCCGCGTCGGGCGAGCAGGACCTCGCCACCCGTGAGATCGGCCTCGAGCAGGAGTTCGTCGACCGCGTCTACGACCAGCTCGAGCTCGCGGCGAAGCAGGCCCAGGCGCTCGCGAAGGAGGGGCACGGCCGTGCCCGCCTCGGGCACGAAGGTGGCCTCGTCGAGCGGGACGCGATGGTGTTCCAGGCGGCGAAGCGGCTGGCGACCCTGAACGCCGCCCACGAGGGCCTGGTGTTCGGACGCCTCGACCTTGCCGACGAGGCGGAGGGTGCGCGCTACATCGGCCGGATCGGGCTGCGGGACGAGCACCGTGACTCGCTGCTCGTCGACTGGCGCGCTCCTGCGGCGGCCGTGTTCTACCAGGCGACTGCGGCCACCCCCGAGGGCGTCGTACGTCGCCGGGTGCTGCGCTGCGCCGGCCAGGACGTCGTCGCGGTGGAGGACGAGCTGCTCGACCCGGAGCACCCGGACGCCGACGCCCTCCCGATCGTGGGCGAGGGTGCGCTGATGGCCCAGCTGTCCCGGGCGCGCGACCGGTCCATGCATTCGATCGTCGCGACGATCCAGGCCGAGCAGGACAAGGCGATCCGTGCACCCGGCAAGGGCGTCGTACTCATCACCGGCGGGCCGGGCACCGGCAAGACGGTCGTCGCGCTGCATCGTGCGGCCTACCTGCTCTACAGCGAGCGGCGGCGCTACGAGAGCGGCGGGGTGCTCGTCATCGGACCCTCCGGTGTGTTCATGCGCTACATCGAGCGGGTGCTCCCGTCGCTCGGTGAGACCGCCGTCGCGCTGCGCTCCCTCGGCGAGGTGGTCGACGGCGTGAAGGGGATGCGTCACGACGACCCGGCGGTGGCCGACGTCAAGGGCGCGGCCCGAATGGCCGAGCTGATGCGCCGGACCGCCCGCCAGGCTGTCCCAGGCGCTCCGTCGGAGCTCCGTGTGTTCTGGCGCGACGAGAACATCGTGCTGACCCCCCGCGACCTCGCCGGCGTACGTCGCCAGCTGCTCTCGCAGGGCAAGCGCAACCGGGCTCTCCCGCGCGTGTCCAACCTGCTCCTCGACACGATGTGGCGCCAGGTGCGCGGCGAGCGGGGCCGCGAGCACGGTCGCGAGCGGTTCAACCACGAGATGCTCGACAAGGCGGCGTTCGTCGACTTCGTCAAGGACTGGTGGCCGCCGCTCGACGCCACGGACGTCCTGCGCTGGCTGGCCGAGCCCGAGCTGCTCGCCCGGGTCGGCGAGGGCGTGGTGTCGCAGGAGGACCGGGCGCTGCTCAGCAAGTCCTGGTCGTACGACGCCACGGCGGCCGGACGAGGAGGGTTCGACTGGTCCGTCGAGGACATCCCGCTGCTCGACGAGATCCGCTACCAGCTCGGCGACGTCCCGGAGCGTCGCGAGGACGAGGAGGAGGACGACCCGTACGCCCGCCTCGTCGACGAGAACACGCGCGAGGTCACGACGATCGCCGACCGTGACTTCGCGACGGGCCCCCGGACGTCGACCCGCACCGAGGACGACTCCTACGCGCACGTCCTCGTCGACGAGGCGCAGGACCTCTCCCCGATGCAGTGGCGGATGGTCGGCCGTCGGGGGCGCACCGCGACGTGGACGGTCGTCGGCGACCCGGCGCAGTCGTCCTGGCCGGTGCCGGCGGAGTCCGCCCGGGCGCGGGACGAGGCGTTCGGGGACAAGGCACGTCACGAGTTCCACCTGTCCACGAACTACCGCAACAGCAAGGAGATCTACGACTTCGCGGCGGCCTACGCCGAGCGGGTGGGGCTCGACGCCGACCTGCCCGACGCGGTGCGGCGCACGGGGACGCCGCCGCAGGAGCGCGTCGTCGAGGACCTCGAGGCGGGGGTGCGTGGGGCGGTCCGCGAGCTCGTCGGAGCCGTCGAGGGCACGGTGGGGATCGTCGTCCCCGTCGCCCGTCGTACCTCCGTGCAGGGCTGGCTCGACTCCTGGGACGAGCTGGGGTCTGACCGTGACGGCGGGGCGGACGCCCGGATCGCCGTCCTGACCGGGCTGGACACCAAGGGCCTGGAGTTCGACGGGATCGTGGTCGTCGAGCCGGCGGAGATCGAGGCGGAGTCGGCGACCGGGCGCGCGACGTTGTACGTCGTACTCACCCGCGCGACCCAGCGGATGATCACCGTCGCCACCTCCTGACCCGGCGCGTGTGCTGGGCAGCGGAGTCGGTGCTGGGTCTCGTTCAGGACCCGAATCAGGACCCAGACCTGGCCGGGACCTGATGAACAGGAGCCCGCGGACCTCTCGAGCTCGAGGTGGAGGCGGTGCTCGGGAAGGAGCCTGGTCTTCCACACCAGCAGGTCCCTGGGTCGGCAGCCCCACCCGCCGGTGAGGCTGAACCGGAGCCGGTCGTGCCTCGACAGGTAGCGGCCCACGCCTGAGGGCTGACTGCCAAGCAGCTCTTTCCCGCCCGTGCACGAACGACGAGGCCGCGCACGGTGAAGGGCGGCCGCGCGCAGTCCAACGCCGGGGGTGAACGCCAGCGCGGTCGAGGTGCCGTTGTGGATGGGCACCTCGAAGACGTGGCTCGGGCGGGGACATGGCACGAGCGGGCCACCGGTCGGAGTCATCTGCACAGGCGCCGGATGGACGGGTTCCGGTCTGCAGACGCGCCGGGTCGGCGAGGTGGGTGCGCGGTAGCGTTGGCGCACCATGAGCACCTCCACCTCCCCCACGGCAGCGCAGGCGATCGACGCCCTGGTGCGGCACGAGGCCTGGGCGGCGGTCCGGCTGCGTGACTCCTCCACGGTGACCCTGGTCGGCGGCCGCCGGAGCGAGGTGGAGAGCCTGCTCGACGTCCCGCTCGAGCAGGGGGTCCCTGCCGAGGGACGCAGGTTCGACCGGCTGCTCGCCGTACCCTTCCGCCAGGTCCGCGAACGAGGGTTCGAGGCGCACGACGACGGCACCCCGCTCACGGTCGTCGACATCGACTCGGAGGTCGAGGTCCCGCTCGACGCGCTGCTCGACGCGCTGCCCGAGGAGCCCATCGACTTCGATGACCGCGGAGGCTTCGAGACCTCCGACGAGGAGTACGGCGCCGTGGTGCGCCGGATCATCGAGGACGAGATCGGTCATGGGGAGGGCGCGAACCTCGTCGTCGGACGCCACTACCGCGCCCGGCTCCGCGCCTGGGACGCCCGCAAGGCGCTGACCGCCTTCCGCCGACTGCTGGAGAAGGAGCGCGGGGCGTACTGGACCTACGTGTTCTGGACCGGCGACCGCTACCTGGTCGGCGCCAGCCCGGAACGCCATGTCAGCGTCCACGGCGGCGACGTGCGGATGAACCCGATCAGCGGCACCTTCCGGCTCAGGGGCCACGACCAGCCGGAGGAGCGCAAGCAGGCACTGCTGGACTTCCTCGCCGACGAGAAGGAGATCTACGAGCTCTTCATGGTCGTCGACGAGGAGCTGAAGATGATGTGCGACGTCTGCAACGAGGGCGGCCAGGTGCTCGGGCCGTTCCTCAAGCCGATGACCCACCTGGTGCACACCGAGTACCTCCTCGCAGGCCGCAGCACCCGCGACGTGCGCGAGGTCCTGCGCGACACGATGTACGCCGCGACCGTCACCGGCTCGCCGGTCGAGAACGCCTGCCGCCTGATCAAGCAGTACGAGCCGGAGGGTCGCGGCTACTACGGGGCCGCCCTCGCGCTCCTCGGCCGTGACCGCCACGGACAGTCCACCGCCGACTCGCCGATCGTGATCCGCACCGCCGACGTGTCCCCGGACGGGCACCTGAAGGTGACCGCGGGAGCCACCCTGGTCCGCGACTCGGTCCCGGAGCACGAGGTCGCCGAGACCCACGCCAAGGCAGGCGGGATCCTCACCGCGTTCGGTCTCGTCGAGCCCACCGGCAGCGCCCCCGAGGGGGTGCGGGAGCTGACCCAGGACGAGGACGTCCTCATCGCCCTCAACTCCCGCAACCAGCGGCTCAGCAAGTTCTGGCTGACCGACCAGGGCGGTTCCCCTCCGGACCCGTCCCTCAAGGGCCGCTCGGCGGTGATCCTCGACGGCGAGGACGACTTCGTGAACATGCTCCGCCACGTGCTCGCGGTGATGGGCATGACCACCGACGTGGTGAGGTACGACGACTTCGCCGCAGGAGCCCTCGACGGCTACGACCTCGTCATCGTCGGCCCCGGACCCGGTGACCCCCGCGACGGCGAGCACCCGAAGATCCAGGCGTTCCGGGCCGCCGTCGACGGACTGCTGGCCGCCGGGCAGCCGTTCCTGTCGGTGTGCCTCGGCCACCAGGTCCTCTGCAGCAGACTCGGGATTCCCCTTGCCTACAAGGGCATCGTCTTCCAGGGCACGCAGTCGCGCATCTCGCTCGAGGGGCGCGAGGAGAACGTCGGCTTCTACAACACCTTCGTCGGGCGGGCCGGTGGCTCGAGCCTCCCGGAGGGGGTGACGGTCACCACCGACCCCGCGACCGGCGACATCCACGCGGTGACCGGGCCGCACTACCGCGGGGTGCAGTTCCACGCGGAGTCGATCCTCACCGAGCACGGCTACGAGCTGATCCACGACCTCGTGCTGGACCTGCTGAGCGACACCGGCACGCAGCCCGGCTCCGACGCCCCTGCGGACCCTCGCGCATGACACCTCGGGTCGTGGTCGTCGACCACCACGACTCCTACACCTACAACCTCGTGCACCTCGTCGCCGCGGTCACCGGCGTCCTGCCGGAGGTCGTCGAGCACGACGAGGTCTCGATGGCCGACCTGGCCGGGTCCAGCCACGTCGTCCTCTCGCCCGGGCCCGGCACCCCCGACGACCCCGCTGACTTCGCGGTCGGCCGCGACGTGCTGCTCTCGTCGGACGTCCCGGTCCTCGGGGTGTGCCTGGGCATGCAGGGCATGGTGAGCGTGTACGGCGGCCGCGTCCGCCCGATCGAGCCGGCGCACGGCGAGGTGGCTGCCGTGACCCACGACGGCAGCGGGATCTTCCGGGGCGTGCCCGACCCGTTCCAGGCGGTGCGCTACCACTCCCTCGCGGCGGTCGCCCTGCCCGACGTACTCACCGCCAACGCCTGGTGCGGCACCGACACCGGCCCGGTGGTGATGGGGGTCGTGCACCGCGAGCGGCCGCAGTGGGGCGTGCAGTTCCACCCCGAGTCGATCCTGACCGAGCACGGCGAGGCGATGATGGCCAACTTCCTGGAGCTGTCGTGACCTGGGCCGACCCGGTCGCGGCGTTCGAGGCGATCGCGCGCGACCACGAGCGGATGTTCTGGCTCGACGGGGGCGGCTCCCGGGCGTGGTCGGGGCACCGGTCGATCCTCGGCTGGCTCGAGGACGACGACGTCTCCTTGACCTATGACGCGACGCGTCGCGAGGTGCATCGGATGGCCGGCGGCCGGCGCGAGGTCGTCGGCGACGACGTCTTCGCCGTGCTCGCCGAGGAGGTCGCGCGCGACGGCGGGGACCCGGGGATCAGCTGGGTGGGCTGGTTCGGGTACGCCTGCCGTCCCGACCTCCCGGCGCAGGTCGCCCCCGCCGGACCGGGGCGGGTGCCCGATGCGGTCTGGATGCGCTCCCCGCGGCAGCTCGTGTTCGACCACGCGGCCGAGGACGGCGTCCGTCGTACCGCTGCTGCCGCCGGTCGTGTGGCCGAGGGGGCGCCGGCACGCACGCCGGGCCACACGACCGCGGTCGGGCGCGAGGAGTACGACGGGTGGTTCGCCCGGGTGCAGGAGCAGCTGCGGCTCGGCAACACCTACGAGGTGAACCTGACCTACCGCGGCAGCGTGGTCTCCGCCCGGGACCCGGTCGAGGTCTACCTGGCTCTCCGCGAGAACAACCCCGCGCCGTACGCCGCCTATCTCCAGCACGACGAGGTGAGCGTGCTCAGCTCGAGCCCGGAGCGGTTCGCGACCGTCGACCGGCGGCGCTGGGTGGAGACCAAGCCGATCAAGGGCACCACGCCGCGCGGGGCGACGCCCGAGGAGGACGAGGCGCACCGGGAGGCGCTGCGCACCGACCCTCGCTACCGCGCGGAGAACCTGATGGTCGTCGACCTGCTCCGCAACGACCTGTCGATGGTCTGCGAGCCGGGGACGGTCACGGTGCCGGTGCTCATGGACGTCGAGTCGTACCCGTCGGTGCACCAGCTCGTGTCCACGGTCCGCGGACGGCTCCGCGACGGGACCGGCACGGTCGAGGCGCTGCGCGCGCTGTTCCCGGCCGGCTCGATGACGGGGGCCCCGAAGCTGCGGACGATGCAGGTGATCGCGGACGTGGAGACCTCGCCGCGAGGGGTGTACGCCGGCGCGCTCGGCTGGATCAGCGGCGACGGGCGCGCCGACCTCGGCGTCGTGATCCGTACCCTCGTCGCGCACGACGGGGTGTTCACCTACGGCACCGGGGGCGGGATCACGGTCCGGTCCGACGCGGCGAGCGAGTACGACGAGACGCGGTGGAAGGCGGCGCGGCTGCTGCAGGCGCTGGGGTCGTGATCGGCCCTCTTCCCGTGACGTCGCGGCACCTACCTCGAGGTATTTCGCACGGTAGGCGCTGCTTTCCCAGGTGAACGTGGGAAAGCAGCGGCCCGCCGCACGGCCACCGGGTCAGGAGGCGGGCGTGCCCCCGTCGCTGTCGAGGGTCGCCTCGACCTGCATCTCCTGACCGTCGCGCACGACGGTCAGCGTCACCTGGTCGCCCGGCCGGTGTCCCCGCACCGTGGCGACCAGGGACGTCGCGTCGCTGACCGGCTGGTCGCCGACCCGGATCACCACGTCACCGCGCTCGAGCCCCGCCCGGTCGGCCGCCGAACCCGGCTCGATCGCGGCGACCCCGGCGCCCTGGAGCAGCCCGTCGTCGCTGGCCGCGTCGGTGACCTCGACGCCGAGCCGTGCGTGGGTCGGGTCCTCGCCGTTGCGCAGCTGGTCGACGATCGGCAGCACCTCGTCGAGCGGGATCGCGAAGCCGAGGCCGATGGAACCGCCCTGGCCACCGGTGACCGACGAGGTCCGGATCGAGGAGTTGATGCCGACGACCTCGCCGTCCATGTTCACCAGCGGGCCGCCGGAGTTGCCGGGGTTGATCGCGGCGTCGGTCTGGATCGCGGGGTAGGCGGTGTTCATCGCGCTGCCCTGCCCGCTGACCGACACCGGTCGCTGCAGCGCCGAGACGATGCCGCTCGTGACCGTCGCGTCGAGGCCGAACGGCGACCCGATCGCGACGACCTCCTCGCCGACGTCGAGGTTGCCCGACTGCCCCAGGGCGGCCGGGGTGAGCCCGTTGACGCCGGAGACCTTGATGATGGCGAGGTCGGTCAGCGGGTCGGTGCCCACGACCGAGGCCTGCGCGGTCGAGCCGTCGTTGAAGCCGACCGAGACCGCGCCGCCCTGCTCGGCGACCTCGACGACGTGGTAGTTGGTCAGGATCTCCCCGTCGCCGCTGATAATCACGCCGGAGCCGGATCCTTCGCCCTGGGGGCCGCGTACGTTGATCTTCACCACCGACGGCAGCACGGAGTTCGCGACGTCCTCCACCGAGCCCTCCGCGGCCGGGGTGTCCTCGCGCTGCACGACGGTGCTGGCGGTGGGCTCGTCCGAGGTGCTCGTCGTCGCCTCGTCCGGCGTGAGGGCGTCGTACCCCGCCGCGCCCCCGAAGCCGGCCAGCCCGCCGAGCACCAGCGCCCCGACGAGCACGCCCACGCCCAGCCCACGTCGGCGTCCGCCGCGCTCGTGCCTGCCGGACTCCTGCCGAGGCCCGCCCCCCGGGTACGACGCTCCGCCGGCCGGCGCCCCTGCACCGTAGCCCGACCGGTACCCGCCGGGCCCCGCCCCGTGACCGGACGCCGCGGGGCCGAAGGCCGTCGTGTCCTCCGCCCGCTCGCCGTACCGGTGCTGGTGCGCACCGATCGGGCGGGTGTCGTCGTCGAAGGGGGTGTCGCCGGGACGGCTGGGTTCGCGGTCGGGCTCGTTCATGCCTCCCAGCATGCCCCGATCAACTGAGGCGACTCTGAGAGCGAGCTAGGACACCGTTGTGAGGTCCACCTCGAGCGCCTCGCCGCGGCGTTCGGGCAGGCCCCAGGTCGCGACCGCGGCGAGCAGGAAGAACCCCGCGAAGACGCCGAACAGCAGCGCGTTGCCGTCGCCGAGCGCGAGCAGCGGCGGGACCGACAGCGGAGCGAGCACCGAGGCGATCCGTCCGAACCCGGCCGCCCAGCCGGTCCCGGTGCCGCGGAGCACGGTGGGGTAGACCTCGGGGCTGATGGCGTACAGCGCGCCCCACGCCCCGAGGTTGAAGAACGACAGCGCCATCCCCGAGGCGATGATCTCGGGGCCGGTGCCGGCCGAGCCGAAGAACAGCGCCGAGACCGCGGAGCCGCCCAGGAACAGCGACAGTGTCGGCCGGCGCCCCCACACCTCGACGAGGACGGCGGCGACGGCGTAGCCGGGGAGCTGGGCGAGGGTGATGATCAGGGTGTACTCGAAGGACTTGACCAGGTCCAGGCCCGAGGCGACGAGCAGCGTCGGGATCCAGATGAACGCGCCGTAGTAGGCGAAGTTCACGCCGAACCACACCAGCCACAGCGACAGCGTGCGGCTGCGGTAGGTCTGGGCCCACAACGCCCCGGGGCCGGGTGTCTCGGGGAGGGGCGCCGCGGGGCGGGCGGCCTCGGCGGGAACCGTCGGAGACTCCACCCCGGCCGAGTCCTCGAAGCGTCGTACGACGGCCTCCGCCTCGTCGTGCCGTCCGCGGCTCTCGAGGAACCGCACCGACTCGGGCAGGCCGTAGCGCACGACGACGGCGTAGACCGCCGGGACCGCCCCGAGGGCGAGCGCCCAGCGCCAGCCGTTGTCGTCCGAGAGCGGGATCACGAAGTAGCCGATCAGCGCGGCGAGGAGCCAGCCGACGGCCCAGAACGACTCGAGCGCCACCACGACCCGGCCCCGGATCCGGGCGGGCGCGAACTCGCTGACCAGCGTGGACGCGACCGGCAGCTCGGCACCGAGCCCGAGGCCGATGAGGAAGCGGAAGACCAGCAGCGCGCCGACCGACCAGGACAGTGCGGCCGCGCCGGTGGCCAGCCCGTAGATGAGCAGGGTGAGCGCGAAGACCTGGCGGCGGCCGACCCGGTCGGCGAGCAGGCCGCCGATGCTCGCACCGAGCGCCATGCCGATGAACCCCACCGAGGCGATCCACGACAGCGTGGTCGAGCTCAGGTCCCACTCCCGCGCGAGCGCGGCCATCACGAAGCTGATCAGGCCGACGTCCATCGCGTCGAGCGCCCAGCCGGTGCCGGAGCCGACGACGAGCCGGCCGTGCTGACGCGTGAACGGCAGCCGGTCGAGTCGGTCGCTGCGGGTCAGGTGCGGTTCGCCGGCGGCGTGGTCTGCTGCGGGGGAGGGGTGGTCCATGAGGAAGGTTCTACCCTGTTCGGTCCGGGGGCTCCCGGGACGGTCAGCCAGAACGCCGCCCCGCCCCGGTCGGAGCGCCCGGCGCGCACGCTGCCGCCGTGGCGTTCGGCGACCTGGCGGACGATCGCGAGGCCGAGCCCCGACCCGGGCATCCCCCGCGACTCACGCGAGCGGTAGAAGCGGTCGAAGACGTGCGGGAGATCCTCCTCGTCGATGCCGTGGCCCTCGTCCGCGACGTGCAGGGTGCCCGCCTCGAGGTCGACGGTCACCGCCCCCAGCGGCGGGCTCCACTTGGCGGCGTTGTCGAGGAGGTTGGTCACCGCGCGCTCCAGCGCGGCGGCGTCGCCGGTGACCCACCAGGGCGAGGTGCGTACGACGAGCTCGAGGCTCGACGCGCGACGGCGCACCCGCTCGACGGCGCGGTCGACGATCTCGGCGAGGTCGACCGGCTCGACGGTGACCGGCAGCGGCTCGTCGCGGGCCAGCTCGACGAGGTCCCCGATCAGCGTGGTGAGCTCCTCGATCTGGAAGCGCACGTCGTCGAGCAGCTCGGTGCGGGACTCCTCCGACAGCCCGCCGCGGCGGTCGGCCTGGACGAGCAGGTCGAGGTTCGTCCGCAGGCTGGTCAGCGGGGTGCGCAGCTCGTGGCCCGCGTCCGCGACGAGCTGGCGCTGGCGGTCGCGGGAGGCCGACAGTGCGGCGAGCATCGCGTTGAACGCCGTGGCGAGGCGGGCGATCTCGTCGTTGCCCTCGACGGTGATCGGGTCGAGCTTCTCGGTGCGCGCGATGTCCTCGGCGGCGTGGGTCAGCCGGCGCACCGGGCGCAGGCCGTTGCGGGCGACCGCCCAGCCGGCCAGGGTCGCCCCCAGCACGCCGAGCACCCCGAAGATGGTGAGGACCAGACCGAGCCGGGCCAGGGTCTCCTCGGTGGCCTGCAGCGACTGCGCGATGACCAGGGCCACCCCCGGCTCGCGGGTGGGTACGGCGACCACGCGGTAGCGACCCTCGTCGGTGGAGACCGACCGGACCGAGTCCTCCCGGCTGCCCTGGGCCACCTCGATCTCGGCGCGTCCCAGCGCGACCGCGGACCCCCGGTCGACGCTGTAGACGTCGAGGTCGCCGCGGGTGTCGATGAAGCCGATGCGTACGTCGGCCGCCCCGAGCGCCCAGGAGGGGACCTGCTGGCTGGTCAGCTCGCTGAGCGCGTCGGAACGTGCGGCGGCAGAGGCCCGTTCGAGCAGCGACTCGTCGAGGGAGGAGTACATCTGCATCTTCACCGTCGCGAAGCCGGCGAGCGCGACGATCGCCACGGCGAGGCCGACCGCCATCCCCGCGAGGAGGGTGACCCGGCTGGCCAGCGAGCGGCGGTAGCGCAGCGGCCCCATCACGCCTCCCGCAGCACGTATCCGACTCCCCGGACGGTGTGGATCAGCCGGGGCTCTCCCTCGGCCTCGGTCTTGCGGCGCAGGTAGCCGACGTAGACCTCGAGCGAGTTGGCCGTGGTCGGGAAGTCGTACCCCCACACCTCCTCGAGGATGAACGAGCGGTCGAGCACGCGACGGGGTCGGCGCAAAAACATCTCGAGCAGGGTGAACTCGGTGCGGGTCAGGTCGATGGGCCGGTCGGACCGTCGTACCTCGCGGGTGACGGGGTTGAGGCTGAGGTCGGCGAAGGTGAGCGTCTCGGCGTCCGTGTCGTCGGTCGTCGGGGGCTGGACCCGACGGAGCAGGGCGCGCAGCCGCGCGAGCAGCTCCTCGAGGGCGAACGGCTTGGTGAGGTAGTCGTCGGCGCCCGCGTCGAGCCCCTCGACCCGGTCGCCGACGGAGTCACGGGCGGTCAGGACGAGGATCGGCAGGTCGTTGCCGGCGGTCCGGAGGGCGCGGGTGGTCTCGAGGCCGTCGAGGCGCGGCATCATCACGTCGATGACGAGGGCGTCGGGGGCGCCCTGCCCGATCGCGGCGAGGGCTTCGGCGCCGTCACCCGCGACGGTCACGGCGTACCCGTTGAACTCCAACGACCGGCGCAGTGAGTCGCGCACGGACGGGTCGTCGTCGACGACGAGGATCCGGTGCGCGGGCTCGGGCGGGACGCTGGTCACCCTCCCAGCCTGCCACCTGCACCTGAGACGTCCCTGAAGGCGGTCCGGGGGCCTGAGTTTTCCCACGTTCACCTGGGGTGGCGCCACCTACCTCGTGAAATTCCTCGAGGTAAGACGTGCTTTCCCAGGTGAACGTGGGAAAGCACGGGCGGGCCGACGTGGGAAGGCGCGACCCCTCAGAGCAGGGAGCGGGCGGCCTCGCCGGCGCGGGCGCCGTAGCCACCGCCGAACAGCGCGGCGTGCACGAGCAGCGGGAAGAGCTGGTGCAGCGCGACCCGGTCCTCCCAGCCGTCGGCGAGCGGCGCCTCGTCCTCGTAGGCCGCGATCACCCGCGACAGCTGCGGCAGCCCGAACAGGGCCAGCATCGCCAGGTCGGTCTCCCGGTGGCCGCCGTACGCCGCGGGGTCGACCAGCCACGCCCTGCCGTCCAGCCCCCACAACACGTTTCCCGACCACAGGTCGCCGTGCAGCCGCGCGGGGGGCTCCTCCGGCCCGGCGAGGTCGGTGATCCGGCGGACCACGGCCTCGACCGCGACCGCGTCCTCGGCGGAGACCGACCCGCGGTCGCGCCCCAGCTTGAGGTAGGGCAGCACCCGCCGCGTCGCGTAGAACTCGGGCCACGTCGGTGCGGTGCGGTTCGGGAGCGGAAGCGTCCCGATGTAGCCGTCCGACTCGGCGCCGAACGACGCCGCGCCGACCCGGTGGGTCACCGCCAACGCGCGGCCGAGGTGCTCGGCCGCCTCCACCGAGGGGCGGCCGGTCTCCACCCAGGACAGGATCAGACAGTCGGCCTCCGCGGCGAGCACGGCGGGGACGTGGACGCCGCGCGCCTCGGCCAGCCAGGACAGCCCCCGGGCCTCGCTCGGGAAGAAGTCCGCCGGTGCGTGGGCCCGGGTCTTGACCAGGGCGGAGGTGCCGTCGGACAGGCGCAGCCGGGTCGCGGTGCAGATGTCACCACCCGCGACCGGGGTCGTGGCCACCACCGCCGTGCCGAGCAGCTCCTCCGCCCGGCTCGCGATCGTGCCCATCCGCGCCACCTCAGCCTCCCCCGAGCTCCCGCTCGAGCGCGGCCACGATCGCGTCGGCGGTGCGCTCGACGGTCGCGAGGACGTGGGCGAACCCGTCCTCGCCGCCGAAGTACGGGTCGGGCACGTCGCGGTCGGCCCCGGCCGCCCGCGGGTCGAAGTCGCGGAACATGCGCAGCCGCCCCGGCTCGACCTCGCCGGCCAGGTCGTCGAGGTCGGCGTGGTTGCTCGAGTCCATGGCCAGGACCAGGTCGTGCGCGTCGTACCAGCCGGGCTCGAACTGCGCCGCCCGGTGGCGCGACCCGTCGTACCCGGCCGCCGCGAGCGCGGCCGCCGCCCTGCGGTCCATCGGCTCACCGACGTGCCAGCCGCCGGTCCCGGCACTGCTGACCTCGACGCGACGGTCGAGCCCCGCGCGGGCGAGCTTCTCGCTCAGCACGACCTCACCCATCGGGGAGCGGCAGATGTTGCCCAGGCACACCACGGCGATCCGGTACGGCGACGCGCCGGGGCGTCGCTTCGGGGGCAGCAGGTGGTGGGTCCCGGTCGTCATGAGCCTCAGTCCTTGGACGGCAGGACGGCCTCGAGGATCCAGGTGGCGATCGTGACGATGACGGCGCCGAGCACCGCGGTCCAGAAGCCGTCGACCTCGAAGCCGAGGCCGAGCTCACCTGCGAGCCAGCCGGTGAGCATGAGCATCAGGGCGTTCACGACGATCAGGAACAGCCCCAGCGTGAGGATGATGAACGGGATCGACAGCACCTTCACGATGGGCGCGACCACGGCGTTGACCACGCCGAAGATCAGCGCGACCAGGGTGAGCGTGAGCAACCGGTCCTCGGTGGTGTCGCCGGTGACCCGGATTCCTTCGAGGAGCCACGCCGCGGAGGCGAGCGCCAGCGCGTTGACGACGACCCAGATCAAGAACCTCACGGGGCCGATACTGCCAGACCCGCCGAAGCGGTGCGGGGCGTCGCCTCGTCAGGTCCCCTCGTCGTGCGGTAGGTGCAGGGCCTCGAGCATCGACGTCTCGGCGTGGGCGAGGTGCTCCTCGAGCTCCCGGGCAGCGGTCTCGACCTCGCCCTGCTCGAGGAGGTCCACCAGCGCCTGGTGGGCGGCGACCTGGTCCTCGGCGTTGCGGCGGATCCGGTCCACCTTGGCCAGGCCGAGGCGGATCTCGGCGTAGAGCGCGTCGGCGAGGGCGAGCAGTCTCGGCGACCCGGCGAGCGCGGCGATCGACCGGTGGATCGCCAGGTGCGCGGCGGTGAGCTCGCTCGGGTCCGCGCCGACGGCCGCCGCGTCGCGGAAGGAGGCGATCGCCTCGCGGACGGCCTCCCGCTCCTCGTCGCTCGCCCCGGCCCAGCGGCGGGCCCCGGCGACCTCGAGCACGGCCCGCGCGAGGCCGACGTCGTGCACCGCCTGGGGGTCGAGCTCGGTGACGAAGACGCCGCGGTTCGGCTCGCGGGTCGCGAGCCCCTCGGCGACGAGCGCGCCGAGCGCCTCGCGGATCGTGGACCGCGAGACCCCCATGGCCTCGGCGAGGGCGAGCTCCCGCAGGGGTGTCCCCGGGCCGACCTCGCCGTCGAAGAGTGCCCGGCGCAGCTCCTCGGCGACCCGGTCGACGGTGGAGGAGTGCTCGAGGCTGAGGGTGGCGAACGGCCGCTCCGGGGTCGGGGGAGGATGCGGCCCGCCGTCGGGCTGCCCGTCGGGTTGCGGTGAGTGGTCGCTCATCGCCTGCTCTCTCGAAGCGGTCGTCCCCGGTCCGGGAACACGTCTCCCCCACATTGTCGGACAGAAGTTGACGGGGCAACCCGCGGGACCTCACACTGTGGAACGCCTGATTGTCCGACAATCCGGCAATCGGGGACTGAGATCACTGCGCGAGACGGCAGGGGAGGGAACGAGATGACCGCGAGCTCGGACACGACGTTGGAGTGGGGCCGCCGCTACCTGATGGTGGAGCCCAACCACTTCCGGGTCGACTACACGATCAACCCGTACATGGACGTCCACGACCAGCCCGACCACGTGCGCACCCGCGAGCAGTGGCTCGGCCTGGCCACGGCGGTCGAGGCCGCCGGCGGGCAGGTCGAGGTGCTCGACCAGCGCCCCGACGCCCCGGACATGGTGTACGCGATGAACCTCGGGCTTGCCCTGCGTACCACCGAGGAGGAGCGCGTGATGCTCTCGCACATGCGCTATGCCGAGCGGCGCATGGAGACCCACAGCGCCGGCCCGTGGTTCGAGGGCAACGGCTTCGCCACGTCGTACGTCGGCCGCGACGGGGTCGGTGCGCACTTCGAGGCCGGGGACGCCTTCGCCTGGGGCGACGCCCTCGTCGTGGGGTACGGACCCCGCACCGAGCAGCTCGGCCTCAAGCACCTCGCGGTCGGGCTCGACCTCCGGGTACGCGGGGTCCGGATCACCCATCCGGGGATGTACCACCTCGACCTCGCCTTCTGCCCCCTCGACGAGACCCGGGCGATGGTGTGCCCCTCGGCCTTCGACGAGGAGTCCGCGCAGGCGCTGCTCGCCCTGGTGCCCGAGCCGCTGGTGCTCAGCGAGGAGGAGGCGCTGACCTTCTGCGCCAACTCGATCGTGGTCGGCCGGACGGTGATCATGCCGACCACCTCCCCGCAGCGGGTCGTCGCCCAGCTCGAGGAGTGGGACTTCCAGGTCGTCCTCGTCGACGTCTCCGAGTTCCACAAGGGCGGCGGGTCGGTGCGCTGCCTGACCAACCCGCTCGACGTCGTCGTCGGCCGCGACCTGCCGGAGGTCCACGGCGGCGAGGTGGTCCTGCCGGGTCTGTGACGCGGCCTGGGACGGGCGCCTGACCGACGCGGCCTGGGACGGGCGCCTGACCGACGCGGAGATCCCCGCCACCGTCCTCCGGGGAGGCGGTGACGGGGACCCCTGACCGGCCGCTACTGGGGAGATCGCCCCGGGGCGGTGGTGCGCCGGGTGCGCAGCAGCAGCCAGGATCCGAGCAGCACCGACAGGCCGGCGACCATGGTGATCAGGCCGCTGCCGGCCGGTGCTCCGGTGTCGGGCAGACCACCCTGGACCCCTGCGATCTCCGCGGGTGCCACCGGCGGCCGTGACACGACCCGCTCGACCGGCAGGATCTCGTCACCGCAGACCGTCACGGTCGCCTGCGCGTCCTGACCGGTCTCGACGATCGTGGCGGTGTTCACCACGGTCTCGCAGACGCCGGGCGCGGCCGACAGCTCGACGGAGTACTCGAACAGCGTCGACTCCCCGCCCTCGGCCCAGGTGACCTCACCGAGCAGGTCGGGCTCGGCCATCTCGTCGACCACGGTCACGACCTTGTCGGTCTCCTCGTCGATCTCGAAGGCCACCGGGGTGGTCGTCGTCGCGGTCCCGTTGCGGGTCATCTCACCCTGGCCGTCGGCGTTGTGCCAGTCGACCACGACCGTGTTGTCGCCGACGTACTCCGGCTGCTCCTCGAAGGTGCAGGCGTAGGTGTACGTCGTGGTCGCACCACGCTCGACGACGTCCTCCAGGCCCTCGTCGAACTCACACGTGACCCCCTCGCCGAGGTTCGGCAGGTCCTCGAGCCCGATGGTGAGGTCGGCCCAGTCGTTCGGGTTGTGGACGGTCACCACCCCGGTCATCTCCCAGCCGGAGTCGGTGAACCCGGCCGGGCTCACCTCGACGGTGTAGCCCGCCGTGGCCGTCCCGTCCGCACCGGTGGTGAGGCTGGTCCGGTCGACCCGCTTGTCGATGTCCCAGGCGTAGACCCGGTCGTACGTCGCCTCCGCGGTCTTGGTGACCACGACCTCGCCGTACTTGCACACCACCACCGTGACCTCGTCGTCCTGCCCGGTCTGCTCGATCCACGCGGTGTTGGTGTAGTCCACGCAGGTCCCGGGGCTGCCGGGGAGCGCGAGCTCGTAGGTGAACACAGTCGGGGTGCCGTCGGCGTTCCACGTCGCCTGGCCGAGGTCGACGGGGTCGCCGTCGGGGTCGGTCTTGTCGTCGTAGACGTTGATCGTCTTGTTGGTCTCACCGTCGAGGGCGAAGTCGACGTCGGCGGTGCCGGCGGCGCTGCGTTCGGTCTCCCCGTCGGGTGCGGTCCACGCGGCGGTGGCGGTGTTGGTGCCGTCGTAGGCAGGCTCGCCGGTGAAGGTGCAGGTGTAGGCCAGCACGACCGGCTCACCCCCTGCCGCGACGGTGACCTCGGTGCCGTTATCGACGGTGCACTGGGCCCCGCCTCCGACATCGGTGAGGTCGGTGACGGTGGCGGTGATGTCGCCGTCGTCGTAGGTGTTGGGGTTGGTCACCGTGATGGTGCCCTCCATCACCCAGCCGTCGTCGGTGAACCCGTCCGGCGTCGCGGACACCGTGTACGAGAACACGGGGTCTCCCTGGAGGACCTCCAGCCGGTCCTCACCGACCTCCTTGTCGATCTGCCAGAGGTAGGTGCGGTCGTAGGTCGCGTCGACGGTCTTGCTGACGTCGAGCGCGTCCTCGACGCACAGGGTGACCGTGGTGGAGTCCTCCTGGCCGGTCTCCTCGATGAACGCGGTGTTGGTGTAGTCGGTGCACTCACCGGCCACGCCCTCCTGGCTCAGCGAGTAGGGGAACTCGGTCGGGTAACCCTCGGAGTTCCAGGTCGCCGTGCCGAGCTTCTCGGGCTCGGCCAGGTCGACCTTGTCGTCGTACACGTCGACGGTCTCGTCGGTCTCGCCGGTCAGCTCGAAGTCGACGTCCGCGGTGCCGGTGCGGCTCCGCTCGGTCCCTTCCGGGTCCAGCCAGGTTGCGGTGGCGGTGTTGCGACCCTCGTAGTCCGGCTCCTCGGTGAAGGTGCAGGTGTAGGAAAGGTCGACGCTCTCGCCCGGGTCGACGACCAGGTCTTCGCCGCCGGGGACGGTGCAGACGGCACCGACGTCGGTGCTGTCGGTGATGTCCGCGGTGATCGCGCCGGCGTCGTACCCGTTCGGGTTGGTCACCGTGATGGTGCCCTCCATCGCCCAGCCGGAGTCGCTGTAGCCGTTCGGAGTGGCGGTGACGGTGTAGTCGAACTCGTGGGTCTCACCCTCGGCGACCTCGACCGTCGTCGGCTCGGCGACGGCCTTGTCGAAGTCCCACAGGTAGGTGCGGTCGAAGGTGGCGTCCGCGGTCTTGGTGACCGAGAGCGGCTCCTCCTCACACACCGTGACCGTCTCCCGGGCGGTGTCCAGCGCCGTCTCCGCGTCACCGAACAGGCGTGCGGTGTTGGTGTAACCGGTGCACTCACCGGGCTCGCCGCCGAGCTCGAGCTGGTAGGTGAACGGAGTGGGCGTGCCCTCGGCGTTCCACTCGGCGGTCCCGAGCGAGTCGCCCGGGAGGGCGAACAGGTCGGTCCTGTTGTCGAAGACCTCGACTGACCTGTCGGTCTCGTCGTCCAGGTCGAACTCGACGTCCGCCGTGCCGCTGGCGGTGCCGTCGGCCCAGGTGGCCGTGGCGGTGTTGGTGCCGCCGGTGTAGTCGGCCTCGGTCAGCCCGGTCACGTCACAGGTGTAGCCGACGGTCACCTCGTCGTCGGCCGGGACCTCCACGCCGGTGCCGCCGGTGACCTGGCAGGTCACCCCGTCGATGTCCACGGCGTCGGTGATGTCCACCGTGACCCCCATGTAGTCGTTGGGGTTGGTCACCGTGATGGTGCCCGCCAGCGTGTGGCCGTCGTCGGTGTAGCCGTTCGGCACCGCCTCGACGGTGTAGTCGAAGGTGGCGGTGCCGTCCTCGGCGACCTCGACGGTGGTCGGGTCGTCGGCGACCTTGGTGAGGTCCCACAGGTAGGTGCGGTCGTAGGTCGCGTCAGCCGTCTTGGTGACGGTCAGGTCGACCGGCCAGCAGACCGCCACGTCGGCGTCGTCGCTGTCGAGGACCACGTCACCGTCGCCGACCACCGAGGCCGTGTTGGTGTAGTCCACGCAGCTTCCGGCCTCACCCTCGAGCACGATCGAGTGCTCGACCGTGGTGGCGAAGTTCTCGCTCCAGGTGTAGGTGCCGAGCGTCACGTCGTCGCTGTCGTCGGCCGGGGTGGCCATGTCGTCGACGAGGGTGACCTCCTCGTTCACCAGGCTCTGGTCCCAGTCGCCGGCCGTCACGGCGGCGGTGCCGGAGTCGGTGCCTGTGGGCGTGAACGCAGCGGCGGCGTTCCAGGTGATGGTAGCGGTGTTGGTGCCGTCGTAGATCGGCTGCGAGCCGAACGCGCAGGTGTAGTCGAAGACCCTGCTGTCGCCGGCCGTGATGATCAGACCGTCGGTGGTGTCGACGGTGCAGGTCCCGCCGCCGTCGTACACGTCGGTGATGCCGGTCAGGGTGATGTCCTGCCAGTCGTTCGGGTTCTCCACGGTGATCGTGCCGGACATCAGCCAGCCCGAGTCCTCGTAGGCACCGGCGCTGACCTCGACGTCATAGGTCGCGGTGACCTTGCCGGTCGCCGGGTCGACTTCGAGGGTCGCGTCGTCCGCCGTCTTCGTGACGTCCCAGTCGTAGGTGCGGGTCAGCGACTCGACGACGGTCTTGGCGACGTCGAGGTCGGAGCCCACGCACACCTCGACGGTCTCGGTGGCCTGCTGGGTGCCGCCATCGGTCTCGGTGAGGGTCGCCGTGTTGTCGTAGTCGGTGCAGGTACCGGGCTCGCCGGGCCAGGTCAGCGGGTAGGTGAACGTGGTCTCCCCGTCAGTGGCGGTGACCACGTTGCCCTCGGGCACGACCTCGGGGTCGCCGAGGTCGATCTCGGAATCGGTCACCGTGACGGTGTCGTCGGTCGTGGTCGGGGTGACCGCGCCGAAGTCGTAGCCGGCGGTGCCGGTCGCCTCGCCGGTCGAGCCGTAGTAGGCGTCGGTGGACCAGGTCAGATCGACCGTGTTGGTCCCGGACGTCTGCGCCGTGGCGTCGGCGAAGGTGCAGGTGTAGTCGTAGCTGGTGTCGCCCGGCTGCAGGGTCACGGGCCCGGTGACTCCGGTGATCTCACAGGTCGTACCGGAGGTCGTGTCGGCGATCGTGACGCCCTCGATCGGGACGTCGTTCGGGTTCGTCACCGTGATCTCGCCGGTGACCGCGAAGTTGCTGTCCATCGGCGCCGAAGGGGTGACGACCACGTCGTACTCGAACGTGGCGTCGTCGCCCTCGGGGACGTTCTGGCTGTCCTCGCCCACGACCTGCTTGGTGATCGTCCAGTCGTAGTCGCGGTCGTAGGACGGGTCGGCGGTCTTGGTGACAGTCAGGTCGTCGTAGGTCTGCTTGGTGTCGGTGAAGGTGCAGGTGATGGCGTCGTCGTCGGCGACGGGGAACGTCGCAGTGGCGCCGTCGTACGTCGGCGTGGTGCCGGTGCACACGAGGCTCGTCAGGTTCCAGCCTTCGGGGAGGGCGTTCTCGGTGACCGACCAGCTGCCCGGGGCGACCCGGTAGGTGACGGTGTCCGGCAGGGTCGCGTCGCCATCGACGTCGAGGCCGAAGGTGACGCTGTCCTCGCCGGCGATCGTGAAGCTGAAGTCGGTGCCGTCGGCCGGGTCGGCGACCTTGGTGACCGTGATCTCCCCGGCGTCGACGGCGGAGGCCATCAGCTGGTTGTCCATGGCGCCGACGCTCGCGCAGTTCAGCGACTGGAGCGCGACGTGGTAGGGCGCGCCGTCGATCGTCCCGGCGCCCATGTCGGCACCCCAGTCGAGCTCGGTGGCGATGTGCATGTCGAAGTAGAGGGTGGCGGTGCCGTCGGTGCCCTCGGGGATGAAGAACGTGACGTTGACCGTCGCGACAGGGCCGTCACCGTTGACGACCTCCCAGCTCGTGATGGACGAGCCGTCGCCGTCCACGAGGCGCTGGTGTGCCACGAAGTCGTAGGCGTAGATGCCGTTCTTGGTGACGTCGTAGGTGAAGACGAACTCCTGCTCACCCGGCTGCAGGCCGGTGAACTGCACCCGCTGGGGGACGAAGTCGCCCTCGGCGTAGTCCGAGTTGTTCGGGTTCAGCACGCTGCCGATCCAGTCGCCCCCACTGTCCTCCCGGGTGTTCTGCGTGAACGAGGCGACGGTGCCGGTGCGCTCGTTCGTGTCGCAGACACCGGGCGTGCCGGTCGGCGCGACCTGGGCCTCAACGAGGGGCTCGATGCTCTGGAGGCTCGGCGCCTTCTGGGTGGCGGGCTGCTGCTTCGCCGGCTGCGCGGAGGCAGGCTCCTCGGCCGCCGGCGCCTCGGGCGCGGGCTGCTCGGCCGGAGCCTCCTCGGCGGGGGGTGCTTCCTCAGCAGCAGGCTCCTCGACGGGCGGGGTCTCCTCCGCCGGCGGGGCGGCCTCCTCGGTCGTCGTCAGGCTGGTCTCGGGCGTGACCGCGGGGTCCGCCTCCTCGGCCGAGGCGGTGCCGGCGACAGGCAGCGTGAGCACGGCCAGCACCATCGCGACCAGGATGCGCAGGGGCAACCAGCGGTGACCCGCGGCCATGTGCCGTGGCCGGTAGGTGCGACGCCGGCGCCACCACCTGCGGTCAGCGGACGTGCTGGACGAAGCGAGCTTGCTGAGGCTGAACATCGGATCCCCCCGGATCACATGGGTACTCCCACACCAGCGGAAGCCATGTGCGCACAGGCAAACCCGACGCGACGGGGCTTGAGGTCCCGTCTCGTCTGCGTCTGCCGTTGCGTCCCACCGAGGCCCCCCCTGGTGGTCTTGAGTCGACCGACGGCGGTCGTCGTACGACGAAGGCCGTCACAGACGGGTGCGCGTTCCCCCCAGCACCGCTGGCGCCCATCCGTCGTCCCCGAGCGACCAGGTCCCAGATCTCCCCACCCGGACCTATTGGTCGTGCCGTCATCATTGCAGTGATTCGGGCGTAATGACAGCCCATAAGTACCTAGTTCTGGCGACCGAAAGTGACTAGGAGACGGGTAGAAGGTCCCGAGCCGGACAGGCGGTGCGAGTGCGGCAGAAGCCGCAGGCGGACCGAGGCGACAGACGTCCGGCCCCGGCGGAGCGGTGCTTCGCCGGGGCCGGACGGTGGTTCCCCCTCAGCTGACCCCGAAGGCGGTTCAGGTCCCCGCCGACGAGGTGCCGCCGAGCTCCTGACCGAGACGAGTTCGATGGCCCCCCAAAGGACTGCCGGCTCGATACCGCCCTGGTGCCGGTGGTCGGTTCCAAGCCCCCCGGACCGTGCCACCTGCTTCCATGGTGCGCGTCTTTACGCGCAGATGCGCATCAATTGAGTGATCCGGCTGCGGATCCGGCTGCGATGTGGTGCTCCTGGGGCGGGAGTCGTGATCCGTCCGGGCGACAGCTCCTCCGTGGGCCTAGGTCAGCACCGGTGGCTCGACCTGGAGGTGGGCGCGTCGCGCGGACTGGGCGATGACGATGCCGGCCACCACCGCCACCACTCCTACGACCGCGACCGGGTCGAGCCGCTCGGCGAACCAGAGCCACCCCAGGACGCTCACGCCGACCGGCTCGAGCATGGCGACCATGGTCACGGCGATGGCCGAGAGGTGCCGCAGCGCGAACAGCTCGACCGCGAACGGGGTCACGGTGCCGAGGACGACGATCCACGCGAGGAGCGCCCACACCGGGGCCGTGTACTCCCCGAGCGCCCCGAGCAGCGAGACGCCCCGGGTGAGCAGGGTGGTGTCGAAGCCGGTCACCGGCTCGACGACGTTGAGCGCGATCGAGGCGACCAGGAACGACCAGACGATGACCCGCAGCGGGTCGAGGCTGCCCACGCCGTGCTCGCCGATGAGGAAGTACGCCGCGAGGCAGACCGCCGCGGCGAGGCCCGCGGCGATCCCGACCGGGTCGAGGACGAGGCCGTTGAAGATCCCGGTGGCGGCGGCGAGTCCTGCCATGGCGAGCGCCAGGCCGAGCCACATCCGGCGCCGCACCGCCTCCTTCTGCACCACCCGGGCCCACACCGCGACCAGGATCGGCGCCTGGTACTCCAGGAGCAGGGCCATACCGACCGGGAGGCGGTCGATGGCCACGAAGTAGGCCCACTGGAGCGCCGCGACCCCAACGAGGCCGTGCATCACGACGAGCCACCCGAGCCGGCCGCGAGGAGGGCGCAGGGCGCTCGGACGGAACAGCGCAGCCACGAGGGCGAGGACCATGAAGGTGCCGGTCACCCGCACCGTGGTGAGCATGACCGGGTCGACCCCTGCCCGCAGGGCGACCCGCGACACCCCGGCGTTGACGATGAAGAGCGTCGCGCCGAGGAGGACGAGGCCGAGGCCGAGGCCGGGGTTCCGGTGAGGCACCGCACGAGTGTAAGGGTCGCGACCTGGGGTTGCCCCTGTCTCCAGGTGGTGGGTCGCGTGGCTAGGCTGAGCGTCATGACGCACTCCGCAGACGGCCCTCGGGTCCGCCCGGCCATCGCAGACATCCCGGCCTACGTCCCGGGCCGGCCGCCCGCCGCCCGGGAGGGCATGCGGACCCACAAGCTGTCGTCCAACGAGAACCCGTACCCGCCTCTGTCCTCCGTGGTCGAGTCGGTGACCGAGGCCGTCGAGTCCATGAACCGCTACCCCGACATGGGGAACACCCGGCTCTACGCCGCGCTCTCGGACCGGCTCGGGGTGCCCGTCGAGCACCTCGCCGCGGGCACCGGGTCGGTGGCGGTGCTCTACCACCTCCTCCAGGCGTTCTGCGAGACCGGGGACGAGGTCGTCTACGCCTGGCGGTCCTTCGAGGCCTACCCGATCGCGGTGGCGGTCACCGGCGCGACGTCGGTCAAGGTGCCGCTCGACGCCGACGCCCGCCACGACCTCGATGCCATGCTCGCCGCGATCACCGACCGCACCAAGGCGGTGATCGTGTGCACGCCGAACAACCCGACGGGTCCTGCCGTGTCGCACGCCGAGCTCGAGGCCTTCGTCGACCGGGTGCCCCCGCACGTGCTTGTCGTGGTCGACGAGGCCTACCGGGAGTTCGTCCGCGCCGACGACCCGGTCGACGGGCTCCGGCTGTACCGGCGGCGGGCGAACGTCGTCGCGATGCGGACCTTCGCCAAGGCCTACGGGCTCGCCGGGTTCCGGATCGGCTACGTCGTGGCCCAGCCGGAGGTGGCGGCCGCCGTACGCGCGTGTGCCCTGCCCTTCGGCGTCTCCTCGGTCGCCCAGGCCGCGGCCGTCGCCTCCCTGGACGCCGAGCCGGAGCTGCTCGAACGGGTCGCGAGCGTCGTCGCCGAGCGGGAGCGGGTCGTCGCCGACCTCCGGGAGCAGGGGTGGGGCGTGCCCGAGGCGCAGGGCAACTTCGTGTGGCTCCCCCTCGGCGACCGCACCGTGGAGTTCGCGGCGGCCGCCGACGAGGCCGGGATCATGGTCCGCCCGTTCGCCGGGGAGGGTGCCCGGGTGAGCATCGGAGAGCCCGAGGCGAACGACGTGTTCCTCGCGGTCGCGAGGCGCTGGCGCTCGGCCGACTGAGTCCGGTCCGGCCCGTCGGGGGCGACGGCGAGGTGACTTACCGTGACGTAGTGGCACCTACCTCGAGGTATGGCACGCGGTAGGTGCTGCTTTCCCAGGTGAACGTGGGAAAGCAACCCGGGGCCGCCGGCCGGCCGGTCGGGGGCGATAACCGGTTGGGGAGTGTCAGGAGCAGCAGGTAATCTGCGCCTTACACCCATCTCGGGTGACGGGGACCCGTCACGAGCGGCCCCGTCGTCCGCCGAGTCCGAGAGGCCCACCACCGGCAGATGCCCTCAGTCGCCCCCGCCACGTCGCGCACCACCCGCACCATCACGAAGCCGACCGAGCACCCCCCCGCGGGGGTCCACTCGCTGTGGCGGCTCCGGGGCTACCTCCGCCCGCACGTGCCCGCCCTCGTCACCATGCTGGTCGCCGCCCTCGCGACGGTGGGGATCAGCCTCGCGATCCCGCTGGTGGCCCGCGCGATCATCGACGGACCGATCCAGGACGGGGACCGCGACGCGGTGCTGCCGCTGGGCCTGCTCGCGCTCGGCCTCGGCGTGGTCGAGGCGTTCTTGATCTGGCTCCGGCGCTGGGTGCAGTCCAACGCCGTCCTGGGTCTCGAGACCGCCGTCCGCAGCGACCTGTACGAACGCCTCCAGCAGCTGCCGATGGCCTTCCACGGCTACTGGCAGTCCGGGCAGCTGCTCTCCCGGGTCACCACCGACCTGGCGAGCATCCGGCGGTTCGCCGGTTTCGGCATGCTCTTCCTGGTCATCAACGTCACCCAGCTGACGGTCGTGACGATCGTGCTGCTGAACATGTACCTCCCGCTCGGCCTCGTCGTCGCCGCCGCCGCGGTGCCGATCGTGTGGCTCTCGATGCGGTTCGAGAAGCGGTACGTCGTCGTCTCCCGCCGCGTCCAGGACGAGCAGGGCGACCTCGCCACGCTCGCCGAGGAGGGCGCGGTCGGTATCCGGGTGATCAAGTCCTTCGGCCGCGCCGCGCACGTGTCCGAGCAGTACGACGCGGCGGCCCGCAAGCTCTACGCCACGTCCATGGACAAGGTCCGCCTCTCGGCGAGGTTCTGGTCGTTCCTGGAGGTCATCCCGAACCTCGCCGTGGTCGTCGTACTCCTCGTCGGCGCCCTGGGGGTGGGCCGGGGAGACCTGAGCGCCGGCACGCTCGTCGCCTTCATCCTCCTGCTGCTGTCGCTGGTGTGGCCCGTGGCCTCGCTCGGGGTGATCCTCGCGATGGCGCAGGAGGCGATGACCGCGGCTGCCCGCGTGCTGGAGATCTTCGACACCGAGCCGGCGATCGTGTCGGGCAGCCGGACCCTGGAGAACCCTCGGGGCCACCTGCGGTTCGAGCACGTCGACTTCGCCTTCCCCGACGCCGACGACCCCGACCGCCCGGGCGAGCCGGTCCTGCGCGACGTCAACCTCGACGTCGCGCCCGGCGAGACCGTCGCGGTGGTCGGTGCGACCGGGTCGGGCAAGACCACGCTCACCGCCCTCGTGCCGCGGCTGTACGACGTCACCGGGGGGCGCGTGACGATCGACGGGGTCGACGTGCGCGACCTCGCCCTTCCCGACCTCCGCCGGATCGTGGCCACCGCCTTCGAGGAGCCGACGCTGTTCTCGATGAGCGCGCGCGAGAACGTCACGCTCGGGCGCGCCGACGCCACCGAGGAGGAGGTCCTCGACGCGCTCGACGTCGCCCAGGCCGGCTTCGTGCACGAGCTGCCGTGGGGCCTCGACACCCGGATCGGCGAGCAGGGCATGGCGCTCTCCGGTGGCCAGCGGCAGCGCCTCGCGCTCGCCCGGGCTGTCCTGGCCGGACCACGGGTCCTCGTGCTCGACGACACCCTGTCCGCGCTCGACGTGCACACCGAGAAGCTGGTCGAGGCCGCGCTGCGCCGGGTGCTCGCGGACGCGACCGGCATCGTGGTCGCCCACCGTGCCTCCACCGTGCTGCTCGCCGACAAGGTCGCCCTGCTCCAGGACGGCACGATCACCCACGTCGGCCGGCACAGCGAGCTGCTCGCCACGGTGCCGGCCTACCGCGACCTCCTGGCCGCGGACGCCACCGAGGAGGTGCCCGCGTGAGCAAGGCCGGACCCGGGACCGACAGCGAGCGCCTCGAGGACGAGGCCCGCGTCGTCGCCGAGCAGGAGGAGGCCGGCTGGCGGGGTGTCGCCGCGGACGGCCGCGAGGAGGAGGACCTCGGTGCCCACGTCACCGGGATGCTCCGCAAGCGCTCACGGCGTCTCCTCGGCGAGCTGTTGCGGCCTCACCGGCGCTGGCTGTGGGTGCTGGTCGGCGTGGTGCTCGCCGAGAACGCCGCGCGGCTGTCCATCCCGTGGCTGGTCAAGGAGGGCATCGACAGCGGCATCCCGCCGATCCGCGAGGGCGGCGACACCAGCGTGCTCTTCACGATCGTCGCGGTCGTGGTCGGCGCGATCGTCCTCCAGGCGGTGACCCGGCAGACCTTCCTCGTGCTGGCGGGCCGGATCGGCCAGGACATGCTCTTCGAGGTCCGTCGTCGGGTGTTCCGCCACTTCCAGCGGCTCAGCCTGGCCTTCCACGACGAGTACACCTCCGGCCGGGTCATCTCCCGGCAGACCTCGGACGTCGACGCGATCTACGAGATGCTCGAGTCCGGCTTCGACGGCCTGGTGACCGCCGTGCTCACCCTCTTCGGCACCGCGATCCTGCTGCTCGTGCTCGACGTGGAGCTCGCCCTGGTGGCGCTGCTCAGCTTCCCGTTCCTGCTCCTGCTGACCAACTGGTTCCGCAAGGAGACCGCGAAGACCTACCGCGTGACCCGCGAGAAGGTCGCGCTGGTCATCGTGCACTTCGTCGAGTCGATGGGCGGCATCCGCGCGGTGCAGGCCTTCCGGCGCGAGGCGCGCAACCAGGAGATCTTCGACGACGTCAACGACCAGTACCGCCTCGCGAACCTCCGCGCCTTCCGGCTCTTCGCGTGGTTCATGCCGGGCGTGAAGCTCATCGGCAACGTCACGATCGCGGTGACCCTGCTGTACGGCGCATACCTGGCCCTCGACGGGGACATCACCGTCGGTGCGCTCGCGGCGTTCCTGCTCTACCTGCGTCAGTTCTTCGAGCCCATGCAGGAGATCTCGCAGTTCTACAACACCTTCCAGAGCGCGTCGGCTGCGTTGGAGAAGCTGTCGGGCGTGCTCGAGGAGGAGCCCGGCGTCCCCGAGCCGGCCGACCCGGTGCCGATGGAGGACGTCCGCGGCCAGGTCCGCTTCGACGACGTCGGGTTCTCCTACGTCGACGGCACCCCGGTGCTTCCGGGCCTCGACCTGACGGTGCCGGCAGGCCAGACCGTGGCGCTGGTGGGTACGACGGGCGCCGGCAAGACGACCATCGCCAAGCTGCTGTCCCGGTTCTACGACCCCGTGTCGGGCCGGGTGCTGCTCGACGGGGTCGACCTGCGCGACCTCGACGAGCCGACCCTGCGCAGGGCGGTCGTCATGGTCACGCAGGAGAGCTACCTGTTCGGCGGCACCGTGGCCGACAACATCCGCTTCGGGCGTCCCACCGCCTCGACGGACGAGGTCGTGGCGGCCGCGAAGGCGATCGGCGCGCACGAGTTCATCAGCGCCCTGCCCGCCGGCTACGACACCGACGTGGCGAACAAGGGCGGTCGCCTTTCGGCCGGGCAGCGGCAGCTGGTCGCCTTCGCCCGGGCGTTCCTGGCCGACCCCGACGTGCTGATCCTCGACGAGGCGACCTCGTCGCTCGACGTGCCCTCGGAGCGGCTGGTGCAGCACGCGCTGCGCACGATCCTCGCCGAGCGCACCGCGGTGATCATCGCGCACCGGCTCTCGACCGTGGAGATCGCCGACCGGGTGGTCGTGCTCGAGCACGGCCGGATCGTCGAGGACGGCACGCCGCACGAGCTCGTCGAGGGGGGCGAGGGGCGGTTCTCGGCGCTGCACGACGCGTGGCTGGAGTCGCTCGCCTGATCCGCCCCGGCGTCGTACGCCCCGGCCGCTGCCTTCCCCCGGAGAGCTGTTCTCTCCCCTGGGACGTCCGCCGGGGGAGCGAACAGCTCTCCCGCATGCCCTGGTGGACGCTCAGGCGGCGGCGTCGGACTCGGCGGCCTTCTTGAGCCGGACGAGGGTCTGCTCGATCCCGTGCCGGTTGCGCTTCAGCGCCCCGCTCAGGGCGAGCACCTTGGCCGCGAAGGGCTTGTATCGGGAGTAGTCGAAGGTCTCGGTGACCGTCGTACCCCCGTCGTCGGTGGGCTCGAGCTCGTAGCGCCAGCGGTGACCGCCGAAGTGGCGCCAGGCGATCCGGCGGTCGGGCTCGAGCTCCACGACGTGGTTGGTGATCTTGTACGGCACCACGATCTTCATCTTGACCGAGAACGTGTCGCCCTTCGCGGTCAGCCGCTCGGGCCCCTCGATCACCGAGCCGACGGAGCCCGACCCGTCGATCCGGGAGTGCTGGCGCGGGTCCGACAGGATCGCGAAGACGACGGCGGGCGGGGCGTCGACGGTGGTCGAGGCGGAGATCTGCGCGGGTATGGGCTGGTCGGTCATGGGTCGACCGTAGGCCAGCCGCCGGCCGTCGAGCCGGCGGGGGTCGGCCCTCCCGGTCACCCTGGAGGGCCGTCCCTTCCCGTGGCAGGTGGCCCGTGGCAGGTCCACCCGGGAGGGAGGCTGTCTCCCGCATGCCCTGGTCAACACTCGGGAGGGTGTCACGCCGGGGGACGGGGGATGTGCACGCCCGGCGGTGCCACGCCGTGCCGGTCCCGGTAGGCGTCGACGTAGGCCGCCACCGCGGTCGGCAGGGTCAGGAAGATCCGGTCCTCGCCTACGGATTCGAGGAAGCCGGCCGCGGACAGCATCTCCCGGAGGTCCTGCTTGACCCGGGCCATCGCGAAGACCACGCCGCGTTCGGCCAGCGTCCTGCGGACCTCCTCGAGGGCGTCGACGCCTGTCATGTCGACCTCGGTGTTCGCCTCGGCGTTGAGCAGGAACCACTCGACGGGGGAGGCCGAGTCGTCGACGGCGGCCAGCGCTCGGCGCACGAAGTTGTCGGCGTTGGCGAAGAACAGCGGTGCGTCGTAGCGGTAGACGACCAGGCCGGGCACGAGCTTCGCCGACGGGTAGTCGTCGACGTCGTGCATGCCGGGCACGTCAGGGGCGTAGCCGAGGATGCCGTCGTGGGGCCGCGCCACCCGGCGCAGCACCTCCACGATCGACAGCGAGATCGCGACCCCGATGCCGGGCAGGACCCCGAGCACGAGGACCGAGCCGGCAGTGGTGAGCGCGATGAGCAGCTCGCTGCGTCGGAAGGCGGCGATGCGGCGCAGCTCGCCGACGTCGACCAGCCGGATCGCGGCGAAGACGACGACGCCGCCGAGGGCGGCCATCGGGAACGCCGCGAGCACCGGTCCGAGGAAGACCATGGTGACCAGGACGGTCGCGAGCGTCACGAGCGAGTAGAGCTGGCTGCGGCTGCCGAGCGCGTCACCGATCACGGTCCGGCTCCCGCTGCTGCTCACCGGGAAGGCGTGGGTCAGCCCCGCCGCGACGTTCGCGACACCGAGGGCCAGGAACTCCTGGTGGGCGTCGATGTGCTGGTGGTGCTTCGAGGCGAAGGCCCGGCCGGTGAGCACGTTGTCGGTGTAGCCGACGAGCGCGACACCGACCGCGGGCACGAACAGCTCGACCACCGTCGCGAGGTCGACGTCGGGCAGTCCCGGCACCGGCAGCCCCCGCGGCACGGAGCCGACCACCGCGATGCCCTGCTCCTCGAGGTCGAGCAGTGCCACCGCCGCCGCGGCCAGGACCATCACCAGCAGCGGGTTGGGCCAGGTCGGCCGGTAGTGCTGGCCGAGCAGCAGCAGGACGAGTACGACGCCCGCGAGCGTCACCGTGGGCAGCCGGAAGTCGCCGAGGTGCGCGAGGGTGTACCCGGCCTGCTCGAGCGGGGTCTCCCCCCCGACCGTCATACCGCTGAGCTTGCCGAGCTGGCTGACGACCATGAGCACCGCGATGCCCGCCATGTACCCCACCAGCACCGGCCGGGAGAGCAGGTCGGCGAGGAAGCCGAGCCGCCCGACGTAGCCGAGGAGCGAGACGGTGCCGACGGCCAGCGCCAGGGCGGCCGCGAGGGACGCGTAGCGCTCGGGGTCGCCCGCCCCCAGGGCGCCGATCGCGGCGGCGGTCATCAGTGCGGTCGTGGACTCCGGGCCGATGGACAGCTGCCGTGAGGAGCCGAGGAGGGCGTAGACGAGCAGCGGAGCCACGACGGCCCACAGCCCCACGACGGCCGGGAGCCCGGCGACCTCGGCATAGGCCATGACCTGGGGGACGAGGTAGGCCGCCACCGTCACGCCGGCCAGGAGGTCGCCGCGCAGCCACGAGCGGCGGTAGCGCAGCATCGTCGCCAGGCCGGGCGCGATGCTCGCGAGGCGGTCCACTCCGCTCCGCGCACCGTCCCTCGCCGCCATGGCTCGAACCTACTGCCGCAGCGACTCCGGCGCGGGTGTCTCCGGGAGAGGTGTGCGCCGGGGGCGTTCCGCGGTGATCACGACCACGACGGCGAGGACGACCACCCCGCCGCCGACCACGACCGGGAGGGTCACCGCCTCGGCGAGGACCAGCCAGCCGAGGAACACCGCGACCACGGGGTTGACGTAGGCGTAGGTCGCGACGAGCGAGATCGGCGCGTTCGCGAGCAGCCAGACGTAGCTGGTGAAGGCCAGCATCGACCCGAACAGCACGAGGTAGCCCAGCGCCAGCCAGGTGCGGGCGCCGTAGTCGAAGGTGAAGCGCTCCCCGACGAGCAGCCCTGTGACGACCATGATCGCTCCGCCGCTGAGCATCTCGTAGACCGCCGTGACGAAGACGTCCCGCGGCAGTGTCAGCCGTGGCTGGAGGAAGGACCCCAGCGCCCAGCAGACCGAGGCGAACACGATGATCCCGGCCGCCACCAGCGGCAGCTCCCGGGACCCGGAGCCCTGGCCGGCGAACACGAGGTAGGCCAGCCCGGCGAAGCCGAGGAGGACGCCGAGGAGGCTCAGCGGTCCGGGCAGGTCGCCGCTCATGACCCGGAACCAGACGATCCACAGTGGGATCGACGCGATCAGCAGCGCGGTCACACCCGAGGGGGCGCCGAGGTCCTCCCCGACCGAGACGAGACCGTTGCCGAGCATCGGCAGCATCAGGCCCAGGAACGCTGCCCCGGCCAGCTCGCGGCGCGTGACCCGCAGCCGTCGTACGCCGCTCCTGACCGCCAGGACCAGCCCGAGCAGGACCCCGGCGGTCATGAACCGCAGACCCCCGGAGACGAGCGGTGGAGCCTCCTCCACCATGATGCGGATGCCGAGGTAGGTCGAGCCCCACACGACGTACACCACGAGCAGTGCGGCGACGACCAGCCCGGTGCGCGGAGCCGGCCGCGGCGGGCTTTCGGGGTGCGGCCCGGATGTCATGACCAACCTCTCTGACTGCTCATGACACAGGGTAGGAGCCCCGATTAGGCGGCCCCGCCGAAGGTGGGTACTTTATGAGCCATGAGGCCGGTGTGTCGCCGGTCACAGACCGTGCTCGTCCGGCTGACCGCCGGCCGGCGCGGGGCGCAGCAGCCCGGCACGACGTACGACGACCGAGTCACGAACCGATGCGCACCACCCCGCGCGCACCCTCGCGCCCGGTCGTGAGCCAAGAGGCCGGCGGCGGAGACCCCGTACGCCGTCAACCCCTAGGAGTGCAGGTGACACAGCAAGCAGGAACCACGGCCGACTTCCCGGGCCCCGAGGACGTGTTCGGCCCCTCCCACGCCGACGGCGGCCCCGAGCTGGTGCAGCTCCTGACGCCCGAGGGCGAGCGCGTGGAGCACCCCGAGTTCTCCTTCGACCTCGACGACGAGGCGATCAAGGGCTTCTACCGTGACATGGTGCTCACCCGCCGCATCGACGTCGAGGCGACCGCCCTCCAGCGTCACGGCGAGCTCGGCATCTGGGCGCAGCTCCTCGGCCAGGAGGCCGCGCAGATCGGCTCCGGCCGCGCGCTGGCCCCCCAGGACTTCGTCTTCCCGACCTACCGCGAGCACGGCGTCGCCTGGACCCGCGACCTCGACCCGCTGCGCCTGCTGGGGCTCTTCCGTGGGGTCGACCAGGGCGGCTGGGACCCGAACGCGAACAACTTCGGGCTCTACACGATCGTCATCGGCGCCCAGACCCTGCACGCGGTCGGCTACGCCATGGGCATGCAGCGCGACGGCGTGGTCGGCACCGGTGACGCCGAGCGCGACGCCGCGGTCGTGGCCTACTTCGGCGACGGCGCCAGCAGCCAGGGCGACGTGAACGAGTCGTTCATCTTCGCCGCCTCCTACAACGCGCCCGTGGTGTTCTTCTGCCAGAACAACCAGTGGGCGATCTCGGAGCCGTTCGAGCGCCAGAGCCGCGTCCCGCTCTACCAGCGCGCCCTCGGCTTCGGCTTCCACGGCGTCCGCGTCGACGGCAACGACGTGCTCGCCTGCTACGCCGTCACCAAGGCAGCGCTCCAGCGCGCCCACGAGGGCAGCGGACCCACGCTGGTCGAGGCCTACACCTACCGGATGGGCGCGCACACCACGACCGACGACCCGACCCGCTACCGGCTCTCCTCCGACGTCGAGGCCTGGAAGCTCAAGGACCCGATCGCGCGGGTGAAGGCCTACCTCACCCGCAACGGCCTTGTCGACGACAGCTTCTTCGAGGAGATCGAGGAGGAGGCCGAGCAGCTCGGCCACCACCTCCGCGAGGGCTGCAAGGCGCTGCCCGACCCGTCCCCGCTCAGCGTGTTCGACCACGTGTACGTCGACCAGACCCCTGAGCTCGCCGCCCAGAAGGAGGCCTACGCGGCCTACCTCGACTCATTTGAGGGGGCCCACTGATGGCCGAGGTATCGACAGGCTCAACCCAGCGGATCACCCTGGCGAAGGGCCTCAACGCAGGTCTGCGCGCCGCGATGGAGAACGACCCGAAGGTCATCGTGATGGGCGAGGACGTCGGCAAGCTCGGCGGTGTCTTCCGCATCACCGACGGGCTCCAGAAGGACTTCGGCGAGGACCGCGTCATCGACTCCCCGCTCGCGGAGTCCGGCATCCTCGGCACTGCGGTCGGCCTCGCGATGCGTGGCTACCGCCCCGTCTGCGAGATCCAGTTCGACGGCTTCGTCTACCCGGCTTACGACCAGATCGTCAGCCAGGTCGCCAAGATCCACTTCCGCAGCCAGGGCAAGGTCAAGATGCCCAT
Source organism: Nocardioidaceae bacterium UBA4001 (assembly GCA_002384855.1). Classification (GTDB taxonomy): domain Bacteria; phylum Actinomycetota; class Actinomycetes; order Propionibacteriales; family Nocardioidaceae; genus Nocardioides_C. The sequence goes on along the minus strand of DGBP01000075.1, from coordinate 78,635 downwards.
CGTCGTGCGGATCCCCTACGGCGGCGGCATCGGCGCGGTCGAGCACCACAGCGAGAGCCCCGAGGCGCAGTTCGCGCACACGCCGGGCCTGAAGGTGGTCTCCTGCTCGAACCCGGTCGACGGCTACTTCATGATCCAGCAGGCCATCGCCTGCGACGACCCGGTGATCTTCTTCGAGCCGAAGCGGCAGTACCACGCCGACAAGGCCGAGCTCGACGAGTCGTTGACGCTCGCCGACGCCGACCCGCTGTTCAGCTCCCGGGTGGTCCGTGCGGGCAGCGACCTGACCCTGCTCGCCTACGGCCCGATGGTGAAGACCGCCATGCAGAGCGCCGAGGCGGCCGCGGGCGAGGGCAAGAGCATCGAGGTGATCGACCTGCGCACCCTCTCGCCGCTCGACATGGGTCCGGTCCTGGAGTCGGTCCGCAAGACCGGCCGCGTCGTGGTCGCCCACGAGGCGCACGTCAACCTCGGCATGGGCGCCGAGCTCGCCGCCCGGATCACCGAGGAGTGCTTCTTCTCCCTCGAGTCCCCGGTGCTGCGGGTCGGCGGGTTCGACACGCCGTACCCGCCGAGCCGGATCGAGGAGGAGTGGCTCCCCGACCTCGACCGGGTGCTCGACGCCGTCGACCGCGCGCTGGCCTTCTGACACCAGGAGAACTGACCCATGCCTGAGTACAAGCTGCCCGACCCGGGTGAGGGCCTCACCGAGGCCGAGATCGTCTCCTGGAAGGTCAAGGTCGGAGACGTCGTCAAGATCAACGACGTCGTCGTCGAGATCGAGACCGCGAAGTCGCTGGTGGAGCTGCCCTCGCCGTTCGCCGGCGAGGTGACCTCGATCCTCGTCGAGGAGGGCGCGACCGTCGAGGTGGGCACGCCGATCATCGCGATCGGCGACGGCTCGGCGGTCGAGCCCGTCGAGACCCCGGCCGAGGCTGCCGAAGCCGCTCCCGCCGCAGCGGTGGAGGAGTCCGACGAGCCGCCGATGAAGACGCTCGTGGGCTACGGCCCGCGCACCGTCGAGGCACGGCGCCGGCCTCGCAAGGGCAGCGCCAGCCCGACCAGTGAGGCCGGGGCGGCCACCCAGATGCAGGTGCAGGGTGCGTTCTCGCCCGGTGGCGCCCAGTCGCAGGCGGTGGTCGAGGTCGACGAGCCGGCCGTGCCGGCCCGGTCGGCCGCCGCCTCGGCCGCCCACCGTGTCGCCGCGCCGGGCTCGGGCGACGTGCGCGTGCTGGCCAAGCCGCCGGTGCGCAAGCTCGCCAAGGACCTCGGGATCGACCTGCGCGAGGTGGCGCCCTCCGGCCCGAACGGCACGGTCACCCGCGCCGACGTGGAGGGACACGGCCGGCCGGGTGCGCCGGCCGCGGTCGGGGTCACCCCGGTCGCGCCGGTGCGGTCCGGTGAGCGGGAGCGCCGCGAGCCGATCAAGGGCGTGCGCAAGATGATGGGCCAGGCGATGGTGGAGTCCGCCTTCACCGCACCCCACGTCACCGAGTGGCTCACCGTGGACGTGACCAGGACGATGCGGTACGTCGAGACGCTGCGGTCCCACCGCGACTTCCGCGACGTCAAGGTCTCGCCCCTGCTGCTCGTGGCCCGTGCGTGCATCCTCGCTGCCCGTCGTACTCCCGAGGTCAACGCGACCTGGGACGAGGCCGCCGCAGAGGTGGTGTTCAAGAGCTACGTCAACCTCGGCATCGCCGCGGCCACTCCGCGGGGGCTCGTGGTGCCGAACGTCAAGGACGCCGACCAGCTGTCGATGGTCGAGCTCGCGCAGGCGATCAACACGTTGGCGGCGACCGCCCGCGAGGGACGCACCCAGCCGGCCGAGATGAGCGGCGGGTCGTTCACGATCACGAACGTCGGCGTCTTCGGCATCGACGCGGGCACGCCGATCATCAACCCCGGCGAGTCGGCGATCCTGGCCTTCGGTGCGGTGCGCAAGCAGCCGTGGGTGCACAAGGGGAAGATCAAGGTCCGCGACGTGACGACGCTGGCGCTCTCGTTCGACCACCGGCTCGTCGACGGCGAGAAGGGGTCGCGGTTCCTCGCCGACGTGGGGGCCCTCCTCGAGGAGCCGGCGAACGCCCTGCTCTTCTGACGCCGAGGTCGAGTGGTCCGGCGGACGCTCCAGCGCCCGCCGGCCCACACGACCGACCCGGGGCTGTGGAACTCCTCTGCGGTGGCGGGGTCTGCTCCCTACCATGGAGGGGCCATGCGTTCCTCTGCCCGCCCCCCTCGTGCCAACGCGGCGCGGCGTGCCTACGACTTCGCCAAGTGGGCGATCCTCAATGCCGTCTACCCGGCAGGTGCGGTGATCACGGTCAGCGTCCTCGCGGCCGAGATCGGGGTGAGCCGCAGCCCGGCTCGGGAGGCGCTTCTCCGGCTCGAGGCCGAGGGCCTGGTCCGGGTCACCCCCGGGCAGGGTGCGGTCGTGTCGATGTTCAGCCCTCAGGAGATGGAGGACGTCCTCGAGGCCCGGATCCTGGTGGAGAACTACCTGGCCGCGCGGTCGTTCCGCAACCGGCACGAGTTCCTGCCCGAGCTGGTCGAGGTCCACGAGGAGACCCGCCGCCGACGGCGCGAGCGCGACACCGCCGGGTTCACCGGGGCGGACCGCAGGTTCCACGAGATCATCGTCGACGGGGCCGGGAACACCGTGCTTTCCGAGGTCTACCGCTCGCTGCGGGAGCGGCAGACGTTGTTCACCTCGGCGATGGTGCGCGGCCGGCTGGACCGGATGGCCGCGGCCATCGCCGAGCACCAGCAGATCGTCGAGCGCCTCCGGGACGACGACGAGGACGCCTTCATCGACACCGTGAACGCCCACCTGCAGTGGGCGATCGCGCTCGCGCGCACGTCGGCCGCCGACACGTCGGACGGCTGAGCGGGCCGCACCGCGCCCGCCGGCGTCAGCGCGCCAGGGCTGCCAGCGTCGCGACCGTCACCGTGCCGTCGGGCAGGGGTACGTCGGCCCCGGCGACGCGGTGCGCGCCGGGACCGAGGCCGTCGACCACGAGGGCAGCACCGGAGAGGTCGTGGTGCACCGTGTAGTCGTTCGTGACCACGAGGCAGGGCAGCAGGGCGCCGCGCGCCGCGACCAGCCCGTTCGCGGAGTCCTCGACCGCGACCACCGCGTGAGTGTCGAGCCCGGCCGCCTGGAGCACGGCCTCGTAGACAGCAGGGTCCGGCTTGAGACGGGTGACCTCGGTGCCGGTGACCACGAGCTCGAAGACACTCTCGCCGAAGTGCCGGTCCAGGAGCGGTTCGACCCAGGCGCGGCTGCCCGTGGTGGCCACGAACAGGCGTACCCCTGCCGCGGCGAGCTCCCCGACGAGCCGGGCGACCCCGGGGCGCAGAGGCACCTCGCCGCTGCCGACCATCTCCCGGAAGATCCCGGTCTTGGCCTCGTGGAGCTTGCCGGCCTGCTCCGCGGCGTCCCCGGGCTCGTGCCCCTCCTCGACCAGGAACGCCTCGATGCGCCGGCGGCCACCGGTGACGCGCAGGTGGCGCCCGTACTCCTCGACGCCCCACCGGTAGGGCAGGCCGGCGTCCTCGAACGCCTGGTTGAAGGCGACCCGGTGGCCGTCGCGCTCGCTGTCGACCAGGGTGCCGTCCACGTCGAAGATCACCGCCTCGAGGCGGCCGTGGCTGCTCGTGTCCTGCTCGGTCGGGTGCACGTGTCTCCTAGACGACGTCGGCGGCGTTCTCGGCGCCGAGGCGGGGGTTGCCCATGAGGTACTGCGTGAGGAGGCCGTGCGGGGTCCGGTCGACCCTGGGTTGGACCGGCTGGGGCAGCACGCGGCCCTCCATCGAGTCCCACATCCGGTCCGCCCGCGACCACATCCGGCGGGCCAGCTTGCCGGCCATGCCGCTGCGCGGGGCGTGCGGGTGCGGCCGGGTCGGGGCCGTGACCTCGAGGCGGTACAGCCGGCTCGCGAGGGCGTCGGCGGCGCGGGGGTCCAGGGAGGTCACGAGGGCGTCGGCGATCTGCCGCTCGGTGGTGACCGTGGTGTCGAACTCCGTGCGGACCGACGACCAGACCGAGCTCCAGGAGAGGTGGACGGTCTGGGCCTGGCCGTACACCTTGCCCTTCGCCCGGCGCAGGGCCTGCTCGAGCTGGCGGCACTGCCGCCCGAAGTCGCGCGTCAGGTCGCTCCCGTCGGGAAGCCACTGGCGGGCTGCGGGCACGAGAACGGCGTTGGCCGCGCAGAGGTGGCGGCAGGTGCTCGCCATGAACGTGTCGGTCATCTGCTGCACGTCGCGAGGTGAGGCGCCGCTGCCGACGCCCGCGGAGGCCTCGCGCAGCCGCTGCCTCAGGACGTTGTGGGTGGTGTCGATCGTGCGGTCGAGGGTGTTCGGCATGTGCACCTCCGTGGCGGAAGAGTCCGTCTTCGGAGTCTTCGGTGAGCGCCGGGGTCGCACAAGGCTGAACCTCACCTCACCCCTCGCCTCACCCCTGGGTGGCTGCACACCGGTGTCCTGGGGGAGTAGAACCCACCCCCGCGGGTCGTGTGGTCCAGCGTGCACCATGGCGCACGCTGGACCACACGACGTCGGCCGGAGCCGCCGGGTCAGAGCAGGCTGTTCCAGCGCCGTTGACAGGTCGAGAGGTCGACCTTCGTCTGCTCGCCGCGGTCGACGACCACCGGCACCTGCTCGAGGACCCGGCCGTTCTTCTCGCACGACAGCGTCCAGCTCTCGATCAGCCCGGGCACCTCCTCGGCGGAGACCGTCGTCGAGTCGAACAGGGTCGCGGTCAAGGTGTACGTCGGCGCCGTCGAGGCGAAGTTGATCACCCTCAGTACGTAGGTGCCGGGCTTCGGCGCCGCGATCTCGGCTCGCTCCTTCTCGTTGACGAAGTTGCCTGAGGAGCCGACCTGGCTCAGGGAACCGTCCGCGTTCTTGACGTAGACCTCGAGGTCCATGTCGTCCGGCGTCGGCCAGTCGAGGTCGACCTGAAGCACGTCGATGCCGGTCTCGGTCACCGTGAACTCGTGGTCGACCGACTGCCCGACCGTGGTCGGGCCGCCCTCGAACGTCTCGGAACGGACCGGCTCGTCCTCGGTGATCTCCACGAACTTCGCCTGCACGACCGGCCGGGTCGACTGGTTGATGTGCCAGGTGTAGCGACCCTTGTCACCCACGACCATCGAGGTGTCCAGCGTGTCCTGGAAGGAGCTGCTCCAGGTCGGGGAGGCGAACGACTTCGTCAGCCGCAGGGTCGCACCCTTCGGCGCCTTGCCGCCGATCACTGCGTGGGTGGCGGTGTCGACGGTGTTCTCCAACGCGACGAGGTAGGCATCGCGGTTGCCCTTGCCGGCGTACTCCCCGGCGCCGACGTACTCGTCGACCACCTGGGGGAACGGTGGGTGGAACTCGTCCGGGCCGATCTCGAAGGTGTAGCCGTAGCCGCCGGTCGCGTTGTAGGACCAGTCCTCGGTGGTGCCAGTGGTGTCGTAGAGCTCCCAGCCGTGGATGTTGCGGTAGCCGTTGGCGGCGGTCATCCTCGCCCCGACAGCCTTCAGGCCCTCCTCGTCCGGGGCGTCGCCGACCGGCTGGCCGTCGTGTCCGATCGTGTCGGGGTGCACGCCGTTGGGCCGCAGCACCAGGTTCGAGAAGGTGTGGTTGGAGATCATCGTGGTGACCTGGCGGCTGCTGACCAGCTCGCGGATGTTCTGTGTCTCCGGCTCGGAGAACGGCGCCGGGCCGCGGTAGGTCGGGTCCGCGAACCTGGCCGACGCGCCGGGTCCGCCCCAGAAGCCGCCGTAGTTGCGGTTCAGGTCGATGCCGACGCCGTACCCACCGGGGCTGGTCGCGGCCGCGGCGCAGCTGCCGTCGGTGGTGTCGACGCCGTCGACGAGCCGGCAGTTCTTGCGCTTGTAGGCGTTGCCGGGGGTGCCCAGGATCGACACGGTGCCGCCGCCGTCGACCTCGCGCAGGTCGATCATCGCCCCGTCGGTGCGGGACAGGTGGAAGCCGTCGACGTTGACGACGGGGACGACGACCACGCGGGACCGGTCGAGGAGGCCGGTGATCCGGTCGTCGGTCCCGTAGCCGCGGACCAGGTCGAATGCGAACTCCATGGCGAGCTCGCCCGAGGGCCACTCGCGGGCGTGGTGGACGCCGAACAGCGCGAAGACGGGACGGCCGTCCTCGGGGGAGCGCACGTCGCGGCCGATCTCGATGCCGTGGATCTCGCGGCCGTCGAGGGACTTGTGCGGCAGCGTGAACTTCTTGGCGATCGCCGGCCGCTCCGCGACGAGGGTGTCGATGTCGGCGTCGTAGTCGGCCAACGTCCGGTAGGTGTCGCGGCCCGACGGCAGCGGGGAGACGTCCGTGGCCTCGGCGTAGGCGGCGTTGGCCCGGTTGATCTCGGCCGACCGGGCGACGAGGTCGGGGATGCGCACGTCGTACGACAGGCCGGCGTCCTCGAGGGCGCTCAGGTCGAGCGCGTCGTGCAGCACGACCTCGACGTAGTCGTGGCCGGCATGCTCGGTGAGGTCGAGTCCGAGGCGCTGCAGCTGCTCCTTGTGGGCTCGGGTCGGGGTGTCGACCGTGACCAGGCGCGGTGCGAACGCGGTGTCCTCGGCGGACGCTGCGGTGGTGACCGCCGTGGGAGCGAGGCCGAGGAGGGCGACGGAGGTGAGCGAGGCAAGCAGGGCGGGTCGCTTGCGTCGTGACCGGTGGGTCATGTGAACTCCATTACAGGTCGATCGGTGGATGGATCCCGTTTCCCCACCAACGACCCACCTCCCACCGGGTCACGAGATTTTCCATCCGGGTGGCTAGACCGCGTGTTCGCTGGGCGGTCACCGCAGTCGGAGAGTCTCCGCCATGCTCGCGAGCGTCTCGGCGCTGGTGTGCTGCGGTGTCCAGCCCAGCAGGGCCTTGGCCCGCGTGGTGTCCATGAGCACCGGCGTGCGCGCGACGTGGATCCACTCCGCCGTCGCCGGGACCCAGGGCAGCCGGGCGACGACGTTCGAGGCGAGGACCGCGGCCGTGCGGGGCACCGGCACGGGACGCGCGCCGAGGCAAGAGGCGACGTCGCCGAAGGTCACGGTCCCCTCTGCGGCCAGGTTGTAGGCGCCCGGCTCGCCCCGGCCGAGGGCGGCTGCGGCGATGGCCGTCGCGACGTCGTCGTGGTGGACGAGCTGGAGCTCGTTGCCCGGGTCGGGGACGACCGTGCGGATACCCGGCACCCGGGCCAGCGCGGTGCGCACCATCGCGGGAAGCCGGTCCGCGACCTGCCGCCACGGCATCGCGTCCGCCAGTGCCGTGGCCTGAGGACCGGCCACGATGCAGGGCCGCAGCACGTACACCCCCAGGTCGGCACCCGCCGTGGCCTGGGTGAGCAGCTCCTCGCACTCGGCCTTCTGCTGGGAGTAGTAGTGCTCGTCGCTGCCGCGCGTGGGCACCGCTTCGGTCAGCGGCTGCGGGTTGTCCGGGACGAGGATGTCGCCGCGGCGGTACTCCGTCTTCACCCACCCGTACGACGCCGGATCGAACGACCGGCGGGCCATCCCGACGACCCGCTCCACCTCGGGCGAGGCCTCGAGGGCGTCGACGGCGGGGATGCCGATCTCGCCGGTGGGGCCGGTGACGGCGACGGTGAGTCCCATGGTCTACTCCTGGTAGAGAGCTCCTCGGATCTCCTTGCTCTTGCCCACGAACACCGCGACCACACCCCGCGGACCGGTGACTGTGACGTCGTAGGTGCCGTCGCGGCCCTCTCGGTCCCGCTCCACGGCCTCGGCGACCAGCTCGTCGCCGAGCTCGGTCGGAGCCATGTAGGTGATGGCACAGACGTGCGCGACGGTCCGCCGGTTGTAGCTGTTGCACGCGAACGCGAACGCCGAGTCGGCCAGGGTGAAGGTGAACCCGCCGTGGCCGATGGCGTGGCCGTTGACCATGTCCTCGCGGACGGTCATCCGCAGCGTCGCCGTACCGGGTCCGACCGCGACGACCTCCATGCCGAGCGCCTGGCTCGCGGCGTCGCCGGCCCACATCGCCTCTGAGCTGCGGCGGGCAACCTCTTGCGGGTCCGCGCTCACGAGAGCTGCTTCTCCCTCATCGACACGAGGTGGGAGGCGTCGCCGAGCCGGCCGACCTCGGCGTACCCCCGGCGGTCGTGGAAGGCGAGGGAGGCGTCGTTGCGGGGAACGAGGTTCACCTCCAGGGCGAGCCGGCCGTACTTGCGCGCGACGTGCTCGATCTCGTCGTACACGAACGTCGCCAGGCCCTGACGACGGTGGTGCGGCTCGAGCACGATCCGGTCGAGGTAGTAGAAGCGCCGGTGCCGCTCGGAGAACCAGCGGTAGTTCTCGGAGTCGTACGACGTGCCGGGCGCGAACGTCACGACGAAGCCGCCGAACTCGCCGTCGACGTCGATCACGTCGAAGCGGTCGGCGATCCGCTCGAGCGCGACGAGACGGTCGCGGTCCATCGGGGCGAGCTTGACGACGTTCGCCGCGTTGAGGGCGAGAACGTCGTCGTGGTCGTCCGGCGTGATGCGGCGCAGCTTCGGCACGGGGACAGCCTGCCACGGCGGCGCCGCCTGCTGAGCGCCTCCCCTTGCGGAGGAGCCTAGGACGGGCCGGCCGATGCGGGTGGCTCTGAACGGAGCCGCCACGAGCTCGACGACGGGTGCGTAGACACCTGCCGCTGTGACCTGCTCCACGGCTGCGGCCTGTGCCTCCGAGGACTCCCACTCGGCGATCTCGACCCTGGAAGTTGTGCGTCGTCGGCAGGCTCGGTGTGATGTCCATGAGTGTCTCGCCGACCTTCTCGGCGTCGAACACCCGTGAGTCCGGGAATCAGCTGCTGCACAAGCGCACTGGTCGTCGTCTTGCCTGCCCCGTGCGTGCCGTTGAGCCATACGATCATGAGGACCGACGTGATCGCTGTGCGCACCCGAGCCGCCGAGGACCGCCGGGTGACACGGCAGCCGGGTGGACGCAGGAGAGGCCCGCCGGCCGGCGCGTCGCGGTCACCGAGGCAGCGGGCCGGCCCGCGGGGTGTCAGTCGGACAGGGGGAGAGGTACGACGAGGCGCACCTCCGTGCCTCCCCGGGCGCGCGGCCGGACCACCAGTGTTCCCCCGACGAGAGCCGCGCGCTCCCGCATGGCGAGGATCCCGGTGCGCTCGGTGCTCCCGCCGAGGCCGACCCCGTCGTCGGTGACGCGGAGGACGAGCGAGCCGTCCTCCTGCTGGAGGGACAGCTCCACGTTGCGGGCCTCGGCGTGCCGGGCCACGTTGCGCAGGGCCTCCTCCGCGACCTTGTACACGATCAGCTCGGTCGCCGCGTCCAGGTCGAAAGGGCCCTCCAGGTGACGGTGGACCTCGACGCCGCGACCGGCCAGCTGGGTGGGCAGCGCCCCGAGCGCGCTGTGGAGCCCCATGTCGTCGAGCAGCTCGGGGCGCAACGTCCGGCCGAGGCGACGGACCTCCACGAGTCCGAGCCGGGTCCGGTGGCGCACGGTCTTGAGCTCCTCGGCCAGCTCGGGCGGCGCGTGGTGCATCGCCTGCTCCAGCCCGACCAGGGCAGCGGCGAGGTTGTCCGCGACGTGGTCGTGAAGCGCGCGCGACATCCGCTGGCCGTCGTACTCCTTGTCGGCGAGGGTGCGGGCCGCCAGGCTGCGGCGGTCGCTCTCCCACCGTTCCCGCAGGCCGCCGAACGCGGACGTGAGGGGCTCGAGGCTTCGGCGGAGGTGGCGGGTGTTGACCGCGACGACCAGGGCCAGGCCGACGGCGAGGACGGCCGCCGCAGTGACGCCCTGGTGCGCGACAGGCGCGAGCGACATCGCGAGGACACCGAGCGCGAAGACGACGCCGTTGACGAGCACCAGCCGCACGTGCAGGGGCACGGTCTTCCTCGTCGCCACGGGGTCAGCCTAGAGATGTTTCGCGGGGTCCGTTGCGGCACGGTCGACGGCCTCCCGACCGGGGGTGATGTGACACACTGACGCCTGTTCTGCAGCCACCTGTCACAACGGGCGATCCCCGGGACGAGGACCAGCCATGAGCCACGAGCTCTTCGAGCGCCACCGCGACCTCCTCGAGCGGGCCGTCGCCGCGACCCGGTCGCGGGAGTACTTCTCCGCCTACGACGAGAGCCCGTCGCCCCGGGTGTACGGCGAGGAGGCGGCGCCCGCGGGAAAGGCGGCGTTCGAGGCGGTGCTCGGCTCGTCCTTCCCCCTCGAGACGCATGGTGCGTCGGGGACCGTCGCCACCGAGAAGTCACCCTTCGGGTTCTCGCTCGAGGTGGCCTACCCGCGGGTGACCGAGGAGGGTGTCGAGGAGCTGCTCACCGCCGCGCGCGCCGGGATGAAGACGTTCCGCGACCTCGGCCCGGAGGGACGGGTGGGCGTGTGCGTCGAGATCCTCGACCGCCTGCACGGGCGGATCTTCGAACTCGCCAACGCCGTCCAGCACACCTCCGGGCAGGCCTTCGTGATGGCCTTCCAGGCGGGCGGTGCACACGCGCTGGACCGGGCGCTCGAGTCGGTCGCCTACGCCTGGACCGCGATGACGCAGGTGCCACCCACGGCGGTCTGGGAGAAGCCGGCCAAGGGCGAGCCGCTCCGGATGGAGAAGACCTTCACCGTGGTCCCGCGCGGGGTGGCGCTGGTGATCGGCTGCAACACCTTCCCGACCTGGAACTCCTGGCCCGGGCTCTTCGCGTCGCTGGCCTGCGGCAACGCCGTGGTGGTGAAGCCCCACCCCGGTGCGGTGCTGCCGCTGGCGATCACCGTCCAGGTCGCGCGCGAGGTGCTCGCCGAGGCCGGGCTCGACCCGAACCTCGTGACACTGGCGGCGGAGGACCCCGCGGACCGACTTGCGGCGGTGCTCGCAGTGCGGCCCGAGGTGCGGCTGGTGGACTTCACCGGCTCCAACGCCTTCGGCGACTGGCTCGAGGAGAACGCCCGCCAGGCCACGGTGTTCACCGAGAAGGCCGGCGTGAACACGGTCGTGGTGGACTCCACCGACACCTTCCGCGGCATGTGCATGAACCTCGCGTTCTCTCTCTCGCTCTACACCGGGCAGATGTGCACCGCGCCACAGAACCTCTACCTCCCCGCCGGTGGCATCGAGACCGACGAGGGCCACAAGTCGGTCGAGGACGTCGCCGCGGGCCTCGACGCCGCTCTGCAGAAGCTGCTCGGCGACGACGGCCGGGCGGTCGAGCTGCTCGGCGGCGTCGTGAACGAGGGAGTGCTGTCCCGACTGGACGACGTCGGGACGCGTGGGCGCGTGCTCGTCGAGTCCCGCGCGGTGCGGCACCCCGCGTTCGAGGGAGCGGTGGTGCGTACGCCGACCGTGGTCGGTCTCTCGGCCTCCGACGGCTCGGTGTACGAGGAGGAGTGCTTCGGGCCGGTGTCGTACCTCATCGAGACCTCCGGCACGGACGAGTCGATCGACCTCTTCCGCCGTACCGTCCTCGAGCACGGAGCGATGACCGCCTCGGTCTACTCGTCCTCGCAGGAGGTCGTCGCCTCGATGCGGGAGGCCGCCCTCGACGCAGGCGTGGCGCTGTCGGAGAACCTCACCGGGCAGGTGTTCGTGAACCAGTCGACGGCGTTCTCCGACTTCCACGGCACCGGCGCGAACCCGGCCGCGAACGCCTCCTACACCGACCTCGCCTACGTCGCGCCCCGGTTCCGGATCGTCCAGTCCCGCCGTCACCTCTGACGCCGACCCGGCTTGAACGCCGCCCCAATCTCCGTTGACCCGGCTTGAACGCCGGGGCTCAGGCGGTGTCCCGCGGCTGACCGAGTCGCCGGCGTGCTGCTCGTACGCCCTCGTGCAGGATCCGCTCGACGTCCCGGCCCGCCCCGAAGACGTTGGCCTTGGTCACTGGCACGACGAGCCACCCGAACCGTTCGGCGAGGTCGTTGCGTCGGCGCAGGTCGTGGGCGCGGTCAGCGTTGCTCGAGTGGTGTTCCTCACCGTCGTACTCAAGACCGAACCGCAGAGCACGGACACCGAGGTCGATGCGGTAGATCTCGTGGCCGCTCGGAAGAGTGATGGAGACCTGGGGCTCGGGACGCGGCAGGCTCGGAAGGTCGAGCCAGCGGAGGCGGAGAACCGACTCGGGTGGGGACTCGGCACGTCCGTCGCCCAGCGGAGCGAGCTCGCGCAGCTGCACGACCCCGCGATGGCCCTTGAAGCGCTCGACGTTGTCCAGGAGCGCCGTGGTGGTGAAGGCGCCGGCCCGCAGGAGCGCGTCGATCCCGGCCAGAGCCCAGTCGCGCTTCTGCAGTCGTCCGAGGTCGAGGGCGGTGCGCAACGGGGTCGTCACGGTGACCCCCTCGAGGACCGTCAGATCATCGCGCGAGAAGGTGCGCTCGCCGCTCGAGCACAGGTCGTTGCGCAGTCTGCATCCACCGGGAGAACGGAAGATCGAGACCGGCGGAGTGGCGAGGTGCTCACCGGGCCCGAGAACACCGGTGTGCAACCAGCACGCGGACCAGTCTGTGACCGCGGCGTCCTGTGGCGTGATCAGGGCGAGGGCGCGGGCGCGCAGGAGGAGCCCGTCAGGAACCTGACCTGCGACGTACACGCTCCGCAGGACCCGTCGCACGAAGCCGTGTTCGGCCAGTCGGGCAAGCGCATGTCGGCCGACACCCGCGGTCATGGCCTGCTCCGTCGTGAACGGCCGGTCGAGCGGGAGGCCGTGGCGCTCGTCGAGGAGGGCGGGACCGCCGCGTCCAGTCGAGAATCTCATCCAGCGAGCATGGCGACGGATCGGTCTGGGCGTCGTTGCTCATCCACAGGCTCGCTCGCGACCGGCTTCACCCTGCGGCGTTCAGGCCGGGTCGGGGTTTGGGGCGGCGTTCAGGCCGGGTCGGCGGTCAGGGGAAGTGGACGCGGGTGGCTTCCTCGGAGAGCTCCCACCACCGGCGGGCGAGCTCCGCGTCGTTCGCCACGCGGCTCGCCTTCACGACCGTCGGCAGGCCGCGCGACTCCAGCGGCCCACGAGGTCCGACGTAGCTGCCACCCGGCAGCCCCGGCATCGTCGCCGCCATCAGCGTCGGCAGCGCCCCGAGGTCGGCGGGCTGCCCCACCAGGCGGGTCACGCCCAGCAGGATCGCCGCCTGCGAGCGTCCGCTGCCCATGCCGGGCCCGGTGCGCTGGAGGTTCGTGCGCGCGTAGCCCGGGTGCGCCGCATTCGACTGCACCTTCGTCCCGGCCGCACGGGCCCGCCGCTCGAGCTCGAAGGCGAAGAGCAGGTTCGCCAGCTTGGACTGGGCGTACGCCGTCCACCTCTCGTACCTGCCACCTGCGTCATGACGCGGGTCGCCCTGCGGGACCGCCCGCGCGATCCGGTGCATCTGCGACGACACCGTGACCACCCGGGCGGACTCGGCGGCGACCAGCTGGGGCCACAGCAACCCGGTCAGTGCGAAGTGCCCGAAGTGGTTCGTGCCCATCTGCAGCTCGAACCCGTCGGAGGTACGACGGTGCGGGGTCGCCATCACGCCGGCGTTGTTGACGAGGATGTCGAGCGGCCCGAGGCGACCCGCCTCCTCGGCCGCGCGCCGGACCGAGGACAGGTCTGCGAGGTCCACGATGAGCGGCACCAGCACGGCCTGGGGCAGGGCGCGTCGTACGGCGTCGACGGCCTGCTCGAGCTTGCCGGCGGAGCGGGCCGCCATCACCACCTCGGCGCCGCGGCGAGCGAGCTCGAGGACGGTGTGCTCACCCAGCCCGCTGGTGACTCCCGTGACGAGGGCACGGCGTTCGGACAGGTCGGGGATCTCCTCCAGGGTCCACTGGGGTCCCGTCACGGGGTGACCGCCATGGACTCGAGGATGCGGCGCCCCAGGGCCTGGTCGCCGGCGACCTCGACAGGCACGGCGTCGACCGGCCGGCGCCCACCGGCGAGCACGACGAAGGTCTCGACGTCCATGCGCAGCGCCACGGTCGGCGAGGACACGTCACCCGGGACGACGGCGGCCCGGCCGGACTCGTCGACCTCGACGACGAGGTGCACCGGGCCGCTCCCGGTCACGTCGAGGAGGACCGTCGTACCGGCCGGCGGCGCGACCAGCTTGCCGACCACGTAGGGGAAGCCACGGGCGAAGGTCGCCACCGTGTGCGCGGCACCGGGCGTGCCGAAGCCGCCGGGACGCCCGACGGCGCGGCGGATGTCCTGCTCGTGCATCCATACGTCCACGACGCGGTTGCCGAGCAGGGTCTCCCAGCTCCAGCCGATCTTGCCGGGGGTGCGGGGCGGGTCGGCCTTGCCGTCGGTGGGCGGGTCGGCGAGCAGCCGCTCGTGACGGATCCGCGCGGACTCCTCGAGCTCGTCGACGACCTCGGCCGGGTCCTTGTTCTCACGGGCGACCACGCCGAGCTCGGTGAACCGTGACGTGGGCGAGGTCAGGTGCGGCCGGTCGGGCAGCTCCACGCGCTGCTGCTTGATCTCGGCGAGGTCGGACTCGAGGTGCGCGAGGTGGCAGGTGACCGCCTTCACGTCCCAGCCGGGCAGGTCGGTCGGTCGCGACCAGTCCGTGTCGTCGAGGCTGCGCAGGAGGGTCAGGGTGTCGTCGACGGCGCTGCGCCAGGACTCGACGTACCCCTGCAGGCGTTCGCGGTCGGAGGTCATGACCGCCAAGCGTAGGCGGTGACGTGCCTAGGGACGCGCGGGGTCGTGGGTGAGGCGGACGTGAGTCCGAAGCGTCTCTCCATCTCGGCAGCACCGGCAGCAGGTCCGCCCGTGGCGGCGTACCCCTCCGCGACCCGGCGCGCACCGTCGGTCCGGGTCATCGCCGTGCGCACCGCGGCGCGGAGCCGCTGCGGGTCCAGCCGCTTCGCCGGGAGCCGCACGCCCGCCCCGCTGACCTCCACCCGTCGCGCCACCTCGAGCTGGTCGCGGCCGAAGGGGACGACACAGACGGGTACGCCGCGTGCGAGCGCCTCGAGGGCAGTGCGGACCAGCACGCCGTCGTCCTGGAGCTCCGAGGAGGTGGTGACCAGCACGACCGGAGCGCCGACGCTGGTGCGGAGCTCGCCGATCGCCGGCCTGAGCAGCCGCTCCGCGACGCCCAGGACGAGGGGGCGTGCGAGGCCGTCGCGAAGCCTGCCGAGGGGGGCCGGGCAGGGGGCCGGCCCGGGGGGAGACTGGACCTCCGCCGCGGTGCGTAAGGCCATCGACAGCACGAACGCGGTGATCGCGGCTGCAGCAGGCGGAGGTGCTGTGGCAGGAAGCTCGTGAGGGCGGGTCCGGGCGGACGGCTCTGGCTGAGCGCTCCCGACATAGGCTCGTCCCCATGACCGGCCGCCGCCCCCGTGTCCGCGCCCCCGAGCTCCGGGGCCGCGGCTGGCTCAACACGGACCGCCCGCTCGACCTCGCGGACCTCCGCGGACGGTTCGTCCTCCTGGACTTCTGGACCTTCTGCTGCGTGAACTGCCTGCACGTCCTCGACGAGCTGCGCCCCCTGGAGGAGAGGTACGACGGCGAGCTGCTCGTCATCGGCGTGCACAGCCCGAAGTTCGTGCACGAGGCCGACCCGGAGGCACTGCGCGCCGCGGTCGAGCGCTACGAGGTGGCCCACCCGGTCCTCGACGACCCCGACCTCGAGACCTGGAGGGCCTACACCGCCCGGGCCTGGCCGACTCTCGTGCTCATCGATCCGGAGGGGTACGTCGTCGCGCAGTACGCCGGCGAGGGTCACGAGCACGCCCTGGACGCTCTCGTCGCCGACCTCCGCGAGGAGCACCTCGCCAAGGGGACGCTCCAGCCGGGGGACTCGCCCTATGTCCCGCCGACCCCCGAACCGCGCGACCTGAGGTTCCCCGCGAAGGCGATCCGCCTTCCGGGCAAGGGCTTTCTCGTCGCCGATGCTGGTCACCACCAGCTCGTGGAGCTCGCTGAGGACGCCGAGACCGTCGTCCGACGCATCGGCAGCGGAACGCGCGGGAGGGCCGACGGGCCGGCCGAGGAGGCCGCGTTCAACGAACCAAACGGCCTCGTGGCGCTGCCGACCGAGGTCGCCGTGGCCGTGGGGTACGACGTCGTGGTGGCCGACACGGTCAACCACCTGCTCCGCGGGCTCGACCTGTCCACGGGAGAGGTGAGCACCGTCGCGGGGGACGCTCGGCAGTGGATGCAGGGCGACGGCACGACCAGCCTGTCGAGCCCGTGGGACGTGGCGTGGTGGCAGGACCGGGTCTGGGTCGCGATGGCCGGGATCCACCAGCTGTGGACCTTCGACCCCCGCACCGGCGAGGTCGAGGTCGCGGGCGGCACCACCAACGAGGGACTGCTCGACGGGCCGCTCCCCGAGGCCTGGTTCGCGCAGACGTCGGGGCTCGCCGTGGACGGTGACCGGCTGTGGCTGGCCGACTCCGAGACCTCCTCGCTGCGCCGGGTCGAGGCCGGCGAGGTGCACACCACCGTGGGGCAGGGCCTGTTCGACTTCGGCTTCCAGGACGGACCCGCCGCGCAGGCGCTGCTCCAGCACCCCCTGGGCGTGACCGCGCTGCCCGACGGCTCGGTCGCGGTCTGCGACACCTACAACGGCGCGGTCCGTCGCTACGACCCCGCGACGAGCATCCTGTCCACGATCGCCACGGGTCTCGCCGAGCCCAGCGGTGCCCTCGTCGACGGCGCCCACCTCGTCGTCGTCGAGTCGGCTGCCCACCGGCTGACCCGGGTCCCGCTCGGCCAGGCGGCGCAGGCGGCCGGGTTCGCGCACACGACGAAGCGCCCCGTCACCGAGGTGGCGGCGGGCGAGGTCGAGCTGGTCGTCTCCTTCGAGCCGCCGCCGGGCCAGAAGGTCGACGACCGGTTCGGCCCCTCGACCCAGCTGCTGGTGTCCGCCACGCCGCCGGCCCTGCTCAAGGCCGGTGCCGGGCGGAGCACCGACCTCAGCAGGACCCTGGTCATCGACCCGACCGTCGGCGACGGCGTCCTGCACATCGCCGCCCGGGCCGCGTCCTGTGACGCCCATGGCGGTGAGGGGGCGGCCTGCCACATGCATCAGCAGGACTGGGGCGTGCCGGTCCGGGTCGCGGCCGCCGGGAGCGACCGGCTGGTGCTCCCGCTGTCGGGCCGTTCGGAGGCCTGAGGGCGAGGACCCCGCCGCTCACGGAGCCCCGCGCGGCCCCTCGTCCTCCCGCAGCACGGGCGTCAGCTCGTCCACCTCGAGCAGGTCCTCGCGCACCTCGCCGGCGCGGTACGTCGCGCGCGCCATCATGTGGGTCGCGATCGGTGAGGTGAACAGCTGGAAGACCACGACCAGCAGCAGCAGCCCCGTGGAGGCGAGGTCGCGCAGCTGGGTGCCGAGCCCGACCAGGAGGAACATCAGCCCGATGACCTGGGGCTTGGCGCCCGCGTGCATCCGGGACAGCACGTCGGGGAAGCGGAGGATGCCCACCGCAGCCACGAGCGCCAGGGAGGAGCCGATCAGGAAGCAGGCCGCCGCGACGGCGTCGAGCAGCTGGTCCACGCTCATGAGCCCTCCTCCTCACCCGCTGTGCTGCCCCGCATGAACCTGGCGATGCTCACCGAGCCGACGAAACCCACCAGCGTCAACGCCACCAGGATCGGCAGCGTCGTGGTGTGCCGGTTCACGGCTGCCTCGATGACCAGCACGCCGATCGTGACCGCGACCAGCGCGTCGAGCGCGACCGCCCGGTCGAGCATGGTCGGCCCCGCGGCGACGCGGACCACGAGCAGGGCCGCGGCGATGCCGAGCATCACCACGCAGACGGTCAGTACGACGGTCATGGACGGCCTCCTGGGGTCCCCGGATCGGCCTCGGGGAAGGTCGTCTCGTCGGCGCGGTCGTCGCCGAGGGCGCGGCGGATCCGGTGCTCCTGGGCCAGGATGCTCCGGCGGAAGTGCTCGACGTCGTGGTCGCCGAGGTCGAGCACGTGGGCGTACAACGTCGAGGTGTGCCGCCGGGCCTCGACCGCGAGGCTCCCCGGGACGAGCGTGATCGCCTCGGCGACGAGGGTCATCACGAGGTCGGACCGGCTGCGGAGCTGCACGGCGATGACCGCGCTGCGGGGCTGCCGCCGGAGCTGCAGCGTGAGCCAGGCGACCTGGAAGCTCGCCTTCACCACGTCGTAGAGGAAGTGGGCCAGCAGCCACGCCAGGGCGAGCGGTCGCAGCCGGGTACCGAGGCGGAGACGAGGCATGGGGAAGGCGAGCGTCACGGCGACCGCGAGTGCGAGGCCGCCCAGGACGTTCGCCGCGGACAGGTCGCGCCACAGCAGCACCCACACCAGGGTCAGCCACAGCAGCATCATCGGCTGCACCGCGGCCCACCGGGACCGGCGCCGGTCCGACGCCTCGGACGTGGACGGGCTCATCGCGACCCTCCTTCGAGTACGGCACCGACGTAGCGGCCGGGCTGGGCGAGGTCCTCGGCCGCCCGCTCGGTGTAGGAGTACAACGGGCCGGCGACGAAGGTCAGCCCCACGCTGAGTGAGACCAGGCCGGCCGCCGCCGCGGTCATCGAGCGGGGCAGTCGTGTGGGCAGGGCGTCGGCCTCGAGGAGCTCGTGCAGGTCGCGCCGGTCGGTCCCCTCGTGAGCGGAGTCGGCGCGGCCGGCGCCCACGCGCGAGGCCTCGGAGCCGCCTCGCTCGGTGTCGGTGTCGGGCAGGCCGGCCACCATCTCGTGGGCCTGCTCCGGTGTGCGCCAGAACGCGAGGTTCCAGGCCTTGGCGACGGCGTAGAGCGTGAGCAGGCTCGTGAGGACCCCACCGGCGACGAGCGCGAGGGCCAGCGGGCTGCCCACCTCCAGGCCGGCCTCGATCAGCCCGACCTTGCCGAGGAAGCCCGACATGGGGGGGATGCCTGCGAGGTTCATCGCGGGGACGAAGAACAGCACGCCGAGCACCGGCGCCAAGCGGGCCAGGCCGCCGAGCCGGAGCAGGGACGTGCTGCCGGCGCGTCGCTCGACGAGCCCCAGCACGAGGAACAGCGAGGTCTGGATCGTGATGTGGTGCACGACGTAGAAGATCGATGCCGCGTAGCCGGCCACGGTGGCCAGCGCGATGCCGAAGATCATGTAGCCGATGTGGCTGACCAGCGTGAACGACAGCATCCGCTTGAGGTCCGACTGCGCGACCGCGCCGAGGATGCCGACGAGCATCGTCAGCAGCGCGGCCCACAGCAGGAGGTCGGTGAGGGCGCTGTCGGGGAAGAGCACGGTCTGCACCCGCAGGATGGCGTACACCCCCACCTTCGTGAGCAGTCCCGCGAAGACCGCCGTGACCGGGGCCGGCGCGGTCGGGTAGCTGTCGGGCAGCCAGAACGACAGCGGGAAGACCGCCGCCTTGATGGAGAACGTCACGACGAGCATCAGCTGCAGGACGAGCGCCACGGGTCCGTCGAGGTCGGCGATGCGTTGCGACAGCTGCGCGAGGTTGAGGCTGCCCGTGGCGGCGTAGACGACGGCCACCGAGGTGAGGAAGAGCATCGATGACAGCGTGTTGACCACGACGTAGACCGTCCCGGCCCTGATGCGGGGGCTGGTCCCGCCGAGGGTGAGCAGCACGTAGCTGGCGAACAGCAGGATCTCGAAGCTGACGAACAGGTTGAACAGGTCCCCGGCGAGGAAGGCGTTCGACACTCCGGCCACCAGCACCAGGAAGCTCGGGTGGTAGATGGACAGCGGCGTCTCGGCCGAGTCGCTGGTCATCCCCTGCCCGATGGAGAAGACCATCACCGCGAGGGTGACCGTCGCCGAGACGACCAGCATCAGCGCCGAGAGGCGGTCGGCGACCAGGGCGATGCCGAGAGGCTCCGGCCAGCCGCCGATCCACACCACCTGCGGGCCGTGGCGGTCGGCCTGGACGAGGAGGGTCACGGCGAGGCCGAGCACGGTCAGCAGCGTGGCGGTGCTGACCAGCCGTTGCAGCTGGGGGCGGCGGTTCAGCATGAGGTTCAGGCCCGCCGCGAACAGCGGCAGGATCACGGGGAGAGGGACCAGCAGGTTCATGACGGCTCCACCCTGCCCTCGCGGGCGGGCCGTCCGTCGCCGTCCCCGGCACCGTCGCCGTCCCCGTCACCGTCCCCGTCACCCCGGCCGACCGGGGCCTCCGTCGGCACGGTCACGGTCTGCTCGTCGCCGGCGAGGTACTCCCCGCTCTGCGTGAGGCCGTAGGTGTCGGACGGTACGTCGGCCTCGGCGCGACGTCGAACGAGGCGGTCCTCGACGTCGTCCTGGACGTCGTCGTGGCCGTGGACCTGCCAGGCCCGGTGGGACATGGCGAGCAGGAACGCCGTGGTGCCCAGCGTGATCACGATGGCGGTGAGCACCAGGGCCTGGGGCAGCGGGTCGCTCATCGCCTCGGCGTCGTACAGCTGGCTCAGCGGCGCCTTGCCCGCGGGTCCGCTCGAGACGAGGAGCAGGAGGTTGACGCCGTTGCTGATCATCACCAGTCCGATGAGCACCCGGGACAGGCTGCGGGCCAGCACCAGGTAGACGCCCGCGCCGATGGTCGCCGAGGCGACCGCGATCAGGGTCAGGTTCGCGTCCATGCGTCCTCCCCGGTGTCCAGGGCGCGCTGCTCGTGGAGCAGCTGGCGGTCGATGCCGGACCCGAGGCTGCGGAGCAGGTCGAGGGCGAGCCCGACGACGACGAGGTAGACGCCGACGTCGAAGAAGAGGGCGGTGACGAGGTGGATGTCACCGAGCACGGGCACGTGGAGGTCGATTATGGCGCTCTGCAGGACCGCGCCGCCGAGGGCCAGCGGGACCAGGCCGGCCCCGGTCGCCACGACGAGGCCGCTGCCGACCACCGCGCCGGCGGGGACCGGCATCGTCTCGTCGAGCTCGTACCGCCCGCCGGCGAGGTAGCGCACCACGAGCGCCAGACCGGTGACGAGGCCCGCGGCGAACCCGCCTCCGGGGTTGTTGTGGCCGGCGAACAGCAGGTAGAGGGAGAACACCACGATCGTGTGGAACGCCAGCCGGGTGACCACCTCGAAGACGATCGAGCGGCGCTCGGGCCGCAACGTGCGGGAGCCCGGCAGCCACGCACGACGGCCCCGGTCGGTGGGGAGCTTCTCGACCTCGGCGGGGTAGGGGATGTCGCGGACTCGCCGGACGGTGACGTTGCGCCGCTCGATGAAGATCAGGCTCGCCACCCCGGTCGCCGCCACCACGAGGACCGCGATCTCGCCGAGCGTGTCCCAGGCCCGGATGTCGACCAGCGTCACGTTGACGACGTTGGTCCCACCGCCGAGCTCCTTGGCGGCCTCGGGGAAGTCCGTGGACACCGGCGACGCGGTCCGGGCGTTCACCGCGACGACCATGAACGCCGCCACCGCGAGACCCGACAGCACGGCGATGCCCAGCCGCACCGGTCGTGCCATCGCCAGCGACCGGGTGGTGAAGCGGTTGGGGAGGCGGCGCAGCACCAGCACGAACACCACGAGCGTGATCGTCTCCACGAGGATCTGCGTGAGCGCGATGTCGGGGGCCCCGTGCAGGAGGAACAGCACCGCGGTGCCGTAGCCGGTGACGCCCAGCAGGAGGACGCCCACCATCCGGCGCCTGGTGCGGGTGGTCAGGATCGCGGCGGTCACCACGACCAGTCCCACCACCGCCTGGACGGGGGTGTCCCACGGGGCCAGCGCGAGGTCGGGGGCACCCCTCGTCAGCAGGACCGTCCCGGGGAGGAGCACGACGGTCAGCATGATGATGCTGAGGTAGACCGCGACCGACCCGCGCTGGGTCAGCCCGGTCAGCTCGACGGCGGCCCGGTCGACCAGCCGGATGGAGGCGTCGTACCCCTGCTCCGCACTTCCCGGGGGCGACACCGCCTGCTGCAGCCGCGCGAACGACCGGCGGGCCGCGAAGAGCGCGACGCCGAGGCCGATCGCGGCCACCGAGAGCCACAGCTCCAGGCCGACGCCGTGCCACAGGGTCAGCTCGGGGACGTGGGCGCCCTCGGGGAACTGGTCCGCGTGCGGTGCCAGCGCCTCGGTCTCCGCGTGCCCGAGGAAGCCGAGTGCCAGCGACAGTACGGCGAGGAAGACCGCAGGCGCCGCGAAGCCCGCAGCCACCGGCTCGACCCGCGTGTGCTCCACGCCGGGCTTGGTCCAGAACGCGCCCCACAGGAAGCGAAGGGTGTACGCCGCCGTCAGCGCCGACCCGAGCACGACCCCGAGGAGCACGAGCCAGCCCGTGACCGGGGACAGGCCCGTGCCGTCTCCCACCTCCGCGACGTCGACCAGGGCGAGCAGCACGCTCTCCTTGGCGACGTAGCCGGCCAGCGGGGGGAGGCCCGCCATCGAGGCACCGGACACCGCGGCGGCCACGGCGACGACCGGCATGGCGCGTCCGACGCCGGACAGCTCGCGCAGGTCACGGGTGCCCGCGTTGTGGTCGACGATGCCGACGACGAGGAACAACGACGCCTTGAACAGCGCGTGCGCGACGAGCATGGCCAGGCCGGCCAGGGCTGCGGACCGCGTGCCCACGGAGGCGACCACGAGCAGGAGGCCGAGCTGGCTGACCGTTCCGTAGGCCAGCAGCAGCTTGATGTCGTTCTGGCGCAGGGCCCGCCACCCGCCGAGGAGCATGGTGGACACGCCCAGGCCGAGCAGGATGCCGTGCCAGCCGGGCAGCCCGGCCAGGACCGGCGCGAGCAGCGTGACGAGGTAGACGCCCGCCTTCACCATGGCCGCGGCGTGCAGGTAGGCGCTGACAGGGGTGGGCGCGGCCATCGCGCCGGGGAGCCAGAAGTGGAAGGGAACCAGCGCCGACTTGCTGATCGCGCCGAGCAGGAGCAGGACGACGACCACCCCGGCGGTGCCGCCCGTCACGGGCGAGTCGCCGAGCTCGGAGATCCGGTAGGTGCCGGCCTCGTGGCCGAGCACCAGGATGCCGACGAGCATCGCCAGGCCGCCCAGGGTGGTCACGAGCAGGGCCTGCATCGCCGCGCTGCGGCTGGCCCGCTTGGCGGGGTCGTAGCCGATGAGCAGGTAGGAGAAGACCGTGGTCAGCTCCCAGAAGACGTACATCACCAGCAGGTCGTCGGCGAGCACGAGCCCGAGCATCGCGCCGGCGAACGCGGTGAAGACGCCGGCGAAGTAGCCCACCGCGTCGTCCCCGTCGTGGAAGTACCACGCGCAGTAGGCGAGCACGAGAGCGCCGACACCGGTGACGACCAGGGTCATCACCCATTGCAGGGTCCCCATGTGTAGGGCGAGGTCGATGTCGAGCACGGGCACCCAGGCGATGGTCTGGGTGAGGGCCGTCCCTTCCCGGACCTCACCGGTGCGTGCGCCCGTCCAGAGGAAGGACCCGAGGGGAACCGCCGCCAGGACCAGGAAGGCACGGGTCCCGAGCCACCGCGTCAGCAGCGGGGCGAGCGCCGCGGCGACGGCGTGTGCGAGGACCAGGCCGAGCATGGTTCCTTTCGGGGATCAGAGCGTCGTCGGTGCGCAGAGCCGCCAGGAGACAGACCGGCGGGGCAGGGAGGTGGCTCCCTGCCCCGCCAGGCCGTCACGCCGGCCCGCCGCGCGGGTCAGCGCTTGTCGTCGTAGCGGCGTTCCTCCACGTGGCGGGTCTCCCCGCGCTGCTTGTTCATGACCAGGGCCAGCACGATGGCCAGCGCACCTACGATCACGAAGATCCAGCCCAGCGCGATGTCGTCGACGAACTGCAGGTCGAACTGCACCACTCCCAGGACCAGGATCAGGCCCAGCACCAGGAGAACGACGCCCAAACCGATACCCATGTTCACTCCTCTGTCCAGCGGCAGCGTCGCGGCTGCCTCGGCGGCACGACCCGGTGGGACGCGCCGTTCTTGGTTCATGGCATACCCGCAGGGTGCGGCTGTCAATCACTGGTGCGAAGTGGCGTACGACGCGCGAGGCCCGCTCCACCCGGTGGGCGGAGCGGGCCTCGAGGGACACCGTGACGGCGCAGGTCAGAAGGAGCCCTCCGGGAGGTCCATCAGCGACAGGTCGGTCGCGTCGGCGATGTGCCGCTCGGCGGTGATCTTCGGGAGCACGTTGCGCGCGAAGAACTGCGCCGCGGCGACCTTGCCCTCGTAGAACTCCTGGTCCTTGCCGACGTCGCCGGCCAGCTTCTCCAGGGCGACCTCGGCCTGGCGCATGAGCAGCCACGCGGACACGATGTCGCCGAGCACCATCAGCAGGCGGGTGGTGTTGAGGCCTACCTTGTAGATGTTGCGCTGGTCGCCGCCCTCGGTGTTCGGGTCGGCCGACATCAGCTGGTTGATCATCGTGCCGACGATCGCGTTGGCGTCCTCGAGCGCCTTGCCGAGGAGCCCGCGCTCGACCTTGAGCCGGCCGTTGCCGGCCTCGGAGGTGACGAACTTCTCGATCTCGCCGGCGAGGTAGCCGAGACCCTTCGCCTGGTCCTTGACGATCTTGCGGAAGAACAGGTCCTGGCCCTGGATCGCGGTCGTGCCCTCGTAGAGGGTGTCGATCTTGGCGTCGCGGACGTACTGCTCGAGCGGGTACTCCTGCAGGAAGCCGGAGCCGCCGAAGGTCTGCAGGGACTCGGTGCCCAGCAGCACCCACGACCGCTCCGAGCCGTAGCCCTTGACGATCGGCAGCAGCAGGTCGTTGATCCGCTCGGCCATCTCGTCGCGCTCGCCGGCGTGCTCGGCGACCTGGACCTTGTCCTGCCAGGTGGCGGTGTAGAGCACCAGCGCACGGAGCGCCTCGGCGTAGGACTTCTGCGTCATCAGCGAGCGACGGACGTCAGGGTGGTGGGTGATCGTGACGCGCGGTGCGGTCTTGTCCGCGGCCTGCGTCAGGTCCGCACCCTGCACACGGCTCTTGGCGTAGTCGAGCGCGGCGAGGTAGCCGGCCGACAGGGTGGCGATCGCCTTCGTGCCCACCATCATCCGGGCGTTCTCGATGACCTGGAACATCTGCGCGATGCCGTTGTGGACCTCGCCGAGCAGCCACCCCTTGGCGGGCTCCTTCTCGCCGAAGGTGACCTCGCACGTGTTGGACACCTTGATGCCCATCTTCTTCTCGACGTTGGTGACGTAGACGCCGTTTCGCTCGCCGGTCAGCTCACCGGTCTCGTGGTCGAAGTGGTGCTTGGGCACGATGAACAGGGACAGGCCCTTGGTGCCCGGGCCTCCGGCGCCCTCGACGCCCACGGGCCGCGCGAGCACGAGGTGGATGATGTTCTCGCTCATGTCGTGCTCGGCAGAGGTGATGAACCTCTTCACGCCCTCGAGGTGCCAGGAGCCGTCCTCCTGCAGCGTCGCCTTCGACCGGCCGGCGCCCACGTCGGAGCCGGCGTCGGGCTCGGTGAGCACCATCGTCGAGCCCCACTGGCGGTCGACCATGTGCTGCGCGATCTGCTTGTCGCGGTCGTTGCCGTTGTGCCACACCACGGAGGCGAAGCTCGGGCCGGCGGCGTACATCCAGATCGGGGCGTTGGAGCCGAGCACCATCTCGCCGATCGCCCAGTTCAGGCTGGAGGGGGCAGGCTGGCCGCCGAGCTCGGCGGGGATGGCCAGGCGCCAGTACTCCGCGTCCATCCAGGCCTGGTAGCTCTTCTTGAACGACTCGGGGAGGTCGGCGGTGCCGGTCTCGGGGTCCCAGACCGGCGGGTTGCGGTCGCTGTCCTCGTACGACGCCGCCAGGTCCTCGCGGGCGAGCCGGTCGACCTCGGCCAGGATTGACTTCGCGGTGTCCACGTCGACCTCTTCGAACGGACCGCTGCCGAGCACCTGGTCACGGCCGAAGACCTCGAAGAGGTTGAACTCGATGTCGCGGATGTTCGTCTTGTAGTGGCTCACAGCTCCACCTATTCGGTTCGGGGTACCGGTCGCGGGGGCGGTCCGGTCCGGGTCGGCCCGAGCGAGGGGTCGCGCGGGCGTACTCGTCAGTAACATAATTATCGTACCGACGAGTAATAAAGACAACCCCCCGCCCCGGCCCGCGGCTACGGGTGACGCCGCTCACCGTCCGGACCGGGCCGCAGGTGGACGAGCGGGAACCGGGTTCGCCCGGCGCGGCGGGCGGTCTAGCCTGGCTCCTACAACCACTCGCCGACCTCCACGGGGGATGCTCCTTCCATGCCCGCTGCCCGCACCAGGCTGACCGTCGCCCTCCTCCTGGCGGCTGTGCTCGCGGGGGCGCTCTACCTCGTCTCGACCGCCGGACTGCAGGCACTCGAGGGCACCGGGCCGACCGATCCTCCGCGGACGTCGGGGAGCGTCCCGGCGTTCGTCTACGACGCGCCCGAGACGGTGCGCACCACCGAGGACTACGGCCCGGTCGGGCCGGTGGCGGTCGTGTACGCCGGCGGCGAGGTCCGTGAAGGCCTCCTCGGCAGGATGGAGAACCCCTGGGTCGCGGTCTCGGCGACCAACGGCGACTACCGTGCCCTGTCCGCCCCGCACCGGCCTGCCGCGAGACCCGGCGCGGTGCGGGTCTCCCCGGACGGGCTCACCCTCGCCTGGTCCTTCGCCGACGGCGTGGTCCTCTACGACCCGCTGACCGACACGGCCCGCGAGGTCACCGAGGGACTCGGGGCCGACCCGCTCGTGGGGGACCTCTCCCCGGACGGGAGTCTGCTCCTGGTCCACGACTCGGCGCTGCGCATCGTCGAGGTCGAGTCGGGCCGGGTCGTCGGCACCGCTGCCGGGGTGAGCCGGGGCACGGCCCGTCGGACGACCTGGACCCGCGACGGCGAGTCCCTGACGTACGTCGACGACGGCACCCTCGTCACCCACCGCTGGGCCGACGACACGAGGACGCGGGTGCCCACCTCGCTCCGCCCCGACGCCACGCTCGCGTGGTCTCCCGCCGGCGACCGCCTTGCGGCGATGGAGGAGGAGCGCGGGGTCCGCGAGGTCGCGGTGTACGACGTCGGGCGGCACGGCGCCCTGCGGCACACCTCGACGATCGACCCCGACGGCTACGCCCAGCAGGACCTCCTCGGCTTCGTGACCGAGGACAGCGTCGCGGTGAGCGCCCTGACCCTTGAGACCGCCACCCTGCCGCTGGTCTTCGAGATGTCCACCACCGGGGACGTACCGCCCGCGGAGCTCATGCAGCTCCAGGGCTCCGAGCAGACGGTGGGCACGATGGAGGTGGCCACCGATGCGGTCACCCAGGGCAGCTCGCCGTTCGCTGAGCCCCGTTGGCCGGTGAGCTCGATGGCCAAGCTCGTCGGCAGCGTCATCGTGGCGGTGTTCCTGCTCGGCCTCTACGTCACCCGCCGCCCGCGCTGAGCCGGCCGCTCGGCCAGGTCAGGACTGCTGTCGCGGGCGGGTGGCCGGTGCCCGTCGGGGCCCATGTCGGCCTCGCGCATCAGCTTCGACACCAGCTGCTGGCCCAGGACGAGGGTCTCCACCAGGGTCTCGAGGCCTGCCTCGTGCCGCCCCGCCTCCAGCGACCACCGTGCGGCTGCCATCCCCTGGACGAGGGTGTCGTTGACCTCGGTGGCGTCGCGGTGCCGCTGCGCCGCGGCCTCGAGCGCCCGGCCGCGGGCCTGGGCGGCGGTGAGCCGGTCGGAGGCGTCCCCGAGCAGTCCGCCGAGGAGGAGCAGCGGAGTCGCCCGCGACGCCCAGCCGAGTGCGGACAGGTCGACGTCACGGACGACCACCCAGGCGGCGACCAGGGCGACTCCGACCACGCCGGACAAGAGTCCGACGGTTCTGCCGAAGGTCAGGGCGAGCAGGGCGATGGGCAGGGTGAGCAGGAGGTTCACCGTGTCGTCGGGGTCGCCCACCGAGAGCCGCAGCGCGAACACCGCCACGAACAGGCAGGTCGCGACGGCGACAGTCCCGCGCGGGTGGGCGCGGAACCAGGGCAGCACCTCGGTGCGGGCGTCCTCGGGCATGTGGCTCATGACGTCCCACTCTGCAACACGGCCCGCCACCCGGCACGAGGGCGAAGGTCCCGACTTTCCCCGCCCCGCCGGAGAATCGATGCTGAATCGACTATCTAACTTTAGTCTATCGGTTAACTGTAGTTAACGAGCGAGGGCACGGTGCCTGATGCGCAGTCTGATCATCTCGGCGTGGTGGGCCTGGTGGCCCAGCTCGTCGACGGCTCCCTCGGGATGGGCTTCGGCCTCACCTCGTCCACCCTGCTGATTGCCAGCGGGTATCGCGCCTGCGACGGCGTCGGCCTCGATCCACCTCGCGGAGGTCGGTGCGACGTTGCTGTCGGGGATCTCGCACCACAAGCACGGCAATGTGGACTGGCCGACCGTCGCTGTCATGGCGGTGCCCGGCGGTCTCGGGGCGTTCGTTGGCGCGCACTTCCTGGTCAGCCTCCCCGCAGACGAAGGAACGAGACGAACCTCCGCGACTCGGTCGTGGCCTGACCGGAGGCTCGCGGTCAGTGCGGACGCCAGGCCTCGTCACCAACGCCGGGATCGGCTCGGGCAGGTGCCCCGACACCAGGTCGGCGATGGTGACGGTCTCCAGCACTTCGCGAAGACTGCTCCTCGCCGCGATCCAGACATGCTGGAGGGCTCGTGCGGACTCGTTGTAGGCGACGGCCTCGGGCCGCATGCCGTAGACGCTGACCAGTGGCCCGTCCACGGCGCGGATGACGTCCGCGACGCTCACGTCGTGAGTGTCGCGCGCGAGCCGCCAACCCCCTGCCTGGCCGCGCTGGCTCATCACGATGCCGACACGGCGCAGGTCCGCGAGGATGCCCTGGAGGAATCCGCGAGGAATGCCCTGGAGGCGACCGATCTCCTCGGCGCTGATGGCCGCGGCGCTGGACTGTCCCGCGATCTCGATGAGCGCACGCAGCGCGTAGTCGGACTTCGCAGAGACACGCATGAGCCGAGTCTCCCAGATCGGGGGTGTGGCGGACCCTCGACGGGCCCACCTCCGCACGCGGGCAACCGCACCGGATCGGGGCGAAGGTCCCGACTTCCCCGCCGCGAAGCCTTCAGACTGGACCGGCTACAGAATCTGGCACACCTCGTGCTTGAATCCTCCCGGGTTCAGGAACGCAGCCCACGTCGGTCCGTCGGCCGACCACGGGGGTCGGCCTGCGCCTTCCGTCCGTGCGGTTCTCGTTCGAGGAGTTTGTTCGATGCGCTCCTGCAGCCCGGCATGACCACGGTCATCACGGGGCCTTACGGCTCCTTCGTCTACCAGGTCGCCGACCGCCGGTGGTGGTGGTCCGACGACCTGTACCGCATCCACGGCTTCGAGCCCGGCGACGTCGTCCCCACCACCGACCTCCTGGTGGCGCACAAGCACCCCGACGACGCCGCCGTCGCGACCGCGATCATCCTCAACGCGTTCACCAGCGGCGAGCCGTTCGCGCTGTGGCACCGCATCATCGACGCCCGGCTGCGGACCAGGTTCGTGGTCTCCGTCGGCGACGGCGTGCTCGACGAGGACGGCGAGCTCGTCGAGGTCCGCGGCTACATGGTCGACGTCACGGGGTCCAAGCGCAGCCAGACCGCGCGCGAGGTCGACGAGGCCGTCCGCCGCTCCGCGGAGACCCGCGGCACGATCGAGCAGGCCAAGGGCGTGCTGATGGCCTTCCTCGGCCTCGACGAGGGCACGGCCTTCGAGCTGCTGCGCCGCGCGTCCCAGAACGCCAACGTCAAGCTCCGCGAGCTGGCCGAGCGGCTGCTCACGACGATGGAGCAGATGCGCGCCGACGGCCTCGATCCCCGCAAGGCCGTGGACGAGGTCTTGGGCGACAGCCTCGGCGGCGAGTGACTCAGTCGCCGCCGGCCTGGTCGGACACCCACGAGACGAACGGGACGGCCTCCCGCCAGTCTGCGCGGACGCGGTCGAGGAGCTCGGGCGTGTGGATGAACGGCTCGAAGCCGTAGGACCTGCTCAGCGTCATCGACCTGTGACGCAGCAGCTCGATGCGCGGATGGCCGGCGTCGTACCCCCGCGGTGAGGTCTTGAGACGGTCCCCGCCCAGCGTCCAGCCTGTCCCGGTCAGTCCGGCGAGGATCTGCGCGAGGTCGGTCCCGCGGCGCTCGTCGGCGATCGCCTCCCGGATCCGTGCGAGCCGGGGGCCGGAGGCCTCGTAGAAGCCGACGCTGACGCGCACACCCGGTGCCGACACCTGCACGTAGTAGCCCGTGGACGGGCCCACCGGGACGAAGACGCCCTGGTGGGTCTTGTAGGGGGTCTTGTCCTTGGCGAAGCGGACGTCGCGGTGGGGGCGGAACACCTTGGCCCGGCCGAACTCCGGCTCCAGGGCCTTCGCGAGCGCGGTCATCGGCCCCCGCACGGCCCGTTCGTACACGTCCTTGTGGTCGGCCCAGAACGACCGGGTGTTGTCCACCTCGAGGTCGTCGTAGAAGTCCAGGGCCGCCTCGGGGATCCCGTCGAAGCCGCTCACCGGCGCAGGATATCCGGCGGCGCCCCTGCGGCCTCCGGGCCGCCCCCGCGCCGTGTCACCTCCGCGCGTGCGCGGTCGATGCCACCGTGCTCGAGGGCAGCCGTCGTGGAGCGGCCGGCCCACACGACGTGACCGTCCCGGCGCACGGTGACGTCCAGGGTGGCCCCGAGGTGCTCGATGGCGCCGGGGACGTTGCGGTGCTCGGCGGGCAGCGGCACCGGGAGGACGTGGGCCTCGCCGAGGCGTCCATGGCCCTCGACGTCGATGCGCCACCGGGCGCTGCGGCCGCGCAGCAGCCACCGCTCGTCGGTCACCTCTGCCCGCACCGCGGAGACCACCGGGTCGCCCAGTCGCACCAGCCGACCGTCGGGCAGGAGTACGACGAGCGCGGTGACCGTCGTACGCAGCGGGCCGATGTGGATCTCGCCGCCGGCGAAGGCGACGCAGACCGAGGGGTCGTCGAAGCCCTGGGCCTGGCCCCACCACCACGAGTCGGGGAAGCCGCCCTTGCCCCAGTTCTTCTCGGCGTAGACAGACCAGCCGTCGAGGAGCCACTCCTCGCCCGCGACGTGCGCGGTGCCGTGGGCCGAGCCGCCGAGCAGCCAGGGATGCCAGTACTGGTTGAGGCCCGGGACCGCCTGGAACACGCTCGACCCGCCGACGATCCGCCGAGGCCACGGGACCGGTCGCTCCACCGACACGTCGAGCCGGGCGTCGGGCCCGAGGTCCACCCGGAGCCTGTCGGCGGTGCCGTGGAACGCCTCCCCGGCCGACACCCCGAGCCCGTCCGCCGAGGCGTGCCCGGTCGGGTGGGCGGTGGCGCGGAGCAGACCGGTGGGGTGGGACGCGACGCCGAGCGTGGCCCAGTGCCCCGTCGGCCCTCGGTTGACGCCCTCGAGAGCGATCAGGACCCGTCCCGTGGCGGGGTCGGTGAACCGCCAGAAGTAGCCCTCCATGGCGACGTCGTGGGCGGGCAGCGGGTCGCCGAAGGGCAGGTCGGCGCCGCTGGCGCGGTAGGCCCGATGGGCGGCGCCGGAGACAGCGGTGGCGGCGGACGACGAGACCTCGAGGGCCCGCCGTGCCGCCGCCACCACCGAGGTCATGCGGCCATCATGTCAGCCGGGGCGGACCGCTCCGGAGTACGGCATGGAGTTCACCGGGGCGACGCGCACGCCGGAGCTCGGGTTGGCCGCGTCGACGATCTGACCGTTGCCGATGTAGATCCCGACGTGGCTGACCGGGCTGTAGTAGAAGACCAGGTCGCCGGGCTGGAGCTCGGACTGGGAGACCGGGGTGCCGGAGCTCATCTGGCCGCCCGAGGAGTGCGGGAGGCTGACCCCGGCCTGCCGCCACGCCATGAGCGTCAGGCCTGAGCAGTCGAACGAGCTCGGCCCCGCGGCGCCCCAGACGTAGGCCGAGCCCACCTGGGCGAGGGCGTAGTCGACGACCGCGGCGGCCCCACCGGAGGCAGGTGCCGGCTCGGGGGCCGGGGACGCGGACTCGCGGGCCATCTCCTCGCGCTGCTCGGCCTCCAGCGAGGCGAGCAGCTCGTCGGCCTCGTCGGCCTTGGCGTCGATGCGGGCCTTCTCCTCGGCGAGGCGCTCCTCGTCCTTCCTGATCTCGGCGAGCTCCCGCTGCATCGCGGTCTCCCGCACCTGCAGGCGGCGGGCCTCTAGGGCGTAGGCCTGCATCAGCTGGGCCTGCTGCTCGTCGTACGCCGACACCGTGGATATCGTCTCGAGGAACGCGTCGGGGTCCTCGGAGAGGAAGACCTGGCCGGCCGAGGAGAGCGCCTGGGACTGGTAGCGCGAGACCACCGAGGCGGCCACCTCCTCGCGGACGCCGTCGGCGACCTCGGCCTGGCGACGCAGGTCGCGGCGGAGCGTGGTCAGCTCCTTGCGGGAGCCGTCGAGCTCGAGGCGGATGTCGTTGTAGCGCTCGGAGGCGATCTCCGCCTCGTGGTAGAGCCGGTCGACCTTCTCCTTCACCTCCTCGATCTCCGGTTCGGCGTGCCCGGCCCCCTGCAGCAGGAGCGGGGAGGCGAGCGCCGAGACGGCGAGGGTGGCGAGCAGTCGGGCGGTGCGGGTGCGGCCGTTGCTCATGAAGGGACGGTCTCCTCTCGGTCTTGCTCCACGTCGGAGGACGCGGCGGGACGGGTCCGTCGCCAGGCGACAAACCCCGCGAGGATAGCGACAAGGGCGGGTACCACCCAACCCGGGACGGACGAGGTGACCTCGCTCACCCAGCGCTGGGCCTCGAACTCCAGGTCCGTGGTGTCGCCCAGACCGAGGACCCCGGTGATGCCGGCGGTGCCGTCGAAGCGGAGGAACAGGATGCCGATCGCGACGAACAGCAGGCCCGAGACGAGCGAGGTGCTGTGCACGGTGATCGGGCCGAGGTGCAGCATCCGCCCGCGCAGCCAGCCCTGGCGGCCGAGCTGGAAGCGGTCCCAGAAGGCGGCGAGCACGAACAGCGGCGCCGCCATGCCGAGGGCGTAGACCGCGAGCAGCAGGCCTCCCTCGAGCGGGGAGTCCTGGGTGGCGGCCATGGTCAGGATCGCCCCCAGCACCGGCCCGGAGCAGAAGCCCGCCAGGCCGTAGACGGCTCCGAGGGTCACCGTGGACGCCCAGGACGCCGTCCCTCCGGAGCTCTTGCCCGACTGGCGCTGGGACCAGGACTGCAGCCTGCCCGCGAACGGCATCGCGAAGCTTTTGCCGAAGATCTGGACCAGGCCGAGGACGATGATCGACCAGCCGGCGATCGTGATCAACAGCCCCCGGTGCCCATAGAACAGAGACGAGGCCGCCCCCGCGCCGGTGCCCAGCGGCACCAGCGTGAGGAGCAGGCCGCCGTAGAAGGCGGCGGTGCGCATCAGCAGCGCCGTACGGCTGGCGAAGGCGTAGGCGAAGAACGACGGGAGGAGCAGCGCACTGCACGGGGACAGCAGCGCGAGCACGCCGGCGGCGAACGCCGCGAGGAGACCGACCTCGGTCACTGCGCGTCCTGGGCCGCCTGCTCGATGGCCTCGACGAAGGCCTCGGTCGGCTGGGCGCCCATGATCGGCCGGCCGTTGACCAGGAAGGCGGGAGTGCCGGTGACCCCGATCTCCTGACCCTCGTCGAAGTCGGCCTGGACCTCGTCGGCGGCGGTCTTGGAGGTCATGTCCTCCTCGAACCTCTCGACGTCGAGGCCGATCTCCCTGGCCTTGTCGAGGAGGTACTCGTCGGTGAGCTTGCCGCTGTTCGGCGGCTGCTGGTCGGCGAACATCGCGTCGTGGTACTCCCAGAACCTGCCCTGCTCCCCGGCGGCCCAGGAGGCCTTCGCCGAGGTGATCGACTCGGGGCCGAGGTAGGGGAAGTGGCGCCACTCGATGCGCATGGTGCCGTCCTCGACGTACTTCATCAGCTCCGGCTTGGTGTCCCGGGCGAACTTGCCGCAGAAGGGGCACTGGAACTCCGAGTAGTTGATCATCACGACCGGGGCGTCGACCTCGCCGAGAGCGGCGGCGTCCTTCGGGTCGCGGCGCACCAGGGCGGCGAACGGGTCGTTCTTCTCGTCCACCGGCGGGCGGCTGCCGTCGCGGGAGACGTCGGACACCGGGGTCTGGGCGGACTCCTTGTCCTCACCGCCGCCGAGGACGGTGCTCAGCAGCATCGTGCCGGTGACCAGGGCGGCGACGACCGCCACCACGATCGGGACGGTGGCCTTGGA
This sequence comes from Nocardioidaceae bacterium UBA4001, assembly GCA_002384855.1. Taxonomy (GTDB): domain Bacteria; phylum Actinomycetota; class Actinomycetes; order Propionibacteriales; family Nocardioidaceae; genus Nocardioides_C. Next base: position 44,618 of record DGBP01000075.1, on the reverse strand, counting down.
GCGCGCGGAAGCGTCCTGAGTCGAGGGCATGGTGTGTTCCTCCGGGTGCGGGTCGGGGGTTCTCGGAAACGGGGATCAGCTCGGGACGGAGCAGGACACCTCGCCGCGCAGCCGGGCGCGCAGGGCCCAGGCCAGGACGGCGATGGCGGCGACGGAGAGCACGGGCTGGACGGGCTCGAACCACGTGAGCGCACCCGAGGTGCCGAGTGCCAGCAGGACGAGCTTGTTGCACACCGGGCAGCCGACGGCGAAGAAGGTCAGGAAACCGCCGAGGTAGCCGCCCTTGGCCGACCGGTCGAGCTCGTCGCCGGTCCCGTCCGCGGCCTTCTCGCCCGGCACGGACGGCGCGCGCACGTACGTCGCGGTCAGCAGGCCCGCGAGGACCGAGGACACGACGAGCGCGGGCCACGACCACCAGGTCGGCGGGATCTCCCGGCTGAAGGCGGGGGTGTCGACGAGGTCCGTCGGGATCGCGATGAGGAGCGCGTAGGCGACGGTCGAGCCGACGGCCACGGCCCAGCGGCGCGCAGGCCAGGGCGTGCGGGGCCTCTTGATCTGCGGGACGGCGGTGCTCACGCGACCCCCTCCTGCACCGGGAGGCCGGTGGTGCGCCACTCGAGGAGGCCGTCCTCCAGGCGCCGGGCGGTGCGGCCCTGGGCACGCAGCAGGCGGACCGCGTCGTGGGCGAGGACACAGTAGGCGCCCCGGCAGTAGGCGACGATGTCACCGTCGTCGGTGAGGCCCTCGATCGTGCTGAGGTCCTCGGCGAGGCGGCCGAAAGGCACCGAGATGGCGCCGGGGATGTGGCCGGCGGCGTACTCCTCCGGCGGTCGGACGTCGAGCAGGACGACCTCGCCGCTCTCGAGACGCTCGAGCAGCTCGGCGCGGGAGATCTCGTCGACCCCCGCGTCGTCGAGCGGGGTCGAGCCGCCGAGGTAGGAGTCGAGGGCGCGGTCGACGCCGGCGGAGTACTCGCGAGCGACGGCCTGCATCGCGGCGTAGAGCCGTGCGACGTCCTCGCCGGCGAGGCGGTAGTAGACCCGGGTGCCCTCGCGGCGCGTCGACACGAGGTTCGAGAGCTTGAGCACCTGCAGGTGCGCCGACGCGGTGCTCAGGCCCAGGCCGGCCTCGCGCGCGAGCGCCTCCACGGTCCGCTCGCCCTGGCTCAGCAGGTCGATCAGCTCGAGGCGCTTGGCACTACCGAACGCCTTGCCGACGACCGCGAGCTGGCTGAACAGCTCGCTTTTCGCCTCGCGGTTCTCCACGGCTTCCTCCAAAGATCTTTGGAATACCGTACATGTGGTCGGGACGGGAGCAGACCGGCCCCTCGCGTAGACCCACATGCACAACCGCCCAGGTCGGGCCACCGGCGTGCTCGGGCGGACGCCGAGACGGCATGTGCGCATGTCGGTGTACGACGCTCCGCCTCACGCGAGCCGCCGGACGCAGCCGCGCCCGCCTCGGGTGCGAGGAGGGCGCGTCCGGGTGCGGCGGTGGGGGTCAGGCGACGTCGGAGGCGGCCCCACGAACCACGGGGTAGCCGGCCGACTCCCAGCCGGCGGTGCCCCCGGCGACCGAGCGGGCGTCGACGCCGAGACGGTTGAGCATGTCCGCGACGGTCAGGCTCCGGGCGCCCGAGGCGCAGAGCACGAAGACCGGTGCGTTGCGCGGCAGTTCGTGGGTCCGGGCGAAGACCTCGTCCATGGGCATGAGGCGGGCCCCGGGGACGTGGCCGGCCAGGTACTCGCCCGGCGTGCGGACATCGATCGCGACAGCCCCGTCGGCGCGGGCCGAGGCGAACGCCTGAGTGCTGACTTCACGCATGTGCTGACTCCTGTACGCTGAGTTGGTGGATACCCCTGGGGGTATCCTATCGAAACCGGACAGGGACCGTGCACATTCCGTCCGCGTCACGGATGTTGCCCGGATCACGAAGGGAACGCAGATGATCCGCTCGCTCGTCGCCGCCTGGCCCGCCCGCCGACGCGTCGCGCTCCTGCTTCTCCTGCCTGTCGTCGCCGCCTGGTTCGTCAGCCTGGGCCGTGCCTCGGTCACGCCACCCTCGCCGTGGTGGTACGTCGTGACGCTCGTCGCCGCGGTGCTCGGTGCCGCCGTCCTCGCCACCTACGTGCCCGTGGTGGGTCGCCGCCCCGACCTGGGGTGCTCGCCGTGCGCCACCATGTCGGCGCTGACCCTGGTGGGCGCGACCGTGGCACTGCGCAACTACGGGGCCGACGTCGCCGGCCCACTCGTCGCCGGCGCGCTGCTGCTCTTCGGGCTCACCCAGCGGATGAGCCAGCCGGCCACCTGCGCCACCGCGGCCGGGACTGGCACGCGAACCGCCGCGCCGGAGGCTGTCCGCGAGCCCCGCTGAGGTCTACATTCGAAGTCGAGTGGTCCGGAGGCTCCCTGTCCCGCCCGACTTCGTGATCCGGTTCGCGCATGAAGGTGGGTGTTGTGGGGACACTCCGGCCTGCTGACATCGAACGAACCTAGGAGACACCTCATGATCTGGGACATCATCGGATTCCTCGTCTTCGGCCTCGTGGTCGGAGCGGTCGCCCGTCTCATCAAGCCGGGCAAGCAGAACCTCAGCATCGCGATGACGCTGCTGCTCGGCGTCGCCGGCTCGCTGATCGGCGGGCTGGTCGCGAGCTTCTTCGGCACCGGCAACATCTGGGAGCTGAACATCCTCGGCGCGATCATCGCGATCGTCGCGGCCGTCCTGCTCATCGGCGTCGCCGAGAGCATGTCGGGCAAGAACAAGACGCGCGTCTGACCTGACGCGCCGTCGTCCAGAGGCCCCCGGGTGTGACCCGGGGGCCTCTTGCGTCCCCCGGTATCCTCGTCCGCGAGGGGAGTACCTCGTCAGCTCGTCCCGGTCACTACGTCCGCTCCACAGCGGTCCCGGGCGGGCGCCCGCCTCGCGGGTGAGGGAGACCTCAGGCAGATCTGTCTGAGGAGACCCGCATGTTCCCTGTCGCTGCCCCTGCGGCACCGACCCTCGACACCATCGCGACCCCCAACCTGTGGGCCGTCACGATCGGAGCGGTCGTCGTACTCCTGGCCCTCGACTTCGTCCTGACCCGCCGGCCCCACGAGGTCTCCATGAAGGAGGCTGTCGGCTGGTCGGCGTTCTACGTCGCGCTGCCGCTCGCGTTCGGCGCCTTCATCTGGAGCCGCTACGGCGGCGAGCGCGGGCTGGAGTACCTCACCGGCTACCTGGTCGAGAAGTCGCTCAGCGTCGACAACCTCTTCGTGTTCATGCTGCTGCTCGGCGCCTTCGCGGTGCCGCGGGCCCTCCAGCAGCGGGTGCTGCTCTACGGCATCGTCGGCGCGCTCGTCCTGCGCGGCATCTTCATCGCGCTCGGCGCAGCGGCGCTGAGCGCCTTCGACTGGATGTTCCTGGTCTTCGGGCTGGTCCTGGTCGCCACCGGCGTGAAGATCCTGCGGGACGGGCTCTCGGGTGCCGCCCACCAGGTGCACGTCGACGACCTGCGCAGCGTCCGCCTGGTCCGCCGGTTCTTCCCGGTGACGCAGGGGTACGACGGCCCGCGGATGCTCGGCCGGGTCGGGGTTCGGCGTGCCTTGACCCCCTTCGCCCTGGTCGTGATCGCCGTCCTGGCCACCGACGTGGTGTTCGCTGTCGACTCCGTCCCGGCGGTCTACGGCATCACCGGCGACCCGTTCCTGGTCTTCGCCACCAACGCGTTCGCCCTGCTGGGCCTCCGGGCGCTGTACTTCGTCCTGGAGGGAGCCCTCAGCAAGCTGGTCCACCTCGGCTACGGCCTGGCGGCGATCCTCGGGTTCATCGGCGTCAAGCTGGCCCTGCACTGGGCCCACCTGCAGTGGCCGTCGGTCCCGGAGATCCCGACCCTGGCGTCGCTGCTGGTGATCGTGGGGGTCCTGGCGGTCACGACCGCGTCGAGCCTCGCGGCGTCCGGTCGCTCTGCGCCGAGTCGACGGGCTCCGTCCCCGGAGGAGGCAGCTCGACGGTGACCCGGAGGAGGTTGCCGCCGTCGCGGGTCACCGTGGTCGGTCCCAGCCGGCGCAGCATCGCCAGCGACGCCGGGTTGTCGGCGGCGACCTCGGTCACGAGGCGCTCCACCCCGTCCGGGCGCTGCCGCAGCAGCTCGGCGAGCAGGGCGGAGGCGACGCCGCGGCCCTGATAGGCGTCGGTCACCGTGACCGCGACGTCGGCGGCCGTCGGGTCGTCGGAGTAGCGGATGATCCGGGCCAGTCCCGCCGGATGTCCCACGTGGTCGCCGTCGATGACGAAGAGCACGAGAGCCACGTGGTCGACACCGTCCACGTCGTCGACGAGGCGGTCCAGCAGCGTGTCGCTCAGGTGCGGCACCGGCGTGAGGAAGCGGTGCCGCTGGGACTCGGGCGACAGGTGCTCGTACTCCGCACGCACCCCCTCCCGGTCCGTGGGGAGCAGCGCCCAGGTCATGGCGAGCGACCCGTCCCTCAGTCGCAGCTCGGTGGCCATGACGTCCACGCTACCGAGCGGTCACTGCGGGGTCGTCGCGGCGTGCCGCCTCGAGGCTCAGGCCCGTTGCGCCGTGTGGACACCGTCCTACCCGCGCGGGACGACGAGCACCGGCACCGGCCGGACCCCGACCCGGACGCGCGTCCCGGGGTCGAGGGTCACGCCCTCGCTGCTGGAGACCTGGGCGGTCACGTCGGTCCCGCCGTCGACCTCGCACACGACCCGGGACAGGGAGCCGAGGAAGGACCGGGTCGCCACGGTGGCGTTGCCCGCCGCGTCGGGCGCGACCTCGAGCGACTCGGGCCGCACGAGCGCGACCCCCTCGCCGCGGGTGACGGAGTCCTCGAGCAGCGGCACCCGGGAGCCGAGCACGTGGGCGGTGCCGTCCTCCACGGCCGCGTCGAGGCGGTTGGTCAGCCCCACGAACTCGGCGACGAACCTGGTGCGTGGACGGGTGTAGAGCTCCTCCGGGCCGGCGATCTGCTCGAGCCGGCCGTTCGACATCACGCCGACCCGGTCGGCGATCGCCAGGGCCTCCTCCTGGTCGTGCGTGACGAAGACCGTGGTTCGGCCGACCTCGAGCTGGACCCGCCGGATCTCCTCGCGAAGCTGGGTGCGCACCTTGGCGTCGAGCGCCGACAGCGGCTCGTCGAGGAGCAGAACCGACGGCTCGATCGCGAGCGCCCGGGCGAGGGCGACCCGCTGCTGCTGGCCTCCGGAGAGCTGGTGGGCGTAGCGGTCGGCGTGGCCGCCGAGGCCGACCAGCTCGAGGACCTCACCGGCCTTGGCGCTGCGCTCACGCTGGCCGACCCCACGCATCTTGAGGCCGAAGGCGACGTTCTCCAGGACGGTCATGTGGGGGAACAGGCTGTAGGCCTGGAAGACCATGCCCATGTCTCGCCGGTTGGCGGGGACGTCGGTGATGTCGCGACCGCCGACCCGGACGTGGCCGGAGTCGGCGCGCTCGAGGCCGGCGAGGATCCGCAGCGCGGTCGTCTTGCCGCAGCCCGACGGGCCGAGCAGGGCCACCATCTCGCCGGGCTCGATGGTCAGGTCCAGTCCGTCGAGGGCGTGCACCTCGCCGTAGTGGCGGGAGAGTCCCTCGAGGACCACCTCCACGCCCGGGCTCTGCGGCGACGTCACATCGCCCCCCTTTCCTGGCCGCGGCGACCGCGACCGACGTACGACAAGGCCATGAGGAGCGTGAACGCGAAGACGAGCGCGGCCAGCGATGCCGCCACCGAGGTCTTGGCGTCGCTCTTGCCGAGGAAGTTGATCACGACCTGGAGGTTCTCGTAGTTGGTCAGCGAGGCGATGGTGAACTCGCCGAGGACGAGCGCGACGGAGATGAACGCCGCACCCAGAAGGCCGGACCAGATGTTGGGCACCACGATCCGCAGCATCACCGTCAGCCAGCCGGCACCCAGCGAGCGCGCCGCCTCCGAGAGGGTGACCACGTCGATCGAGGAGAGCCCGGCGTCGATCGCGCGGTAGGCGAAAGGCAGCACGAGCACGATGTAGACGAAGGCCAGCGTCAGCGCCGAGTCGCTGACCAGGTAGTTCACCCAGGTGTAGACGTTGCGCATGCCCACCACGATCACCAGCGCCGGGATCGTCAGCGGCAGCAGGCAGAGGAACTCCACCAGCCGCGATGCCTCGGGGATCCGCAGCCGCACCCAGATCATGGTCGGCAGCAGCAGCACCAGCATGCCGACCACGGTCAGCAGAGCGAGCAGCAGCGAGGTGATGATCGCCGAGGTCAGGTCGGGGTCCTGGACGAGGTTCGCCCAGGCCTGCCCGGTCCGGCCACCGCCGAGCTCGCGGGTGCTGAAGTCGAGCATGGAGTACAGCGGCACGAGGAAGAAGAGGCCGAACAGCCCGAGCAGCACGACGCGTCCCGCGCGCCACCTCCTCGTAGGCGTCATCGCAGCCACCGGGAGGTACGCCGCAGCAGGAGTGCGTAGGCCGTCATCACCACGGCCACGACGACGATCATCTGCAGGGCGAGGGCGAAGGCGAAGTTCTGCCGACCGAGGACCACCTCGCTGGTGAGGGCGGCGCGGATCAGCAGCGGCACGATCGGCTGGCCCTGGCTGACCAGCGTCGCTGCCGTCGCGTAGGCGGCGAAGGCGTTGGCGAACAGCAGCAGCGACGCGCCGAGGAACGCAGGCCACAGCAGCGGGATGGCGATCTGGGTCCAGTACTGCCGAGTGGTGGCCCCGAGGTTGACGGCCGCCTCGCGCCACTGGGGGCGCAGGCCCTCGAGCGCGGGCAGGAAGACGATCACCATCAACGGGATCTGGAAGTACGTGTAGACCAGGATCAGCCCGGGCAGGCCGAACAGCCAGCCGCTGCCGAAGACGTCGACGCCGACGGAGTCGCGCAGGAGCTCGGTGACGACCCCCGAGAAGCTGAGTGTCGCGATGAACGCGAAGGCCAGGGTGACCCCACCGAACTGCGCGAGGACGCCGGCGACCGACATCACCGCGCGGCGGAAGATGCTGGTCGGTGGCGCACTCACCACGAGGTAGCACAGGATCGCCCCGAAGGTGGCGCCGATGACGGCGGTGGACCCCGACAGCACGAGGCTGTTCCACAGGGTCCTGCGCGCCGTCTCCCCGAACAGGGCCTCGACGTTCGTCATCGAGAAGCGGCCGTCCTCCTGGAAGGCGCCGATCACCACAGTGACGGTGGGGACGAGCAGGAAGACCGTCAGGTAGGCGAGGAACGGCAGCAGCCCCAGTGCCGGTGCGAGCCGCGAACGGCGGCTCACACCGGCACCTCGGGATCAGTGGTCATCGACGAGTCAGCCGATTGCCTTGGCCCAGTTCTCGTTGAGGTACTCGGCCGCCTTCTCGGTCTGCTCGTTGGACGGGATGACGGGGTCGCCCGAGACCTCCGGGAGCGCGTCGTACAGCTCCTGGTCGATCGTTCCCTCGTCGGCCATCGCGTCAGCGCGGACCGGACGCGCACCACCCTTGAGCCAGAGGTTCTGCCCTTCGTCGGAGTAGAGGAACTCCTGCCAGAGTCGGGCGGCGGCGGGGTTCGGGGCGTCCTTGTTGATCGCCTGGAAGTAGTAGCCGGCGACCGCTGCGCCCTCGGGGACCACGACCTCCCAGCTCGGCACGTCCTTGGTGAGCGCGGCGTTGAGGTAGTCCCAGTCGATGACGACCGGCGTCTGGCCGGACTGCACGGTGGCGGGAGTCGGGTCGACCGGGAGGAAGTTGCCGGCCTCGTTGAGCTTCTGGAAGTACTCCACGCCGGGCGCGACGTCGTCGGCGGAGCCACCGTTCGCGACCGCGGCCATCACCACGCCGCTGAACGCAGCGCCGGCCTGGGTGGGGTCACCGTTGAGCGCGACCTTCCCCTTGAACTCGCTGCCGAGCAGGTCTTCCAGCGAGGTCACGGCCGGGACCTCGTCCGAGTCGTAGCCGACCGACATGAACCCGCCGTAGTCGTTGACCCAGGTGCCGTCGGGGTCCTTGAACTCGTCGGGGATGGTGTCCCAGGTCTCGACCTGGTATGGCGCGAACAGGTCGGTGTTGGCCAGGGCCACGGACTGTCCGAGGTCGAACACGTCGGGAGCACGGTCGGTGCCCTGGAGCTGGTTGGCGGCGTTGATCTCGTCCTGGCTGGCGGCGTCCGGCTGGGCGGAGTTCACCGTGATGTCGTACTTCTCGGAGAAGGTCTCGATGATCTCGCCGTAGTTGGCCCAGTCCGGGGGCAGCGCGATCACGTTGAGCTGGCCCTCCTCCTGGGCGGCCTCGATGAGTGCGTCCAGGCCGCCGAAGTCCTCCGCGGAGGTGGCCGTCTCGGCGGCGGTCCCGCCGCCGTCGCCGCCGCCCTCGCCGTTGCCGCCCTCGTCGGTCGGCGCGGCGCAGGCCGACAGGATGAGGGCGGACAGCCCGACTCCCGCGCCCACGAGCAGATGCGTCCTCCGGAACATGGCGTCCTCCTCGTCCTGCGGGCCGGGCCCGCGCGATCCGGCCCCGTGCAGGAGCCTGTAAGCAGAAGGTAGCGCCCCCGCGCCGGGTCGGCTGACCGTTGGACGAAGCGCGCGGTGTGACTCTCCCGCGAGTTCGGGAGGCTGTCACCACTCGTCCACCGGGCGGTCTGGTCCATCTGCGGACGATCCGGACAGGGCCGCATCCGGGTTCGGGTGCAGAGATGCAGAAGGCCCCGGCGGGTGCCGGGGCCTCCTGGAGCGGAGCGGATGACGAGACTCGAACTCGCGACATCGACCTTGGGAAGGTCGCGCTCTACCAACTGAGCTACATCCGCAGAGGAGCCCTCGTGGGGCTACCGGCAGGAATAGTACCCGACGTCCCGCGGCTCATCGGGCGACCCTCTCCGCGAGCCGTACGACGGCCTCGGCGACCGTCGCGCACACCTCGACCTCCGGGCCCGGGAGGTCCCAGCCGGCGACGGTGAACACCGGCACGCCGGTCCTCGCCGCGAGCGCGATCTCCGACAGGGTGCCCCAGGCGCCGCCGATCGCGAGCACCGCGTCGGCGGTCCGGACGACCAGGGCGTTGCGCATCTCGCCCATGCCCGTGGGGATCGCGATCGCGTGGCCGGGACTCGCGTCCTCGCGCCGGCTCCCGGGCAGGAGGGCGACCGTCGTACCCCCGGCCGCGGAGGCGCCCTCGGCGGCAGCGGCCATCACGCCGCCGAGACCTCCGGTCACCACGACGTACCCCCGCTCCGCGAGCAGCCGGCCCGCCTCCCGCGCGGCCTCGGTGGTGGCGGGATCCTCCGGTGCGGACGGACCGACCACGGCGACGTACGGCGGATGCATCCTCCGAGCGTGCCACGATCCGGGTAGGTTCTCCCTGTGCTGCTCTCAGACCGCGACATCAAGGCCGACGTCGAAGCCAAGCGGATCGCGCTCGACCCCTTCGAGCCGGAGATGGTCCAGCCGTCGAGCATCGACGTGCGGCTCGACCGGTTCTTCCGGGTGTTCGAGAACCACAGGTACCCGCACATCGACCCCGCCGCCGACCAGCCGGACCTGACCCGGATGGTCGAGCCGGAGGGCGACGAGCCGTTCATCCTGCACCCCGGCGAGTTCGTGCTGGGCTCGACGTACGAGGTGGTCACGCTGCCCGACGACGTGGCCGCACGCCTCGAGGGCAAGTCCTCGCTCGGGCGCCTCGGGCTGCTCACCCACTCGACCGCGGGCTTCATCGACCCCGGCTTCTCCGGCCACGTGACGCTCGAGCTGTCGAACGTCGCGACGCTGCCGATCAAGCTCTGGCCGGGGATGAAGATCGGCCAGCTGTGCTTCTTCCGGCTCTCCTCGCCGTCGGAGCACCCCTACGGCTCGGAGAAGTACGGCTCCCGCTACCAGGGGCAGCGCGGTCCGACCCCCTCGCGGTCGTACCTGAACTTCCACCGCACCGACGTCTGAGGGCGGCGACGTCGGTCAGTGCTCGAGGCGGTCGGCGAGCGAGTGCAGCCCGCGCGCCAGCGCGTGACGTCCGCCGCGACGGGGCACCGACGCGACCCTGGACCGCTGCCTTCGCTCGACGCGTGAACGGATGCGGTCGGTCTCGTTGCGGTAGGTGACGTAGTGGCCGTACTCGTCCATGGCGTTCTCCTTCGATGTCGCGGTGGTCGTTCTCAGAGCTGGGTGAGGACGACGTCGCCGCTCACGCTGGTGGCCCGGATCTCGACGTGGTCCTGACCGTCCTCGGGGCGTCCGGCGCCCTCGAGGTTCGAGCTCACGTCGCCGGTGACGGTGCTGACGTCGGTCCACACGGGTACGCCGGCCGGCACCCCGACCGCCACGTCGCCGGAGGCGGTCTTCGCCTTGACGCTGCCCCTGCTGATCGAGACGACCTCGAGGTCTCCGGACCCGCTGGTCATCGAGACGTGGTGGTCGGTGCTGCCGATGCGCACGTCGCCCGAGCCGGACTTCGCGACCGTCTCGCCGGCAGCGGAGTCGATGACGATGCGCCCCGAGCCCGAGACGACGACGGTCGAGGCGGTCACCAGACCGAGCTGGGTGCTCCCCGAACCGGTCTTGACGCGCAGGTCGCCCCGTGCGGTGTCGAGGCGGACGTCGCCGGACCCGGTCTGCACGACGGTGTCCTGCCCGACCTCGTCGAGGCTGACGTCCCCTGATCCGCACTTGACGCGTACGGCGCCGAGTCGCCCGCTCGCACGGACGTCGGCCGAACCCAGCTTGGTGGACAGCTCGCTGTCGAGGGGGAGGGTCACCGTCACGACCAGGTCGTTGTCGTTGCCGAAAGGAAGGAAGCCGGCGCGGCGCGGGCCGATCACGACGATCTGGTCACCCTGCTGCTCGACGGTGACATCGTCGGTATGGCGGCCCTCGACCTCCACCTCCGTCGTCTCGGTCGGGGTCGCGTGGACGGCGACGCGGCCGGTGCCGATCTCGACGTACACGGAGGTCGGCGCGGGGGTGTCGAAGGTTCTTCTCATGATGTTCCTCCCGGTGTCCGGAGTGGGTTCAGGGTGTGCTCGACCACCGGGCCGGCGGTGCCGGTCGGGTCGGGGTCGGGCGGGGTCGGGCGGGGTCGGTCGGGGGTTCGTCCGGTGGGCCCGGCGGGGGCCCGCTGGACTCAGACCCAGCCGGTCATGCGTCGGCCGCCGCGGCGGCCCAGGTTGCGCTGCATCTCCTCCACGAGCGGGATGCTGGACAGGTCGATGTCGACGTTGAGGGCGCGGTCGCGCGTGGCGTTGCGGATGGTGGCGACCAGCCAGGTGTTGAGCGACTGGCCGCTGCGGGTGGCCATCTCCTCGGCCCTGGTCTTGAGCGAATCGGGAATGCGGAGGGTGATCCGGGCGACCGTGCCGTCCTCCTCGTCCTCCTCCAGCGCGGGCCCGCCAGGGGCAGTGGGTGGCGCCGGCGGGGCAGGGGGTGACGGCACGTTCGGGACGTCGACCACGAGCTCGGGTTCGCGTCCACGCAGCCGCACGTCGACGGAGCCGGCCGGGAGCTCGCTGGTGATCTCGGCGGCGGCCTGGGAGAGGGCGTCCATCAGGGCCAGCCGCATGGCGGGGTCGAGGGCGATGGTGAGCCGCTCGGCCGCTGCTCGCATCTCCTCCCCCCCGACCTCGGCGGCGGCCACGAGGTCGCGACGGAGGCTGTCGACGTACGGCGTGATGTCCATGCGCACCACAATGACATCATGGCGACGTCATGTCAAGGGCGTAGTGACATCACTCTGACGTCAGACTGCCGCCATGGTTGTTGCGGGTTGCTGGGCGGGGGTCGCGCCCTGGGGTGGGTTGCCGTTCCGGCGCATGTACACGGGAACGACATGTGCTGGGACTCGCGCGCCGCCGTTCCCGTCCATACGGATGGGAACGGCACCGGGCATGGCGGTCGGAACGCCGACGGGCCGCCCCGGATGAGGGACGGCCCGCAGCGACGGTGCGGATCAGATGTCGAAGAGCGACTGGCCCTCGGAGACTCCGCCCTTCTTCGGCTCGTGCTTCTCGTCGGAGGAGGCGGGCTGTTCGGCAGGCGCCTGCCCGTTGGTCGTCACCGGCGTGGTGGAGGTCTGCTCCTCGGCCGACGGCTCCTCCTCGGTACCTGCCTCCGGCTGGGTGGGCGGCTCCTCGGCAGCCGCCTCCGGTTCGGAGGCGGCCTCGTCCGGTGCCGTCTGGTCCGGTGCCGCCGCATCCGGCTCGGGGGCAGGCTCGTCGGGTGCCGTCTCGTGCGGTGCGGACTTCGGCTGCGAGGCGGGCTTCGCCGGCTCGGGTTCACTGGGGGCGATGTCGAACAGGGAGCCGGCCGAGTCGATCTTGCTCTCGGCGGGTGCAGCTTCGGCCTGGGGCTGCTCGGCGGGTGCCTGCGCCTCGGTCGCCGGGCTCCCGGAGTGCTCCGGTGCAGCTGCTTCTGACTCCTCCCGGTCCGCCGCGTCCGGCACCGCCGTCGCCTGAGCGGCCGGCTCGGGTGACGTCGCGGGCGCCTCTGCCTTCGCCGGCTCGGGCTCACTGGGGGCGATGTCGAACAGCGATCCGCCCGACGGCTTGCTGTCGGCCGGCGCCGCCTCGGGCTCGGTCTCGGGCTCGGTCTCGGGCGGGGCCTCGGCGGACGCACCCGCGGCAGGGGCGGTGTCGGCGTCGAACAGCGAGGTGCCCGTCGTACCGCTCGGCCTGTCGCCCTTGTCCGCAGCCTCGGGGGCGGAGTCGAAGAGCGAGCCCGAGCTGATCGGCTTGCTGGTCTCGACCTCGGGGTTCTCCTCCTCGGTGGCGGCGGCGTTCGCGCCGACCTCCTCGGTCGCGGTCACGGTGCCCGCGGTCGGCGCAGCCCCACCCCCGGCCCCACCCGCGGCTGCGGCACCCGCACCGGACTTGGCCGCAGCGCCCGCCGCCACCGGCTTGCGGGACTCGCCCTTGACCGACGCCAGCAGCAGCTGGGCCACGTCGAGGACCTCGACCTCCTCGCGGGCCGAGCCGTCGGCCTGCTTCGCGGTGAGCCCGTCGGAGAGCATCACGCGGCAGAACGGGCAGCCCGTGGCGATCTGGTCGGCACCGGTCTCGACCGCCTCGGTGGTGCGGTTGAGGTTGATCCGCTCGCCGAGCTTCTCCTCCATCCACATCCGGGCACCGCCGGCGCCGCAGCAGAAGGAGCGCTCGCTGTTGCGCGGCATCTCCGTGAGCTCGGCGTCGGGGATGACGTTGAGGAGCTCGCGCGGCGGGGAGTACACCTGGTTGTGCCGGCCGAGGTAGCACGGGTCGTGGTAGGTCAGCGACCGCTTGGGGCCGCTGTCGGTCGTGACCGGGGTGAGCTTGCCCTCGCGCACGAGACGGTTCAGCAGCTGGGTGTGGTGGACGACCTCGAGCTCGACGCCGAACTGGGAGTACTCGTTCTTCAGGGTGTTGAAGCAGTGGGCGCAGGTCGAGACGACCTTCTTGACCTTCATCTCCTTGAACGTCTCGGCGTTCTGCGACGCGAGGCCCTGGAAGACGAACTCGTTGCCGGCGCGGCGGGCCGGGTCACCGGTACAGGTCTCGCCGTTGCCGAGGACGCCGAACGAGACGCCGGCCATGTCGAGCAGCTCGGCGACGGCGCGGGTGGTCTTCTTCGCGCGGTCCTCGTAGGCGCCGGCGCAGCCGACCCAGAACAGCCAGTCGACCTCATCGAGGTCCTCGATGTCCTCACCGACGACCTTCACGTCGAACGGCAGGCCCTGGGCCCACTCGAGGCGAGCGTTGGGAGACATGTTCCACGGGTTGCCCTTGTTCTCCAGGCCCTTGAACAGGCCGTTGAGCTCCGCGGGGAAGTTCGACTCGACGAGCACCTGGTAGCGGCGCATGTCCATGATGTGGTCGACGTGCTCGATGTCGACGGGGCACTGCTGGACGCAGGCACCGCAGGAGGTGCACGACCACAGGACGTCGGAGTCGATGACCGCGCCGCCCTCGGGCATCCACGCCCAGTCACCCTCGGTCTCCCCGACCAGCGGGCGTTCGGCCTCGGTGAGCACCGCGGCGTCGAGCTGCTCCCGCTCGGCGTCCGACTCGGCGAGGAGGTAGGGCGCCTTCGCGTAGGCGTGGTCGCGCAGGTTGGTGATCAGGAGCTTCGGCGACAGCGGCTTGTCGGTGTTCCAGGCCGGGCACTGGCTCTGGCAGCGGCCGCACTCGGTGCAGGTGGTGAAGTCGAGGAGGCCCTTCCAGGCGAAGTCCTCGACCTTGCCGACCCCGAGGGCGGTGTCCTCGTCCATCTCCTCGAGGTCCTCGAAGTCGATGACCTTCCCGCCGGACGTCATCGGCGGCAGTCCGCCCAGCGCCGTACCCCCGTCGGCCCGGCGCTTGAAGAAGATGTTGAAGAAGACGCTGAAGCGGTGCCACGCCACGCCCATGGTCGGGGTCAGCGCCAGGGTCAGCATCCAGATCATGGAGACGACGATCTTGAGCATCGCGACCAGCCAGATCAGGTTCTCCAGCGTGGAGGTGGAGAGACCGGTGAAGGCCTGGCCGACCCAGGACGTGAGCGGGAAGTGCAGGGCGGACTGGTACTTCTCCTCGACGAGGGCGTACTCGAAGAACCGCAGAGACAGGATCGCCAGGCCCACCAGGAGGATGACGGCCTCGACGAAGTACCCCTGCCACATCGTCGAGCCGTAGAACCGGCCCTTCTCGCCGCGGGTCCGCTCCTTGGGTCGCGTCGCGCGGTAGACGATGAACGGCACGATCGCGAGGACCATCGCCCAGGCGAACAGCTCGGTCAGCCACTCGAACGGCGGGAAGTGGCCGATCACCGGCAGGACGAAGTGCGCGTCGAAGAGCTGCCCGTAGGCGTTGACGAGGGTCGCGAACAGCAGGCCGAAGCCGACGAAGATGAACCAGTGGGCGATGCCGACCTTGGTCCACTGCAGCATCCGCGTGTGCCCCAGGGTCTCCTTGACCAGGGTCGCGAGCCGGCGACCGGGCTGGTCGGTGCGGTCCACCGGCTGCCCGAGCCGGATCACCCGGACCATGTGGGTGACCGTCCTGGCGAACAGGGCGACCGCGACCGCCGTGATGCTCAGGGAGACCACGATGGCGAAGATCTGCATGTGTGCTCCTCGTCGGGGGCGTGCGTGCAACCTGCTGGGGTGCGCTGAGCCTACGGCTCCCCGCTCCTGGGGTCAGCGGGCCGGAGGTGTGAGAAAAGCCCTACCCAAGAGTAACTTCAGGGTGCCCGCGAGGTTACGGCCGGGCCGCAGCCGAGAGGTACGGCGCCGGGCGGCTGCCGCAGGGGGTACGGCGCCGGGGCTCAGCGCCAGGGGAGGCCGATCGCCGTGGTGTCCGTGAGGCGCACGCCCGCCCCCCGCACCTCGTCGTGCGCCCGCACGGTCGTCTCCGGGGCCACGCCGGCTGTGAGGTCGCCGAGCACGCGCACGCCGAGGTCGTGGGTCCGGGCGTCGAGGGAGGTGGCGCGCACACAGTGGTCGGTGGCGAGGCCGACCACATCCACGTCGGTGATCTGCATGCCCCGCAGCAGGTCGATGACCGGCCGGCCGTCGTCGTCGAACCCCTGGAACATCGAGTACGCCGGCTCGCCCATCCCCTTGAAGATGTGCCGGACGTCCTGGGGCAGCTGCAGCTCGGGGGCGTAGTCCGCACCTTCGCTCCCGGCGATGCAGTGGGCCGGCCAGCGGGTCGCGAAGTCGAGCTGGTGGTCGTGCTCGGCGAAGTGGCCGCCGTTCGTCGAGCCGGCGTCGTGCCAGTCTCGCGACGCGATGACGGCGTCGTACCGGTGCACGTGCGCAGCCAGGAAGGCGCTGATGCCGGAGGCCACGGCCCGGCCACCGGAGACGGCGAGGGAGCCGCCCTCGCAGAAGTCGTTCTGGACGTCGACGACGAGCAGGGCGCGGCGCGTGGTCATGGTTCCTCCTGGGCTGGGCCCGGTCGGTTCGGGGGCAGGACCCATCCTGCCTGCCTAGGCTGGCCGGATGAAGCCCTCGTTCCCGATCCCCGGCCCCCTCGGTGCGGCCCTGGGCTCACGTCGCCCCGGTGCCCGGCTCCTGCTCGAGCTCGACCTGACCCGCGGCCTCCTCGAGAGCCCGCCCGCCTCGCCCGTCGAGGCCCTGCGGGCGATGCACGTGCCGACGCTGCGCGGAGTCGTGGAGGCGCTGCACAAGGCGGCCGCCGACGAGCACGTCGTGGGGCTCGTCGCCCACGTCGGCGCGAGGCAGCCCACCCTCGCGCAGTCGAACGAGCTGCGCGCCGCGGTGGCCGAGCTCCGCACCGCGGGCAAGCGCACGGTCTGCTGGTCGGAGACCTACGGGGAGATGGGCCCCGGCAACGTCGGCTACCACCTCGCCACCGCGTTCGACGAGGTCTGGGTACAGCCCAGCGGTGACGTCGGGCTCGTCGGCCCGGTCGCCCAGGCGGTCTTCCTGCGCGACACCTTCGACCGGCTCGGGGTGGAGACCCAGCTCGGCCAACGCCACGAGTACAAGAGCGCCGCCGAGACGTTCCTGCGCTCCTCCATGTCGGAGCCGAACCGCGAGATGCTGACCCGCCTCGTCGAGTCCGCGATGGAGACGCTGGTCGCCGACGTCGCATCCGGCCGGGGCCTGTCCGAGGAGGACGTGCGTGCCGCCGTCGAGGAGGCGCCGCTGTCCCCGTCCGTCGCACGTGAGCGCGGGCTGGTCGACCGGGTCGGCTATCGCGACGAGGTGTACGACGACCTCCGGCGCCGGCTCGGGGACGTGGAGCTGAGGTACGTCACGCGCTACGGCAAGGGCGCCCTCGCCCAGGCCGGGTCGGCCGTCTCCCGACGCAACAGGCCGGTCGTCGCGATGATCCACGCCGCCGGCCCGATCCATCTCGGCCGCAGCAGCTCCACGCCGCTTTCCGGCAGGTCCATCGGCTCCGACACCGTGGCGGCCGCGCTGCGCACGGTCGCCTCGGACGACGACGTGAAGGCGGTCGTCCTGCGTATCAACAGCCCGGGCGGCTCCTACGTCGCCTCCGACACGATCCGGCGGGAGGTGCTCGCCCTGCGACGCAGCGGCCGCCCGGTCGTCGCGTCGATGGCCGACGTCGCGGCCTCCGGTGGCTACTACATCGCGATGCCGGCCGACCACGTCGTCGCCTGCGCGGGCACCCTCACCGGGTCGATCGGCGTGCTCGGCGGCAAGCAGGTGATCCACGAGATGCTGCGCAAGATCGGCGTGAACCGGGAGTCGGTGTCGACGGGCCGGTACGCCGACATGTTCTCCACCGACCGCCCCTTCGACGAGGACGAGTGGGCGCGGGTCGAACGATGGCTCGACCGGGTCTACGACGACTTCACCGCCAAGGCCGCCGAGGACCGCGGCATGGAGGTCGAGCAGCTCCGGGCGCTCGCCCGAGGCCGTGTGTGGACCGGTGCGGACGCCCTGCGGCACGGGCTCGTCGACGAGCTCGGCGGGCTCGAGCAGGCGATCGCCGCCGCGGCGTCCCGGGCCGGGCTGGCGCGGGCGGACGTCGAGCTGAAGGTGATGCCGAAGCCGTCGCTGGTCGAGCGGTTCATGCCGCCGGAGAACAGCGAGTCGCCGGCCGCGACCGCAGCGCTCGGGGGGCTCGCAGCCCTCGGCGGGCTCGGGGGCCTCGGGGGCTCTGGGGCCTCTGGAGGCGGGCCCTCGAGCCTCTCGGTCGTGGAGCGGCTGCTCGTGACGACCGGTGTGGCGCCGTACGGCGTGCTCTCGATGCCGGTGGGCTGGCGGCTGCGCTAGGGCTGTTTGACCGGGTCGGCCCGGCCTGCGTTGCCATGAGGCGGCGGTGGCGTGAGCTGCGCTGCGAAAGGGTCGTGGACGAGGGTGCTCGAGGACCTTTTCGCAGCGCAGCTGCGCTCGTGGACGGCAGGAGCGAGCCGGGCGGTCAGGTGGTGACCCGCAGCAGGCGGCCGCGGGCGTCGAACTCCACGCGGACCGTCGTACGCGCCCCCGACGCCGTGCGCGCGCAGTAGGAGTAGGTGTCCCCGACACGGGTGTGCGGCTGGCCCATCGCGAACAGCACCCGGCGGGTCGTCGCCCCGGCCGGCAGGTCGCGGAAGGCCGACACACGCCGCAGGGCAGACCCGCCCGTGCACGCGTCGGCGGCGATGCCCTGGGCCCGCTCCCACGTCTGGAGGTACGCCTCCGCCCCTCGGGCCAGGTCGGTGACGATGTCGTCGCCCGCGAGCCGGCGGAGGTCCTCGACCCAGTCGGGGTAGAGCCCGTAGTGGGCGACGCCGTCGACGTTGATGTCGTAGACGCGCTCACCGCTGACCTGCCTGCGCACGGTGACGCCTCCCAGGCCTTCGAAGGGGTAGGTGACCGGGTTCTCCGCGTCGGTGCCACGAGGGTCACCCTGGGCGCCGAGGCCGTTGATGTCGGCGCCGAAGCCGAGGCCGAAGGAGAACCTCCTGTCCGCGCGCCCGACGTGGTACCTCCACTTGTCGACGAAGCCGGTGCTGTCGCCGGCGTACGGCGCGATGTAGCCGCCCAGCGAGGAGATCCGCGGGTAGGCGTCCGGGGTGGACCACGAGTGGCTCGACAGCACGCCCGGGTAGCGCATCGACTCGACCAGGTCGAGGGACTCCTGCCGCGCGAGCACGCTCATGTGGTCGGGGTCGAAGAGCATCTTGCGCTCCGCCAGCCCGCGGATCGTGAGCTCGCCGAGGTCGGTGAGGTTGCGCCGGTTGCAGTGCGGCGCGCCCGGGTAGACGGGGACCGCGACGGGAGGGGCGTACTCCTGGGCGATCGCGCCGAAGAGCGGGTCGCGGTCCGAGACCTCCCGCGGTACGGCGTACTGCTCCTTGTCGTGCACGCCCTCGCCGAACCCCTGCGGGCAGGTCCGCATGTCCCAGAACGAGCCGGTCTCGAGGAAGTTGGCGGAGTTCACCACGACCCCGGTGGTGCCCTCGTCGCCGGCGACCCCCGACAGGGCGTTGTCGAACTTGTTCACCAGCTCCATCTGGCGCACGCCGAGGCGGTGCATCTCGTCGAGCTGCCGCTCGATGTCCTCACCGGTGCACTGGGGGATGTCGGCCTTCATGGTGCAGCCGAAGACCACGCTCGTCTCGATGCCCATCACCACCGCGAGCCTGCCCTGGTTGATGACACGTCGTGCCTCGAACGGTGACCGCACGATGCGGTACCACCCCTCGCCCGGACCGCCGGACTGCGCGTCGATGTAGCGCTCGAACTCCTTCATCCGCTTGGCCTGCAGGCGGATCGAGTCCATGTCGTCACAGCTGTTGCGCTTGAGCGGGTAGATCTCGCAGAGCTTGTTGTTCTCGGTCAGCAGGTTCACGAAGAGCCGCTGGCCGCCGCGCCAGGACCGCTCCATCCACTTGTAGTAGGTGCCCTCGTGGGTGAGGGAGTCCGGCGCCGGCCAGTCCTTGAACGTCGGCCAGCCGACCGGGTCGTGGCCGTCGGGGTCGCCGGAGAGGAAGCTCTCCAGCGCCGCGCCCTTACCGTCGCTGAGGCGGTGGTCGTCGCAGTCGACGAGCGCGTACTCCACGCCGTAGGGGTCCCACGGCTTGCCGCAGTGCACCTCGCCGCCGAGGAACTCGTAGGCCATCCCGTGGGTGTGCGCGTCGGCGTAGCCGCGGACCTCCGCGAAGGAGGTCTCCCCCCGGTGCGGCCGGCCCGCGACGTTGGTGCTCACCTCGGGCCACGACGCGCAGGAGTCGGTACGTCGGATCTCGAACTCGGCCGGGCGGTCGGTGAGCACGAGGTTGCGGGCGGCGTCGACGCCGAGCACCTTGCCCTCGCCCCGGAGGCGGAAGCGGAAGGTCCCTTCACGCCGCGTCACCGTCCAGTCGGCCCGGGGGCTCGGCCTGTCGGCGGCGACGACCCGGTCGCTCCCGGTCAGGCCGAGCGGGTCGCCGTCGGCCGCTGGGGCGTCGGTTAGGGGGCCGTCGGCTGCGGAGACGAAGTCCGACCGGTCGCCGTAGAGCAGGTACTTGCCCAGGTCGGTCGCCTGGAAGTGCAGGGGCGCGGCGTCGCCCGGGTCGGCGGCCGTGGCCCGGAACCCGTCACCGTCGCGCGTCACCCAGCGGCCGTCGACCCCGAGCGCGTAGCAGCCGCCCGCCATGGCGTACCTGTCCTCCGGGACGGTGCGCCTCGGGGCCCGGCGGGGGCCGGGGAGGAGGGTGGGTTCGCCGAGGTGGCGGCGGGCCTCCACGGCCTCGGTGTTGGCCTCGACCTGCTCCGGGGTGGTGGGGTCCTCGGCGGTGGGGTCGTCCTCGGCGGACCGCGAGACGAGGTTCTTCGTGGCCGGGTCGTCGTGGACGTGGTCGTGCCCGTCGTCGGTGGTGCCGCGGGCCGCCGTACGGCCTCCCTGCTCGGACGCGAGCGCCGTGGCCGTCGCCTCCTCGACCGACCGCTCGAACGGGTCGGCGCCGCTGCGATCAGACCCGGCGGTCAGGTCGCCGGCGTGCGAGGGGACCACGAAGGTCGCTGCGACCACGGCGGTGGCGAGGCCGGTCGCCAGGGCGAGGCGTCGTCCCGCGCGTGCGGGTCGGTTCTCGTCGTCGGGGTGCTTCTGCGTCGACATGCCCACTCCTCGAGCTCGCTTTCACACAGCAACGACCTGAGCCCGTCCAGGTCACGGCCAGCCGGCGTGTGCACAGGAACCGGGTCGGCGGTCAGGGGTGGCCGCCGATGCGGGCGGTGAGGCGGGAGGCGGTACGACGGGTCGCGGCGATCGTCGCGGGCAGGTCCGGCGGGCCGTCGGTGGGATAGGTGACCGCGACCCCCGCCGCGGGGTGCCCGGTGTGGTCGAGCACGACCGCCGCGACGGAGGCGAACCCGGGCGTGACCTCGCCGTCCTCGAGGGCGTACCCGCGTTGCCGGGTCTCCGCGAGCAGGGGGCGCAGGGCGGTCGGCGAGGCGGGTCCCACACCGTGCCGGTCCACGAACACCGACCGGTCGGGGTAGAGAGCCCGCACCTGCGCGGCCGGCAGCGCTGCGAGGATCGCCCTGCCACTCGCGGTCAGGTGTGCCGGCAACCGGACCCCGACATCACTGACCAGCGGCGGGCGCCCCGGTGCGCGCTCCTCGACCACGTACAGCACGTCGCGGCCGTGCAGCACGGCCAGGTGCGCCGACTGCCCCACCTCGTCGACCAGCTGGGCGAGCAGCCGGCGGGCGATGCGCTGCAGCGGCTCCTGCCGGGCGTACCCGGACCCCACCTCGAACGCCGCGACTCCGAGGCCGTAGCGGTGCTCCTCGGCGAGGTGGACGACGAAGCCCTCCTCCACCATGACGCCGAGGAGGTGGTAGGCCGTGGACCGGGGCAGGTCGACGGCGGCCGCGATCGCCTGCAGCGTCACGGGGTCGGCCTGGGACGCGAGGTAGCGCAGCACGCGCAGCGCCCTCGTCGCGGCCGGCACCTGTCCCACCCGACGAGCCTAGCCCTACTGTCTCGGATCCGAGACACAACGACGTCGGCGAGGCTGGTCGGGAGCGCCTCGGGGCAGTGGAATGAGACCCATGACAACCGTGCACGTCGGGGTCGGCCCCGTCTCCTTCGAGGACCTGCTCGCCGTCGCCCGTGACGGCGCCGCCGTCGAGCTCGCCGAGGACGCCGTCGCGGCGATCGAGCGTGCTCGTGAGGCCGTGGAGGTGCTCGCGGCGTCCCCCACACCGGCGTACGGCATCTCCACCGGCTTCGGCGCCCTGGCCACCCGGCACATCCCGAACGACATGCGCGCCCAGCTGCAGCGCAGCCTGGTCCGCTCGCACGCCGCCGGCAGCGGCCCCGAGGTCGAGCGCGAGGTGGTGCGCGCGCTCATGCTGCTGCGCCTCTCGACGCTCGCCTCGGGCCACACCGGCATCCGCCTGGAGACGGCCCGGACGATGGCCGCGATGCTGACGCACGGCATCACGCCGGTGGTGCGGGAGTACGGCTCGCTCGGCTGCTCCGGTGACCTCGCGCCCCTGTCGCACTGCGCGCTCGCGCTGATGGGTGAGGGCGAGGTCCGCGACGCGGGCGACGCCCTGGTGCCGGCCGCCGATGCCCTCCGTGCCGCGGGCCTCGAGCCGGTCGAGCTCGCCGCGAAGGAGGGGCTCGCCCTCATCAACGGCACCGACGGCATGCTCGGCATGCTCGTGATGGCGATCGCCGACCTGCGCATGCTGCTGCGTACGGCGGACGTGGCGGCTGCCATGTCGGTGGAGGCCCAGCTCGGGACCGACCGGGTCTTCGCCGCCGACCTGCAGGCGCTGCGCCCCCACCCCGGCCAGGCCGCGTCGGCGGCGAACCTCACCGCGATCCTGAAGGACTCCGGCGTCGTCGCGAGCCACCGCGGGCCCGACTGCAACCGGGTCCAGGACGCCTACTCCCTGCGCTGCTCGCCGCAGGTGCACGGCGCCGCCCGCGACACTGTCGACCACGCCGCGCGGGTCGCCGAGCGCGAGCTGGCCTCCGCGGTCGACAACCCCGTGGTCCTCGACGACGGACGCGTGGAGTCCAACGGCAACTTCCACGGCGCGCCGGTCGGCTACGTCCTCGACTTCCTCGCGATCGTCGCCGCCGACGTGGCCTCGATCTCCGAGCGTCGCACCGACCGGTTCCTCGACAAGGCGCGCAGCCACGGCCTCCCGCCGTTCCTCGCCGACGACCCCGGCGTGGACTCCGGCCACATGATCGCCCAGTACACCCAGGCCGCGATCGTCTCGGAGCTCAAGCGCCTCGCCGTCCCCGCGAGCGTCGACTCGATCCCCTCGAGCGCGATGCAGGAGGACCACGTGTCGATGGGGTGGTCCGCGGCCCGCAAGCTCCGCCGCTCCGTCGACGGGCTGACCCGGGTGGTCGCGATCGAGATCCTCACCGCCGCCCGGGCCCTCGACCTCCGGGCCCCGCTGGAACCCGCACCGGCCACGGCCGCCGTACTCCGGCTGCTCCGGCAGACCGTTCCCGGCCCCGGCCCCGACCGGCACCTGTCACCGGAGATCGAGCACACCGTTGGTCTCGTCCGCACCGGCGCCGTCCTCGACGCCGTCCAGAACACGTTGGGAGAACTCGCATGAACAGTGGTTTCGAGACGCCTCACAAGCTCGGCTCCTCAACCACCGGTGGCCCCCGGCCGGTCCGCGCGCCCCGCGGCACCGAGCTCACCGCGCGCAGCTGGCAGACCGAGGCGCCGCTGCGGATGCTGATGAACAACCTCGACCCCGAGAACGCCGAGCGGCCCGACGACCTCGTCGTGTACGGCGGCACCGGTCGGGCGGCCCGCAGCTGGGAGGCGTACGACGCCATCGTCCGCACCCTCGAGACGCTCGCCGACGACGAGACGCTGCTCGTGCAGTCCGGCAAGCCGGTCGGTGTCATGCGCACCCACGAGTGGGCGCCGCGCGTGCTGATCGCCAACTCCAACCTCGTCGGCGACTGGGCCAACTGGGAGGAGTTCCGCCGGCTCGAGGACCTCGGGCTGACGATGTACGGCCAGATGACCGCCGGCTCCTGGATCTACATCGGGACCCAGGGCATCCTCCAGGGCACCTTCGAGACCTTCGCCGCGGTCGCGGACAAGCGCTTCGGCGGGTCCCTGGCGGGGACGATCACGCTGACCGCCGGGCTCGGCGGCATGGGTGGCGCTCAGCCGCTCGCGGTCACCATGAACGACGGCGTCGCGATCTGCATCGAGTGCGACGAGTCGCGGATCGAGCGCAGGCTCGAGCACCGCTACCTCGACGTGCGCGCGTCGTCTCTCGACGAGGCCCTCAGGATGGCCGTCGAGGCGCGCGACGAGCGCCGGCCGCTGTCGATCGGCGTGCTCGGCAACGCCGCCGACATGGTCCCCGAGCTCTTCGCGCAGGGGGCGCCCATCGACATCGTCACCGACCAGACCTCGGCGCACGACCCGCTCTACTACCTGCCCTCCGGGGTCGCCTTCGAGGACTGGGCGTCGCTGCGCGCCAAGGACCCCCGCCGCCTCACCGAGATGGCTCGCGAGTCCATGGCCCGCCACGTCGAGGCGATGGTCGGCTTCCTGGACGCCGGCGTCGAGGTGTTCGACTACGGCAACTCGATCCGCGACGAGGCACGCAAGGGCGGGTTCGCCCGGGCCTTCGACTTCCCCGGCTTCGTGCCCGCCTACATCCGCCCGCTGTTCTGCGAGGGCAAGGGTCCCTTCCGCTGGGCGGCGCTGTCCGGCGACCCGGCCGACATCGCCGCGACCGACCGCGCCATCCTCGAGCTGTTCCCTCGAGAGGAGTCAGCTGCCAACGAGCGTCTTCATCGTTGGATCACGATGGCCGCTGAGAGGGTCTCCTTCCAGGGCCTCCCGGCGCGGATCTGCTGGCTGGGGTACGGCGAGCGCCACCTCGCCGGCCTGAAGTTCAACGAGATGGTGCGCAGCGGCGAGCTCAAGGCTCCGATCGTGATCGGCCGCGACCACCTCGACGCCGGGTCGGTCGCGTCGCCGTACCGCGAGACCGAGGCGATGCTCGACGGCTCCGACGCGATCGCCGACTGGCCACTGCTCAACGCGCTGGTCAACACGGCCTCCGGGGCCTCGTGGGTGTCGATCCACCACGGCGGTGGCGTCGGCATGGGCCGGGCGATCCACGCCGGCCAGGTGTGCGTCGCCGACGGCACCGACCTCGCCGCTCAGAAGATCGAGCGGGTGCTCACCAACGACCCGGGCATGGGCGTGATCCGTCATGTCGACGCGGGCTACGACCGGGCCGTGGAGGTCGCCCACGAGCGCGGGGTACGGATCCCGATGCAGGAGGGCTGAGAGCGGCGTGGCATCACTGCGGACCAGGCGATGCCGGAGATCGGACGTGGGCGGGGCAGTCCTGCACAGATCAGCGGTTGCGGTGCCACCAGCGGCGACCCGGTGCCTGCCGCCGTGGGGGTACGTCGGATGCGGCCGGTGCCTCGAGCCCGCGCCGCTGTGCCTCCCGGCGCTGGTCGCGACGCGACCGCCACGCCGCGACCTCTGCCTCGTCGTCCCGGGTCGGCGTGATCACCGGAGGGCCGCCCTGGAGCTGGCGTCGCGCCTCGACGACTCGGCGGTTGAACTCCCCGACCACCCGGCGCACGCCGTCCTCGGTCGTCTCGCGGTCCAGAGTGGAGTCGAGCTCGGCGTCCTCCTTGCGCAGCGCGAGCGCCGGGGGCAGCACCCCGGTGATCCGCTCGCGCTCGACGAGGTTCTTCACCCACCAGTCGGGGTCGTGGGTGGACCCGAGGCCCTTGATCGGCTTGCCGGCTCCGGGAAGGTCGTCGAAATCCCCGCGCTCCATGGCCTTGCGCACCTGCATCTCGACCCAGAGCGTGCGCTGCTCCATGCGCTGCGCGGCGGCGTCCTCGTCGTCGGGCTCGGTGTCGACCTCGGTCGGCTCGGGCTCGGGTGCCTGGCCGGTCGCGGCGGTGATCCTGGCCCGACGCAGCCGCCGCTCCTCCTCGATCTCCCGCTCGAGGTCCCGGCCGGTGTCGCGCTTCGCGATCGTGCTCACCCCCTGACACGGTTCGCAGGTGCTCCCAGCGTACAAACCGCGCCCCGTGCCGTTGCCGTCCACATGGACGCGAACGACAATGCGAGGTCACCAGCGACCGCGGTGCACGACCTCCTCCGGCGGGCGGCGCTGCCGGCGGGCGGCCGAGCCCAGCGGGCCTGGGTCGTCGGTGCGGTGCCCGAGCGTGATCGCGCCGATCGGCATGTGGTCGTCGGGGACGCCGAACTCGGCGCGGAACACCTCCGTCCTCGAGTCGGGGATGCCGAAGAAGCAGGCCCCCAGGCCCTCGTCGACCGCGGTGAGCAGCATGAGCAGCGAGGCCATCGCGGTGTCCATGTGCCAGTAGGGCACCGGCCAGCGCGCCTCGACGCGGTCCCGCGCCTTGTCGGCCTCGGAGTAGCGGCCGACGTACGCCGCCTTGTTCGAGAGCGGCACGACCACCACGGGCGCGGTCCGCATCCCGCGCAGCCACGAGTCCGGCTCGTCCGCCGCGGCCTCGGGCGTACACGCTGCCCAGAAGCGGTCCACGTCCTCACGGGTGTCGAGGAGCAGGAACGCCCACCCCTGCGTGAATCCCGCACTCGGCGCGTGCAGCGCGTTCGTGAGGACCCGTTCGACCACACTCGTGTCGACCGGCCGGTCGGAGTAGTTGCGCACCATCCGGCGCCGTCGCACCACGTCCTGGAACTCCATGGAGCAGATCATGTCGCACCCTGACTTCGAGACCATGTGGCGCGAGATCGCCCCGATCGGGCGGTCGGCCTCGAGCGGTGGGTACTTCCGCCAGCCCTTCACCTCCGCCGAGCGCGAGCTGCACGCGTGGTTCCTCGAGCAGTGCCACGCCCGGGACCTCGTCGTCGAGGAGGATCTCGTGGGCAACGTCATGGCCTCGTGGAACCCCAGCCGGTCGAACGACCCGGAGGTGAGGACCGGCTCGCACCTCGACTCCGTCCTCGACGGCGGGGCGTACGACGGTCCCCTCG
Source organism: Nocardioidaceae bacterium UBA4001 (assembly GCA_002384855.1). GTDB lineage: Bacteria > Actinomycetota > Actinomycetes > Propionibacteriales > Nocardioidaceae > Nocardioides_C. The sequence goes on along the minus strand of DGBP01000075.1, from coordinate 18,240 downwards.
GTGTCGTGTCCGCCCTCGCCGCGATCGACCTGCTCCGGGACCGAGGCATCACCCCGACCCGCCCGATCAGCGTCTCGGTGTTCGTCGAGGAGGAGGGGTCGCGCTTCGGGGTGGCCACCCTGGGGTCCCGCCTCGCGACGGGCGCGGTCACGTGGGACCGGGCCAAGGCGCTGCGAGACCGTGACGGGGTCCGGCTCGACGAGGCGATGCGTGCCGTCGGCATCACCCCCGCGGCGGACGACGTGTCCTGGATCGACGTCCGCGGGCGCACCGCCTGCTTCGTCGAGCTGCACGTCGAGCAGGGCCGCGACCTCGTCGACCGGGGTGTCCCGGTCGGTGTCGCGAGCGGGATCCGGCCGCACGGCAGGTACCGCTTCGACTTCACCGGCCGGGCAGACCACGCGGGCACGACCCGGATGGAGGACCGGCACGACCCGATGCTGACCTATGCGATGACCGCCCTCGCGGCGAACAAGCAGGCCCGGCTCACCGGCCAGCGCGCGACGTTCGGGCGGGTCGACGTACACCCCAACGGCACCAACGCGATCCCCTCACACGTGACGGCCTGGCTCGACGCGCGGGCCGACTCCGAGGAGCACCTCGCCGCCCTCGTCGGCCATGTGGAGCGGATGGCGGCCGAGCGTGCGGGCCGGGACGGTACGACGGCCGCGGTGACTACCGAGTCCGTCTCGCCCGAGGTGGTCTTCGACGCCGACCTCGCGCGGAGGGTCGCCGAGCCCGGGGGGCTACCGGTGGTCCCGACCATGGCCGGCCACGACGCCGGGATCATGTCCGCCGTCGGTGTGCCCACGGCGATGCTGTTCGTCCGCAACCCGACCGGGGTCTCGCACTCCCCGGCCGAGCACGCCGACATGGCGGACTGCCTCGCCGGGGTGGAGGCCCTCGCGGACACCCTGGAGAGGCTGGCGTCGTGATCGCGACGTACTGGCTGGAGCACGCCTGGCTCGGCCAGGGCGACGTCGTCGGCGGGGTCGTGGTCACCATCGAGGGCGAGCGGTTCTCGGAGGTGCGGACCGGTGTCGCCACACCTCCGTCCGGGGCCCGGCGCCTCGACGGCCTGACCGTCCCGGGCCTGGCCAACTGCCACAGCCACGCCTTCCACCGGGCACTGCGAGGCCGCACGCAGCGGGAGCGCGGGACGTTCTGGACCTGGCGCGAGCAGATGTACGCCCTCGCCGGTCGGCTCGACCCGGACGGCTACTACGAGCTCGCGCGGGCGGCCTACCGCGAGATGCTCCTCGCCGGCTTCACCAGCGTCGGCGAGTTCCACTACCTCCACCACGCCCCCGGCGGCACGCCGTACGACAACCCCAACGCCATGGGCCTGGCCGTGGTCGAGGCCGCCCGCGACGCGGGGATCCGGGTCGCGCTGCTGGACACCTGCTACCTCGGTGCAGGCGTCGGGCGGCCGGCCGAGGGCGTCCAGCACCGGTTCAGCGACGGTGACGCGGAGTCGTGGGCCGGACGGCTCGAGCGGCTGGAGCACACCGCCGGCGACGACGTGGTGGTCGGCACCGCCGTGCACTCGGTGCGAGCCGTGCCCCCGCGGGAGATCGAGGTGGTCGCCGCCTGGGCGCGAGCCCACGAGGCGCCGCTGCACGTACATCTCTCCGAGCAGGTCGCGGAGAACGACGAGTGCCTGGCGGCGTACGGCGTCACCCCGACCCGGCTGCTCGACGAGGCCGGCGCACTGGGCGAGCGCACCACCGTCGTGCACGCGACCCACCTGACCGACACGGACGTCGAGACGCTGGGCCGGCGCCGTGCCTTCGCCTGCTTCTGCCCCACGACCGAGCGGGACCTCGGTGACGGCATCGGGCGGTCGCGGGAGCTGCGCCGGTCGGGGGCCACGCTCACCCTCGGGTCGGACAGCCATGCGGTGGTCGACCCGTTCGAGGAGATGCGCGCGGTGGAGCTCGACGAGCGGCTCGCCCGGCAGGAGCGGGGGCACTGGTCGGCCGCAGAGCTGCTCGTCGCAGGCACCTACGACGGCCACCGGTCCCTCGGCTTCGACGACGTCGGGAAGATCGAGGTCGGCGCCCGGGCGGACCTCGTCACGCTCGACCTCGCCACACCGCGGACGTCGGGGGCCGGGGCGTCGGCCGAGACGGCGGTGTTCGCCGCGACGTCCGCCGACGTGGTCCAGGTCGTGCGGGACGGCCGGGTTCTGGCCACCGCGGACGACGCGCGCGCGGTCGGTGAGGACCTCGCGGCCGTGATCTCGAGGATCTGGAGCGACGCATGAGCAGCCTTCTCGTCACCGGCATCGGCCAGCTGGTCACCAACGACCCCGCCCTCGGTGACGGCTCGTCCCTCGGCGTGGTCACGTCGGCGGCCCTGGTGGTCGAGGGCGGGCACGTGGCCTGGGCCGGCCCCATGGTGTCGGCGCCCGCCGCGGACTCGTCGTACGACGTGGGGGGCCGGTCGGTCGTGCCGGGCTTCGTCGACTCGCACTCGCACCTCGTCTTCGCCGGTGACCGGTCGGAGGAGTTCGCGGCCCGGATGAGCGGGACGCCGTACTCCGCCGGGGGGATCCGCACGACGGTCGCGGCGACCCGGGCGGCGACCGACGAGCAGCTCGCCGCGAACGTCGCCCGCCACGTCGCCGAGATGCGCAGGCAGGGCACGACGACCGTCGAGATCAAGAGTGGCTACGGGCTGACCGTCCACGACGAGGCTCGCGCCCTGGCGATCGCCGCGCAGGCCACCGACGAGACGACCTTCCTCGGGGCCCACGTGGTCCCGCCGGAGTACGCCGACGACCCGGGCGGGTACGTCGACCTCGTCACCGGGCCGATGCTCGAGGCCTGCGCCCCGCACGCGCGGTGGATCGACGTCTTCTGCGAGACCGGGGCGTTCTCGGCCGACCAGGCGCGGGCGGTGCTCGCCGCGGGACGCGCCGCCGGGCTGCAGGGACGGCTGCACGCCAACCAGCTCGGGCCGGGTCCGGGGGTGCAGCTGGCGTGCGAGCTCGGACTGACCGCCGTCGACCACTGCACCTACCTGTCGGACTGCGACGTCGACGCGCTGGCCTCCTCGGGCACGGTCGCCACGCTGCTGCCGGGGGTGGAGTTCTCCACCAGGTCGCCCTACCCGGACGCGCGGGGGCTGATCGACGCCGGTGTCCGGGTGGCCGTCGCCACCGACTGCAACCCGGGGTCGAGCTACACCTCGTCGATGCCGCTGTGCGTCGCCCTGGCCGTCCGGGAGATGAGGATGACCCCGGCCGAGGCGCTGCTCGCCGCGACCCGGGGAGGGGCGGCGGCGCTGGGTCGGACGGAGGTGGGTCACCTCGCGGCCGGGGCCCGGGCGGACCTCGTCGTGCTCGACGCGCCGTCGTACGTCCACCTCGCCTACCGCCCCGGCGTGCCGATCGTCCGGGAGGTCCTCGTCGGAGGAACCGCCCCCCTCTGACCGTCGGCGCGTAGGGGGCTGCGTTCAAGCCGGGTCGGCGGGTAGGGAGTTCTCCCGATGTGCGGGGCTACCTCAGAGGCGCAGGCTCAGGGCTCCGACAGGTCGGTCGGACAGGTCGACCGGGCAAGGGCCGTAGGAGCCGAGGAGAGCCATGTACGTGCCGCACGAGATCGCCACCGTCGCCGAGATCGAGTACCGCCGCGAGCAGCTGATGGGCCTGCGCCGGCCGCGTCGCCCCCGCCGCGGCCACCGGCCCCGCCGGACGAGCCGCACCCGAGTCCCTGCTCCCGTGGCCGCAGTCGACGGCGCGGGCCTCAGGTGACCGAAGCGCCCCGTAAAGAGGGCTGCGTACGACGGCCGCACGCATCATGATGGAGGACGTGTCCACCCACCTGCTGAGCGCGCCGCTGGTCGGTCGCGACGAGGAGCTCGAGGAGCTGACGCGGCTGCTCGGCGTGGCCACGGGCACCCCGGGCGCGGCCGCCCCTGACTCGCGCAGCCGTTCGGGCATGGTGCTGCTGTCCGGGGACGCCGGCGTCGGGAAGACCCGGCTCCTCGGCGAGCTGCGGAGCCGCGCCGAGGCCACCGGCTGGCGGACCGTCGCGGGGCACTGCCTGGACTTCGGCGACAGCGCCCTGCCCTACCTCCCCTTCACCGAGATCCTCGGCCGCTTCGCCCAGGACGACCCCGACGCCGTGCGCGCGATCGCCGACGCGCACCCGGCCGTGCGGCAGCTGCTGCCGGGGCAGCGGGTCCTGTACGGCCAGGCCGGCAGCGCCGCCGCCCCCGACGTCGAGCGCTCGGAGCTGTTCGAGACCGTGCACGCGACCTTCGAGAGCCTGGCCCGGCCGGCGCCGCTGCTGGTGGTGCTCGAGGACCTGCACTGGGCCGACCAGTCCACCCGTGACCTCCTGGGCTTCCTGTTCCAGCGGCGGTTCGGCGGTCGGGTCAGCGTGGTGGCGTCGTACCGCAGCGACGACCTGCATCGCCGGCACCCGTTGCGCGCGTCGGTGGCGCAGTGGAGCCGCGTGCCCGGCGTGCAGCGGTTCGCGCTGGAGCGGCTGAGTGACGCCGCCGTGCGCACCCTCGCCGAGGCGATCCAGGACGGCCGGCTCACCGAGCAGGCCCTCCAGACGGTCGTGGACCGGGCGGAGGGCAACGCCTTCTTCGCCGAGGAGCTCGTCGCCGCCGGCCAGACCGAGGGCTGCCCCCTGCCCGACGACCTCGCCAGCCTGCTCCTCGTGCGGATCGACAAGCTCGACGACGCGGCACGGCGGGTGGTCCGGGCCGCCTCGGTGGCCGGCCGCCAGGTCTCGCACGACCTGCTCGCAGCCGTGGTCGACCTCGGCCCCGGTGACCTCGACCGCGCACTGCGCGAAGCCGTGGACACGAACGTGCTCGTGCCCTCGGGCACCAGCTACGCCTTCCGGCACGCGCTCATGGGGGAGGCGGTGTACGACGACCTCCTCCCCGGCGAGCGGGTCCGGCTTCACGCGGCGTACGCCGAGGCCCTGTTCAGCCACGCTGCCCAGGGCACGGCCGCGGAGCTGGCCCGGCACGCCCGAGCCTCGCACGACGTGGTCACCGCCGTCCGCGCCAGCATCGACGCCGGCGACGAGGCGATGGCGGTGGGCGGCCCCGACGACGCTGCACGGCACTACGAGGTGGCCCTCGAGCTGGTCGGCGACCCCGCCCGCCGGGTCGAGGCGCTCCAGGACGTCGACGCGGTGACCCTGGCCGGACGCGCCGCGGAGGCCCTGATCGCCTCCGGCAACGTCGAGCGCGCCACCGAGCTGCTCGCCGACCAGCTCGCCCGGCTCCCCGAGGGAGCGGGCATCGACCGGGCCGTGCTGCTGATGGGCCTGGCCAACGCCACCCTCCTGCTCGACAGCGACGTCGATGCCCGCGAGCTGACCACCGAGGCGCTCGGGCTCGTGGGCCCCGAGCCGACCGCCCTGCGCGCCAGGCTCCTCAGCGTCCACGCCTACGCCAACGCGACCCGTCAGCGCGTCGACGAGGCCGCGCGGTGGGCCTCGGAGGCCGTTGCGCTGGCGCGGGAGGTCGGCCTGCCGCGGGTCGAGCTGAGCGCGGCCACCACGCTCGCACGTCTCGAGGAGCGCACCGGAGACCCGGAGACGGCCCGGATCAACCTCGAGAAGATCGTCGCGCAGGCCCGTGCCGACGCCGACTTCGCCGCCGAGCTGCGGGGCCTGCACCACCTCGGGGCGATCCACTACGAGCTCGGCAGGCTCCCGGAGGCCGCCGACGCCTACGCCGTGGCGTCCGCGCGCGCCGCCGAGGTCGGCCGCACCTGGGCGCCCTACGGCTTCGACGCGCGCTGGATGGGGGCGCTCGTCGCCTACGTGGCCGGCCGCTGGGACGACGCGCGGAGGCTCAGTGACACCACGGGCGAGATCGCGCCCGAGCTGCACCGGGCGGCGCTGACGTCCTTGGGGCTCGCGGTGGCCGCGGGCCGTGGCGACGTGGCCGCCCTGGCGCTGCTCCCCGGCGTGCGGGAGTGCTGGCCGCGCGACGGCCTGATCGCGATCGTCAGCGGTGCCGCGGCGATCGACCTGTACGGCGACGCCGGCGACCTCGACACCGCCCTGCGGATCCACGACGAGGTCGTCGAGTCGGTCACCGGCCTGTGGCAGGTCCCCTCGTTCATGGCGCAGGTCCGCCTCGGGGCGCTGCTGCTCGGCCAGATGGCCACACATGCCCCGGCCCTGCCCGTCGGGGGCCGCGAGGACCTGGTCCGGCGGGGCCACGAGCTCGTCGAGGTGGCGCGCGCGGTGGTCTCCCAGGCGCAGGAGCGGGGCAGGGCGATGGGCCCGGAGGGGCAGGCCTGGTTGGCGCGCGCCGAGGCCGAGCACCTGCGGCTGCGCTGGCTCGGCGGAGTGGACTCGCCGTCGGAGGAGGAGCTGCTGGCGTCCTGGTTCGCCGCCGTCTCGGCGTTCGAGGAGTTCCCCCACGTTCTCGAGGCGGCGAGGTCGCGCACCCGCCTGGCCGCCGTACTCCGCTCCCTCGGCCGCACCGCCGACGCCCGGGCCCACGCCGACCCTGCGCGCGAGGCCGCCCACACGCTCGGCGCCCAGCCCCTGCTCGCCGAGCTCCAGGCCCTCGGCACCACCGGCCGGCGGGCCGACCCGAGGCAGGGCGCGCTGACCCCGCGCGAGCGGGAGATCCTCGCCCTCGTCGCCCAAGGGCGCTCCAACGGCGAGATCGCGCGACGGCTCTACATCAGCACCAAGACCGTCAGCGTGCACGTCTCGAACATCCTCGCCAAGCTCGGGGCGAGCGGCCGGACCGAGGCGGCGGCCCTGGCCCGTGGCCGCGGCCTGCTGGGCTGACGCTCGAAATCCCTGGCCGTCCCGCCCTGGCCGGCACCGTGCGGCGGTGACCTGGAGGGAGCGGATCGGCGCGCTCGGTTTGTCGAGCCCGTGCCGCTGGTGGTGTTCGGGTTGTACGGCGGCGCTGGCGGACCACGTCGCCCGCAGGCCTTCCACCGCAGCGGGCATACCCGTAGTATGTAAAACCCTCGAGCAGATGAAGGAGGCGATGCGGCTGCACCCGGTCATCCCGATGGTGCTGCGCCACCTGATGGCGCCCACCACCATCGGCGGCTGGGCCCTCCCGAAGGGCGCCAGCGTGGGGCCGTCGAGCATCATCAGCCACAGCCGTCCCGAGAGCTTCGACCGGCCCGAGGAGTTCCGCCCGGAGCGGTTCCTCGAGGGTCACGTCGAGCCGAACACCTGGATCCCCTTCGGCGGTGGGGTCCGCCGCTGCATCGGGGCCGGGTTCTCGCTCATGGAGGGGGTCGCGGTGCTGCGCGAGGTGCTGGCGTCGTACGACGTGCGGGTGCCGGCGGGCAGCCACGACGTGCCGAAGGTGCGCAACATCACCAGCGTCCCCCGCCACGGGGCGCGGATCGTGGTACGCCCGCGATCCTGAGGCGTCCGCGACGTGGGCCCCGGCTGGGGCTGTCGCCTACCCTGGAGGGGTGGCTGGCGACGACGACGCTCCGTGGTACCGGCCCCTCGTCGTGGGGGTCGGCGCGATGCTCGCCGTCGCCCTGGTGGTCGGCGGGGTCGTCGGCCTGGTCGCGGTCGGGGCGGCGAACGTCCTGGGCCTCGGGGAGGAGACCAGCACCGTCGAGGCCGAGCCCAGCCTCCACATCCCCGAGCGCACCTCCGGAGAGGACGCGGAGGACGACGAGGGCCTGACCCTCGCCGACCTCAACGGCGGTGTCGACCCGACCGAGTCCGACGAGGGCGGCGGGAGCGGCGACGACCAGGCCGCGACCGAGAAGAAGAAGGACCGCAAGCCGAAGAGGCCGCGCTCGGTGATCAGCCTGTCCGCCAGCCCGCTCGACGTCTCGGCGATGGAGCGGATCTACCTCACCGGCACCTTCCCCGGCGGCGAGGGCGCCTCCCTGCAGGTCCAGCGGCTCCAGGGCTCCTGGACCGACTTCCCGACCTCCACCTCGGTCAGCGGCGGCACGTTCTCCACCTACGTGATGACCGGCCAGTCGGGGCCGAACAAGTTCCGGGTCGTCGACCCGGCCACCGGCAAGAAGTCCAACCCCGTCACCGTGCGCGTCCGCTGACGCCACGTACCATCGCCCGCATGTCGTTGCCGTTTCGGATCGCCCTGTTCAAGGTCGTCGCCGTCGCCGAGGCGCTGTCGTGGGCGGGCCTGCTCGTCGGGATGTACCTCAAGCACGTCGCCGGCACCACCGAGGCCGGCGTGCACTTGTTCGGACCCCTCCACGGCGGCATCTTCGTCGTCTACGTCGGTCTGGTCCTGCTCCTGGCCCGCAGCCTGCGCTGGGGACCGTGGGTGACGCTGGCCGGCCTCGCCGCGTCCGTGCCGCCCTTCGCGACACTGGTCTTCGAGCTCTGGGCGGCCCGCACCGGCCGGCTCGACGTCCCGGCGTCCGTCGCCGAGCGCGAGCCGGAGCCGGTCGGCTGAGCGTGCGACCCGAGGCGGCCTCACGGCCCGCGGCGCCGGCCGTGAAGTACGCCCAGCTCGTGCTCGCCTGCACCGTCCTCGGTGTCGGCGTCGCCTTCCTGCTCGAGGCGTCCCTCGGCTCCGACGGCTACTCCACCCTGGTCAGCGGCCTCACCCTGGTCACCGGCCGGCCCTTCTGGCAGCTGAACATCCTCGTCGGCGCGGCGTTCATCGGACTCGCGTGGCTGCGGGGCACCCGGCCCGGCCCGGGCACGCTCGTGCAGTGGTTCCTCGTCGGGTTCGTGATCTCCGGCGTGATGGCCCTCGTCCCGGACGTGACCTCCCTGCCCGGGCGGTCGGCGATGCTGCTGGCGGCGCTGGCGCTGATCACGGTCGGCGTCGCGGGCTACCTCGCCAGCGCCACGGGCGCCGGCCCGGCCGAGGCGATGGCGCTCGCGTGGGACCCGCCGATCCCGTTCCGCTGGAGCTACAACCTCGTGCAGGCCTCGGGCGCGCTGGTGGGGTGGCTGCTCGGGGCGGCGGTGGGGCCGGGCACGGTGCTGGTCTTCCTGCTGCTCGGCCCGGCCGTCGACCTGTTCCGGCGGAGCTTCCCGCGGCTCGAGCGGGGCGCGCCCTACCGCGGCTGACCCTGCGCGGGGACGACCTCGAGCATCTCCTCGGCGCTGTGTCGTGCGCCCACCGCCAGGTCGTACTGCACCAGCCGGTAGTCGCGCAGCAGCCGCTCCTGCTCGGGCGTGAGGTCGTCCTCGGAGACCTCCTGGCCCTCGGCGTCGTAGATCCCGGTCGGCTCGAAGGCGGGGATCTCGCGTGACAGCCGCTCCAGCAGCACCTGGTACGGCGTCAGCGGGGCGTCCACGGTGGCCAGCATCTGGTTCACCAGGAAGGTCGGCCCCAGGACCGGAGGCGTCGGGACCTTCTCGGTCTCGAAGGTGGCGTGCACGAGGTACGGCGTCCGGAACATCACCTCGCGGTCCCGGCGCAGCAGCGACTCCGGCCAGGCCGAGGGGAGGTGGTCGCCGTACATCAGGACCACGGTCCGCTCCCCGAGCTCGTCGAGGTCGTCGACGAGCTGCTCGAACGCCTCGTCGCTGTACCTGAGGCCACGGAGGTACTGCTCGATGTCGAGCGGCATCGACTCGTCGACGGGGCCCCAGGCCTGCAGCGGGTCGTCGTACTTGTGCCGCATCGGCCCGTGGTTCTGCATCGTGACCAGGCTGGCGACGACCGGGCGGTCGGAGTCCCGCAGCTCGTCGACGACCTCCTGGAACGCCGCGTGGTCGGAGACGAACCGGTCCCCAGGCTCGACCCGCTGGGTGTGCGTCATGTCCTCCTCGAACACCACCTTCTCGAAGCCGAGCACGGGGTAGGCGGTCTCCCGCTGGTAGTACGACGCCAGGAACGGGTGGATCGCGACCGTCCGGTGCGTGTCCCCGGCGAGGCTGGGCAGGAACGACGGGAAGTCCCGGTGGCGGGGGAGCAGCATCTGGTACGGCGTGGTCAGCTGAGGACGGAAGTTGCGCAGGGCCATCCCGGTGAGCGCCTCGAACTCCGCGTTGGCGGTGCCGCCGCCGTAGGCCGGGGTGAGCATCTCCCCCGAGGTGGTGCCGGCCATGAGGCTCCGCGTGAACCGGATCGGGTCCTCCTCGAGGCGCACGCCGGGGATCCTCGTGGGGTCCGACAGGGTCTCGGAGAGGACGATGACGACGTTGGTGTCCTCCAGCGCGTCCGGGTCGCGGGAGGCGTTCACCTCCGCCGCGGACTCGCGGTAGCGCTGCACCAGCGCGGCCATCGTCTCCCCGCCGTAGCCCGGCGGTGGGTCCATGGCAGGAGCGGGCATGTTGTAGAGGGACCCCGCGAGGAACCCGTTGAAGGTGTAGTTCTCCGGCTGGTCCCACGGCCGCCAGGTCGCGCCCGCAGCCGTGTAGGCCTCCTTCAGCGGGTTCCCCGTCGCGTGGAACTGCACTGCTCCGAGGAGGACCGTGGCGGAGGCGAGCGCGACGACCGCCCGAACCAGGAGGCGCTGCCTGCTCGAGAGCGTCGGCTCCGGCGCCGCACGTCGGCTCCGCCACAGGCGGCCGGCCAGCCAGCCGACGGCGAGGACGCCGACCACGGCCGCGACGAGCACCACGACCGCCGGTGGGCCGACGAACTCGACGAGGAAGCCCGGCTCGGCGAGGTAGACGACGTCGGAGGGGTAGACCGGCTCGCCGCGGAACCGCATCTTCTGGTCGTTGGCGAACGCCACCACCGCCGCCCCCGCGAGCACGGTCGTCGTGGCCACCCAGAGCCGGCCGGTCACCGCGAGGAGCAGCAGCACCACCGCCCACACCACGAGGACGCCGAGGCTCAGCACGTCCCGCGGGAGGGCCAGGAGCCGGGCGTGCCAGGACCACCACCGGTCGTGCAGGGCCTGGGACAGCTCGAGCGCCCCGGTCGCGAGGACCGCCACGAGCAGCGTCGCGAGCGCCAGGCCGGCGCCACGCCCGAGCGTCCGGGCCAGGGGCGTGGCGAGGGCGGGGGGCATCCCCCCATTGAACACGGTGTCCCGGATCACACATGACCGTCGGGGGGACGGGAACACACCCCGGTCGGTCTGCGTTGCAGAGGATGCAAAGAGTTGAGTTGAACCGACTCAAGTAGTTTGACAGACTCGACGCGACGAGGCGCCGACGAGCGCCCGCCCCGAACAGACGAAGAACAGCTCCCGCCACAGCGGCGGGACAGATCCGTGGAGGTAACACATGGCACGCGCGGTCGGCATCGACCTCGGTACGACGAACTCCGTCGTAGCCGTCCTCGAGGGTGGCGAGCCCACCGTCATCGCGAACGCGGAGGGCGCCCGGACCACCCCGTCCGTCGTGGCCTTCGCCAAGAACGGCGAGGTGCTCGTCGGCGAAGTGGCCAAGCGTCAGGCGGTGACGAACGTCGACCGCACCATCCGCTCGGTCAAGCGCCACATGGGCACCGACTGGAAGACCAAGGTCGACGACAAGGACTTCACGCCCCAGCAGATCTCGGCGTTCGTCCTGCAGAAGCTCAAGCGCGACGCCGAGGCCTACCTCGGTGAGACCGTCACCGACGCGGTGATCACGGTCCCGGCGTACTTCTCCGACGCCCAGCGCCAGGCCACCAAGGAGGCCGGCGAGATCGCGGGTCTCACCGTGTCCCGCATCGTCAACGAGCCGACCGCGGCCGCCCTGGCCTACGGCCTCGACAAGGAGCACGACCAGACCATCTTGGTCTTCGACCTCGGCGGCGGCACCTTCGACGTGTCGCTGCTCGAGATCGGCGACGGCGTGGTCGAGGTGAAGGCGACCTCCGGCGACAACCACCTCGGTGGCGACGACTGGGACAACCGGATCGTTGAGTGGATGGTCAAGAAGTTCAAGGACAGCAACAACGTCGACCTCGGCGCCGACAAGATCGCCCGCCAGCGGCTGCAGGAGGCCGCGGAGAAGGCGAAGATCGAGCTGTCCGCCTCGAGCGAGACCACGGTCCACCTGCCCTACATCACCCACTCCGAGTCCGGCCCGCTCCACTTCGAGGAGAAGCTGACCCGCTCGGAGTTCCAGAAGATGACCTCCGACCTGCTCGACCGGACCAAGACCCCGGTGCAGAACGTCCTCAAGGACGGCGGCCAGGACATCTCCAAGATCGACCACGTGATCATGGTCGGCGGCTCCACCCGGATGCCGGCCGTGACCGACGCCGTCAAGCAGCTCCTCGGCGGCAAGGAGCCCAACAAGGGCGTGAACCCGGACGAGGTCGTGGCCGTCGGTGCCGCCCTCCAGGCCGGCGTCCTCAAGGGCGAGGTCAAGGACGTGCTGCTCCTCGACGTCACGCCGCTGTCCCTCGGCATCGAGACCAAGGGTGGCGTGATGACCAAGCTCATCGAGCGCAACACCACGATCCCGACCAAGCGGTCCGAGGTGTTCACCACCGCCGACGACAACCAGCCCTCGGTGCAGATCCAGGTCTACCAGGGCGAGCGTCAGATGGCGGCGCAGAACCAGCCGCTCGGCAACTTCGAGCTGACCGGTCTCCCGCCGGCCCCGCGCGGGGTGCCGCAGATCGAGGTCACCTTCGACATCGACGCCAACGGCATCGTGCACGTGTCCGCGAAGGACCGGGGCACCGGCCGTGAGCAGTCGATGACGATCACCGGTGGCTCGGCGCTGTCGAAGGAGGACATCGACAAGATGGTCAAGGACGCCGAGCAGTACGCCGAGGAGGACCGCAAGCGCCGCGAGGCCGTCGAGACCCGCAACCAGGCCGACACCCTCGTCTACACCACGGAGAAGTTCCTCGCCGACAACGGCGAGAAGATCCCCGAGGACGTCAAGACCGAGGTCGAGGCCGACGTCGAGGCACTGAAGAAGGCTCTCGAGGACGAGGACGCCGAGAAGGAGACCCTCGAGGCAGCGGTCGCCAAGCTCGGCGAGTCCAGCCAGAAGATGGGTGCGGCGATGTACGCCGCCGGCGAGTCCGAGGCCGCTGCCGCAGGCGGCACCACGGGCACCGGCGACACCGACGAGGACGTCGTGGATGCCGAGATCGTCGATGAGGACAACGAGGGTGAGAACAAGTGACCTCTGCTGACCACCAGCACGAGAGCACCCCGGAGACGGGCACGGGTGCCGGGGAGCCGCAGGAGACTGCGGCCCCCGGGGCCACGGCCGGATCCGCTCCCGAGGGGGCGGCCCCGGAGGCCGGCGCGGGCGTCGGCGACGGCATGGCCGACGACACCCCGATGGAGCTGGTCGCCGACCTGGCGAAGGCGCAGGAGGACGTCGCGACGCTGACCGGCGACCTCCAGCGCCTGCAGGCGGAGTACGTCAACTACAAGCGACGGGTGGACCGCGACCGCGACCTGGTCAAGCAGAACGCCACCTACGCTGCCCTGTCCGCCCTGCTTCCGGTCCTCGACGACATCGACCGGGCCCGCGAGCACGGCGAGGTCGAGGGTGGCTTCAAGGCCGTGGCGGACTCGCTCGAGCGGATCGTGGCCGGTCTCGGCCTCGTGAGGTTCGGCGAGCCGGGTGACGAGTTCGACCCGAACCTGCACGAGGCGCTGATGCACGCGACCTCGCCGGAGGTGAGCACGACGGTCTGCCAGAACATCGTGCACGTCGGCTACCGCATCGGCGAGCGGGTCGTCCGCCCCGCGCGGGTGACCGTGGTCGGTCCCGTCGAGGAGACGGCAGCGGCCGGCTCGGCCACGGGCGGCTCCGGCGAGCCGCAGGACAACCAGTAACGATCGACGGACACGGGAGGGAGGTGCGCGCGGGTGACCAGTGCTGACTGGGCGACGAAGGACTTCTACAAGGTCCTCGGCGTCGCCAAGGACGCGTCGACCGACGACATCAAGAAGGCCTACCGCAAGCTCGCGCGCGCCAACCACCCTGACTCCCACCCCGGCGACAAGGCCAAGGAGGACCGCTTCAAGGAGGTCGCCGAGGCCTACGACGTCGTCGGCGACCCCGAGAAGCGCAAGCAGTACGACGAGCTGCGCACCTACGGCGGTGGCTTCGGCCCGTTCACGGGCGGGGGCCGTCCCGGCGGTGACGGCCAGACGTTCGACATGGGCGACTTCCTCGGCGGTCACGCCGGCGGGGGTGGCTTCGGCGACCTGTTCGGCACCATGTTCGGTGGCGGCGGCGGTGGGCGCACGCGCCAGCAGGCGCCGCGCCGGGGGACCGACATCGAGACCGACGCGACGATCAGCTTCGCCGACTCGATCGAGGGCGTGACCGTCTCCCTGCGGCTGTCCTCGGACGCTCCCTGCGGTGACTGCAACGGCACCGGGGCCCGGTCGGGCACCGTCCCCCGGGTCTGCCCCGAGTGCGAGGGCACCGGCATGCACGCCGCGTCGGTGGGCGGGGCGTTCACGATGACCGAGACCTGCCCCGCCTGCCGAGGTCGAGGTCTGGTCGTCGACGACCCCTGCCCGACCTGCCACGGCTCCGGCCGCGGACTCTCCTCGCGCGCGATCCAGGCCCGCATCCCGGCCGGCGTGAAGGACGGCCAGCGGATCCGGTTGCGTGGCAAGGGCGCGAGCGGTGAGCGCGGCGGGCCGGCCGGTGACCTCTACGTCAACGTGCACGTCAGCCCCCACCAGGTGTTCGGGCGCAAGGCCGACAACCTGACCGTGACGGTGCCGGTCTCCTTCGACGAGGCGGCCCTCGGCGCGGAGATCAAGGTCCCGACGCTCAACGGCGCCCCGGTCACGGTGAAGATCCCCGCCGGCACCCCCAACGGCCGCACGTTCCGGGTCCGCGGCAAGGGCGTGCAGCGTAAGGACGGCCACCGTGGTGACCTCCTGGTCACCGTCGAGGTGCACGTCCCGGCTGCTCTGAACGACGAGGCCAAGGCGGCCGTCGAGGCCTACCGCGAGGCGACCTCGGGCGGTGACCTGCGGGCGAACCTGTTCGCAGGAGGTGGCCGATGAGCAGCCCCGAGCGCCCCCGCGCGCAGGCCCCCGGCCCGGACATCCCCGTCTACGTCATCTCCGTGGCGGCCGAGCTCACCGGCCTGCACCCGCAGACGCTCCGGGCCTACGACCGGATGGGTCTGGTCCGCCCCGGTCGCACCGGAGGTGGTGGCCGCCGCTACTCCTGGCACGACATCGAGATGCTGCGAGAGGTCGCCGAGCTGACCGCCGCGGGCATCGGCCTGGAGGGCGTGCGACGCATCCTCGAGCTCGAGAACCAGGTCACCGCGCTGCGGATGCGGGTGTCCGAGCTCGAGGACGAGCTGACCGCGACCCAGTACGCCCTGCAGAAGACGGTCGCCGAGGGCCGGCGGCAGTCCGGCGCCCAGAACCTCCCCGCGGTCCGTCCGTCCGGGCACGCGGTCACGATCTGGCGCCGCGGCGGTCTCTGAGCCACCTCGGCCGTCTCCGTATGACCCGGTTTCGCCATGGTCGGGGGCCCTTGCCTGCGCCTAGCGCGAATGAGAACCCTTTCTCGGGACCCGCGATCCCTGGGGGCCGAGATGCGTCGTTCTGCTCTGCTCGTGACAGCCGCCGTCTGCGCGATGGTGCTTCCCTCCGGCCTCGCAGGCGCCGCGCCTGACGATGCCGGCCCCGGCGAGTCCTCGGGAGGGCTGCCGGCGACGGTCTCGCCTCCGGGTCCGCCCCGTGGTGACCGCGACGGCGACCACGTCTCGGACGACTTCGAGGGACACCTCCGCAGCGCCGCGTCCGCCGAGCGGTTGCGCGTCATCGTCACGGGGATCGACTCCGGCCAGGGGCGCCGGGCGGTGGGAGCCTTCGCGCTGAGGCACGAGCTGCGACTCGTCCACGGTTTCGCCACGTCTCCCGAGGACCCCTGTCCGGCACCGCGACGGACCCGGGCGGTGACGACCCGCCGGCCAACCAGCCCCCGGTCGCGGATGCCGGGGCCGACCTCAGCGTGAGGATGAACAAGAAGACCAAGCAGGCCACGTTCACGCTCTCGGGCTCCGCCGCCGACCCGGACGGTGCGGTCGTGTCCCTGGTCTGGCGCGAGGGAACCCAGATGCTCGCCTCGGGGGCCACCTCGCCGCTGTCGACCTCGGTCACCCGGCCGATGGGGACGTACACCTTCCCCCTCGACGCCACCGACGACGCGAGCGGTTCGGACACGGTCACCGTGACCGTGCGGCGCTGACCCGGGGACGGTCGGAGGGCCCGGCACAACCCGCTGAAACTCAGCAGAGTTGAGCGGAACAGACTCAACTCTGCGTGCGTTGGAGTGGACAGCGAGACGCGGCGAGCTGCAGCCTGCAAGGGCGGGTCGGCCGCGGACGCACTCGGACACCGTTCGAACGCAAAGGACTACGCACCACATGGACGCATCGAAGTTCACCACCCGCAGCCAGGAAGCGATCAACACGGCGATCTCCACGGCGGCCTCCGCCGGCCACGCCCAGGTCGAGGCCGTACACCTGCTCGCGGCCCTGCTCGCCCAGCCCGACGGGATCGCGAGGCCGCTGTTCGAGGCCGCCGGCGTCGAGCCTCGGACGGTCGCCGCCGGCGTCGAGACCGAGATGCGCCGCCTCCCGGCCGCCTCCGGTACGACGGTCGGCGCACCGTCGTACTCCCGGGCGGCGCTGACCATCCTCGGCAAGGCCGGGGACGTGGCGGGCGACCTGAAGGACGACTACGTCTCCACCGAGCACCTCCTCATCGCCGCCGCGACCGTCGAGTCGCCCGTGCAGAAGCTGCTCGTCGAGGCCGGGGCCACCGCCGACGCCCTGCGCGGTGCGCTGACCAGCGTGCGCGGGAACCGGCGGGTCACCACGCAGGATCCCGAGGCGACCTACCAGGCGCTCGAGAAGTACGCCGTGGACCTGACCGCCGCCGCCCGTGACGGCAAGCTCGACCCGGTCATCGGCCGGGACTCCGAGATCCGCCGCGTGGTGCAGGTGCTCTCGCGCCGGACCAAGAACAACCCCGTGCTGATCGGCGAGCCCGGCGTCGGCAAGACCGCGGTCGTCGAGGGGCTCGCGCAGCGGGTCGTCGACGGAGACGTACCCGACTCCCTCAAGGGCCGCCGGGTGCTCAGCCTCGACCTGGCCGCGATGGTCGCGGGTGCGAAGTACCGCGGCGAGTTCGAGGAGCGCCTCAAGGCCGTGCTCGAGGAGATCAAGCAGTCCGAGGGCCAGGTGATCACCTTCATCGACGAGCTGCACACCGTCGTGGGGGCCGGTGCCGGCGGCGACTCGGCGATGGACGCCGGCAACATGCTCAAGCCGATGCTCGCGCGCGGTGAGCTGCGGATGATCGGCGCGACCACGCTCGACGAGTACCGCGAGCGGATCGAGAAGGACCCCGCCCTCGAGCGCCGCTTCCAGCAGGTCTTCGTCGGCGAGCCGTCGGTGGAGGACACCGTCGCGATCCTCCGCGGCCTCCAGGAGAAGTACGAGGCCCACCACGGCGTGAAGATCACCGACCAGGCGCTCGTGGCCGCCGCGATGCTGTCGGACCGCTACATCACCGGGCGTCAGCTGCCCGACAAGGCGATCGACCTGGTCGACGAAGCCGCCTCCCGGCTCCGGATGGAGATCGAGTCCTCCCCGGAGGAGATCGACCAGCTGCGCCGCCTGGTCGACCGGATGCGCATGGAGGAGCTCGCACTCGAGCGCGAGACCGACGAGGCGTCCAAGGACCGGCTGGAGAAGCTCCGGGCCGACCTGGCCGACCGCGAGGAGCAGCTGCGTGGGCTCGAGGGTCGGTGGGAGCGGGAGAAGGCCGTCCTGGAGGGCTCCGGCGAGCTGCGCAAGCAGATCGACCAGCTCCGCAGCGAGGCCGACCGCCACCAGCGCGAGGGGGACCTGGCCAAGGCCAGCGAGATCCTGTACGGCCGCATCCCCGAGCTGGAGAAGCAGATCGAGGCCGCCGAGGCGGCCGAGACCGCGCTCGACGGCGAGGAGCCGATGGTCCGCGAGTCGGTTGGTCCCAACGAGATCGCCGAGGTCGTCGAGGCCTGGACCGGCATCCCCACCGGTCGCCTTCTCGAGGGCGAGACCGCCAAGCTCCTGCACATGGAGGAGGTCATCGGCGAGCGGCTGATCGGGCAGCGGTCCGCGGTCGCCGCGGTCTCCGACGCCGTACGACGCTCGCGCGCCGGCATCTCGGACCCGAACCGGCCGACCGGGTCGTTCCTGTTCCTGGGCCCCACGGGTGTGGGCAAGACCGAGCTGGCGAAGTCGCTCGCGGACTTCCTCTTCGACGACGAGCGGGCGATCGTCCGCATCGACATGAGCGAGTACTCCGAGAAGCACAGCGTCGCCCGGCTCGTGGGTGCCCCTCCGGGCTACGTCGGCTACGAGGAGGGCGGCCAGCTGACCGAG
>DGBP01000074.1:582-139364 GCA_002384855.1 Nocardioidaceae bacterium UBA4001 | reverse complement strand
CACGAAACCCGGGGCGATTCAAACTCCTGCCATGGGGAGAAGTCGGACTCGACTCCGGTTCCACGGATCGCCTTGACCCGCCAGAAGTAGCTTGTGGCCTCGAGGGGATCCGGGACGACCAAGGAAGTCGTGCGGGTCTTGTACTCCTTGACGTCGACCTCGTCTGCCTCCTTGTCCACCTGCACGACGTACTGCTCGGCACCTTGTACGGGCTCCCAGCGCAGAAGCGGCGGGTCCTGGGGCTGGACCAGTGGCTCGCTGCCGGTCATCGGAGACAACTGGTGGGGAGCGTCAACCGGGCTGACGTTGAAGTCAGTCGAGCTGCATGCGCGGGAGTTGTCGGATGCGATGGCGCAGACCTCCCAGTACTGCTGTCCGCCTGCCAACGCTTTGGTGGGTACCAGCTTCGTGTTCGTGGTGGATGCCTGAACCGACGGGGAGGAGAGGTCGGAGTCGTTGTCGACGCGAACCTCGAAGCGGACCGCGCCGGCGGGCCGTGACCACGAGAGGGTTGGCGTGTTGGAACTCGTCTCACCACTAGGGACGAGCGCCCCGGGAGAGTCAACGGCGTAGGCAGGACTGGAGACCTGGAGGAGGCCAGTGACCAGGAGCCCTGCGGCCGTCGCAGTCACCAGCTGGCGGATCCGCCGTCCGGCTGTCCATTTGCGTGTGATCGGTACCTGCACGCCGAACGATCGCCGACGTCGCGCGCTGAACTGCATGGAACCCCCCTAGACGGAAATACACTGCCTCGACACGCTAGAGGGGCTTTTCGCCCAGTACATCCGGTTGCTTGGCAGATGGCATGTTTGGACTAGTAGGACAGCCCGTTCGGGTGAGTTCGAAGGGCAGTTTCAGAGAAGGCCCGGAACGAATCGAGCCGTCTTCGCCATGTAGGCGCCGTACTCCGGGAAGACCTGCGTGAGCAGCTTCTCCTCCTGCAGGGCTCGATAGACCTGGACCGAAATCCACGCAACGAGCAGTGTCACCGTGAACGGGCTCAACCCGACGAGCACCGCTCCGAAGAAGGTCACGAACTCGCCTGCATAGAGAGGGTGACGGACCCACCGGTATGGACCGGATGTGACCAGGTTCCTGCCGGCAGGCACCACGCCGAAGCTCCGGCCGAGCCAGACGAGTCCATACAACGTGATCCCCAATCCGAAGAGCATCACGGTCGTCGAGAGAAGCAGGAGCCGTTCTGAGGCGCCCACTCGTGATTGCAGCACCAACAGGAATGGTGCGAACGTGCCCACGTATGCAGCGACGACAGCCCCCGAGGATCGGGTTGTCGCCTTGGAAGGCGCGCGGAAGAGCAGCAGTCCGACCAGGAGTGCGTAGAAGCCCGTGATCACGGTGCCATGCGCAGCCCCGAGCCACCCCGTACGATCGAGCGAGTCGCCTCTCAGCGACCACATCGCGGCACCGTTGAGGATCAACAGCAGAACGAACAGGGGCATGAGGATCAACCGCTCCAGGTCGATACCGCGCGACTGGTGGGTCGAGGTGCTGCTCATTCTTCGCCCCTATGGATAGGTGGAGGAGTCTGACGGCTACCGTTACCCGAGTCGGTGGATATGAGATGCCGAAGGTACCGCGCTGGTAGAGGCGAAGAGCCCGGTTTCTGGTTACTTCCGACCCTCATAACGCCCGTAGGCCATAATCGGTGATTTCGGGGACTTCTCCGCCGTGGTTATCTACAGTTCCGTTCATGCAGTGCCGCCACGCGAGGATGAGGCCGCGCACCGATGAGACGGGCGCCACCGCCGTGGAGTACGCCCTCATGGCCGGCCTCGTCGCGGTCGTGATCGCGGGCGCCGTTGCGCTCATCGCGCCGCAGCTCATCCCGTGGTTCCTGGTCGCCGCGGCCGCCGTCTGAGGCTGGCAATTCAATAACGGACTATGCCGATAGTCCTTCTGGGCTATTTATCCGGATTAGGCGGCGTTTCGGCTGGTAGGCAACCTAGTTTCGTGTTTGCAGGGGGGATCCACACCGGGTGGCCCTCAAGTCACATGGAGGAATCATGATTGAGCTTGTCTCCAAGCTTCAGGCCCGCCTCTCCCGTGAGGAAGGTGCCACCGCGGTCGAGTACGGCCTGATGGTCGCGCTCATCGCCGTCGTCATCATCGGCGCCGTCACGCTGCTCGGTGGAAACCTCAACACGATGTTCAACAACATCGCGGGCGCCATCTGAGGAAGCACGCCACAGGGGCGCGGCCGCGGCGGTCGCCGCGCCGCGCCCCTGATGCGTCCATGGCTCAGGGCCAGTTCGCCGGCCACTGGGCCAAGACAACTGATCTACACAAGGGGGGAGCAGGGGTTATGGACACGCTGAGCGGTCGACGAGGCAAGCGCACTCAGTTGGGCGCTGCCGCCGTGGAGTTCGCCCTTATTCTCCCCGTGATGATGCTGGTGATCGGTGGCATCGTCGATTTCGGTCGCGCTTACTTCACCCAGATCCAGTTGACAAACGCCGCTCGTGAAGGAGCCCGGGCCGCGATCGTCGGCGGTGATGGTGTGGCTCGTGCGACTGCTGCCGCCGGGGGACTCACGAACTTCTCAGCGATCGTGCCGCCGCCACCGTGCACACCCAATACAGATGTGACGGCTACCACGCAGGTCACCAAGTTCCAATGGATCGTCCTCGGCCCGATCATGGGGATGTTTCCCGGCGGGTCGGGTGCGCTCCCGACCACGTTGGAATCCACGGCGGTGATGAGATGCACCTGAACCACATCTCGGCGCGACCGAGAGAAGAACGCGGCGCGACCATGATGGTCTTCTCCATCCTTCTCGCCTTCGGCGTCTCGATGGGAATGCTGGCGATCAGTGTGGACGTGGGCGCGATGATGCTCGAGCGTCGGCAGCTGCAGAACGGCGCGGACGCGACGTCGCTCGCCCTCGCCGACGTGTGCGCACGCGGTGAAGCTGACTGCAACCCGGCGACGAACACCCCCGTCCTCAAGCCGCTGCTGAACCTCAACTCGGGTCGGGATGCGAAGAGCCAATTCGATCCGGCGCGTGGCACGAACGGACAGTGCGGCCGTGTCCCGGGAGAGCCTGCCATGCCCGGCTGCCCCACGACGGGCGACATTACCGACCTTCGGGAGTGCACGCCGCTACCGTCCTGGCTCACGACCGGTGACGGGGTCAACATCCCCTACGTCGAGACGTACTCGCTCACCGAAAGCAACGAGAGCGATCCCAGCCTCCTCCCCAGGTACTTCTCCCAGCTCCTCGCCGGGGGCGGAAGCGACGTGTCTGTGACCGCGTGTGCCCGCGCAGCCTGGGGAGCTCCCAAGTCGTTCGCAGCCACCGTGCCTGTGACCTTCTCAACCTGCGAGTGGCAGCGCGCGACCAGCAACGGTGCGGACTACGTCGAGGACGGACCGATGGGGCCGTGGCCAGGCTACGGCGGCGCCGGTCAGCCTGCGTGGCCCGACGCCTCGAAAGAGGTCGTCATCCAGCTGCAGGACCCGAGTGCTGAGGACGCCGACTGCGCTTGGAACGGCAAGGACACCTCCGGCGGGTTCGGCTACATCCGAGAGGCCGACGGCACCGGATGCTCTGCCCTCGTGTCCACCGACGGCTGGACACGCATCGACACCGGCAACTCCGTGTCCCCGGACTGCACCACTGGCTTCGGCGGCATGCGCGGCACGACGATCAACATCCCGGTCTTCGACTGCATGCTCCGCTCGCACTCCCAGCCGACCGGAGATATTCCTGTCGGGACGGACTGCGACCCGGCTACGAACGAGTCCGGCGGCGCAAACACCTACTACCACATCGTCGGGTGGGCGAAGTTCTACCTGAGTGGCTACAAGATCAGCGGAACCGGGCAACCCAGCGTCCGATCCGGGTCGGTCCCATGCTCCGGCGGCGACCGCTGCCTCTCGGGTTGGTTCCTGCAGGGTTCGCTCCAGAACGTCTCCGAGATCCAAGCCCCGGTCCCTGGCGATACCGACTTCGGCACCTACGCGGTGCTCCCCGCCGGCTGACAAGGAAGAGACCCCATGAACAGACGTATCCTCGCCGTAGTGGCAGCCCTCGTCCTTGCTGTGGTCGGTGGCGCACTGGTGATCGTGTACGCGAGCAACGCGGACGAGCGAGCCATCGCGAACGCACAGCCCGAAAAGGTCTGGGTCGCCCAGCAGGTGGTCCCGGCCGGGACCACCCTCAAGGATGCCGAGCGGACCGATCTGATCACAGAGACCCAGGTGGCCGCGGGGGCGCTTCCGACCGGCGCCCTCCAGGAGATCACTCCCGAGAACAACTCGCTCCTGGCGCTGTCCGACATTCAGCCAGGGGAGTACCTTCTCGGTGCCAGGTTCGGCACCAGGCCCACAGGTGAGAAGGCGATCGAGGTCCCTTCGGGGATGCTGGCGGTCTCGGTCGAGCTCAGTGACCCTGCCAGGGTCGGTCGGTTCGTCACACCGGGCAGTCACATCGCGATCTACTCGTCGTACCGGATCAAGGCCCTGGGTGAGGACAAGCGCTCGCAGCAGATCAACGACAACGAGATCAAGGGCACGAGCGTGCTGCTCGACGACGTCGAGGTCATCGGCATGGGCGACTCCGCGCTCATGGCACCGAAGAACGCCCCCGAGGACGAGGAAGAAGTGGCCGCGGAGCCGAGCTTCCTGGTCACGGTGGCCGTGAAGCCGGACGAGGCGGAGCGCCTCATCCACGGCATCAACGAGTACAAGCTCTACGCAGCACTGCGTGGCTCCGACGTCGAAATCGACACCGAGGCCTCGGTCAATGACATGACCATCTTCAGTCAGGGGATGTTGCCATGACCCTTCTCTGGGAGACCAACCCTGCTGCGGTCGATCGCTATCGCTTCGCGCTGGGAAGTGATCTCGAGGCCGTCACCGCCGCTGCTCGGGTCACACGGGCCCTGGAGGACAATCCCGCGCACACGCTGGTCGTGATCGGCCCGGAGGTCGACTTGGCGGCCGCCTGCGAGCTGGCGGAGGCGGAGCGGGTGCTGCGGCCCGAGCTCGGCGTCATCCTGCTTCGGCACCGCATCGAGGTGCACGCTCTTTCCGAGGCACTGCGCAGCGGCATCCGCGAAGTGGTGCAGAGCGACGACCAGGCTGCTCTGACCGACGCCGTGCGTCGCAGCCTCGAGCTGACCGCGCAGCTCGCCGGCAAGCAACAATCACTGCAGAGCGACGGCAAGGTCATCACGGTCTTCTCCGCCAAGGGTGGCGTCGGCAAGACGACTTTGTCGACGAACATTGCTGCCTACCTGGCCTCGTCGAACAAGCGCGTCCTGCTGATTGACCTCGACCTGATGTTCGGCGACGTGGCGATCAGTCTCCAGCTGCTTCCGCAGGCGTCCGTCCGTGACGTGGTGGCCATGAGCGGGCACTTAGATCCCCAAGGGCTCGAGTCGGTCGTGGTCAAGCACGCCGAGAGCGGGCTCGAGGTGGCCGCCGCGCCCTCGGACCCTGCGGACGCGGAGCGCATCCCGGCGCATGTGGTGACCGAGCTGATCCGGGTGGCGCGCAGTGTCTACGACTACGTCCTGATCGACACGCCGCCCTCCTTTACTGAGCATGTCCTCGCGGCCATCGATGTCAGCGACCTCACCTTGCTGATCGCGACCCTGGACATCCCGGCGGTGAAGAACCTACGCATCGCACTGAACACCTTGGACGCGCTGGGAGCGCCCAAGGAGGCACGGTTCATCGTGCTGAACCGGTCGGACGCCAAGGTCGGCCTCAAGGCGTCGGACGTGGAAGCCGCTTTGCAGCAGCCGATCGCCGCCAGTGTTCCGAACAGTCTCACCGTGCCTGCATCGGTCAACCGCGGTGTGCCGATCGTGCTCGACGAGCCGAAGAACCCGGTGTCGATCGCCATGCGGGATCTGGCGGACCGTGAGATCCGCCGGCGTTTCGGCGAGCCGGTCGCTGAGTCCGGCAAGCACCTCAACGTCACGCGCCGTACTTTCAGCTTCGCCAGGAGCACCGCATGAGCAACCTCGCTGCACGACTCGACCAGGCCAGGCTCAGCCAGAACCCGGTGCCGGCGGCCTCAGGCGCGCCGGCCCGTGACCACGCCCGTCCAGCCTCCCCGCGCGATCCGTTCGCCGCGGTCAAGGAGCGAGTGCACCAGTCCCTCGTCGACACGCTCGGCCCGCGACTGTACGACCCGCACCTCTCGGAGGCCGAGCTGAGCGGACAGGTCCGCAGCACGCTCCAAGAGGTCATCGAGTCGGAGGAGACTCCGCTCTCGCATGCCGACCGGACACGTATCGCGCAGGACGTGCTGAACGACATCCTCGGCCACGGACCGCTCGAGCCGCTCCTCAAGGACACCGAGGTCACCGAGATCATGGTGAACGGTCCGGACTCGATCTACATCGAGCGTGGCGGAAAGATCTACCCCGTCACGGAGCGGTTCTCCGACGACGCCCACCTGCGGCGGATCATCGACAAGATCGTCTCCCGAGTGGGTCGCCGGGTCGACGAGTCCAGCCCGCTGGTCGACGCGCGACTGCCCGATGGCTCGCGTGTCAACGCGGTGGTCGCCCCGATCGCGCTCGACGGCGCGATGCTGACCATCCGTAAGTTCGCAGCGGACCCCTTCACCGCCCGGGACCTGATCGGCTTCGGGACGATGACCGAGGAGGTCCGGGACTTCCTTGACGCCTGCGTGCGCGGTCGGCGGAACATCATCATCTCCGGCGGTACCGGCTCCGGAAAGACCACGACCCTCAACGTCATCAGCTCGTTCCTTCCCGACGACGAGCGCATCGTGACGATCGAGGACGCGGCCGAGCTCCAGCTGCGCCAGCACCACGTCCTGCGCCTTGAGGCGCGGCCGGCGAACATCGAGGGAAGGGGCGCTATCCCGATCCGGGAGCTGGTCCGCAACTCGTTGCGTATGCGCCCGGACCGGATCATCGTCGGTGAGGTCCGTGACGGCGCCGCGCTCGACATGCTCCAGGCCATGAACACCGGCCACGACGGCTCGATCACCACCGTGCACGCGAACAGCCCGCGCGACAGCGTTGCGCGTCTGGAGACGATGGTGCTCATGGCGGGTGTCGACCTGCCGGTGCGCGCCATCCGGGAGCAGATCGCCGGCGCCGTGGACATGATCGTCCAGCAGTCTCGTCTGAAGGACGGTTCTCGGCGCATCACGGCTATCAGCGAGGTCGTCGGGATGGAGTCCGACGTGGTGACCCTGCAGGACATCTTCTCGTTCGACTACTCGGCCGGTCGAGACGAGAACGGCCGGTTCCGCGGCACTCTGAGGCCTACTGGGATCAGGCCGAAGTTCGCCCAGGACCTGATGGATCAGGGCGTCGAGCTGCCCGTCACTCTGTTCTCGCGGGGCTTCGTGTGATCAGGCGACGACTGCGCCGCGGGGCTGTGGCGGCGCTGATGCTCAGCGGCGTGGCGCTGGCGCCCGGCGCGGCGGTAGCGGCCGATCCGGTCGACGTCAGCATCAGCGATGTGCGTGCCGTGGACGGCAGGGTCAGCGGCGTGCTGACCCTGCGCAGCGTGTCCCAGGCGCAGGTCGACCCCGGCAGCGTCGAGGGGACGCTCGGCGGTGTGTCGGTGCCGGTGGCTGTCAGCCAGGAGCCACCGGTGAACCGTGCGGCGATGCTGGTCATCGATACAAGCGGTTCGATGGGTCTCGAGGGCATGGCGACCGTCCGCGCCGCGGTCCGCGACTACCTCAAGCAGGTGCCGGGGGATGTGAAGGTCGGCGTCACCTCGTTCGCGAACACCGCCGGCGTGGATCTTGCTCCCACCACGAATCGGAAGGCGGCGCAGCGGGTCGTCGACGGCCTGGCCTCGCGCGGGGACACCAGCCTCTACCAGGGCATGGTCAGTGCCGTCGAGGGACTCGGCAAGGTGGGTGACCGCAGCATCGTTCTGCTCAGCGACGGGGCCGACACGGTCGCCGCAGAGCCGTCCGCTGCCCTCAACAAGGCGACCTCGGCTCTCCTGCGAGAGGGCGTGCGTGTCGACGTCGTACGCTTCCGCACCGACGACCCCGAGGCGACTTCCGCGCTGAAGGCATTTGCGTCGTCCAACGGCGGCGTGATGGTGGCCGCGGATGACCCAGCCGCCGTCAGTGACGCCTTCCAGGCGTCGGCCACAGCCCTGGACTCGCAGGTGCAGTTCGTCATGGACGTCCCCGCGGCGTTGTCCGGTGCTCAACCGTTCACGCTGACCGGTCGGGCCGGGGAGACCTCGTTCGAGTTCCGTCGTAGCGTGGCAGTCGGTGCCGTTGCGCCGGTGGTCGAGGAGCCTGCGTCTGCGGATGCAGCCGAGACAGGCTTGGCGCTGCCCCGCATCGAGGCGGCTGACGAGCCCTGGCTCATCTGGGCGGCTGCGGGGCTAATGGCGTTGGCGCTATTCGGAGTGGTCTTCGCGCTCACGCAGCCTTCCCTGCACAGTAAGCGGGAGCGGAGAATCGCCTCCGTCGCCGTGTACGCGGGCGCGGAGCAGTTCCAGAAGCAGCCGGCCAAGGCCCAGCAGGCGGCCATCACCGGCCACATGGTGGCTGCGGGTGACAGGTTCATGCAGGACCGAAAGTCCACCAAGACCACCCTGGCGCTGATCGACCGCGCGGACCTGTCCTTCAGGGCCGGCGAGTGGCTTCTGATCAGGCTGGTGAGTGCTTTGGTCGCTGCCGCGCTGATGATGCTCCTCGCTGGCGGAGCGCAGTTCCTGGTCTTCGTTGCACTGTGTTCGGCGACGGCCGCCGCCGGGTTCTTGCTGCCCCAGCTTGTCCTTCGATTCCTGGCTGCACACAGGGCGAAGAAGTTCGAGAGGGTGCTGCCGGATGTCCTGACCCTCGTCGCCACCAGCCTTCGGAGCGGCTTCGGTCTGCCTCAGGCCCTCGACGCCGTGGCGCGCGACGCGGCTGAACCGGCCGCGAAGGAGTTTTCGCGTGCACTGGCCGAGACACGCATCGGGACGGACGTGCCCGATGCGCTCGACCACATGGCTGAGCGGATGGACAGCACCTCGTTGCGATGGGCA
This sequence comes from Nocardioidaceae bacterium UBA4001, assembly GCA_002384855.1. Classification (GTDB taxonomy): domain Bacteria; phylum Actinomycetota; class Actinomycetes; order Propionibacteriales; family Nocardioidaceae; genus Nocardioides_C. The sequence goes on along the minus strand of DGBP01000074.1, from coordinate 130,349 downwards.
GTGATGGCTATCCGGATCCAGCGTGAAGTGGGCGGAAACCTTGCGGACACCCTGCGCACCACTGCGGCGACTCTGCGCGAGCGGGAGTCCCTGCACCGCATGGTCAAGTCCCTGTCGGCCGAGGGCCGGCTGTCCGCCTACATCCTGATTGCCCTGCCGATCGGGCTCTTCCTCTACCTCTTCGCGTCGAACCGCGAGTACATACAGGTGCTGTGGACCGATCCGCTCGGTCTCATCATGCTGGCGTTCGGCGTGGTCCTGTTGGTGGTCGGCATCTTCTGGATGCGCAAGGTCGTGAGGATCGAGGTCTGACATGTCCGACGTCTACATAGGTGCAACCCTGATCGGACTCGCCGTGATGGCCGTAGTCCTCACCGTCGGCCTCAGCACGAGCAGCCCGACGGGCGTCGCCAAGTCCCTGGCGCTCATCGACCAGACTCCGGACGCGCGGAGCGTCGTCAAGTCCGAGATGGCGACGAGGGACCGGTTGCTGGTCCCCCTGCTCAACTTCACGAGGAACCTGGCTATCGGGCTGTCCCCGAATGGGACCAGTGAACGCCTCACCAGGATGCTTGACCGGGCGGGGAACCCGGCAGGGTGGACGGTCGAACGACTGTACGGCGTTAAGGGCGCGGCGCTCGTGCTCGGGGTCGCCGTGGGCTTCCTCTACACCGGGCTGACGGTGGGTGGAATCCTCATCACACTCGGCGCCGGCGCGGCGATGTTCTTCCTGCCCGACCTGCTCCTCTACAACATCGCTCTCAAGAGACAGGAAGAGGTCAGCAAGGGCTTGGCCGACGCCCTGGACATGCTGACGGTGTGTGTCGAGGCCGGCCAGGGCTTCGACGCCGCCCTCACGCAGGTGTCCCGGAACGTCGAGGGGCCGATCAGCGGCGAGTTCGCTCGCGTGCTGTCAGAGATCCAGATCGGCCGTTCGCGTGGCGACGCTTTCTCGTCCATGGGTGAGCGGATGACTCTGGCGGAGGTCAAGAACTTCACCACTGCGCTCGTCCAAGCTGACCGCCTCGGTCTTCCCATCGGTGGAGTCCTTCGAGAGCAGAGCGCAAACATGAGGCTCGTCCGCCGGCAGAAGGCGGAGGAGAAGGCTCAGAAGGTCGCCGTCAAGATCCTGATCCCGCTCATCGTGTGCATCCTGCCGGTCATGTTCATCGTCGTCATCGGACCGGGTGCGGTGAACATCGCCCGGACCTTCATGGAGATGTAACCGGCGTCCTCAACTGGCTAATCGAGCCCCAGCGAGAACGCCGACTCCAGGTCGTGCTGGGAGTAGGTCCGGAAGGCGATGTGGGTCTCGGTCTCCAGGACACCGGGCACCTTGTTGAGCCGGTCCGCCACGACGGCAGCGACGTCCTCGTGCTGGCGCACGCGCACGAGCGCGATGAGGTCGATCTGCCCGGTGACGCTGTAGACCTCGCTGACCCCGTCGAGCGCGGCGATCTGCTCGGCGACCTCGGGGATGCGGGCGACGTCGGCCTTCACGAAGACGATGGCGGTGATCATGGCCCGAGGCTATCGGACGGCCGGGGCACAGCTCAGAGGTCCAGGACGAACCTGTCGCCCTCCCGACGAAAACCGATCTTGTCGTAGTACGCACCCACCATGGCCGGCGAGGTGAGCACCCGCCGGTAGCCGTCCTCCCTGAGCAGGCCGCTGCGGCGCCAGACGAACTCACCGGGGGAGAAGTCGCGGAACCGCGGCGTCACGTAGTCGAGATCCACCTCGGCCACACCGTTCCCGGAGTCCCTGACGAGGACGACCCCGACCGCTCCGCCTACCTCGTGCAGCGAGGTAGGCGGAGCGGCCGGGCTCGGCGCCGTCCCAGACGAAGTCGGGCTGGAACTTCAGGATGTCGTGGCTGTGCACTCGGAGGACATGGCGGAGGTACTCGTCGTTAGGCCCGACCTCGAGGACCTTGAAGACATCCGCGTCATGGCGCTGGGTCAGCAGCTTGCGGACGAACCACAGGTTGATGCCGACGAGCACCACGTTCATCGCGACCAGCGGCCAGATGCCCAGCAACCAGTTGAAGACGACGAGGATCACGCAGGCCAGCAGGTTGAGGATGCGGAAGCGCAGCACCCGTGCTTGGGCCAGGGAGAAGACGAGCAGCACCGAGCCCGCCCAGCCGAGTGCGTCGAGCCAAGTCATGGCGGGGAGGGGAGACGGACTACCTCGCCGGCTGGTGCACCGGTCGGAGGTCCCGCCGGTCGTCGAAGGGCACGAGCTTGTCCCGGGACTCGCCGGCGGCGTCGTGCAGCCGCAGATGTTTGCGGGCCCCGCTGATCGGGCTGCTCCACTCGCCGTCGACGTGGACGAGCCGCACCCCGTCGGACTCCAGCCAGCGCAGGATTTTCTCCGTCTCTTCGGCGGTGGCGGCCGGTGTAGGACCGGGGCCGGGGGAGACCGTCTCGGCGCCGGCCCGCAGCTGCTTGACCCACTCGCCCGCGTGGGCGCCGGGTGGGATTACTCCCACTGCAGCCAGTCGGCCGTGGCGCACGACGTGGACGCCCCAACGGCCGTCGTCGCCACGGCGCGCGGCCACCAGCTCCGAGCAGCGGGTCAGCGCCCGGAGGCGTTGGGTCCTCGACGCGGAGCGGACGAACGACGTCAGGCGGTCGCGGATCGTCGCGGCCTCCTCGAAGCGCTCGGAGACAGACAGCGTGCTCATCCGGCCCGTGAGCGAGGCGACGACGGCATCGGGTGCGCCCGTCAGCGTCGCCCGGAGGTCGGTGACCACGCCGTCGTACACCTCGGTCTCCACACTGCCGTCGCAGGGCGAGAGACACTTGCCCATCTCGCCGAGGGCGCACGGGGTCTGGGAGGGCAGGCGCGCCATGCGTCCACCGCACTGGCGGATCGGGAAGGTCTCGTGCAGCGCGGCAACGGCGCGCTCGGCGACCTTCTTGGAGCCGAAGGGACCGAGGTACTCCGCGCCGTCGTCGAGCACCTGGCGCACCAGGGACAGGCGAGGCCACGGCTCGACGGTGAGCTTGACCCAGTGCACGCGCTCAGGGAAGCGGGAGCGGCGGTTGTACTTCGGCTTGTGCTCGGCGATCAGGCGCAGCTCGCGGACCTCGGCCTCCAGAGCGGTCGCGCACTCGATGCCGGTGACCGTCTCGGTGAGGCCGACCATCTCACCCATGCGTGAGCGCGTCTCCGAGGCGGTGAAGTACGAGCGCACCCGCGTGCGGAGATCCTTCGACGTGCCGACGTACAGCACTCGGTCGCGGTCGTCGCGGAAGAGGTAGACGCCCGGGGCGTGGGGGAGCGCCTCGGCCAGGTGCCGCTTCTTCCGCTGGGCGGTGCTGACCCGGGAGGAGAACGTCTGGAGCTCCTCCAGCGTGTGCACCCCGAGGCCGCCGAGCCGCGCGAAGAGGCCGTGCATGACGTCGACCGTCGCGCGGGCGTCGGACAGCGCGCGGTGGTTGGGTGTGGTCGTCGCCCCGAAGAGGGTGGCGAGCGAGCCGAGCTTGCAGTTGGGGGCGTCGTCACGCGTGATGACCCGCCGGGCGAGGCGAGCCGTGTCCAACACCTCGAAGCCCGGCCAGGGACGCCCCTGCTCGGCGGCGAAGTGCTTGAGGAAGCCGACGTCGAAGGGGGCGTTGTGCGCCACGAGGACACAGCCCTGGGCGAACTCCAGGAACTGCGGAAGCACCTGCTCGATCCGCGGCGCGGTGGCCACCATCGAGTCGGTGATGCCGGTCAGCACGGCGATGAAGGCCGGGATCGCCTGGTTGGGGTTCACCAGCGTCTGGAACTCCCCGAGGATCTCGCCGCCGCGGACCTTCACGGCACCGACCTCGGTGATCATCGACCCGCCCGCCGCAGACCCGCCGGTCGTCTCCAGGTCGACCACGCAGAAGGTCAGGTCACGCAGCGGTCGCCCCAGCTCGTCGAAGCTGCGCTGGGACTCCCACCTCGAGACGGCCGTGCTGTTCATGGTCGAGACGCTAAACCGGCCCACCGACCATTTCGGGCAGGCTCGCGCACGTACGATGGGTCACGCGAGGCTTCCGACCCCGAGGAGAGACCGTGGCTGCCCCCCTGCCTGACGCGAACACCCGTTGGCGGTGCGGTGGCTGCGGCAACCTCACCCGCTTCGACGTGACGCGGACCCGCCGTACGACCGAGTTCTGGCACTTCGACCTCGCCGGCGACCACGAGGTCGAGGAGAGCACCACCCAGAGCGAGGAGGTCGAGTCCGTCACCTGTCGGTGGTGCGGCCGGTCCGACGCCATCGAGCTCGTGGCACGCGCGGAAGTCGACGCCACCACTTCGTGACCACGGCCGCCGAGAAGGGCTCGGAGCACGACCAGGACCCGTCCGCCGAGTCGGCCGTCAAGGGGCTCGCCGGTCCCCTGCCCGAAGGCGTGCGCGCGCGGGTCATCGCACTCGCGGCCGAGGCGGTCGGTTCCATCGCGACGGACCAGCTGCCCGCCTCGCTGCGTCGCGTCGCCTCCTTCGCGCCGTCGCGGCGGGCGAAGCTCGCCGGCACGCAGATCGCGGGGGTGCTGGAGACCGATGCGGATTTCCGTGGCCGGTTGGCGACGCAGGTGCGCCTGCGGGTGCCTGAGCTGGCGCGTGCGCTGGAGGAGGGTACGACGCCCGCGGCGGCCGATCCGGTCGAGCTCGCCGCCGTGGCCTACCTGATGCGCCCGGAGGGCTGGGTGGAGGTCGTCGAGCGGTCGGCCGACGTCGCGGGTGTCGAGCGCGACGCCGCGGCCAGCCGCGAGGTGGCCCAGCAGGTGGAACGTCTGCGTCGGCAGCTCGACGACGCGCACGACGAGCTGCGTACGCTCCGGGAACGCAACCGCGACCAGATGACCGCGCTCAAGGCGGAGAACTCCGACCTGCGGCACAAGCTCGGCGACGCCCGTGCCCGGGTCAAGCGAGCAGAGAGTGCCGCCGAGTCAGCCGCGACACAGGCCGACGAGGTGGTCGCCCAGGCCACCGCGTCGTCGACCGTGGCGGAGAGTGAGCTGCGTCGCCTGCGGACCCGGGTCGAGGAGCTCGAGCAGGAGCTCACCGTGGCGCGTCGCACCGAGCGGGCCGAGAAGGGAGGGGCCACGCTGCGGGCTCGCCTCCTCCTCGACACGCTGCTCGAGACGGCCCAAGGCCTGCGTCGTGAGCTGGCCCTGCCTCCGGTCGACGGCTCGCCCGCGGACGCCGTCGAGGCCGATGTCGCCGAGCAAGGGGCCCGCACCCCGAGCAGCCACGGGTCGCTGGCCAAGGACGACCCCGCGCTGCTCGACCAGCTGCTGGCACTGCCGCGGGTGCACCTCGTGGTCGACGGCTACAACGTCACCAAGAACGCCTGGCCCGAGTCGTCCCTGGAGATCCAGCGTGACCGCCTGCTGTCCGGTCTGGCCCCGCTGGCCGCGCGCACGAGCGCCGAGGTCACCGTCGTCTTCGACGCGGCCGACCGGGTCGAACGCCCGCTCGTGAAGAAGCCGCGGGGGGTGCGGGTCCTCTACAGCCCGTACGGCGTGATCGCGGACGACGTGATCCGTGACCTCGTCGCCGCCGAGCCCACCGGGCGCCCGCTCGTCGTGGTGACCAGCGACCAGGCGGTTGCGCGCGACGTCAGACGCGGCGGCGCGCGGGTGGTCGACGCGGTCGTGCTCACCCGGCTGCTGGCGCGTTCTTGACCCCTTCCCGCCTCGGCGAGTCGGGATCTGCCGAAACTGTCGGTGGCTGCTGACAGCGTCCCTGCCAGGACGAAACCGACTTCCCCTGGAGGCGACATGAGTGTCCGAATCGACTGCGACACCTGCCTGGTGCGCGGTCCGGCGTGCACGGACTGCGTGGTGACGGTGCTGCTCGGGCCGCCGCCCGAGCTGGGCTTCGACGACGAGGAGAAGCGTGCCCTCGACACGCTCGCCGGCTCGGGCCTCGTCCCACCCCTGCGCATGGTGGAGCCGCTGCCAGGGCCCGACTTCGGCGCCGAGTCGGCGTAGACAGGATCGCCCGCGGCGAAATCGGCGTGAACGCTTTGTCTACGCCACATGTCGAGAATCATTGCCTCCGTGGCGGTCCGCCCCTTAATCTTTGCGAGGCACCTGTCCCAGTGGACCAAACCGGGTTCGCTCAGGTGCCGCGCCGAGTCCGGGCCCACGAGTCGGGGGAGTCGTGCACCGGAGCCGGGGAACCACGTTCCTTGGGGTGAATCGCACGCCCGGGGCCCGCACCAAGGGCGCCGTGCGCGCGTAGGGTCTCTTTGCCGCCCGAACCCGTCAGCTCACCTGGTAGGCGTCAGGACAAAGAGGAGACCGTCCGCTCGTGCTCGACGGCCGGAAGCGTATCTCAGGTGTCATTGCCGCACTCGGAGTCGCGGCGCTCGGTGGATCGTTGCTCGTGGCAGCGCCCAGCCAGGCGGAGCCCGACCTCGACCAGGTCGAGGCCAAGGTCGACCGGCTCTTCCACGAGGCGGAGCAGGCGGCGGAGCGGTACAACGACGCCCGCGTCGAGCTCAAGGCGACCCAGCAGCGGCTGCGTTCCCTGCGGGCCGACCTCGACCGGCAGGAGGACAAGGTCGCTGAGTTCCGCGACCAGGTCGCCGCGTCCGTCGTCTCGCAGTACCAGAACGGCGCCCTGTCCACGACCACGCGCATCGTCTTCGCCGAGGACGTCGACGCGTTCCTCGAGCAGCTCTCGACCGTGTCGGCCTTCAACGACCAGCGCACCCAGCTGATGGCGGAGTTCGCCACCCAGTACAAACAGCTCGAGATCCGTGAGGCCGCGACCAAGCGCGAGATGGCCGCGATCGCGGAGACCGAGGAGAAGCTCGCCGACGAGAAGGCCGAGATCGACACGAAGGCGGGCGAGGCCCAGGACCTCCTCGACGAGCTCGAGGCCGAGGCGGCCGCGGAGGCCGCGGCGGCCCGGGAGCCGAGGGTCAGCCGCTCCGAGCCCCGACCGCCCGCGCTTCCGGGCGCGAACGCCTCGGGCCGGGCCTCCGCCGCGGTGAACTACGCGCTCGCCCAGGTCGGCAAGTCCTACGTCTACGGCGCCGCCGGCCCCAACTCCTTCGACTGCTCCGGCCTGACCATGATGGCCTGGGCCCAGGCCGGCGTCAGCCTGCCGCACTCCTCGCGGATGCAGTTCGGCATGGGCACGCCGGTCTCGTCCTCGGCCCTCCAGCCCGGTGACCTGGTGTTCTACTACAGCCCCGTCAGCCATGTCGGCATCTACATCGGCGGGGGCAAGATCGTCGACGCCGCCAACCCGCGTTCGGGCGTGCGAGTCGCCGGCGTGTTCTCCATGCCCTTCTCCGGTGCCCGCCGCGTCGGCTGAGCGTAGCCCTCGGACCGGCCGCCCACTGCTGTGGGTGGCCGGTTTCGTGCTCCTGGCACTCGTCGCCGCGGTGGCGCTGACAAGCCTGCTCGGGAACCGGGAGGTGATCACGCCGACCGCCCCGAGGCAGTCGCAGGCTCCGGCCGAGCTGACCCGCGCCGACCACGCCGCCGCGCTGCTCGGCGACCTCACCCGAGCCTTCGAGGATGGCACGCGGAGTGAGGCGCTGGCGCTTGCGGCGCCGGGAGAACCGTCGGCCAGGCGTGCCCTGGGGTTCATCTACGACAACGTGCAGGAGCTGGGTGTCAGTGAGCTGGCGCTCCGGTTCGTGGACGAGTCGGCAGGGAGCCTCGACCCTCGCGAGAGTCGCACCTTCGGGCGGCAGGCCTGGGTCGGTGACGTCGCGCTGCGCTGGCGCCTGGGCGGCTACGACCAGGACACCGGCTCCATGGAGACCTCCTTCACGTTCGTGGACACCCCGGACGGGGTGGCGTTCGGCTCCGCGGTGGGCGACACCAGTCGACCGGCTCCGCTGTGGCTGCTCGAGGACCTCGCGGTCGACCGGAGCGTGCGGACCCTCGTCGCCGTCGCCGACCGGACGGCGCTGCCGCGGTACTCCCGGCTCGCCGCCGAGGCGGTCCGCGACGTCCGCGCCGTCCTCCCGCAGTGGCGCGGTCGCCTCGTGGTCGAGGTGCCCGCGGCGGCGCAGCAGCTCGGGCGGATGCTGGATGCGGAGCCCGGGTCCTACGCTTCCATTGCGGCGGTGACCGCGACGGTGGACGGCTCCTTGAGCCCGGGCTCCCCGGTCCACATCATGGTGAACCCGGAGGTCTTCGCGGACCTCGGCGAGGAGGGCTCCCAGATCGTGATGAGCCACGAGGCCACGCACGTCGCCGTCGACGCCGCCACCGCGTCGATGCCGTTGTGGCTGCTCGAGGGGTTCGCCGACTACGTCGCCCTCGCCCGCAGCGACCTCCCCGTCTCGGTGACCGCGAGCCAGATCCTCGCCGAGGTGCGGCGCGACGGCCCGCCGAAGGCGCTCCCCGGTCCCGACGAGTTCGACCCGTCGAACAAGCTGCTGGGCACGTCCTACGAGGCTGCCTGGCTCGCCTGCCGGCTGCTGGCCGATGAGTACGGCGAGCGGCGGCTCATCTCGTTCTACGAGTCGGTCGACGAGGGCACGAGCGTCCAGGCAGCGTTCGACGGCCTCGGGACGACCGAGAGGGCCTTCACGAGACAGTGGCGGAACTACCTCCGCGAGCTCGCGGGATGAGGCTGGACCGTCGTACCGCCTGGGCCGTCGTGCTGGTGGCGGCGACGGTCTTCGTCGTCCTGGCGGTCACCCAGGTGCCCTGGGACCGGGTGCCCGGCGGTGACCTCCGGCCCGCACGGGCTTCCGACCTGTTCACCCCCGACCAGATCGCGCGTGCGGAGGAGTACTCGACCACCCGGCGCTACCTTGGCTGGGCGTCGTACGCCGTCTCGCTCCTCGTCGCCGCCCTGCTCGGCTTCACGCCCTGGGGTGCGGCTCTTGTCAGGCGGATGTTCGGCAGCCGCCGGTGGTGGCTCGTGGTGATGCTCGCGACGCTCCTCGTCCTCGCCCTCGGACGGCTCGCCACGCTGCCGTTCGCGGTCGCCCACCACGCGCGACGCCTCGAGTTCGGACTGAGCGAGCAGCCCTGGGGCGCGTGGATCTTCGACCTCGGTCGGTCGCTGCTCGTCTCCTGGTTCCTCACCGCCCTCGTCCTGCTCGTCCTCGTGCTCGCTGCACGGCGGTCACCGCGCTGGTGGTTCGCCTGGGCCGGTGTCGCGGCGGTGGTGCTCACCCTCGCCGGCTCGTTCCTCTACCCAGTGGTGGTCGAGCCGGTGTTCAACGACTTCGAGCCGCTGCCCGAGGGTGAGCTGCGCTCGTCCGTGCTCACGCTCGCCGAGCGGCAGGGGGTCGAGATCGACGAGATCCTCGTCTCGGACGCGTCCCAGCGCACCACGACGTACAACGCCTACGTCTCCGGGTTCGGTGACACCCGGCGGGTGGTGCTCTACGACACCCTCGTCGAGGACCTGCCCCTTCCCGAGGCAGAGGTCGTCGTGGCCCACGAGCTGGCGCACGCGAAGCACAACGACGTCCTGGTCGGCACGGTCCTGGGGGCGAGCGGCGCCGTGCTCGGTGTCGCCTTGCTCGCGCTGGTGATGGACTCGACGCGGCTACGGCGGCGACTCGGCATCCGCGGCCTCGGGGACCCCGCTGCCGTCCCGCTGGTGCTCGCGCTGTGGGCCGTCGCGCTCCTGGCGGTCTCGCCCGTGGAGGCCGGCATCAGCCGGGCGATCGAGACACGCTCCGACCGCGACGCCCTCGCGGCGACAGGGGAGTCCACTACGTTCGTGGACATGCAGCGTGAGCTCGCCCTGAAGTCGCTGAGCGACCCGACTCCACCGGCCTGGAGCCAGTTCTGGTTCGGCTCCCACCCGACCGTCCTCGAGAGAGCCGGCCTGCCGGCGTCCCTGGAGCGGGCCGGGGACGACCGGTGAGCCGCGTCCTCGTCGTCACCAACGACTTCCCGACCCGGCGTGGCGGCATCGAGACGTTCGTGCTCGCGCTGTGCGAGCGGATGGACCCCGACCAGGTCGTCGTCTACACCGCGTCGATGCCAGGGGACCGGGAGTACGACGCCGGCCTGCCGTTCCCCGTCTACCGCGACCCCGCCTCGATGCTGCTGCCCACCCCTGCCGTGGGGCGCCGGGTGGTCGAGGTCATGCGGCGTCACGGCTGCGACCGGGTCGTCTTCGGGGCGTCAGCGCCGCTGGGCCTGTTGGGCCGGCGACTGCGGCGTGCCGGCGCCAACCGGATCGTGGCGCTGACCCACGGCCACGAGGTGTGGTGGGCGCGGGTGCCGGTGACCCGGCAGCTGCTGCGCAGGATCGGCGACTCCGTCGACGTGATGACCTACGTCAGCGAGTGGTGTCGCGAACGCATCGCAGCCGCGCTCTCACCGGAGGCTGCGTCGAGGATGGTGCGGATGTCTCCCGGGGTGGACCCCGAGCGCTTCTACCCGGGGTGTGGGGGAGCAGAGGTTCGGAAGCGTCTCGACATCCCGGCGGACGCACCCGTGGTCGTGTGCACGGCCCGGTTCGTGAAGCGCAAGGGCCAAGACACGCTGGTCAAGGCGTGGCCCGAGGTCCTGCGCAAGGCTCCGGACGCATGGCTGCTGCTCGTCGGCGACGGACCCCACCGCGGTGCGGTCGAGGAGCTGGTCGCCGAGCGAGGCGTCGAGGACTCCGTGGTCTTCACCGGGAGTGTGCCGTGGGAGGAGATGCCTGCCTACACCGATGCCGGTGACGTCTACGCCATGCCGTGCCGCACCAGGCGGTGGGGTCTCGAGGCTGAAGCGTTCGGGATCGTCTTCACCGAAGCGCAGGCCTGTGGCCTCCCGGTCCTTGTCGGTGACTCCGGTGGTGCCCCCGAGGCGGTGGCGGGTCCTGATGCGGTGGTCGTGGCGCCGCGGTCCGTCAGCCGGGTCGCCGAGGTGCTGACCGAGCTGCTGGGGCGCGTCCCGTCGTACGGCCGGCCCGACGACCGGCTGCCGGTGCCGAGCGGAATCGCGACCTGGGCACACGCCGCGGGCGCCCTCGAAGGCGTGCTCGCCGGCAAGTGCCCTCAGGAGTAGAGCCGCTCCACGTCCGCGCGGAACTCCCGCATCACCCGGTCCCGACGTAGCTTCAGGCTCGGGGTGAGGTGGCCGGCCTCCTCGGTCCAGTCGACCGGAAGGATCGTGAACCGCCGGATCGACTCTGCCTGCGAGACGGCCTTGTTCGCGTCGTCGACGGCGGACTGGATCGCGGAGCGGAGGTCGTCGTCCTCGGTGAGCCGGGCGACGTCGTTCGGCTTCTTGTGGTGCTCGGCCCAGGGCGTGAGAGCGTCCGGGTCGATCGTGACCAGGGCGGCGATGTAGGGCCGCCCGTCGCCGACGACCATGCACTGGCTCACCAGGTGGTGGCCCCGGAGACGGTCCTCGAGGACGGTGGGGGCGACGTTCTTGCCGCCGGCGGTGACGATGATCTCCTTCTTGCGGCCGCTGATCCGCACGAAGCCCTCGTCGTCGATCTCGCCGAGGTCGCCGGTGTGCAGCCACCCGTCGACGAGGATCTCCTCGGTCGCCTTCGGGTTGTTCCAGTAGCCGGAGAAGACCTGGCCACCACGCACGAGCAGCTCGCCGTCGTCGGCCACCCGGATCGTCGTACCGCCGAGCGGGCGGCCCACGCTGCCGATCTTGGAGGTCTCCGGCACGTTGGCGGTGATCGCCGCGGTGGTCTCGGTGAGGCCGTAGCCCTCCACCACCACCAGCCCGATCCCGCGGTAGAAGTGGCCGAGCCGCTCGCCGAGCGGGGCGCCCCCTGAGACCGCGTAGCGGCAGCTGCCACCGAGGGCTTCTCGGAGCTTGGCGTACACGAGCCGGTCGAACGCCTTGTGCCGCAGTCGCAGCAGCGGGCCCGGCCCGCGGTGGTCGAGGCTCTGGCTGTAGGCGATGGCCGTGGTGGCAGCGAGGTCGAAGACCCGTCCCTTGCCGTCCGCCGCGGCGTTCTGCGAGGCGGTGTTGAACACCTTCTCGAACACCCGGGGCACCGCGAGGATGAAGGTGGGACGGAACGACTGCAGGTCGGGGAGCAGGCGCTTCACGTCCGGCGCGTGGCCCAGCCGGACACGGGCGTTGACCGCGCCGACCTGGATGACCCGGGCGAAGACGTGCGCGAGCGGGAGGAAGAGGAGCGTGGCCGCCTCGGGGTCCTCGAACAGCTCGTGCAGGCCGCTCACGGCAGCCCCCACCTCGGCCATGAAGTTGCCGTGGGTGAGCAGGCAGCCCTTCGGCCGACCCGTGGTCCCGGAGGTGTAGACGATGGTGGCGAGGGAGTCGGGAGTGACGGCGGTGCGTCGCTTCTCGAGGTCCTCGTCGGACACCCCCGCGCCCTGCTCGGTCAGCGCTGCGACCGCGTCCTGCTCGAAGGACCACACCCGTTCGAGCGGAGCGGTGATCGCGCGCGCCTCACCGACGCGGTCAAGGTCGGCCGGGGACTCCGCCACCAGCGCCCGGGTGCCCGAGTCCTCGAGCGCCCAACGGATCTGCTCGATCGACGACGTCTCGTACAACGGCACGGTGACCGCCCCGGCGAACCAGATCGCGTAGTCGACCAGGGTCCACTCGTACCTCGTGCTCGACATGATCGCGACCCGGTCGCCCGGCTCGACACCGGCGGCGACGAGGCCCTTCGCGACGCCCCGGACCTCGGCGAGGAACGCCGCAGCGGTGACGTCCTCCCACCCGCCGTCCGGGCCACGCCTGCTGAACGCGACCCGGTCCGGGTCGGCCTCGGCGTTGCGGACGATGTCGTCGGTCAGGTTGCCCGTGGTGGGCACCTCGACCTCGAGGGGCGTGCTGTACTCACGCACCGGCAACACCTCTGGCACTCGTGACGTCGGTTCGGCCCACAGCCGAACGCTACCGCGGTCTGTCCGGACCAGGTCGCGAGTGGGGGAGTACGACGACCTCGGTGGGCGACTCGGTGAGGAGCCCATCCGGTACGCTCCCCGACAGGTAGACCGGACTAAGGGGTACGCGCAGACCATGGCTGAACAAACGACCTCCAGCATCGTCGTCGACGCCGCACCGGCCGAGGTCATGGCCGTGATCGGCGACTTCGAGGCCTACCCGCAGTGGGCCCAGGGCGTGAAGAAGGCCGAGGTCGTGGTGCCCGGCTCCGGCGGGCGCGCGAAGAAGGTCTACTTCGAGCTCGACGCCAGCCCGATCAAGGACCAGTACACGCTCGCCTACGACTGGAACGGGGACCGCTCCGTCGACTGGACCCTCGCCGAGGGCAAGATGCTCAAGGCCATGGACGGCACCTACGAGCTCGAGGACCGCGGCGACGGCAGCACCGAGGTGACGTACCGCCTCGCGGTCGACATCTCGATCCCGATGATCGGCATGCTCAAGCGCAAGGCCGAGAAGGTCATCATCGACACCGCGCTCAAGGGCCTGAAGAAGCGCGTCGAGTCCCTCTCCTGAGCGTGCGCACGATCCTCTTCACCGGCAAGGGCGGCGTCGGCAAGACCACCGCCGCGGCCGGTACGGCGACCCTCGCCGCTGAGCGAGGGGCGCGCACCCTCGTGCTGTCCACCGACGCGGCACACTCGCTGAGCGACGCCTTCGCCGAGCCCATCGGCAGCGAGCCCACCGAGGTCGCCCCGCAGCTGTTCGTGCAGCAGGTGGACGCACAGCGACGCTTCGAGGAGTCGTGGGCAGAGGTCCAGGGCTACCTCCTGTCGGTGCTCGACGCGGTCGGGGTGGACCGGATCGCCGCCGAGGAGCTGACCGTGCTGCCGGGCGCCGAGGAGGTCCTCGCGCTGCTCGAGCTGCGTGCACATGCCCGATCGGGGGCGTGGGACGTGATCGTCGTGGACTGCGCGCCGACCGCCGAGACGCTCCGTCTGCTCGCCCTCCCCGAGGCGCTCGGGTGGTACATGGACCGCGTCCTACCGGCCCAGCGGCGTTTCGTCCAGACCCTGAAGCCGGTTCTCAGCCGGGCCACCGGCGTGCCGATGCCGCGCGGCAGCGTCTTCGACGCGGTGAACCGCCTGCACCGTGACCTCGAGGAGGTCCACGAGCTGCTCACCGGTCCGGAGGCGACGGTGCGGCTCGTGCTCACCCCGGAGACGGTCGTGGTCGCCGAGGCGCGACGGTCCCTGACCACCCTGTCGCTGTTCGGCTACCGCGTCGATGGCGTGGTGGCGAACCGGATCTTTCCCGAGGCCGGCTCCGACGCCTGGCGCGCGCAGTGGGTCGAGGCGCAGCAGCGGGTGATGAAGGAGGTCGAGCAGTCCTTCGCGCACATGCCGGTGTGGAGGTCGCCGTACCGTCCCTCCGAGCCGATCGGCGTCGGCGAGCTCGGCGCCTTCGCCAGCGAGGTGTACGGCGCCGACGACCCGTTCGCGGTGCCCGAGGGCGACGACCCGATGACGATCACCAGGACGGCCGCCGGGTCGGTGCTGACCATGGCGCTACCGTTCGCGGCCCGGGACGACGTCGACCTGGCCCGCCACGGCGACGAGCTCGTCGTGACGGTGGGGTCCTACCGCAGGCTCTTCTCACTCCCGGTGGCGCTGCGTCGCGAGCGCGTGGCCGGCGCGCGTGTCGAGGACGGCTCGCTGATGATCCGGTTCGCGGCGGCGGAGGAGGACGAGTGAGCGAGGAGCGTAAGCCGGTCGGCAGCGTCGCCGAGGAGGCCGCGAAGCTGTTCGCGGCGCTGCAGGGCTGGGCGAAGGAGAGTGGCGGGGAGTACGCCGATGCGGCGGCCGGTGCCGCTGCGGGGGCCTCCTCCCTGCTCGACGACGTCAACGAGCACATCGCCACCGGGGGCAAGGACTGCTCCTACTGCCCGATCTGCCGAGGGATCAGCGCCGTTCGCGCGACCAGTCCCGAGGTCCGTCAGCACCTCACGTCCGCGGCGTCGTCGTTGTTCCAGGCGCTGAGCCTCGCGATGGCCTCGGCCCCCGAGGACAGCGCGCGTCGGAAGGGCCCGGTCGAGAAGATCGATCTCGACGAGGACTGGCCGGACACCTAGTTTGTGGCATGATTGTGGCATGGGTCGCACACGCCTGAGCACGACGGTCGACGCGGAACTCCTCGAGAGCGCACGCAGGGCGTCCGGGAAGCCTGACTCCGCGCTTGTCGACGAAGCCCTCGCTGCGTTGCTGGCTCGCCATCGCTCGGCCGAAGTCGACGCCAGCTACGCCGCGTACGACGCGCACCCGCTCGACGAGCCGGACGAGTGGGGAGACCTGGCGTCCTTCAGACGAGCGGTAGCGACGTCATGACGGACCTCCCCGCACGCGGGGAGGTGTGGTGGTGCGAGATGGCGGAGATCGGGCGGAGGCCTGTTGTCGTCCTCTCTCGCAATGCAGTCATCCCCCGCCATCGTCGCGCGCTCATCGCCCCCTGCACCACCACTGTCCGAGGCCTTGCGAGCGAAGTCCTCCTCGAGCCCGGCGACCACCCGGTGCCTCGTCGCTCGGCAGTCAACCTCGACTCCGTCGAAAGTGTCTCGATCGCGATTCTCGTCGAACGACTCGGACGTGTGTCCGAGGCCCGGATGCGGGAGATCTGCGCCGCTCTTGCAGTCGCGGTCGACTGCTCAGACTGAGTGCGGCCCCCGTCTCGACCGTGGTCTGCTCGGTCGCGTCGACGCCCGGCGCAGTCTCCTAGACGACCGCGCCGTCGCCGCCGTCTCCGGGACGCCGGTTCTGCATGGTCGCGACGAGGTAGATGAAGCCTCCGGCGAACGCACCGGCCAGGCCGAGCATGAACCAGTCGGCAAGGTTCCAGCCGAGGACGACCGCGATCAGCATGAAGGTGGGGGAGCCGAACAGCCCGATCCACGCGGCCCTGCGGCGGGGGTCGCGAGCGACCACCGGCGGAGGGGTGGGCGGCACGAAGTGGCCCTCGTCCTCCCAGGTCGCCTCGGTCTCCAGCGGATCGCTCCACGACGGCTGGAAGAGACCACGGAGGCGCTCGTCCTGCGGTGTGGGCCGCTCCGGCTCCGGCTCGGGCGCCGGCGGCTCGGGGTCCGGGCCGAGCGCGGGCTCGCCGTAGTTCTCGACGATCGCACGCCAGGCGGCGTCCTCGTCGAGCCGCCGTCCGTGGTCGCCGGGCCCCCGGTCGCGGGGGTCCTCGGGGTCCTGGGGCACAGGAGTCATGGTGTGGTCACGTCTCCGACGTGACGCGGCGGACGAACTCGACGGACTCCTCGAAGATCACCGGTGCATCGTTGTCGAGGGTCGCCACGTGGTAGCTGTTCTCCAGGATGCGCTCCTCGACCACGCGGGAGGAGACCTTGCTCGCGATGATCCGCGACGACGAGGGGTCCACGACGTGGTCCTCGGACGACCGGAAGTGCACGATCGGCTGGGTCACCTGCGCGAGCTCCTCACGCACCGCCTTCCAGCCGGCCAGCATCGAGCCGAGCGCCTTGAGCGGGATGCGGTCGTAGCCGTGCTCGTCCTGCCCGGACTTCTTGATGTCGTTGCCGATGCCCGGCATCGAGGGGAGCACCCGCTTGAGCAGGGGCACGGCGAGCAGCTGCTTGTTGTTCGACGCGACGGCGGCGTTGACCAGCATCACGCCCGCGACCTCGCGACCCTTGCGGGCGGCCAGGCGCAGCACCAGCCCACCCCCCATCGACAGGCCACCGACCACGACGTGGTCGTGCTCGGCCTTCAGCTTCTCGAAGGCGCGCTCGAGCTCGCCGTACCAGTCCTCGTAGCTCGTCCGGTTCATCTCCTGCCACGACGTGCCGTGCCCGGGCAGCCGGGGCACCGCGACACCGAAGCCGTGCGCGGCGAGGTGCCTGCCCCAGGGCACCATCGACGCGGGCGATCCGGTGAAACCGTGGCTGAGCAGGACGCCGACGCGGCGGCCCTGCTCGTCGGGCTCGCCGGTGGCGTGGAACGGCTCTGCGTGTGGGTCGACGGACACGGGGCACTCCAGGGGTGCGAGGGACGTACGGCGTCCGCGAGACCCGCCCGCGGACAACTCCAACTCATCGTCGCACGCCCCCGGAAACGGGGCTAGGGTTAGGCCCCACGACAGGAGGTTCACGGGTGTTCTACTGGCTGCTCAAATGGGTGCTGCTCGGCCCGTTGCTGCGCATGGTCTTCCGGCCGCGTGTGGAGGGCGCCGAGAACGTCCCCGAGGAGGGTCCGGCCATCCTCGCCAGCAACCACCTGTCCTACGCCGACTGGCTGTTCATGCCGCTGACGCTGACCCGGCGGGTCACGTTCGTCGCCAAGGCGGAGTACTTCACCACCCCGGGCATCAAGGGCTGGCTGCAGAAGCGGTTCTTCTCCGGCGCCGGCCAGGTGCCGATCGACCGCTCCAGCGGGTCCGCTGCCGAGGGGGCGCTGATGTCGGCGAAGAAGGTCCTCGACGCCGGCGAGCTGTTCGGCATCTACCCCGAGGGGACCCGCTCCCACGACGGTCGGCTCTACCGCGGCAAGACCGGCGTCGCCCGGCTCGCCCTGGAGATGAAGGTCCCGGTCATCCCGATCGCGGTCGTCGGCACCGACGTCGTCGCACCCCCCGGCAAGAAGTTCGGTTCGTTCACCCGCCCGCTGGTGCGCTTCGGCAAGCCGCTGGACTTCTCCCGCTACGAGGGCCTGGAGAACGACCGCTACATCCTGCGCTCGATCACCGACGAGATCATGTACGAGATCATGCAGCTGTCGGGCCAGGAGTACGTCGACATGTACGCCAGCAAGGCCAAGGTACTCGACAAGGAGACCGCACGCAGGGCGGCCGCCGAGGCCAGGGCCAGGACCGCCGAGGACGGGACGCCGGGCGACCCGGAGAGTCCCGAGCTCAAAGCGTCCTGACGCATGCCCCGAGAGAGCCTGTCGCGGGCGCTCGGGATCGGCCCCGCCCACGACCAGGCGACCGAGGCCGTCGAGACCACGATGTATCGCGCGCTGGCGGTGCTGCGCGTCGTCGTCCTGCTCAACGCGATCGCGGTGAGCCTCTGGCGGCGTGACGAGCTCGACCGGCCCCTCGTGGCGGCCGTCGTGCTGGGCGTGCTCGTCGCCTGGACCGCGGTGGCGATCTGGGCCTACGACCAGCCCGGCCGTCGCCGCAGCCCACTGCTCGTCACCGACCTGGTGGTCACCGTGGCCGCCGTCCTGTCGACACCGCTGGTGAAGGCGGGGGAGTTCGACACGACGCTGCCGGGCTTCTGGGTGATGGGGGTGGTGCTCGCCTGGGGCATCCACGGGCACTGGCTCGGCGGCCTCATCGCCTCGCTCGCGGTGTCGCTGGCCGACCTCGCGATCCGCAGCGACGTCGAGCAGCCGGTGCTTGGCAACATCTTCCTGCTGATGATCGGCGGGCCCGTGCTCGGCTACACCTCCGGTCTCCTCAAGGAGATGGGCGCGGCCCGCGACCGTGCGGAGCGGGAGGCCGCTGCCGCAGCGGAGCGGGCCCGGCTGGCGCGTGCGGTGCACGACGGGGTGCTGCAGGTGCTCGCGCTCGTGCAGCGGCGCGGCCTCGAGCTCGGCGGTGAGGCGGCCGAGCTGGGGCGGCTGGCGGGGGAGCAGGAGGTAGCGCTGCGCGGGCTGGTTCAAGGGACCTCGCGGGCTGACGGAGCGGGGCCCGGAACCGTCGACCTGGCCGAGGCGCTTCGGGGTCTCGCAGGCAGCCGGGTGACCGTCGCCGTGCCGGGAACACCGGTCGAGCTGCCCGCGGCACGGGTGACCGAGATCGTGGCCGCCGTCCGTGCCTGTCTCGACAACGTCGACCGCCATGTCGGTGCCGACGCGCCCGCGTGGGTGCTGCTGGAGGACCTCGGCGCGGAGGTGGTGGTGACCGTGCGCGACGAGGGGCCGGGCATCCCCGCCGGTCGGCTCGAGACGGCCGTGGCAGAGGGGCGTCTCGGGGTGAGCGAGTCCGTCCGCGGCCGCGTGAGCGACCTCGGAGGCACCGCGACGCTGACGACCGGCCCGGGTCAGGGCACCGAGTGGGAGCTGGCCTTCCCCCGCTGAGGCTCCGCCTTCCCGGCGCCCGCGAGATGGCATGCACTTCCGCGATTTGCAGGTGTTCTCGAGGTCAGAGTCCGGTCCCGGGTACACAATGAGCGGGTGCGGCAGCAGGGGATCTTGACCGAGTGGAACGACTCCAGGGGTTTCGGGTTCATCAGCCCGAACGACGGTGGGGCACGCGTGTTCGTCCATGTGAGCTCCTTCCCTCGCGGGCGACGACCTGTTGCGAACGACGCTGTCACCTACGCCGCGGACCGCGATACGCGGGACAGGCTTCGTGCCTCCCGGGTTCTTTACGCTGCCCCCGCGCGGACCATGCGGACAGTTCCCCGGGGTCTCACCACGGCTATCGCCACCACGACCATCTTCTTCGCCCTCCTGGCGGGACTTGCAGCTGTGGACCAACTCCCGGCAGCCCTGTTGGCCGGGTATGGCGGGCTCAGCCTCGTTGCGTTCGCGATGTACCGCGCCGACAAGACCGCTGCGGAGCGGGGCGCATGGCGGATTCCAGAGGCAAATCTCCATTTTGTCGACCTGGTGGGTGGATGGCCCGGCGGCTTGGTTGCGCGGCGAGTCTTCCGGCACAAGACGAGGAAGCAACCGTTTCGCGCCTTCTTCTGGGGAACCGTCGCTTCGAACTGCCTGGCGCTGACGTGGTTCGTCTACGACATGCCGGGGCTTCGGTGACCCGATGTCGGTGTGTCCGCCAGGCGTAGGACCGGCGCCCGCGTCGTAGGTTGGCGGCATGACCATCCACTCGGACCACCCCTTCGCCCAGCCTGAGTCCGCGCGTGACCCGGTACGGCGCCTGCGCGGCCGCCTGGGCGGGACGGTGTCGCTGTGGACCACCGGGACCGGTCACGACCGGGCCGGGCTGACCGTGTCGTCGTTGATGGTCGCGGCCGGGGAGCCGTCACACCTGCTCGCCTTGGTCGATCCCGACTCGGACTTCGCGGAGGCGTTCGAGGACACCGGGACGGCCGTCGTACAGCTTCTCGAGTGGGCGCACCGCGACCTCGCCGAGGCGTTCGCCGGGCAGGCGCCGGCACCCGGCGGGCCGTTCCGGCTCGGCACCTGGCAGGACACCGACTGGGGACCGCGGCTGTTGGGGGCGAGCGCGTGGGCCGGGGTGCGCGTGACCGGGCAGCAAAGGGAGGTGGGCTGGTCGCTGCTCGTCGACGCCGAGGTGGAGCACGTCGAGATCGGCGAGGAGCGGGAGCCGCTGGCCCATCGGCGTGGGCGCTACGTGCCGCCCGCCGGGGATCGCTAGCGTTCGTGCGGTCGGACGAGGGAGGCTGCGTGGACGAGGACACGGTCACGGTCATGGTCGTCGACGACCATCCGATGTGGCGGGACGCGGTCGCTCGCGACCTCGAGGGTGCGGGGTTCCGCGTGGTCGCGACCGCGGCCACCGGCACCGAGGCGCTGACCCGCGCGAAGGCCACGCGGCCACGGGTCGTGGTGCTGGACCTGCAGATCCCCGCGCCCAACGGCGTGGAGGTGACCGCGACGCTGGTGCAGGGCGACCCGACCGTGCGGGTGCTGATCCTCTCCGCCTCGGGCGAGCAGACCGACGTGCTGGAGGCCGTGAAGGCCGGAGCCACCGGCTACCTCGTGAAGTCCGCCTCCAAGCCGGAGCTGGTCGATGCGGTCACCCGGGTCGCCCGCGGTGACACCGTCTTCACGCCCGGGCTGGCGGGTCTGGTGCTGGGGGAGTACCGCCGTCTCTCCGACACGCCCACCACCGAGCGCAGCGACACGCCCCGGCTCACGGATCGGGAGACCGAGGTGCTGCGGCTGGTGGCGAAGGGCCTGTCCTACAAGCAGATCGCCGACCGTCTGGTGCTCTCGCACCGGACCGTGCAGAACCACGTGCAGAACACGCTGCGCAAGCTGCAGATGCACAACCGGGTACAGCTGGTGCGGTACGCCATCGAGCAAGGTCTCGACGAGCCCGAGTAGCGGGCGGTGGACGGCTCTATGCTCGCTCCGTGGACCTGATGGCGGCGGCCGAGGAGCTGTACTCGACGCGCCCGGACGAGTTCGTCCCGCGCCGCACCGAGCTCGCGGCCGAGGCCAAGGGTGACGGCGACAAGACGCTCGTCGCGGAGATCAAGAAGCTTCCCAAGCCGGTCACCGCCGCGTGGACCGTCAACATGCTGGTCCGCCACGAGCCGGACCAGGTCGAGCAGGTCCTCGCCCTCGGCAGTGCGCTGCGGGAGGCCCAGGCGACGATGGCGGGGGAGGAGCTGCGCCGGCTCGGACGTCAGCGCCGCCAGCTCGTCGCGGCCGTCGCTCGGCGGGCTCGCGTGGTCGCCGCGGACCTCGGACAGAAGCTCGGTGACCCGGTCGTGACCCAGGTCGAGGAGACGCTGCACGCGGCGATGGTCGACGACGACGCCGCCGCCGCGGTGCGGACCGGGATGCTGGTCAAGCCGCTCGCGCCCGCCGGGACAGAGGTCGCCGGCGTGGCCGAGTCGGTGGCCGTCCCCAGCGCGATCGGCGCGGACGTCGTACGACGGGCACCGGCACGCCGTACGGCGAGGGCCGCGCCGGCCAAGCCCGAGCTGACCGTCGTCGAGGACGACACCGCCGCGATCGAGGAGGCCGAACAGGCGCTCGCCGAGGCTGAGTCCGAGCTCGCGGCGGCACGGCGGCAGTGGGAGAAGGCGCAGCGCAAGGTGGAGAAGCGGGAGGCCAAGGAGCTCCAGCTCCACGCCGAGGTCGACGAGCTGCGTCGCCGGCTCGCCGAGGTCGAGAAGCGGGTCGAGGACAACGAGGACCAGCTGTCCGACGCAGAGGAGGCCCGCGATGATCGGGAGGAGGCGGTTGCGGAGGCGCAGGCGGCGGTCGACAGGGCGCGGAAGGCGCTCGGGTCCTTGCGGTGAGGTGGCGGAACCGTCCCCGACGTTGACGCGTGGACCTCAGCAGACGCGGCCGCGTTCGAGACTCCACCCGCGGGTGTCACCTCGGACGTACTCGTACCGCATCGCGATCAGCCCCCTGCTGTCGCGGAACGTCACGGTGGCGTCGTACCCGTTGCGGTCGATGTGGAAGGAGCCGGCTTCGATGTCGGCCACGATGGCGCGCAGGGGCACGTCGACGGGGTAGACCACCGGATCCGTGAAGAAGTCACTCCGTGAACCGGGCGGGCAGGCCCATTGGTCCGGCGCTGAGGCGGCGGGAGTCGTCGACGCAACCACCGTCGGCTCGGGGGTCGTCGGCGCCGAGGAGGGCGCTGCCTCCGGGGCGGCACAGCCGGCTGCACACGCGAGGGCGAACGTCAGCGCCACGGCTCTTTCCATGCCGGTGTGACGGGTCGGTGCGGCGACCGGTTCCAGGTTGCCCCGGGAACCACGGGCTCGGGCTCCACCGGCGGGGCGGTCGACATGGGACTACTCATGGTCAGCCTCCGAGGTCTCGGTGGTCCCGACGCTTACCCGCTACGCAGGCATCGACAAGGCCTCAGGCCCAGCCCTTCGACCGCTCGACCGCGTCGCGCCACCTGTCGTGCGCGGCGTCGGCCGACTCCCGGTCGCCCTCCGGCTCGAAACGACGGTCGAGGTGCCAGGTGCCCTCCAGGTCGGCCATCGACGGCCACACCCCGGCCCCGAGCCCGGCGAGGAAGGCGGCGCCCAGCGCGGTGGTCTCGACGATCTCGGGCCGCTCGACCGGGACGCCGAGCTGGTCGGCCTGGATCTGGCAGAGCAGGTCGTTGGAGGAGGCGCCGCCGTCGACCCGCAGCACCGGCATCGAGGTCCGGTCCGGCAGCGTCTCCACGACGTCGCGGACCTCGAAGGCGATCGCCTCGAGCGTGGCCCGCACGATGTGGGCGCGCGTCGTACCCCTGGTGATGCCGATGATCATCCCCCGGGCGTGCGGGTCCCAGTCCGGGGCGCCGAGGCCGGTGAGCGCCGGCACGAACACCACGCCCTGCGAGTCCGGGACGGTCCTCGCGATCGCCTCGGTCTCGGGGGCCGCGCCGACGATCTGCAGCCCGTCACGCAGCCACTGCACCGCCGCGCCGGTGACGAAGATCGAGCCCTCGAGCGCGTAGGTCGTCTCGCCCTCGGGGGAGCGCCAGGCCGCGGTGGTCAGCAGACCCTCGGAGCGGACCACCTCGGTGCCGGTGTTGGTGAGGATGAACGACCCGGTGCCGTAGGTGCACTTGCTGTCCCCGACCTCGAAGCAGGTCTGCCCGAACAGTGCCGCCTGCTGGTCCCCGGCGATCCCCGCGATCGGCAGCTCCAGCCCCGCGAACACCTTCGGGTCGGAGGTGGCGATGTGGCCCCACGACGGCACGATCTCCGGCAGCGCCTCGCGGGGGACACCGAACAGCCCGCACAGCTCGTCGGACCAGTCGCCGGCCTCGAGGTCGAACAGCAGCGTGCGTGAGGCGTTCGACACGTCGGTGACGTGCCAGGTGCCGCGAGTCATGCGGGCGATCAGGTAGGAGTCGACGGTGCCGATCGCGTAGCGGCCGTCCTCGACCAGCGCCCACGTGTTCGGCTCGTTCTCCCGCAGCCAGGCCAGCTTCGTGCCGGAGAAGTACGGGTCGAGCCGCAGCCCGGTGAGCGCGGCGATCCGATCCTCCTTGCCCTCCTCGCGCATGCGGGTGCAGATCTCGGCGGTACGACGGTCCTGCCACACGATCGCGCGACGGGGAGAGCCCAGTGTCTCGCGGTCCCACAGCAGCACGGTCTCGCGCTGGTTGGTGATGCCGATCGCCCGGAGCTCGGGACCGCCGGTTCGCTCGTAGGCCTTGACCGCCTCGCGCGTGGCCTCGAGCGTGGCCTGCCAGATCTCCTCCGGCGCGTGCTCGACCCAGCCGGGTCGGGGGAAGTGCTGGGCGAACTCCTGGTAGCCCTTCGCGGCGATGGTGCCCTCGGGTGTCACGACGACGGCCGTGACGCCCGTCGTACCTGCATCGATCGCGAGAACGCTCATCCTGGCGGCTCCTGGGTCGGCGTGTGGGCACCGCGGTCGGCGGTGCCCACAAAATAGCCCGACCCCTCGGAGGTCACGGGCCCGACGCGCACGACGGCGGCCGGTGCGCCGGGGTCAGGGCGAGACCTGGACCCTGCGTTCCCCGACCTTGACCGCGACGACCCCGGTGAGGATGAGGGCACCACCGGCCAGCTGCACCGGTCGCGGCAGCTCACCGAGCAGCAGCCAGGCGAACACCACGGCCGAGAGCACCTCCAGCAGCGCGACGAACGAGGCGAGTCGGGACCCCAGCCGACGCCCGGCCGCGATGCCGAAGGTGTAGGCGACCGCGGCGGTCACCAGCCCGAGGAGCAGCAGCGGGACCCACCACTCGACCCCGTGCCCGGCGTACGTCGCCGGCCGGGTGTTGGCATGCATCGGCAGGAGACCGACCGCACCGAGGACCGTGAGGATCGCCGTGCCGACGGTCAGACCACCGGCCGCCAGGGTCAGTGGCGGAAGTCCGTTGTCGACGTCGGCCGAGATCAGGAAGTACGACGTCGCGCCCACCATCGCGCCCAGTGCCCACAGCACCCCAGGGGTGCTGAGGGAGGACTCGGAGAACACGTCGAGCACCAACGTCAGGCCGGCCGCGGCGAGTCCGGCGCCGACCAGCGTGACCGGCCCGGGCCGTTGGCCGTGACGGAGCCACAGCCAGACGACCACGGCGGCCGGGGCGGTGTACTCGATCAGGAGGGCCGGCCCGACCTGCATGTAGGACACGGCGGAGAAGTAGGCGAACTGGGCGCCGGCGACCGCGAGCGCGCCGTAGACCGCGATCAGCGCGGCGTTGCGACGCAGCAGGAACCACCTGCCCTTCAAGGCGGACAGACCCAGGGGAGCCACCACCAGGGCGGCCAGGCCGATCCTGACCGTGACCACGGCACCGGGACTCCAGCCGGTGTCGATCAGGCCGCGGGCCAACGGGCCGGACAGCCCGAAGGACACCGCGGAGACGGTCGCGAAGGCCAGCCCCCCGACGAGATGGGTCCCGGCGGGAAGGCCCGGCCTGGCAGCCGCGGTGTCATGAGTGATAGCCGTCATGGCTCATGACGGTAAGAGACAGTGTGTAATGTGTCAATGTGATTTTCACTCATGACACCGAGGTGGCGCTGCAGGCGGCGGTCGTGCTGGTCAACAGCGCCGGGCCGCCCGACACGTTGACGACGACCGCGGCCCTCGCCGAGTGGTTCACCGAGTACTCGTTCACCGGCCGGCGGGACGCCGACGCGGAGGAGCTGGAGACGGTGCGCGCACTGCGCCCGGTGCTGCGCGAGCTGCTCTCCAGCGACCGGGAGGGCGCCGCGAGCATCGTCAACGCGATGCTGGCCGAGGCGCGGGCGGTCCCTCAGCTGGTCCGCCACGACGCCTTCGACTGGCATCTGCACGCGGTGCCCGCCGAAGCGCCGCTGGCCACCCGGATCAAGGTCGAGGTCGCGATGGCCATGATGGACGTGATCCGGGCCGACGAGATGTCGCGCCTCGGGGTGTGCGACGACGAGGCGTGCCGGGGCCTCGTCCTCGACCTGTCCAAGAACCGTTCACGGCGGTACTGCAGCGTTGCCTGCGGCAACCGCAACGCCGTGGCCGCCTACCGGGCCCGCCAGGCCGCCGGAGACCAGAACGCCTGAGCCGCGGGTGCGGGTTCAGTCCGACCGCCCGTGGTCGGGGGCCTGCTCGCGCAGGATCGCCAGCACCCGCTGGTCGACCCACTGCTGCGCGTCGTCGGACCCGCTGACGCGCATCTCGTAGTTCTCGCTGCCCACCCAGGCATGAAAGTCGCGGTGGCCGAGCCGGCGGGCGCGGTCGTCGAGCTCGGTGCCCAGCGCCTCGTCGACGGGCACCTTCTCCTCCTCGGTGGAGGCGGTGAGGTACAGGTCGTTGAGGTCGAGGAGTCGGGCCAGCTCGGCGACCGGGTCGGTGTGGTCGTCGACGCGGAGGTCCACCGCGACGTCGTCGTTGCCGCCGTACCCCGCCCCGTCACGCACCACGAGGAGCGCCGCGGACTGCCGGCCGCGCTTGTCACCGCCGGCCTCGTCCCCGGCGCGGAGGGCTGCCAGCAGGCGGCGGGCGAGGTCGGGCTCGTCCGTGCTGTCGTCCCAGGCCCGCTTCATCGCCTCCACCACCTCGGGTCCGGCGAGGATGTTGCCCTGGATCGCGACGTCCCGGTCGGTCACGCCGCCGGCCCAGTCGAAGCACCCGTGGCCGGTGTGCGAGGCGGCGTTGCCGTCGACGTCGACGAGACCGACCTGGCGGTGCTCGCGGCCGGGGTCCTCCTCGAGCAGCCGCTGCAGCGCGACCGAGGCGGTGGCGCCCTCGTCCATGTGGGAGAGCGCCAGGCCCTTGTAGGCGACGTTCGCCTCGGCCTGGGTGGCGACGGCGCCGACCCCGGCGACGGCGGCCGGTACGGCGGAGCCGACGGCGAGGAACTTCGAGGCCACGGCGACGCCCCAGGACTGGCCGTCGGCGGAGCGGGCGACGATCGAGAAGGTCATGGTCCCGGACCCTACCGAGTCGCTCGTGCGTGCTGCCGGCTGTGGAGAGAGCCGGCGTGGACGGGCCCCCGCGGCGGGGGCGTGGAACGATCCAATCCGGATCGCTAGGCTCAGGACCACCAACCTCGAAGGAGCGATTCCCATGCGCGTAGGTGTACTGACCGGTGGCGGCGACTGCCCCGGTCTGAACGCGGTCATCCGGGCCGTGGTGCGACGCGGCGTCCAGGAGTACGGCTACGAGTTCGTCGGGTTCCGCGGTGGCTGGCGCGGCCCCCTCGAGGGCGACACGATCCCGCTGACCCGCGACGACGTGCGAGGCATCCTGCCTCGCGGCGGCACCATCTTGAAGTCCTCGCGCACCAACCCCTTCAAGGTCGAGCACGGGGTGGACAAGATCAAGGAGCAGCTCGGTGTCCATGGCGTCGACGCGCTGATCGCGATCGGCGGCGAGGACACCCTCGGTGTCGCCACCAAGCTCGCCGACCTCGGCGTGAACGTCGTCGGCGTCCCGAAGACCATCGACAACGACCTGTCGGGGACCGACTTCACCTTCGGCTTCGACACCGCGGTCAACATCGCCGTCGAGGCGATCGACCGGCTGCACACGACGGCCGAGTCGCACCAGAGAGTGCTCGTGGTCGAGGTCATGGGCCGCCACGCGGGATGGATCGCCCTGCACTCGGGCATGGCGGGTGGAGCGGCCGTCGTACTCATCCCCGAGATGCCGTTCGACATCGACAAGGTCGCGCAGTACGTCGACTCCCGGTTCGCCGACGGGTTCGCCCCGATCATCGTGGTCTCCGAGGGCGCGGTGCCCAAGGAGGGCGGCGACATGACCCTGCAGACCGGCGAGAAGGACGCCTTCGGGCACGTCCGGCTCGGCGGCATCGGCGACCGGCTCGCCAAGGAGATCGAGGACCGCACCGGCCACGAGGCCCGCGCCGTGGTCCTCGGCCACGTGCAGCGCGGCGGCACGCCGACCGCGTTCGACCGCTGGCTGGCCACGCGCTTCGGCCTCTCCGCGATCGCGGCCGTCAAGGACGAGGACTTCGGCACGATGGTTGCCCTCCGCGGCACCGACATCGTGCGGGTCCCGCTCGCCGAGGGCACCGGCGAGCTCAAGGTGGTCCCCCCCGAGCTGTACGCAGAGGCCGAGGTCTTCTTCGGCTGACGGCTCTGCCCCCGCCGGCCGTCGGGGCTTCCGCAGCGGCCTCCCGCGTGTGATCGTGGAGACGATCCCCCGGGAGGTGCTGCGTGAGCCTCGCCCACGCCTCGAACCAGCCCGCTCGCCACGAGCGCGCCGTCATCGTCGCCACCGTCCTGGGTGTGCTCGCGATCGTGGCCGGACCCGGTCTCGCCTCGGGGCTCACTGCCCGTTGGCAGGAGGTGCCCCGGCCGCCGGTGGACGCGGTCGCTCTGACCGACGCCGCTCAGCGCGTGCTGGCGGAGGTCCCCGACGCGATCCAGGTAGGGTCGATGGTCGTCGTACCCGCCTCTGGCGACCCCTACGTCGCGTGGGCGGACGGGGTGGCGAGCTACCGCGTCGACGGTGAGGTGGTCGACCTCGGAGTCCGCGGCCTGGTGCCGTACGGCGACCTCCCCGCGGCGCTCGACCGACCTGCGTGGATGGACGGGCTCAGCGCCGGCGACGGGGTCTTCAGCGAGGTCGGCAACCTGTGGTTCGCCTGCATCCGGCCGCCGTCCTCGACGCAGTGTGACGGGGCGCTGCTCGCCGAGCACTCCGGGCAGCGCCGGATCGTCCGCTCGGACCTCGGCTCCTCCGTCTCGCCCGAGGTCATGACGCGGGTCAGCGGCTTCGGCTCCGGCGGCGAGCTCGACGTGTGGCTGGGCTGGATGCCCGACGGGGCGGCGACGGCCTGGGCCACGGTGGTGGGGCAGCAGTCGGTCCGTGAGATCCCGGCCCGTACCTCGCGGCCACGTTCGGTGGCGGGCTCGCGGCTGTGGTGGGTGCGGACCAGCGACCCGGTCAGCGCGATGTCCTTCCGCGACGCCCGGGGGAGGGTGCTCACCCGGATGTCGGTCGCACCTCCCGCTGTCCCGGCGGGGTGATCGTCGTCTCGGGCTGCCGTGGCAGGTGGTCGTCGTGCGTGGTCGTCGCGCGCGGTCTCAGGCGAGGTCGACGACCAGCGCCCGGTGGTCCGACAGCGGCAGCTCGGGTACGTCGACGGCGGTGACCGCGCCGACCTGGCCACGCGCGAGCACGTGGTCGAGCTGCTCGCGCGGTTCGTGCGCCGGGAAGGTCGCCCGGTCGACCAGCGGCAGCATCCCGGTGATCGCCTGAGCGCGCGCCAGCCCCATGTTGAGGTCCCCGACGAGCAGCACCGGGTCGGTGCCCTCCAGGGAGCGGACCACGGTCCTGAGCTGGTGACGGCCCCACCAGGAAACGAAGGAGAGGTGCGTGTTGACCACGGTGACCTCGCCGTGGGGCGCGTCGATCCGGGCGGCGACGGCGACCCGTGGCTCGTCGCGCACCATCGTCGGCCTCCGGCTGCCCGGGAACCACATCGGCACGCGGGTAGGCGTGCTGGACAGTCGCACCACCTCCCAGGAGAGGACGGGGTGCCTGCTCAGCAGCGCGATCCCGTAGGCGGCCGAGTCCGGCTGCTCGTCGCCGGTGGCGGCCATCCAGGTCGCCCCCGGGCTCCCCGAGAGGGCGGCGACGAAGCGGTGCTCCTCAGCGCCCATCGCCTCCGCCGCGACGGCCGTCAGGTCGGCGTTGGCCGAGCGCGGCTGGTTCCGGTCGACCTCCTGCAACGCCAGGACGTCGGTGTCGAGCGACTTGACCGCCGCGGCGTACCTCTCCACGTCGACCCGGTCGTCGGCGGGGGACCGGCCGTGCAGGATGTTGAAGGTCGCAACGCGCATGAGGACCTCGTTCCCCGTGCCGCGGTCGTTAGTCCTGACCCGGGTCTGGGTATCTCCTCGGACATGGTCGTGGAGGAGCAGGAGAACATGCGCGAGGCCCTGAAGCGGGTCGCGGTCGCCCTGAAGGAGAGCGGAATCCCGTTCGCGCTGGTCGGCGGCTACGCGGTGTGGGCGCGCGGCGGACCCGAGCCGGACCACGACGTCGACTTCATGGTGGCCGACGAGGACGCCGGGCGTGCGGCGGGGTGCCTCGCCGAGGAGGGGTTCCAGGTCGTCCAGCCGCCCGAGGACTGGCTGTTCAAGGTCTACACCGACGGTGCGATGGTCGACGTGATCTTCCGCGACTCCGGCCACCCGGCCACGCGAGCGGTGGTGGAGGACGCCAGCGAGATCGAGGTGCTCTCGGTCCTGATGCCGGTCCTGTCGGGCACCGAGCTGATGGTGCAGAAGCTCAACGCGCTCGACGAGCACACGTGTGACTTCGGCCGGATGCTGCCGGTCGCCCGGGCATTGCGGGAGCAGGTGGACTGGCCGCGGGTGCGCAAGGAGACGGCCGAGAACGACTTCGCGGTGGCCTTCGTCTTCCTGCTCGAGCGGCTGGCGATCATCGAGCCGGTCTGAGGCTCGTCCACAGACCGGTGCCGCGGCCACCGGACTGTCCCCGGGGGTGCGTAGTGTCGCCGCCATGACCGAGACTCCAGCAGCCACAGGTACGACGACCATGGCGCTGTCGCGGCCCCGGGCCGACGTCGCCGGTCGGGTGATCGCCGCGATGGCCGGTCCCGACGCACGGCTGCGAGACGACCAGGCCACCGCGGTCGCGGCGCTGAGCGAGCCGGCGGCGCGGGTCCTCGTCGTCCAGGCCACCGGCTGGGGCAAGTCCGCGGTCTACTGGGCCGCCACCGCGATCCGCCGCAGCGAGGGTGCGGGGCCGACCCTGGTGGTCTCGCCCCTGCTCTCGCTGATGCGCGACCAGGTGGCGGCCGCGGCGCGCGCTGGGCTGAGGGCCGCGACGGTGAACTCGTCGAACGTGGAGGAGTGGTCGGCGACCGAGGCCGCCCTGCGCGGCGGTGACCTCGACGTCCTGCTGGTCTCGCCGGAGCGGCTCGCCAACCCGGGCTTCGGGCGCCGGGTGCTCGACGGGCTCGCCGGCAACCTGGGCCTCCTGGTGATCGACGAGGCCCACGCCGTCTCCGACTGGGGCCACGACTTCCGGCCGGACTACCGCCGGGTCTCCGACGTGCTGCAGCGGCTGAACCCCGAGACCCCGGTGCTCGCGACGACCGCGACGGCCAACGCGCGCGTCACCGAGGACGTCGCCGCCCAGCTGGGGGAGTCGACCCTCGTGCTGCGAGGAGCACTCGCCCGGGCCAGCCTGGAGCTGTCGGTGGTCGACCGGCTGAGTCCGCTCGAGCGGTACGCCTGGGTGGTGGACCACCTTCCCCGGCTCACCGGCTCCGGCATCGTCTACACGCTGACCGTCTCCGACGCCGAGCGTCTGGCGGCGGCGGTCCGAGAGGTGCACGGCGACGCCGTCCCGGTCGCCGCCTACACCGGCCAGCTCGAGGCCGCGACCCGCCACGAGCTCGAGGACGCGCTGCGAGACAACCGGCTCAAGGCACTCGTGGCGACCTCGGCGCTGGGCATGGGCTACGACAAGCCCGACCTCGGCTTCGTCGTCCACGTCGGCGCACCGCCCTCCCCGGTGTCGTACTACCAGCAGGTCGGGCGTGCCGGCCGGGCGATCGAGCACGCCCACGCGGTGCTGCTCCCGTCCGAGGCGGACTCCGGAGTCTGGGACTACTTCGCCACCGCGACGATCCCGCGCCCCGACCAGGTCGAGCGGGTCCTGGCGGTCGTGCCGCAGGGGGAGGCGGCGAGCGTCGCGGCCGTCGAGGCCCAGTCCGGGATCCGCCGAGGGCGGGTCGAGCTGATGCTCAAGCAGCTCGCCGTCGACGGGGTGGTCGAGCGCGTCGAGGGCGGCTGGACCGCGACCGGCTCGCCCTGGACCTACGACGCCGAGCACTACGACGGCATCGTCGGGGTGCGGCGGCGTGAGGCCGACATCATGCGCGCCTACACCCGTGGTGAGCGCTGCCTGATGCAGCTGCTGCAGGAGTCCCTCGACGACCCGACGGCCGAGCCGTGCGGCCGCTGCTCGGTGTGCCGCGGGCAGCTTCCCGAGGCCCTGGCCGGGGCAGCGTCGCCGGAGACCGTGGCCGCCGTCACCCGGCTGCTGCGGGGACAGGTGCACGTCGTCGAGCCGCGCAAGATGTGGCCGGGCGGGGCGTTCGGGGCGCGCGGCCGGATCGCCGCCGAGGAGATGCCCGCCACCGGCCGTGCGCTGGTGTTCGCCGACGCCCCGGAGTGGCGAGACACGGTCGCGGCGATCTTCTCCCATGACGACGTGGCGCCCGAGGAGGTCAAGGACGCCGCCGTGCGGCAGCTGGCGACCTGGAAGAACGACTGGCCCTCACGTCCGGAGGTCGTCGTGGACCTCCCGGCGGCCGGCTTCCCCCGCCTGGCCGCAGACGTCGCGGACCACCTGGCCTCGGTCGGTCGGCTGGGCCGCTCGACACTCGCGGTCGGCCCCGGACCCGGAGCCGACGAGGTCCGGGAGATGGGCTCGGCGGAGGAGGCTGCGCTGTGGCGCGACCGGCTCTCCGTCGCAGATGCCGAGTCTGTCTCCGGTCGGTCGGTGCTGCTCGTCGTGGACGCGACCTCCTCGCTGTGGCCCGTGACGGTCGCGTCCGCGCTGCTCCGGCGGGCGGGTGCGGCCGTCGTACTCCCGCTGGTGCTGCACCGGCGGCCGTAGGACCCTCCGCCGGGGCCCGGACGTGCGAAGGGGGACCGCCCGTATGCTGGACGGTCCCCCTTCTCCCGTGCGTCCCGGGGAGTGGAGGGTGGGCCGGGACGCCGGTGACCCGCGTCAGCCCTTGCGGCCCTTGCCGCCGTTGCCGCCCTTGCCGCCCTTCTTGCCCTTGACCTGCGCCGCACCGGCACCCTCGTAGGCGGCCGCGGCCGCCGCGTCGACGATCCCGTGGCCGTAGCTCGGGGTCCAGAGGCCGGTGCCGGCCGCCGGGGTGCGCGCGGTGTCGACGAGGGCGGACTTGACGTTCTCGAGCGTCCGACCCTGGGCGAACAGCAGTGCCGCGACACCCGCGACGTGCGGGGTCG
The DNA here is from genome assembly GCA_002384855.1 of Nocardioidaceae bacterium UBA4001. Classification (GTDB taxonomy): domain Bacteria; phylum Actinomycetota; class Actinomycetes; order Propionibacteriales; family Nocardioidaceae; genus Nocardioides_C. The sequence goes on along the minus strand of DGBP01000074.1, from coordinate 97,916 downwards.
CCATCGAGGTGCCGGCGTAGTAGTCGTAGTCGCTCTCACCGCAGGCCTCCGAGCCGGTGCCGAGGGGCACGGTGGAGACGATGTCGTCCTCGCAGAACAGGAGACCGGCGCCACCGGGGGCGGCGACCGCGAACAGGTCGGCCTTGAGGCCACCGTTGCTGAACCAGCTCGGCAGCTCGTTGCGGTCGGTGGAGGTCACGCACAGGGCGCCCGGCTCGAACGACGGGGTGTCGCAGACCGGGACAGCCTCGTTGCCGGCCGCGGCGACGACGAGGACACCGTTCGCGTCGGCGTAGGCGATAGCCTCGGTCACCGACGACTCCAGCCCCGTGAGGGTCAGGGCCTGCACACCGGGGAGCGCGCCGAGGCTGAGGTTCACGACGTCGGCGCCGTGGTCGACGGCGTAGCGGATGCCGTTGGCGATGTCCTCGAACGAGCCGCTGCCCGCCTCGAGCGCCTTGATCGGCATCACCTTGGCGTCCGGGGCCGTGCCCGCGACACCGGTGCCGTTGTCGGTCACCGCCGCGACGATCCCGCTGACGTGGGTGCCGTGCTCGTCGCGGTCGTTGCCCTCCCGGTCGGGACCCTTCCAGTCGCCGTTGCCGCAGGACGGGTCGCAGTCGATGAAGGTCGCGCCCTGGACCAGGTTGCCGCGCAGGTCGGGGTGCGTGAGGTCCACACCGGAGTCCACGACCGCGACCACGGCGCCGGAGCCGGTCGTGGCGGCCCAGGCCTCCTCGGCCTTGATCTGGTCCAGGCCCCACTGCTGGTCGCGCAGCGGGTCGTTCGTGGTGGCAGCGGCGGGCACGGCGACCGCCGCGGTGGCGACCAGGCCGAGCCCCGCAGCGAGTGCGCTCAGGCGTGTGCGGGAGAGAGGGGAGTGACCGCGAGACATGTCGAGCCTTCCGGATGAGCCGTCAGATGCATCGACAACGAGGCTCGGCGCCGAAGGTCACGCGCCTGCCGTCGTACGGCGGGGTGCGGCTCGTGTGGTGTGGGGCGTCGCTCGAATGGGCATCATCGGCTCATCGTGAGAGCAACGCCGCCGATGACAGGGGACTCCAGATGAGCTCGGACGTGAGTGCAGCACCGCAGTCGGAGCAACCCGAGCTGAAGCGGGCGCTCGGCCCGAGGCTTCTGCTCCTGTTCATCGTGGGGGACATCCTCGGCACGGGGGTCTACGCGCTGACCGGCGACGTCGCCGCCGAGGTGGGCGGTGCCGCCTGGGCGCCGTTCCTGGTCGCCTTCGCGGTCGCCACGATCACGGCGTTCTCCTACCTGGAGCTCGTCACGAAGTACCCCCACGCCGCGGGCGCCGCGTTGTACACGCACAAGGCCTTCGGCATCCACTTCGTCACCTTCCTCGTGGCGTTCGCGGTGATGAGCTCGGGAATCACCAGTGCCTCGACGGCGTCGAAGTTCTTCTCCGAGAACCTCGCGGTGGTCGCCGGCATCGAGCCGGGAACGACCACCGTCATGCTCATCGCGCTGGCGTTCATGGTCCTCCTCGCGCTGATCAACCTTCGCGGGGTCAGCGAGAGCGTCAAGGTCAACGTGGTCCTGACGATCGTCGAGCTCACGGGTCTGCTGATCGTGATCCTGATCGGCTTCTACGCGATGACGCAGGGCAACGTCGACTTCAGCCGGGTGATGGTCTTCGAGACCTCCGAGGACAAGAGCGCCTTCGTCGCGGTCACCGCGGCCACGTCGCTGGCCTTCTTCGCGATGGTCGGCTTCGAGGACTCGGTCAACATGGTCGAGGAGACCAAGGACCCGACCCGCAACTTCCCGCGGGTGATGCTCACCGGACTCGGCATCACCGCCTTCATCTACGTCCTGGTCTCCATCGCTGCGGTCGCGGTCGTGCCTGTGGGTGACCTGGCCGCCAGCGAGACACCGCTGCTCGAGGTCGTCCGGGCCGGCGCCCCGGGCCTGCCGATGGACACGCTCTACCCGTTGATCTCGATGTTCGCGGTCGCGAACACGGCCCTGATCAACATGCTCATGGCCAGCCGTCTGATCTACGGCATGGCCAAGCAGGACGTGCTCCCGCGTTCGCTGTCGTCGGTGCTTCCCGGGCGTCGTTCGCCCTGGGCGGCGATCGTCTTCGTCACCCTGGTCGCGCTCGGTCTGATCGTCGTGGTCACCCGGGTGATGGCGGCCGACACCGTGACGGCGCTCGGTGGTACGACGGCGCTCCTGCTGCTCGGGGTGTTCGCGATCGTCAACGTCGCCAACCTCGTGCTGAAGCGGACGCACCACGTGCAGCACGACCACTTCAAGGCGCCCGTCTGGGTGCCGGTGGTCGGCGCGGTCACCTGCACCTTCCTGGTCGGCCCGTGGACGGGGCGTGACCCGGTGCAGTACAAGATCGCCGGCATCCTGATCGGGCTCGGGATCGCCCTGTGGGTATTGACGTGGCTGTGGAACCGCGGTGCGCGAGGCAAGAAGACCGGCTTCAGGGACGTCGACCACATCGCGGGGTAGCCCGGCGCTCCCCGCCGGTCGGGGGCGGCCCGCCGCTGCAGCCCTTACGCGTAGGTGGCTGCGTCCCTCCCGTAGGTGTGTGAGAACAACACCAGCAATCGCCGCGACGGGTGTTCGTGGAACGGTTACGCCCTGACAGGCCGCAGATCGGGCTCATGCGCGCGCGGAGGGAGCAGGATCTGCTCGCGCACGTCCGCGTGGTTTCAGCGCACATGCGGTCCTGTTCGTGCCGGGGCCGCGCCGCCGCGTTGCACAGATCGTTCACGCAGGCGCGAAGACGCTGAGGCCCAGAGATCGCGCCGAGTCGCTCAACCGCGATTCATAGGTGACTACGCGGTCGACACCAATCCGGATGGCAGCCACCGGGTGGAGCGCGCGTCGAGGGAGCGCAGATGTGTCCCAGGCAGCAACGCTGCCTCTCGGAACAGTGACGGCGGGACCTCGTACAGTCCGACACCTTCGAGGAACTCCGTAACGATCTGTTGCGTCAGGGCGTCTTCACGCTGCGCTGCGCGGCGCATCTCGGTTTCCAGGAGCCAGCAAGCAACAAGGTCCGGTCGCTCGCGGTCGATGCCATGGGCGAGTGCCTCGGACTCGGATTCCTCAACCACCAACTTCAAGGCGGCGGAGGTGTCGAGGTACCAGAGGCTCAACGATCCCCTCGCAGGTCGTCCAGCAGGTCGCTGGTCGGTGTGCTGATGCGGACACGCGCTTGCGCGGTGTAACGGGGCCGCCTCTTGGCCGGCCGGTCGCAGCGCAAGTCGGTCGCGTCGCTCAGCGGGACGAGACGCGCGACGGGCACTCCGCGACGGGTCACCGTGTGGATCTCACCCTGCTCCACGCCACGGATGACTTCCGCGTTGTCGTTTCGTAGTTCGCGCTGGCTGATCGTCTTCACGATCCGAACAGATGTCGGCCTCCCACGACAATGCGCGGATCTGTGGCCGCGACTGCACCGTAGGACAGGTCAGGTGGCCCCCTCAGGTTGTTGCGGCAGTCCGCGAGGACGGTTCAGTCGGCCCGAGTCGGCGGGTGTGGGGCGTCCGTCGTACCCCTGGGAGGCGTCCGCGACGGGGAACGCCGTGACCGGCCGAGGTCGTCGAGACGTAGTCTGGAGGGGTGAACGTCCCTGATCTGCAGACCCTCCGCGACATGGGTGCGGCCCAGCAGCCGAACTGGCCCGACCCCGAGGCGCTCGACGCGGCGGTGAGCAAGCTCCGCAGCGTCCCGCCGCTCGTCTTCGCCGGCGAGTGCGACGACCTCAAGACCAAGCTGGGCGCCGTGGCCCGTGGTGAGGCGTTCCTGCTCCAGGGCGGCGACTGCGCCGAGACCCACGCGGGCGCCACCGCCGACAACGTGCGCAACAAGCTGCGGGTGCTGCTGCAGATGGCCGTCGTGCTCACCTACGCCGCCTCCGTGCCCGTGGTCAAGGTGGGCCGGCTCGCGGGGCAGTACGCCAAGCCGCGCTCCTCCGACAGCGAGACCCGTCAGGGCGTCACACTGCCGGCCTACCGAGGCGACGCGGTGAACGGGTTCGACTTCACCCCTGAGTCACGGGTCCCGGACCCGCAGCGGCTGGTCGAGACCTACCACGCCTCCGCCTCGACGCTGAACCTCGTGCGCGCCTTCGTCACCGGTGGCTACGCCGACCTGCGGCAGGTGCACACCTGGAACACCGACTTCGTCCGGTCCTCGCCGGTCGGTCGTCGCTACGAGCAGCTGGCGGGCGAGATCGACCGGGCGCTCACGTTCATGCAGGCGATCGGTGCCGACCCGGACGAGTTCCACCGCGTCGACTTCCACTCCAGCCACGAGGCGCTGATCCTGGAGTACGAGCACGCCCTCACCCGGATCGACTCGCGAACCCAGCTGCCCTACGACACCTCCGCCCACTTCGTGTGGATCGGTGAGCGGACCCGTCAGCTCGACGGTGCCCACGTCGAGCTGCTGTCGAAGATCCGCAACCCGATCGGTGTGAAGCTCGGGCCCACCTCGACGCCCGACGACGCACTGGCGCTCGCCGCGCGGCTCAACCCCGAGAACGAGGCCGGCCGGCTGACCTTCATCACGCGCATGGGCGCGAAGAAGATCCGCGACGTCCTGCCGAACCTCGTCGAGAAGGTCACCGCCGCCGGGGTCCAGGTCGCCTGGGTCTGCGACCCGATGCACGGCAACACCTGGGAAGCCTCGAGCGGCTACAAGACCCGCGCCTTCGACGACGTCATCAACGAGGCGCAGGGCTTCTTCGACGTGCACCGCGCGCTCGGCACCTGGCCCGGCGGCATGCACATCGAGCTGACCGGCGATGACGTCACCGAGTGTGTCGGCGGGGGAGAGGCGCTCGCGGAGATGGACCTCTCGCACCGCTATGAGTCGGTCTGCGACCCCCGCCTGAACCGCGTGCAGTCCCTGGAGATCGCCTTCCTCATCGCGGAGATGCTGCGCAACCGCACCTCGCCCACCGCATGACCGCGCCGATCGACCTGCGCAGCGACACGGTCACCCGCCCCACGACCGACATGCGTGCGGCGATGGCGTCCGCCGAGGTCGGCGACGACGTGTACGGCGAGGACCCGACCGTCCGCGCGCTCGAGGAGCGGGTGGCCGGCCTCTTCGGCAAGGAGGCGGCGCTCTTCACACCGACCGGCTCGATGGCCAACGTGCTGGCCGTCCGGTCGGTCGTCGGCGTCGGCGAGGAGGTGCTGTGCGAGTCCTCCGCACACATCGCCCGCGCCGAGCTCGGTGCGCACGGCGCCTTCACGGGGCTGACGATGCGGACCTGGACCGGGGCCCGCGGGTTGCTCGACCTGGACGCGGTGAGCTCGCTGTTCGCCCCCGACATGGGGCCGTTCTTCGTGCCCACCAAGGCGGTCTCGATCGAGAACACCCACAACTTCGGCGGTGGCACGGTCCTGCCGCTCTCCGACATCGAGGCGCTGCGGGCCTTCGCCGACTCGGTGGGCGTCGCGGTGCACCTCGACGGTGCCCGGCTCTGGAACGCGCACGTCGCGTCCGGCGTCCCGCTCGAGAGGTACGGCTCCCTGGTCGACGTGCTCGCGGTCTGCCTCAGCAAGGGTCTCGGGGCGCCGGTGGGCTCGCTCATGGTGGGCACGGCGGACGCGGTGGACGAGGCGCGTGTGTGGCGCAAGCGGCTGGGCGGGGGGATGCGGCAGGTCGGGGTCCTGGCAGCGGCCGGGCTGCACGCGCTCGACCACCACGTCGACCGGCTGGCCGAGGACCACGAGAACGCCCGGCTCCTCGCGGGGGCCTGCGGCGTGGACCCCGCCGGGGTCGACACGAACATCGTCGTGGTCGACGTACCCGACGCCGCGTCGGTGGTGGCCGCCGCCCGCGAGTCCGGGGTGCTGGTGAGCGCCGTGGGGCCGCGGACGGTCAGGCTGGTCACCCACCTCGACGTCTCCGCCGCGCAGGCGCACGAGGCGGCGGCGGTGCTCGGCAAGGTACTGGCCGGGGTGCTTCCCGGGGCACGCTGAGCCGGTTTCGCGTCGCCGGTCACGGGTACCCCCGTGCCATCACCGCCCAGGAGAACCTGGCGGGGTGACCGTCGCGGGCATGCTGCAGACTCGGGGCCCATGAGGTTCACCGAGCGGGAGATGACCGTCGCCGTCGATGCCGTCGCAAGGAAGTCGTACGGCGCGACCCGGATGCCGTGGCGCCGCGGTGCCACGGACGAGGCGTGGGAGTCGCTGCCGACGATCGAGAAGTACAACCGCCGCTCCGTCATCGGCGAGATGGTGCTACCCGCCCTGCAGGCCCTGCCGGAGCGGCCCACGGTGGGTGCGACCCCGCAGTTCAGCGACGAGGAGTACGCCGCCGCGGCGGAGGTGTCGGCGAGGTCGCTCCTCGACCAGCGCAAGCCCGGCTCGTGGGAGGCGATGTCCGACCGCCGCCGCCGTGCGCTGGTGAAGACGACCTCCGCGGTGACCCGCGCCGCCGTCGAGAGCATGCCGCTGAGGCAGGATCCCGACGACCTCACCGTCCCCGACCACCTCTGAGGTCCTCGGTGGTCAGGGAGGCCCTTTGACCGGCGGCCCCTGCAGCGAGAGGAGCCGGGCGACGAGCCAGACCAGCCCGGCCTGCCACGCGATCGTGAAGAGCACCAGCAGCGGCCACCAGCCGGCGAAGCCGTAGGCGATCGCGTACCCAGGCATCGCCGCGAGGGCGCCGGTGCACACCACGACCGTCACCAGCACGGCCACCACCGCGACCCGGTAGCCACGGCTCCTGTCACCGGGTGGGTCGATCCCGAGCTCGCGGACGTCCTGGGGCGGGTAGTCCCTCAGCATCTGTCGCGCGGTGGGGTAGACCCGGGTGTCGGGATACCGCTCGGCGAGCATCCGTCGGGTCCGGGCAGCGGTGCCGGGGTAGATGCGCATGGCGAGCGGCAGTGTCACCGCCTCGATCCGTGCCTCGGCGGCCCGGAAGCCACGGTCGCCGAGCACGCAGCGCCCCCGGGCGGCCACCACCGCGCTCACGGGTCCGATCGCGACGGTCGCGGCGCCGGGTCGGTACCACGCGTACAGCCCGCAGCGACAGCCGCCGGCGGGTGCCGCGTGGTCGCCGCCCGTCGCGCACCGGGCACGCTCGAGCTGCCCGTCCCAGGGTCCGGAGCCAGCCTGCACGAGGGGGTACAGCCCGTCGGGGCGCAGCTCGAACTGGCGGTAGCCGCGCAGCTCGCCGGGGACGAGGGCGGGGCCGTCGGGCTCGCGGGTCGGCGTGGTCATGGCCGTGCTGGCAGGTCCGTGTCGGGCTCGGTGGTCAGGTCCGCGCCGGCGCCGGTTGCTGGGGTGCCGGGTCCGGCCGATCCGGGCTTGTCCGTCCAGGTGCCGGCCCGCGGACCGGTGCCCCGACCGGTTCCTGCGGCAGCGGCTCGAACTCGACCTCCCGCCGCTCGGTGCCGATGTCACCCATGTGGCAGCTCCCCTCGGGACTCCCGGTCGACGAGCCCGCGGGCACGATGTCGCCGCGATGCTCCTCGTCCCATCGTGGGCGTCCCCGACGGTGTTGTCGAGGGGTGTGCGGCGTCGTGCTCAGCGTCGTACACGCTCCGCGGCCGCGACCCGGCCCACCACCGGCGGCAGCTGGCGCACCGACTGGGCGAGAGCGCGCAGGTCGTTGCCGAGGACCGCCTGTGGGCCGTCGCACAACGCGTTCTCGGGGTCGGGGTGCACGTCGACGATCACCCCGTCGGCGCCGACCGCCACGGCCGCCCGCGAGAGGGGGACGACCAGGTCGCGTCGACCGCCGGCGTGGGAGGGGTCGACGATGATGGGCAGGTGGCTCGTCGCCTGGACGACCGGGACGGCGGAGATGTCGAGGGTGTTGCGCGTCGACTCCTCGAAGGTCCGGATGCCACGCTCGCACAGCACCACGTCGAGGTTGCCGCGCTGGGCGATGTACTCCGCCGCCATCAGCCACTCCTCGATGGTCGCGGTCATCCCGCGCTTGAGGAGGACCGGCTTCCCGACCTCGCCGACCGCCTGGAGCAGGCCGAAGTTGGCCATGTTGCGGGTTCCCACCTGGAGCATGTCGGCGTGCTCGGCGACCACCGTCACGTCGCGGGCGTCCACGACCTCGGTGACCACGGGCATGCCGGTGCTCTCGCTGACCGAGGCCAGGATCTCGAGGCCCTTCAGGCCGAGTCCCTGGAAGGCGTACGGCGACGTCCGGGGCTTGAACGCGCCCCCGCGCAGCACCGTCGCACCGGCCGCCCGGGCCATCTCGGCCGCCTCGAGGGTCTGCTGGGCAGACTCCACGGCGCAGGGGCCGGCGATGAACGTGAACGTGTCCGGCCCGATCGGCACCTTCGTCCGGCCGCCCACCCACACCGTCGAGCGGTCCGGATGGTGCTGGCGGCTGACGAGCTTGTACGGGTCGGAGATCCGGTGGACGTCGGCCACGCCCGGCAGGCTGCGGAGGTTCAGGCCGTGGAAGGAGTCGATGTCACCGACGAGGCCGATGATCGTCCGGACCACCCCCTTGCTGACGAACGCCTCGCCGCCGACGCTCTCGACACGTTCGACGACGTGGGCGATCTCCGCGTCGGTGGCCTCGGGGGACATGACGACGACCATGGGTTCCTCTTCTCGGTTCGGTGGTCGGCCTCCCGCGGTCCCGACAAACGTCGAACGCCCCTGCGGAAGGCCAGGGGCGTTGGATGTCGAGAGCGGGCGTGACCTAGCGGACCGCCTGCTCGGATGCCCCGGGCAGGTAGTCGTGGAGATAGGTCGCGGTACCGATCACGACATGAAGGCTAGCCGCGCGTCCTGAGACGTGGACGGCGGTCCCGGCATGCGGACCGCCGACCCGGCGGGTCTGGGCTGCACAGGCGCCGGGTCCGCGGTCAGACGGCGATGTGGGGGACCTCGGCCTCGATCTTGCGACGGGGGATGAGCTCGACGATCAGCATCGCGGCGAGCACCATCGAGCCGCCGACAGCCATCCGCCCGGTGACCGACTCGCCACCGAGCAGCACCGCGAAGAACGCCGCGAACACTGGTTCCATGCTCATGATGATCGCCGCCCTGGTCGGGGGCAGGTGTGCCTGCGCCCACGTCTGTCCGGCCAGGGCGAGCGCGCCGGCGACGACCGCCATGTAGACCACCGCGATCCAGTCCTGGCTCGTCTGCGGCAGCACGATCCCGTCCGGGACGGTCGCGACGAAGCACACGATCGTGATCACGATCAGCTGGACGATCGTCATCCCCATCGCGTCGCGGGCCCCGGCCCAGGCGCCGAGCCCGACGATGTGCAGGGCGTAGAGGATCGCCGCGACGAGCGTGATCGCCTCGCCGTACCCGATGCTGAAGCCGTTCAGGGTCAGCACCCCGAGGCCGGCGGTGGCGAGGGCGACCGCGCCCCACGTCATCGGGGTGATCCGGGTGCGGAGGATGAGCGCGGCGAAGAGCGGGGTGCACACGACGTACATGCCGGTGATGAACCCCGAGACGCTCGCCGGCGTGTGCGCGAGCCCCGCGGTCTGGAGGATCTGCGCGACGCCGTACAACAGTCCGAGCACCACGGCGTTCTTGCGCGCCGTCGCCGGCAGCCTGCCGAGGGCCTTGGGGGCGAGCAGGAGGAGCGCGACCGACGCGATGGCGAACCGCACCGCGAGGAAGTCGAGGACCGGGACCCGGTCGAGCAGGTCCTTGATCAGGTAGAACGTCGACCCCCAGGTCGCCGTCATCGCGAGCAGGGCGAGCGTCGCGAGGATGCTGAGGCGGCGCTCGCTGGTCACGTCGGGCCGGGCCCGTCGGGCGAGGGTACGGCGACCGCGCGGATCTTCTTCAGCAGGCCGATGTCGGGGTCGTCGACGTCGCGGGAGCCGGGGGTCTCGAGCACGAACGGGACACCGGCGGTCGCGGGGTGGGCGAAGAGCTCCTCGAAGGCGCCGAGCCCGATGTGCCCCTGGCCGATCTTCTGGTGACGGTCCTTGAACGCGCCTCGGACGTCCATCGAGTCGTTGGCGTGGATCAGCCGGAGACGCCTGGGACCGCCGATCTCCACGACCCGGTCGACGGTCCGGGTCGTACCGCCGGGCTCGTCGAGGGGCTCCCCGGCGGCGAACACGTGGCAGGTGTCGAGGCAGATGCCGGCCTTCGGGTGGAGGTCGACGGCGGCGAGGTACGCCTCGAGGTCGTCGACGCCCGCGCACAGCGACTGGCCCTGGCCGGCGGTCGGCTCGAGCAGCAGCCACGGCAGGTCGTCGTCCTCGGTGCCGAGCGTCTCGAGGATCGGCAGCAGCCCTTCGCGGACCTGGCGCAGCGCGGTCTCGGTGCTGCCGTCGGTGACGCAGGAACCGGTGTGCACGACGACCCCCTCGGCGCCGATGTCGACCGCCCGCCTGAGGTTGTGCGCCACCGATGCGACGGACCGCTCGTAGGTCGCGGCGGTCGGGCTGCCGAGGTTGACCAGGTAGGGGGCGTGGATGAACACCCGCGTCCCCGCCTCGGCGCAGGCCTCGCGGAAGGCGGCGTCGACCTCGGGTCGCCCGGGGGAGCTCGCCCAGCCCCGCGGGTTGCCGGCGAACACCTGGAGGGTCTCCGCACCGATGCGCCGGGCCTCGGTGAACGCCCCCGCGACCAGGCCCTTGCCGACCTTGAGGTGGGTCCCGATCGGGTTCCTCAGGGCAGGGGAGTCGTAGGTGGGTGCGGTGGGCATGGCCGAAAGCCTACGACCCGATGGCGCCGCAGCTCGCAGGGGTCGAGACCCGCCAGAGGCGGCCGGCGGCCCCCCGGCCGAGATGCGGAGGACCGGCCCGGAGTGCCGGGTCGGTCCTGGTTCGTACGGCGCGTGTCGTGGCTACGGAGTGAACGGCGCAGAGATGCCGTGCTCGGTGTCGGTGACCGTGACATGGGTCCCCACGACGGTCATCGGCGACGAGCAGTTCGGCTGGAACGTCGCGGTGAGGCTGAGGTCGAACAACGCCTTGCCGTTCTGCACCGGGAAGTCGCCCGCGGCGTTGAAGCTGTCCTTGTTCACCGCGCGTGGGTTGTGTCCGCCGCCGTTGATGCACGTGGCTTCGGCCACGAGGTGGACCTCGGGCTCTTCACCAGGCCCACCTTCCTCCTGAGACCGGGAGGGCGCGTGGCGCGACCGGGGGGGTCCCTGACCAGATGGGGTCATGCAAGTCACGACCTGGAAGACACAGGGGCTTTGTCGGGCGGGTCCGGGAGACGTCTCAGACGAGGAAGAGCGTGACCGTGCTGCCGGCCGGGACCATCGACCCCTCGCCCGGGTCGGACTTCACGACGAACTCGAGGCCGACGTACACCTCGCTGCGCTCGGTCTCCACGACGAGACCGGCGTCCTCCAGCCGCTGGGTGGCCTCGGCGATGCCGACGCCCTGCACCTTGGGCACCTCGACCATCACCGGTCCCTTGGAGGCGACCAGCTCGACGGGCTCGCCGCGGAACAGACGACCCGAGCTCGGCGACTGCGAGATCACGTCGCCCTCGGGGACGGAGTCGTGGTTCTCGCTGGTCACGGTGACCTCGAAGCCGAGCTCGCGCAGCTGCTCCTCGGCGGACTCGACGGGTCTGCCCGTCAGGTCGGGCACCCTGATCGGCCGACGACCCTTGCTCACCACCAGGTCGACGGCGGCGCCACGCTTGAGCTCGCGCCCGGTGCGGGGATCGGAGGAGAGTACGACGCCCTCAGCGACCCTCTCGTGGAACCGCTCGGTGACGCCGCCGACGGCGAGGGAGCTCTCGCCGAGGGCACGCTCGGCCTCCTCGAGCGTCATGCCGCGGAGCACGGGGACCTCGTAGCGCTCCGGGCCCCGGGAGAGGGTGACGACAACCGTGCCGTCCTTGAGGATGTTCGTGCCGGCCGCCGGGTCGGTGCTGATCACGGACCCGGCGGTGACGGTCTCGGAGAACGCGCGCTCGCCGACCTCGAAGCCGAGCCCGGCAGCCTCGATCTTCTCCTCGGCCTGTGCGGCGCTGAGGTTGATCACGCCCGGCGTGGTCGTGTAGCGACCCATGCCGTAGTACCAGCCGGTGACCCCGACGACCGTGGCGAGCACCAGCACGAGCGCGAGCAGCAGGGGGCCGCGGCGTCGCCGGGCCGGACGACCGGGGGACGGGGACGGCGGCCCGTCGCTGTCCGGGGAGGAGGGGCCGCGTGACGCGCTCGGGCGGTCGGCGGGCAGCACCCGGCCGCGTCCGCCCAGCACACTGGTGCCCTCCCAGTCGAGGTCGGCGTCGGACGCGTCGCCGTGGGACGCACCGTGACGGGCGGCGACGACGGTCGCGGCGGCAGCAGCCGGGACGATCGTGGGCGCCTCCTCGCGGATGTAGTCGATGCTGTCCGCCGGGTCGGTGTGGCGCGTGGGGGTGAGGTCCTCGGTGAGCTCGGGATCGTCTGCCACGCCCTGGTCGAGCGCGCCGCGGACCCGTCGGACCTGCTGGAGCATGACCTGCGCGTCGGCGGGTCGGAGCGAACGGTCCCGCGCCGTCGCCCGGGCGACCAGCGCGTCGACGTACGGCGGGAGCCCGGGCACCAGCTCACTGGGCGGCGGGACGTCCTCGTGGACGTGCTTGTAGGCGACCTGGATCGGCGACTCACCCTCGTGCGGCTTCCGGCCGGTGAGCATCTCGTAGAGGATCACGCCGGCGGCGTACACGTCCGACCGCGCGTCGGCACGGCCGTCGACGACGAGCTCGGGGGAGAGGTAGGAGACGGTGCCGATGAGGACCCCGCCGGTCGCGGTGTGCTGGGTCTCGGCGCTGACCGCCCGCGCGAGGCCGAAGTCGGCGACCTTGATCCGGCCGTCGTCGGCGAGCAGGACGTTCTCGGGCTTCACGTCGCGGTGGATCATCCCCGCCTGGTGGGCGGCGGCGAGCGCGGAGAGCACGGGCTCGACCAGCGTGAGCGCCTTGCGGGGAGGCATCGGCGCCTCCTTGCGGATCAGGTCGCGCAGGGTGTGGCCGGGGATGTACTCCATCGCCAGGAACAGTGTGCCGTCGTCGTCGCCCTGGTCGAAGACCGCGACCACGTGGGGGTGCGACAGCTTCGCCGCGGAGCGGGCCTCGCGCACGAAGCGGGCGGCGAAGTCGTCGTCGTCGCCGAGCCCGGTGTGCATGATCTTCAGGGCGCACACGCGGTCCAGGCGCAGGTCGGTCGCCTCGTAGACCGTCGCCATGCCACCGCGGGCGATGCGCGGGCCGACACGGTAGCGACGGTCGAGCACACGCCCGATCATCGGGTCCGGCCCGTTCCTGTCCACCACGAGTCCTTCCGACCGTCGGCCGGCAGGGGAAGTCGCCGGCTCGTTCCTCGGATTTTACGGATGCCCTGGTGGGTTGCCGCCGACCCGACCTGCCCGGGCGTGGCGGGGGACACACCCGCCGGTGGCGTCCGGGCCGGGTCGGGCCGGGTCCGGGCTCGCTCAGGGAGCGGCCGGGCGAGGTCTTCAGGCGGGGTAGCGGCCCCGGTCGAAGCGGTTCTTGAGCGCCATCACGTTGGCGACGTACCTCTTGGTGTCGCGGTACATCCCGTGCTTTCGGACCCCGGCAAGCCCTTGGTAGTAGCCGGCGACCGCGATCCGGGTGCGGGCCTGGCTCTGCAGGATGTTGAGGAGGGCCACACCTGCGGTGACGTTGTCCTGCAGGTCGCGCAGGCGCAGCGGCTGCCCGAGCACGTCGGACATCCACTTGCCCGTCGCCGGCATCACCTGCATGGCGCCGATCGCCCCCGCCGAGGAGGTGTGGTGCATCTGCCAGCCGGCCTCCTGCCAGGACACCGCCAGCGCGAGGTTGTGGTCGACGCCGTTGCGCCGGGCCGTACGCGTGATCACCTGTCGCACCGTGGCGCGGGAGGGGTCGGCGTGGGAGGTACGCCGCGGCGCGGGGCGGGTCGCCTTCTTCGACGTGTGGTGCCGGGCGGGCTTGCGGTGCTCGGCCGTGGGGGCCTTCGCGCGCTGCGCGGGCTTGTCGGACGCCGTGGTCCGGGTCCTGCTCGGTGCCTTGTTGTTGCCTTGGGCCCTCGCCTTGGCTGCGGCCGCGACCACGACGGGGATCTCGATCCTCTCGCCCACGCGGAGCACCGACCCGTTGCGGTCGACCAGCTCGGCGGTCCAGGCGTGGAACCGCACCGCGAGGGCGCTGGGGGTGTCGCCGGGACGCACCGTGTAGCGGACGATCCGGCGCGCGTCGGGGCTGACCCGACGGGCGCTTGGCTTGCGGGCCGAACGGGAGTCGGGGACGCGCAACGTCTGTCCTGCGATTATCCGGTCGCCCGACCGGTGCAGGTCGTTGGCCTTCACGACGCGGTCGACCGAGGTGCCGTGCCGGGAGGCGATCCCCGAGAGCGTGTCGCCCGGGCGGATCACGTAGTCGAGTGCGAGAGGTAGACCGACCATCATCAGGCCGCCGGCCGTGACCGAGGCGGTGCCCTGCACCAGCCGGTCGTGGAGCCGGCCGAGCCGGTTGCGCGCGGGAACGTGGGGGTCCATGAAGGCCCTTTCGTCGGTGGCTGCCGGGTCCGTCGCGCACGGTGGGTGCCGCGGTGCGCGACGCGGACTGTCAGTCGCGTTCTCCCCACTGTGACAAAAGTAAAACCAGAGGTAAAGGGGGCTGGTGTGACAGAAGTGACTGGGGCGCGGCACGATTGGCGGCGCTCGGGGGACCGGTGGCACAGTTGCGGTCGTGGACACCGCATCGACCCCGACCGGAGACGACCTCGACACCCTCGTGGGGGAGTGGCTCGACTGGAGCCAGGCCGGCGACCGGCTCGGCGTGAGCGTGAGCAAGGTCCGTCAGCTCATCCGGGAGCACCAGCTCGCCGCCGCCGTACCCTCGCCCGGAGCCGGGCAGAAGGTGCCCGCCGCGCTGATCATGGACGGCGAGATCGTGAAGGGGGTGCCCGGGGTGCTGGTCGTGCTGCACGACGGCGGCTACGACCACCGCGCGGCCCTCACCTGGCTGTTCACCGCCGACGACACGCTGCCCGGACGCCCCATCGACGCGCTGCGCGAGAACCGCGGCTCGGAGGTCAAGCGCCGGGCGCAGGCGATGGCCTTCTGACGGTCCCCACGGGGATCTCGTGGCGTTGTCCGGTCCGGGCCTTTCGACCCCTGCCGCCGTCGCTCGCTCGTCGTTAGAGTCGGGGCAGGTGCCAGACCGGCGGGCACACCTGGGTCGCCGGTGACCAAGTCCTCGAGAGGATCAACGATGAGCGGTCTCGCAGCACTCCTTGCCGGGCACACTCCGCCCGACGTCTACCTGTGGCACAACGCGGCGCGCGTCGACGACGTGGCGCACGCGGTCGAGAAGGCCGACTGGCGGTTCGGGTACGTCGACGGCTGGATGGTCGAGGACAGGGACACCTTCGGCAAGGCGCTCGGCGCGGCCCTGGACCTGCCCGACGACGGTGACGGACTCCCCGGTGTGGAGGCCCACCTCGAGGAGGTGACCGCCCAGGGACACAAGGGGGTGGTCCTCCTGTGGGAGGGTTGGAGCCCGCTGGCCCGGGCCGACGAGGAGGCGTTCACCGAAGCCTTGAGGGCCCTCGGCAGCCGGGCCCACGGAGGTGGTGGTGACCAGCTCGCCGTCCTGCTCCGTGGCGAGGGCCCCGACCTCGAGGTGCCCGAGCTTCCCGACGGTCCGCACTGACAGCGGGCCGTCTTTCGCTGTCCGGGTCCCCTCGGCGGGGGCGCTCCACGTGACGCGGGGACGGTCCGCGTGCCGACCAGCGGAACGGCCCGCGTGTGCGGCCGGGCATGTCGGTGTCAGAGCGCGCGCTGGGTCGCGGCGGCCGCGAGGTCGCGCAGCACGGCCCGCGCCGAGACGGTGACCGGTGCCGCGTCGAGCGCGCCCAGGCACCGGGAGGTCAGCTCGTCGATCATCGACTCCACCCGGGCGTGCGCCCCGGATTCCTCGATGATCGCGCGCAGCGTGTCCACCTCGGCGGCGTCGAGCTGGGTGCCGAGCCGCTCGTCGAGGTGGGCGGCCCGCTCCTCGGGCGCGTGCTCGAGGGTGAGGGCGACCAGGACGGTGCGCTTGCCCTCGACGAGGTCGTCGCCCGCCGGCTTCCCCGTCACCTCCGGGTCGCCGAAGACCCCGAGCAGGTCGTCGCGCAGCTGGAAGGCCTCGCCGAGCGGCAGCCCGAAGTCGCTGAGCGCCGCGAACACCTCCGGTGAGGCCCCGGCCAGGGCGGCGCCGATGTGGAGCGGCCGCTCGACGGAGTACTTGGCCGACTTGTAGCGCAGCACGGTCATCGCGGCCTCGACGTCGGAGGCCCGCCGGGCCTGGACCGAGACGTCGAGGAACTGCCCGGCGATCACCTCGCTGCGGGTGGTGTCGAAGTAGCCGAGCGCGTCGAGCACCTGCGCCTCGTCGAACCCGCAGGAGCGCAGCAGCTCGTCGGCCCACGACAGCAGCAGGTCCCCGAGCAGGATCGCCGCGGCGGCGCCGTACTGCTCCGGGTCGCCGCCCCAGCCGGACTCGCGATGGGTCTGCTCGAAGGCGCGGTGGGTGGCGGGCCGCCCGCGGCGGGTGTCGGAGGCATCCATGAAGTCGTCGTGCACCAGCGCGCTCGCGTGGAGGATCTCGAGGGCGGCGGCGGCCCGGAGCAGCCGCTGCTCGTCGTACTCCTCCTCGTGCGCGGCACGGAAGCCCCAGTAGCAGAACGCCGCCCGGAAGCGCTTGCCCCCCGACAGTGCCTGACGGGCCGCGGTCACGAGCAGGTCGGCGTCGGGCCCGAGCTCGGCGAGCCGGAGCGCCTGGGCGTCGACGAAGTCGTCGAGGGTCGACTGGACCGAGGCGCGGAAGGCGTCGGCGTCCCAGGCGGAGGTGGTCTGGTCGGCGGAGGTCACGGCCGCGAGCCTACTTTGGACAGTGCCGGGTGGGCCGGGCCCACCCACCTATCCTTGAGGCATGGCTCTCGGACTTCCCTCACGCATGCCCGGCGGTGCCCGGACGGTCCGGGACCTCATCGACGCGGGCGAGAAGTCGTTCTCGTTCGAGTTCTTCCCGCCGAAGGACGAGGCGGGCGAGACCCAGCTGTGGACGGCGCTGCGCGAGCTCGAGCAGCTGCACCCGACGTTCGTGTCCGTGACGTACGGCGCCGGCGGCTCGACCCGCGACCGCACCCTGCGGGTGACCCACCGGATCGCCACCGACACGTCGATGACGCCACTGGCGCACCTGACCTGCGTCGGGCACTCCCGCGACGAGCTGCGCACGGTGATCGGCTCGTTCGCCGACGCCGGGATCCGCAACATCCTCGCCCTGCGCGGCGACCCGCTCGCGGGGCCCGGGACGCCGTGGACCCCGACCGAGGGAGGCCTGTCGTACGCCACCGAGCTCGTCGAGCTGGTGAGGTCCCTGGGCGACTTCTGCGTCGGGGTGGCGGCCTTCCCCCTCGGGCACCGGGAGGCGTCGTCGCTGGACCACGACGCGCACGTGCTGCGCCTGAAGCAGGACGCCGGCGCGGAGTTCGCGATCACCGAGCTGTTCTTCCGCTCCGACGACTACTTCGCGATGCTCGAGCGGGCAGAGGCGGCCGGCGTCGACATGCCGATCATCCCGGGCATCATGCCGATCACGAACCTGCGCCAGGTCAAGCGGATGGCCGAGCTCTCCGGCCGCGAGGTGCCGCCGGAGGTGGTCGAGCGGGTGGCTCGTCACGGCGACGACGCGGCCGCGGTGCGCGACGAGGGCGTGCAGATCGCGACCGAGCTGTGCGACCGGCTGCTTGCGGGCGGTGCGCCGGGGCTGCACTTCTACACCCTGAACCGGTCCCGGGCGACTCGCGACATCTACGCGAACCTGCGGTCGTCGGTGGCCTGAGACCGGGGCCCCGGTTGCTTTCCCACGTTCACCTGGGAAAGCGGTTCCTACCGCGTGATATTTCATGCGGTAAGTCGTGCTACCCCAGGTGAACGTGGGAAAGCGGAGGCGGCCGGGTCCTCAGGCCTTGCCGACGGCCTGGGCGACCAGCGCGGCGCCGAGCCCCGCGAACGGCACCCCGGCCCCGGGGGCGGCGTGGGCGCCGGCGAAGAACAGGTTCGGCCACCCCGACGTGGTGCCCGGTCGCCGGTCCAGCGTCGTGCGGCCCTGCCAGAGCACCCCGTACGGCGACCCTCCCCACTCCTCGACGAGGTCCCTCGGCGACCGGTCGACCCGCACCACCACGTGGTCGCGCACGTCGAGGCCGCGCCGGGCCAGGGCGGTGACCAGGTCCTCGGCGAGCCGGCCGCGGCCGAGCACAGTCCAGGCGGCACTGCCCTCGGGCGCCCGACCTTTGGTGCGTACGACGAGCAGCGGGTCGCCGTGGAGGACGACCTCGTGGGCCAGGTCCGGCACGTCGCCCCGCAGGCCCAGGTGGGTCACCACCGGGGGCATCGCGGGCATCGTCCGCCGGGCCAGGTGCGCCAGCGACGGGAGGGACCGGGGGTCGACCGCGCAGACCACGACGTCGGCGTCGAGGGTCCCCGCGTCGGTCTCCACCCCGACGGCCCGGCCGTCACGCACGGGCACGTCGCGCACCGTCGTACCGAGCCGGACGTCCACCCGTCGTTCGGCCAGCCGCTTGGTCAGTGCCGCACCGAAGGCGCCCATCCCGTCGGGGACGGTCCACACCCCGAAGTTCTGCTCGACGTAGGCCGTCATCCCGGTCCACGCCGGCACGTTGCGGGGGTCGTGCCCCTCCATCACGGCGGCGTGCCAGGCGAGGGCGCGCAGCCGCTCGTCCTTGAACGCGCGGACGACCGTCTTCCGCAGCGTCGCCCGCGAGGAGAGGATTGCCCGGACCTCCCGACCGGCGTGCTCGGGGGACCAGGGCCGTTCGAGGAAGTGGCGGCGCAGCAGGTTCCACGTGTCGGCGAAGCCGTGGGTGTAGTCCAGCCAGCGGTCCCCG
Organism: Nocardioidaceae bacterium UBA4001; assembly: GCA_002384855.1. Classification (GTDB taxonomy): domain Bacteria; phylum Actinomycetota; class Actinomycetes; order Propionibacteriales; family Nocardioidaceae; genus Nocardioides_C. Next base: position 79,046 of record DGBP01000074.1, on the reverse strand, counting down.
AGGTCGCCGCCGAGAGCCTCCTCGATCGCGGCGTGCTGGGCCGACCGGCTGCCCGCCGGCAGCGGCAGCACCGAGCCGTCCTCGAACCGGTGCTCCCGGATCGGGTCGAGCGGGACCAGCTCGAGCTCGCGCTCCAGGGGGCGGCCGGACTTGCGGAAGAGGTCGCGCAGCACCGCAGGCAGTGCGGTCGACACCGGTCCGGCGTCCCAGCGGAACCCGTCCCGCTCCACGTAGCCGAGCGCTCCGCCGACCTGGTCACGGCGCTCGACGAGCGTCACGCGATGGCCGAGCTTGGCGAGCCGGGCGGCACTCGCCGAGCCGCCGAGCCCCCCACCGACCACGACCACGTCCGCCATGGGGCCCGAGCCTACTGACCGGCCTGCCGGCCGGGTCTGTCGCCCGGCCGCGGCTGGCGCGGGCGCCGGAATACGCTGACCGTGTGGCCACACCGCCCACCGCACCCTCGCCCTCCGCGCCGCGGCGCCGACGCCGTCGTGGTCCGGGCTGGGTCCCGAACCAGCACGGCGCCTGGAGCATGCTCGTCAGCCCCGTCGTCGTCGGGGTGGTGGCCACGTCCCCCCGGTGGGTCCATCTGCCGTTGGTGCTGCTGTGGTTCGTCGGCTACCTCGCCTTCTTCGCCGCCGGGCTGTGGCTGAGGTCGGGGCGTCGGGCGAGGTACCTCCCGCCGGTGCGGGCCTACGCACTCGCTGCCCTGCCGCTCGGCGCGGCCGTGCTCCTCGTCCGGCCCGACCTGGTCGTGTGGGTGCCGCTGTTCGTGCCGTTGCTGCTGGCGGGGCTGTGGTTCGCCTCCCGCCGACAGGACCGTTCTCTGGCCGGCGGCCTCGTCACGATCGTGGCCGCCGTGCTGATGACCCCGGTGGTCTACGACGCCGGCGGCGGCACCGACCGGGCCACCGCCTGGACCCTCACGGTGGTGCTCGGCGGCTACTTCGTCGGGACGTTGTTCTACGTCAAGACGATGATCCGCGAGCGCGACAGCCGGACCCACTACCGGCTGTCTGTCGGGTACCACGTCGCGGTCGCCCTCGCCATGGCGTTCGTGTCGTGGTGGCTGGGCGTGGTGTTCGGTGTCCTGGCCGTGCGCGCGGCGGTGCTACCGGGCCGTGGGCTGACCCCCGAACAGGTCGGCGTCGGCGAGATCGTGGCCAACCTCGCGGTGGTCGTGGTCGCGCTGCTCGTCGTGTGACCTCTCGGTCGACCGGCCGTCGTGGTCCGCCGGGCCGCCCCGGCGTCGTACGTCGGGCGCCGGCTCGACCGGGCCGAACCCGGCGTCGAGCTCCTCGTCGAGGAACCGGACCAGCGCCGCGTTCAACGGCCCCACCCGCCCGGGCAGGGGCGTGCCCTCGAGGATGTCGACCTTGGCGAACGCACCGACCGGGCTGCGCCCCACCACGAGCCGCATGTTGCCCTCGGCGTGCGGGCGCAGCCGGTGGCCGTCCCACTGGACGCCGACCTCGAGGGAGTCCTCCACCAGCTGCTGCGGCGCGAGCGCCCTCGCCTGCACGGTCCGGTGGGCGTCGAGCGCGGGCAGGGCCCAGGCCTCGAACGCGTCGGCGGTCACCTCCGGGTGCCGCCCGGCGACCAGGTTGAGCTGGAGCAGGTGGAACAGCGCCGCGTCGACGGCACGCGCCTGCACCGCGAGCCCACCGGAGAAGCGGGGGTTGAGCTCGGTCGGGCGGAAGCCGTCGGCGGTCAGCACCCCGTCGATCCCGAACCCGCCCCGGTACCCGACCCGGTCACGCAGGAGCGCGCCGGTACGTCGGACCAGGTGCCGCATCGCGATGCGGTCCTCCTCGGGCGGGTCCCACGACGTGCCCTGGCCCCCCAACAGGAACCGCCGGCCCGCGCCACGCATGATCGCCAGCTCGACGGGCCGCAGGGCAGCGGTCCCGTCGGGGAGCACGAAGCCGTGGATGCTGCACGGGACGCCCTCCAGGAACGGCATGACCCGCACCCGGTCGGCGCGGCCGGCGAAGAACGCCAACGCCCGCGCGCGCTCCTCCCGGGTGCGCACCCACCTGGTGAACTCCCCGCCGCCGTTGAAACCGTCCCGGGCGTCGGCGACCCAGACGACACCGTGGCCACGGTCGAAGCGGTCGGAGGTCTCGCCGGGCAGGGCGGGGGAGACCTCCACGACCTGCGACGGGCTGCGCGGCTGGCCGACCGCGTCCCACAGGTCGTCGACGACGGTCTTGTCCTCGAGCGCCACCCACGCTGGCTCGCGGCCCCCGAGCACCGCGCGCCCGTCGACCGGCTCGGTCCCGGCGAACGGGCCGACGAACCAGAGCGCCTCGTGCTCGGGGTCGTAGTCGTCGATCTGCCGACGCACCGTCTGCGGCAGGGACCGGAGCACCTGGTCGTGCGCGCGCAGCTCCTCGGTCATCGTCCTGTGCGGAGCGACGTCGACCTGGACCAGGACCGCGTCGTCCTCGGTGATCGTGGGGCCGGCGCCGGGGGAGCTGTAGGCCAGCAGCGGCTTGCGCGCGCCGGCGTCGGCCAGCAGCCGGACCAGGTCGTTCATCCCTGCCAGTGGCATCACGCCGCAGATCACCTTGCGGCCCGCGACGACCCCCGACAGGTGGCGGCGCCACTGCTCGAGGGTGGTGGGGTCGGTGAGGTCCATGCCTCAGGCTAGGGGCGGGTGCTCCGGGGCTGCGACCGGTTTTCGCGCTGCTCCCGCCGTCGCCTGCGGGCTCGCTGGATCCGCCGCATCAGCAGGACCACGACCGTCATCCCGGTCAGGAGCAGGGTGGCGGAGATGCCGAGGGCCCACCACGGGTGGTAGACCGCGAGCAGCACCACGCCGGCCACGGTGATGTCCTCACCGAGGCTCGCGGTCACGTTGCTGACCGGCTCGGGCGAGGTGTTGATCGCCATCCGGGTGCCGGTCTTCACCACGTGGGAGGCCAGGGCGGTGCCGCCGCCGACCGCCACGAGGATCGCCTGCTCGAGCGTCGTGGCGTCCCCGGAGACCAGCAGCGCGATCACCGCTCCCGCCGTAGGGCGGATCGCGGTGGAGATCGTGTCCCACGTGGAGTCGATGTAGGGGATCTTGTCGGCGACGAACTCCATCGCGAACAGGAACCCGGCCACGACCAGCACGTCCGTGCGGGTCAGGGCGTCGGGTACACCCGCGTCGGTGGTGCGGCCGAGCACGCCCAGCATCAGCACGACCAGGTAGGCGTTCACGCCGCTGGCCCACCCGGTCGAGAACACCAGCGGCAACAGGTCCACGGACCCAGGGTAGAGCCGGACCGCCCGGAACGGGCTGCCCGAGGAGTCGTTCAGCGCTCGGTGTCGATCGCCTCCTGCACCGAGGCGGGGTCGCGGCCCACCACCGCGTTGCCGTCGGCGGTGAGGAGGATCGGCCGCTGGATCAGGATCGGGTGCCTGACCATCGCGGCGATCCAGCGGTCGCGGTGCTCCGCGTCGCGCGGCAGGTCTTGCAGGCCCGCCTCCTCCGCGACGCTCTCCCCGGTGCGGGCGAGGGCCCACGGCTCGAGGCCGAGCCGGTCGAGCAGCGCGGCCAGCTCCTCGGCGGTCGGAGCCTCGTCGAGGTAGCGCCGCACCGTGTAGTCGACGCCGGCCTCGTCGAGTCGGGCGGTGGCGGCGCGGCTCTTCGAGCAGGCGGGGTTGAACCAGACCTCCATGTCAGTCGACCTCCAGCGCGGTGGCGCCGGTCAGCCGGACCAGCTCGTCGTAGGTGGTGCTGAAGACGGCCGAGGGGTGGCCCGCGGCGGCCCAGACGGTGTCGTACCGCCGCAGCCAGGGGTCGACGTAGGTCGGCACGGGGGCGGGGTGGGCGATCGGGGAGACCCCGCCGATCACCTGGCCGGTGTGCTCGCGGACGAACTCCGGCCTCGCGCGGCGCAGCTCCGCCACGCCGAGCTCCGCGGCGACCTTCGCGGTGTCGACGCGGTGCGCCCCCGAGGTGAGGATCAGCACGGGTGAGCCGTCGGCGTCGAACAGCAGACTGTTGGCGATCGCGCCGACCTCGCAGCCGAGTGCCTCTGCGGCCAGCGCGGCGGTGTGCACCGAGTCGGGGAGCACGACGACGCGGCCGGTGCCGCCACGACGGCCCAGCTCGTCGCGGAACCGGGTGATCGAGGAATGCTCGGAGGTCTCGGCGCTCATGGGAGCCGACTGTAGTGAACGGCGCCGACAGGTTCAGGCGACGTTCCGGGCTGCGACGAGCAGGCCGGTGAAGTGGGTGGCGAACGCGATGACGGTGAAGGCGTGGAACACCTCGTGGAAGCCGACCCAGCGGGGGAGCGGGTTGGGTCGCTGGACGCCGTACACGACCGCGCCGAGCCCGTAGAGCAGGCCGCCGGCCAGCATCAGGGTCATCGCGGGGCTGCCGAGGTGGGCGGCGAAGTCGGTGTGGAACAGCAGCGCCGCCGACGCGACCACGACGTAGACGGGGGTGTGCAGCCAGCGCGGCGCGTCGACCCACCACACCCGGAACACCACCCCGACCGCGGTCGCCAGCCACACCACGGTCAGCAGCGTGACCGCCTGGTCGCGCTCGAGCAGGAGCAGGGCGAACGCCGTGTAGGTGCCGGCGATGTGCAGGAAGATGTTCGCGTGGTCGAACCGGCGCAGCCGGTCCTTGACGTGTGGTGACCAGGTCCGCCGGTGGTAGAGCGCGGAGACGGTGAAGAGGACGACCGCGGTCGCGACGAAAGCGGTGAGCGCCAGCCGCACGGCGCCGCTCGGCGACTGGAGGACCAGGACCAGTCCGGCGACCAGGGTCAGCGGAGCGACCGCGGCGTGGAACCACCCGCGCAGCCGAGGCCGGACCTCGTGCAGCAGCTCCCGGGTGTGCTCACCGAACCTCTCCGCGGCATGGGCCACCGAGGTCGCGTGCTCCCGGGGGAGGTGGGTCTTGCCGGCGGGCATGTGTCATGTGTACCCGCGGCGGAGGCGGTGCAGGCATCGGCCGGGACAGGTACAGACCAGCGGCGGTGGTCAGCTGCGGTCGCGCATCCCAACGATCATCAGGGCCACGCCGAGGCCGGCGACCACGGGACCGATGACCGCCCAGGTGGCGACGCCGGTCATCGGGCTGCCCTCGACGTAGCCGAGTCCCTGGAACGTCCACAGGGCACCGACCACCGTCATCAGCCCGCCGAGCACGAGCGGGATCGCCTTCCTCATGCTCCCGAGTATGCCCGGGTCGTCGACAGATCCGGACAAGCGGTTGACGTCTTGTCGGAGGGCGGGTGTACCTTGGAGTCATTCGAACAGATGTTCGAAAACCACGTCGGCGGGGACGACCTCGACCCCCGTCCCCGCCGGCGTTCATCCGGAGCATCCATGCCCGGATGACGAGCAGCAGCAGGGGTCGAGCGGGGTCGAGCAGGGGTCGGGACAAACAGTGGTCGGTGACTTCTAGCCGGAGGGGAAGAGATGCGGCGGTACGACGATCCCGTGGACGTGCGCAAGGGGATGGTGGACGGGTCCGAGGGCCCTGAGCAGTTCTTGTGGCGAGGCCGGTTGTGGAAGGTCCAGGCGGTGCTCGCCCACTGGGTGGAGACCGGTGCGTGGTGGGACTCCGCCGGTGCCCGTGCGGTGCTCGGCACCGAGACGGCAGCGGACCCGACCGAGGGCGGTGGCCCGGCGCTGGCCGTGCTGCCCGACCTCGCCGCGGAGCGGGAGGTGTGGCGGGTCGAGGCGTCCCGGGGCCGGCTGAGCGCCGAGAGCGGCGGCGGTGGTGTCTTCGACCTGCTCTTCGACTGGTCCGAGGGCAGCTGGCGGCTCGCCCGCTGCCTGGACTGAGAGGAGGCCCTGATGACCGTGCAGCAGACCCACGTCCCCTACCCGTTCGACCTGCCTGCGGCGACGCACTCCTACCTCGAGCGTGCCGCCGCCTCGTTGCGGGAGGCGATCACCTCCACCGAGGTCCCTCTGCGCTACGCCCATGCCCACGTCGCCGCACTGCGCGCGACCGCGGCCCTGCTCGCCGCCCGCGCCCAGCCCACCAAGACCCGACGGGGGCGTGCGCAGAAGAACGCCTGGTTGCTGCTCGCCGAGGTGGCACCCGAGCTCAGCGAGTGGGCGGCGTTCTTCGCCGCCGGCGCCTCGAAGCGGGCCGCGGCCGAGGCCGGCTCCACCCGTGCGGTCTCCGAACGGGAGGCCGACGACCTGGTCCGTGACGCCGACCGGTTCCTCGGGCTCGTGGAGATCTCCCTCGGTCTCGACCGGCACGTCCCGTTCCAGGAGCAGTTGCCCAGTGCGGGGCCGAGCTGTGTCGCCTGACCCGTTCGTCCACCTGCACGTCGCCTCCGGGTACTCCCTCCAGTACGGCGCCTCGCACCCCCATGTGCTCGTCGAGCGCGCGCTCGAGCACGGCATGGACACCCTGGCGCTGACCGACCGCGACGGTGTCTACGGCGCGGTGCGGTTCGCCAAGGCCTGCCTGCAGGCAGGGATCCGCCCGGTGCTCGGGGTCGACCTCGCCGTCGCACCCACCGGGGCGCTCCCCGAGCACCTGGGTGACGCTCCCGGTGCGGAGCCGGGGCCGCGCCGGTCCCGCACCCCGGTCCGGGGCGGCAGCTTCCGCGACCCCCGGCTGCCCCGGGCGACGTTCCTGGCCGGCAGCAGGCGGGGCTGGGCGGCCGTGTGCCGACTCGTCTCGGCCACCCACCTGACGGGGGAGCGCGGCACCCCGGTGACCACGCTCGACCTGGTCGCCGAGCATCTCGGCAGTCTCCCCGGCGGTTCCGACGTGCTGGTGCTGCTCGGCCCCGGCTCCGAGGTCGGCAGGGCAGCGACCCTCCGCCGCGACGACCTGGCCCGCGCCGCACTCCGTCCCTGGCTCGAGGTGGTCGACCGTTCCTCGCTGCTCGTCGAGGTGGTCTCCCACCGGCTCTCCGGGCACGGGCCAGGGTCGTCGCCGCACGCCGCCCGGATGCTCGGTGTCGCGCGGTCCGAGCGGCTGGGAGCGGTGCTCACCAACGCAGTCCGCTACGCCGACCGCAGCGACGCACCCACCGTCGACGTGCTCGACGCGGCCCGCCGGCTGGTTCCTCTCGGCTCCGCCGACCTGCGCCGTGGCGGCTCGGAGCTGTCCCGGGGCAACGCCGAGGGGTTCTTGAAGTCCGGCAAGGAGATGGCCGAGGTCGCCGAGGAGATCTGCCGTCTCTCCGGTGTCGGCGACAGCCACCGCGAGGCGCAGCGGCTCCTCGCCCACACCCGGGCGGTCGCCGACCGGTGCGTGGTCGACCCCCGCGGCGATCTCGGCCTCGGCGAGGTGCACTTCCCGGAGTTCGGCGGCTCCAGGGCCGAGGCCCAGGCGATGCTGCGGGCGCGCTCCGAGGCCGGCATCGCCCGCCGCTACGGCAACGCACCGCGCCAGCGGATCTGGAAGCGGCTCGACGACGAGCTGCGCACCATCGAGCAGCTCGGCTACGCGTCGTACTTCCTCACCGTCGCCGACGTCACCGACCTGGTCCGCGACCTGGGGGTGCGCTCGGCGGCCCGCGGGTCCGGAGCCGGCAGCCTGGTGAACTACCTGCTCGGCATCTCCGGGGTCGACCCGCTGCGCCACGGGCTGCTCATGGAGCGGTTCCTCTCCCCGCTGCGGCAGGCGCTGCCCGACATCGACATCGACGTGGAGTCCGCCCGCCGGCTCGAGGTGTACGAGAAGATCCTCGACCGCTACGGCGGGGAGCGGTGCGTGGCGGTGTCGATGATGGACACCTACCGGGTCCGCCACGCGGTGCGCGACGTCGGGGCCGCGCTCGGCATGCCTGCGGGCGAGGTCGACGCGATCGCCAAGGCGTTCCCGCACATCCGCGCCCGCGACGCCCGAGCCGCGCTGCGCGAGCTGCCGGAGCTGCGTGCCTCCGGCCTGTTTCAGGCGCAGGGAGGAGCGGGCCTCGATCTGTTCTTCCGGCTGGTCGAGAAGCTCGACGGGCTGCCCCGGCACGTTGCGGTGCACCCGTGCGGGGTGCTGCTCTCCGACGCCACCCTGCTCGACCGCACCCCGGTGGAGGCCAGCTACGCCGGCTTCCCGATGAGCCAGTTCGACAAGGACGACGTCGAGGACCTCGGGCTGCTCAAGCTCGACGTGCTCGGCATCCGCATGCAGTCGGCGATGGCCCACGCACTGACGGAGATCGAGCGCGTCGACGGGGTCGAGGTCGACATCGACGACGAGCAGCAGGTGCCCTTCGACGACCCCGCCACCTTCGAGCTGATCGGGCAGGCGAAGACGCTCGGCTGCTTCCAGATCGAGTCCCCGGGCCAGCGCGAGCTGGTCGGCAAGTCGGGGATCACCACCTTCGAGGAGATCATCACCGACATCTCGCTCTTCCGGCCCGGGCCGGTCAAAAGCGACATGGTCACCCCCTACCTCAACGCCCGACAAGGGTGGGCGATGCCGACCTACCTCCACGAGGACCTCCGCCCGGTCCTCGAGCAGACCTCCGGGGTGGTCGTCTTCCACGAGCAGGTCATCGAGATGATCGCCCAGCTCACCGGCTGCACGCTCGCGGAGGCCGACGAGGCCCGTCGGGCGCTCGGCGACACCGAGGGGATGGCCCAGACCAAGGTGTGGTTCTTCCCCCGGGCGCTCGGACGCGGGTACTCCGAGCGGCTGGCCGAGCAGGTGTGGAAGGTGCTCGAGGCGTTCGCCTCCTTCGGCTTCTGCAAGGCCCATGCCGCAGCATTCGCGCTGCCCACCTACCAGTCGGCCTGGCTCAAGGCGCACTACCCGGCGCACTTCCTCTCCGGCGTCCTCACCCACGACCCGGGGATGTACCCCAAGCGCCTGATCCTCGACGACGCCCGTCAGCTCGGCATCGCGGTGCTCGGCCTCGACGTGAACGCCTCGGAGAAGGAGTACGTCGTCGAGCGGATGGGTGTGTACGACGAACCTCCCCCGGAGGTGATGGGCCAGGCTCCCCGGCAGGCTCCCGCCCCGGGGCTGCCCGACGGCCGGGCCCACGGCATCCGCCTGGCGCTGTCGGAGGTCAAGGGGATCAGCGAGGCCGAGGTCGGCCGGATCGTCGCGGCCCGGCCCTACCACTCGCTCACCGACTTCTGGCACCGTGCGCGGGTCTCCCGGCCGGTCGTGGAGCGACTCGTGCTGGCCGGCGGGTTCGACTCCGTCTACGGCATCGGCTCCCCGCTCGGCGTGCGTCGCCGGGCGAAGGTGACCCGGCGCGACCTGCTGCTGCAGGTGGCCGACCTCGACCGTCAGACCCGGGTGGCCGAACGTGCGAGCCGGGGTCGCGGGCGGGGGCTGTCGGCTCTGTCCGCCGGACACCGTGCGGGCGCGGACCGCTCGGCGGGACCGGCAGGGTCGCCCTCTCCTGTCGAGGCCCGAGCAGCCGAGGCCGCCGACCGCAACAGCAGTGATCCCCGGCGACGGGAGGCCGCGGAACCAGGGGTGTGGGAGCAGGCCTCCCGGCAGTCGAAGGCGACGAGGACGCCCTCGCCGGTGACCTCGGTGCAGCTCGCCCTCGACCTCGGGGACACCGGCGAGGGGGAGGCCGGCGGGCTCCCGGAGATGACCGACTCCGAGCGCGTCCGCGCCGAGCTGGAGATCCTCGGTCTCGACGTGAGCCGTCACGTCGTCGACTTCTACACACCCCTCCTCGAGGACCTCGGGGCGACCCGCTCGCGCGACCTGCTCGGGGCGCGCAGCCGTTCCGAGCTGCTCGTCGGCGGGGTGAAGGTGGCCACCCAGACACCGCCGATCCGGTCCGGGCGCCGAGTCATCTTCGTGACCCTCGACGACGCGACCGGCCCGGTCGACGCCACCTTCTTCGAGGACGCCCAGGGCCCCTACGCGGCCACGGTGTTCCACTCCTGGCTGCTCGTGGTGCGTGGGGTGCTCCGCCGTACCGGCCCCCGTGGTGTCTCTCTCCGGGCCACCGGCTGCTGGGAGCTGCCCCAGCTGCACGAGATCTGGAAGGAGGCCGGCATCGAGGCGGTGCGAGCGTTCATGGACGAGGTCCCCGAGGGCTTCGGCGGCGTCGGTTCGGTGGAGGAGGCCGTGGCCGGTGCCGCGGAGAGCCGGTCCACCCGTCCGGTCATGGCCAGCCCTCCGGCCGGGCGACAGGAGGACGGCCGGCAGGGAGGCGGCACCGCGGGCGGCATGGGCCGGCGGCGGGTGCTGGTGCACTCCAGTGGGTTCCGGATGTCGCCGTACTCCGACATCCGGCCCGCGGGGGAGGACTCCAAGTCCGCTCCCCGCAGGCTGTGGCACAGCAGCCCCGGGAGTGCCGGATGACGCGACAGCCCCGGTTCTCACTAGGGTGGGTGCCATGCCAGGACACAACGCCCCGCAGCGCGGCCCCGGACGCGAAGCGGCTCGCACCGCCGTCGTCTGGGACGCCCTGCAGGAGGTGCTGGCGCCGGCCGGCGCCGGGCCCAGCTTCAACGCAGGCACCGAGGCCGACACGGCCACCGTCATCGACATCGGCGGCGGCACGGGCGGGTTCGCGGTCCGGGTGGCCGAGCTCGGCCACCGGGTCACCGTCATCGACCCCAGCCCCGACGCGCTGGCGATCGTCGGCCGTCGGGCCGAGGAGAGCGGGGTCGCCGACCGGGTCACCTCCCGCCAGGGCGACCTGGACTCCCTGCCCGACCTGGTGCCGGCGCACAGCGTCGACGTCGTGCTCTGCCACGGCGTGCTCGAGATCGTCGACGACCCGGCCGCGGCCCTGTCCGCCCTCGCCCGGGTGCTCCGCCCCGGCGGCGCGCTCAGCCTGCTCGTCGCCCAGCGCCACGCGGCCGTCGTGGCCCGCGCGATGGCCGGACACTTCCAGCTCGCGCAGGCGCTGCTCGACGACGCCGCCGCTGCCGGCTCGACCCGCCGGTACACCTCCGAGGAGGTCACGGCGATGCTCGGGGACGCCGGGTTCGAGCCCACGGCCCTCCACGCCGTGCGGGTCTTCGTCGACCTCGTGCCCAGCTCGCTGGTCGACCTCGAGCCCGGTGCCGCCGCGGCGCTGGTCGCCCTCGAGCAGGCGGTCGCGGACCGTCCCGAGTACCTCCCCCTGGGGACCCAGCTGCACGTGCTCGCCACGCGTCTCTGACCCGCCCCGCCCCGGTCCGCCCCGCCCCGGTCCGACCTGTCCCGGTCCGACCCGTCCCGGTCCGACCCGCCCCGGTCTGCGTCCGGTCGTCGCGGGGGTCGCGGGGGTCGCGGGGGTCGCACGATGAGCCGGCGACGGGTCGACCTCGCCGCGGTGTCGTGGGACTGCCCGATCCTGCACGTCGACATGGACGCCTTCTACGCCTCCGTGTCGACCCGGGATCGGCCCGACCTGCAGGACGTGCCGGTGATCGTCGGCGGTGGGCACCGCGGCGTGGTGCTGTCGGCGAACTACCTGGCCCGGAAGTACGGCGTCAGGTCGGCGATGCCCGGCACCCGGGCACGGCGGCTGTGCCCTCAGGCGGTCGTCCTGCCGCCCGACTTCGACACCTACGCCCAGGTGTCGTCGGCGGTGATGGAGGCCTTCCGACAGGTCACGCCGCTGGTCGAGGCGATCTCCCTCGACGAGGCGTTCCTCGACGTGTCGGGGGCCGGCCGGAGGATGGGCAGCCCCTACGACATCGCCGAACGGCTGCGGGCGACGATCGTCGACGAGCAGGGGATCACCTGCTCGGTCGGGGTCGCCGCGACCGTGTCGGTGGCGAAGATGGCCGGTCGCCGCGCCAAGCCCGACGGCGTGCACGTCGTACCTCCCGGCGAGGTGACCACGTTCCTGCACCCGCTCGGTGTCGAGGAGCTGTGGGGAGTGGGGGAGAAGACCGCTGCGATGCTGCACCGGCTCGGCCTGCCGACCGTGGGCGACATCGCGCACACGCCGCTGGTGACCCTCCAGCGCGTGGTCGGGCCCTCGCTGGGCACCCACCTGCACGAGCTCGCGTGGGGCTGCGACCGCCGGGTCGTCACCGCGCGCCGCGGGCACGACGAGCCCGACAAGAGCATGGGGGCCGACGAGACGTTCGGGCGTGACACCGACGACCACGAGGTGATCCGCCGCGAGCTGCTGCGCCTCAGCGCGAAGGTGACCGCGCGGATGCGCACCGCCCGGATGGCCGGGCGCACGGTGACCTTGCGGGTCCGCTTCGCCGACTTCACCACGATCACCAGGTCCCGGACGCTGCCGGAGGCCACCGACGTGACCCAGGAGGTGTACCACACGGCCGTCGCCCTGTTCACCGCCCTCGGTCTCCAGCGGGCCCGGGTCCGGCTGGTGGGGGTGCGCGTCGAGGGACTCGTGCCGAGGGTGTCGGTGCACCACCAGCTCGTGCTCGGGGAACGGGAGCACGGCTGGTCCGACGCGGACCGGGCGGTCGACCGTGCGACGTCACGCTTCGGGAGTACGGCGGTTCGGCCGGCGGCCCTCATCCGCGGGCGAGGAGCCTAGACCTCGCGAGACGCGAGTCGTCCCGGTGGGCGATTTTTTGTGAGGTCGCCTACCGGTTGTGAACGTGCCTGCCTAGACTTGGAGAAAGGTCGTCACCAGCGGGAGGAAGTCGTGCCGCTCTCCGAGGAAGAGATGCGTCTGCTCGAGCAGATGGAGCGTGCCCTCGTCGCCGAGGACCCCAAGTTCGTTTCCGCTCTGCGTGGCACCGCCCGACGACGCGGTGCTCGCCGTCGGGCCCTTCTCGCGGCCGGTGTCTTCGTCGTCGGTGTGGCTGTGCTGATGACCGGCGCGATCACCCAGAACACCATCGTCGGCATCCTCGGTTTTGTGGTCATGCTCGGCTCCGCCGTGGTTGGGCTGACCGCATGGCGCAACCAGGGAGCCCCCGCTGCCCAGGAGGCCCACACCCCCGGCGGTGCGCCCACCGCGGGCATCGGACTCAGCGTCGTCGAGGGCGGCAAGAAGTCGCGGAAGCGGTCCTCCCACCCGAAACCGGGCAACAACCAGTCGATGATGCAGCGCTTCGAGGAGCGCTGGCGCCGCCGTCGCGGTGGCGACGGCTACTGAGCCGACTCACCCGCGCGGGCCGCCGACTGCCAGTCGTGGTCGACCCAGGTCGTCCCGAAGCGGATTCCCTGGGCGATCACGCCGACTGCGGTCACCGCCCAGCCCACTGAGGCGAGGGCGATCCGGTCGGGTACCCCGACCCTGTGGACTGACTCTCCGTCTGCGACATGGTGCCTGCCTCTCATCGAGGGTCCGGAGCGTACCGCCGGCATCTTGCACCAGCGCCCAGTCGGCGGGATCTGGGCCGCACAGGCGCCGGGTCGTCGGTCAGAGGGCGCGGTCGACGCCCGGCTCGGTGGCGACGTGTCCCGTGCGGCGAGCGGGAGGCCGGAGACGCAGCAGGTCCCCGCGGACCAGCGAGGCCGGCAGCCAGCGGGCGGTGCGACGCCTCTTCTTCAGGGCTCCGGCGTACATCGCCTCGGTGCAGCGCTCGACGTCGGCGCGCACCTCGTCACCGTCACGGCCGACCCTTCCCACGAGGTCGCGGGAGTACCTCGCCTGCTCCACGTCTCGCACGACCCGCTCGAGCGCGTGGGCAGCCTCCGGGTTCGCCGAAGCTCCCACGGAACGTCTGCGGACGGGCTCGTCGGGCCTTCTCGGGCCGGTCGCTCCGAACACACCGGCCAGCGTGCGCGCCTGGTTGCGCACGGTCACCGTGTCGTCCCAGCCGAACCGGAGGTCGAGCGCGGTGTCGCGGAGCTCGTCCCACCCGGCCTCGGCGGACTCCCGTGCGGTGGTCGCCCCGGCCCAGCGGCGACGCCGCGTGACCGTCCTGAGCAGCTGCGGTGCCAGCACCAGGCCGGCCAGGAGAAGACCCACCAGCACCACGCGTCCGAGCGTGCCGCCCGTGCCACCGCCGGCGGTCGGGTCGGTGGCGCCGCCCTCACCCTCGTCGAGCCGGTTGGGGTCCTGCTGCTCGGGAGCCTGTGTGGGGCCCGAGGCGGACGGCCCCTCGGTGGGCTCCGGCTCGTCGATGTTCCCGATCGTGTAGGCGGGCACCTCCGGGGCGCGGGTCCCCGGTGTCGGCTCGAACCGGACCCAGCCCGCGCCGTCGAAGTACATCTCCGGCCAGGCGTGCAGGTCCCAGGCGCTGAAGACGTACCGGTTGTCGCCGATCCGGTCGGGCTCGAGGAAGCCGACGGCCACCCGGGACGGGATGCCGAGGCTGCGGCCCATCAGCGCCATGGAGGCGGCGAACTGCTCGCAGTAGCCGATCCGACCTTCGGGGCCGGGCGTCAGGAAGGTCACGAGGTCCTCGTTGGCGCTGCCTGAGGGTCCCTGGTTCAGGTCGTACTCGAAGTTGTCGGGGTTGCGGAACCAGCTCTGCAGCGCGACCGCCTTCTCGTACTTCGACCCGAGGCCGTCGGTGACCTCCTCGGCGAGGTCGGACACCGTGTCGGGCAGGTCCTCGGGCAGCTCGGTGTACGGCGTGAACACCGACTCCGGCGCCGCCCCGCCGCGCTGCAGCACCTCGGCCGAGGGGTCGGTCCGGAAGGCGGTGAGGGAGTACTCCAGTCCCGCGCCGTTCTGGTCCTCCACCGCGCTGATGAAGTCGAAGGTGTCGGTGTCGTAGCGCCAGTCGCCGGGCGCCTCGATCGAGGTCACCGGGTAGGGGGTCGGCAGCCAGGTGGTGTCGAACGCGTCCTCGATCGCGATCCGGTAGTCCACCTCGGTGCGCGGCACCTCCGCGTCGAGGCCGGGCGGGTCGGGAAGCTCGCCGCTCGCGATCTGCTCGGCGGGGATGTCGCGACCCGAGGGCTTCCAGGTCAGCCCGTTGAACGTGTCGAGCACCGAGATCCGGAGGTACGACGGGTCCGGGTCCGGTGTCGCCAGGGTGACCAGGTCGACGTCGCGGCCGCGGACCAGGTCACGCCGCAGGTCCACCATCGGGTTGGAGATGGCCACCGAGCTGCCGTCGCCCTCGCCACCCGGGCCGCCGCTCGGGAGCAGGCTGTCACCGAGGGTGGGGATGACCAGCGGCGCGACCACGGCCAGCGACGTGGCGGTGAGGCCGATCCGTCGCGCGGAGCTGCGCAACGACAGGCCTGGCAGGGGGCCGGTACCGGCGTCCACGGCAGATGCGCTCCGCGACACGGCACGACCCCAGTGCGCCAGCGTCCGGGCCTGCTCGGTCAGCAGCAGGGTGAGGAAGCCGAGCGCGCCGAGGGCGAAGGCCCACCAGGGCACCCCGCCGTCGAGGATCGAGACCGGGGCGGTGTACACCGCGAGCAGCGGGAGCCCGGCGACCGGTGCCTTCCGCAGGCCGCAGGCGAGAAAGTCGACGAGGACCGCCACCAGGCTCCCGCTCAGCACCAGCAGCGGGAAGATCTGCGCTCCCTCCGGTGGCACGGGCGCCTGGTAGGCCTGCGCGGCGAGGGCCCCCTCACCGAGGAGCACCGCGGCGTCGGCGACCGACCCCGAGGTCGGGATCCACCCTCCGAACGCGGCCTCCTCGGGCACCCACCGGTGCGTGAACCAGACGGCCAGGAGGAACAGCTGGACGACGAGCACCACCAGCGCCGGCGTCCGCACGGAGCGCAGCAGCGTGCCGGCGACGGCGACCAGGAGGACGGCGGTCAGGGCGGGGCCGAGGTACTCACCCGGGTCCTGGACGAAACCGGCCCAGGCGATGAGGGAGAACCAGGTCGTCGCGGCGGCCACGAGGGAGGGGACGGCGACCGAGGCCCAGTCCACCTGTGGCCGGGTCACGACGCGCTCTCCGAGCCGACGTGGCCCGCGTGGCCGACGGGCCCGGCCCGACCCACGGAGCCGGCCGACCCAGCATGCCGGGCGGCCAGGCCGCTGGTCAGCCCGAGCTCCTGCCAGACCGCGCCCAGGGGGGTCGCGGGGCCGGCGGTCACGGCCTGCCAGCCCTGTGCGCGCAGGCGCAGCGATCCGGCCTGCGACGGCTCGACGGCCGTGGGCTTGGCGGCCAGCCACGCGTCGACGTCGAGCGCGACGGCCATCGCGTTGGCAGCGGTGTGCCGCATCCGGGAGAAGGCGGCGGTGTCGTGCTCGGAGATCGCGCCCACGACGGCCACGAGCAGGCCGGAGTGCCCCGGGTCCTGGAGCCACCGCGTGTCGAGGTCGGGACGGTCGGAGGCGGTGAGCACCGCGAGCGACTCCAGCAGGGGGGCGGTCTCGGCCGCGGCGCCCCCGCGCTCGTGCCAGGAGCCACCCTGCTCGTCGCCGGAGGCGGTCACGAGGCGGACGACGAAGCCGCGCTGCGCGAGGTGCACGGCGACGGAGGCGGCTGCAGAGACGGCGTGCTCCAGGGACGAGCCGGCACCGCGGCCGCGGTGGGCGAGGTGCCGGTTGTCGAGGAAGAGCGTCGCGCGCGACTGCCAGGGCTGCTCCTCCCGGCGGACCATGAGCTCCCCGGCGTGCGCGCTGCTGCGCCAGTGGACCCGTCGCAGGTCGTCGCCACGTCGGTACTCCCGAACGGTGACGTCCTCCGCGCTGCCGCTCGCGAACGCGCGGGGCCGGTTGTCGCCCGAGCCGGTCCACGCGCCCGACAGCGGGATCGGCGGCAGCGCCACGACGCGAGGCACGACGACCAGCGGCGACGTCGAGGTGAAGGTGCGGTTCAGCTCGACGAGGCCGAAGGGGTCGGTCAGTCGCACCGTGAGTGGCCCGATCGTGAACCGGCCCCGGACGTCGGAGCGGACGACGTACTCCACCGTCCGCCGGCGACCCGGGCTCATCCGGTCCACCACGAACCGGGGCCGGGTGCCGAGGACGTAGGGGAGGTGGTCCTCGAGGAGGAGCAGCCCGGTCGGCATCTTGCCGTCGTTGGCGAGGTCGAGCCGTACCCGGGCGTCCTTGCCCGTGCTGACCAGCCCGGGGCTCACCGAGCGGACCAGGCCGAGCCGGTACCGGCTACGACCCAGGAAGAAGGCGGTGACCACCGGGAGCAGGAACAGCAGCGCGCCGACCCGGGTGAGGTCGTCCTGGCCGAGCAGGACCGCGCACACCAGGGCGGTGATCCCGGCGGCGACGAACGCGCGTCCGCGGGTCGTCATCGCGGAGAGAGCCTCGCGCATGGGAACCCCTTCAGCCGCGCCGGCGGCTCTCCGGCATCGGCACCGCGGAGAGGATCTGGCCGAGCGCCACGTCCGTGGTGCGGCCGCTCATCGACGCCTCGACCGTCGGCAGCAGCCGGTGGGCGAGGACCTGAGGGGCCAGGTTCAGCACGTCGTCGGGGATGACGTAGTCGCGGCCGTCGATCGCGGCCGACGCCTTCGCGGCACGGACCAGGTGGAGGGTGGCCCGCGGGGAGGCGCCGAGCACGAGCTCGGCGGAGCGGCGGGTGGCGGTGGTGATGGCCACGGCGTAGCGCTGCACCGTCTCGGCGACGTAGACGTCGTTGACGATGTCGATCAGCTTGCGGATCTCCACGGCGTCGGTGACCGGCTCGAGATCCTCGAGGGGGTTGCGGCGGGTGTGGGAGCTGAGCATCGCGATCTCCGCGGCCTCGACCGGGTAACCCATGGAGACCCGGGCCATGAACCGGTCGCGCTGGGCCTCCGGCAGGGCGTAGGTGCCCTCCATCTCGATCGGGTTCTGCGTCGCGATCACCATGAACGGCTGGTCGAGGTGGTACGTCGAACCGTCGACCGTGACCTGGCGCTCCTCCATGCACTCCAGCAGTGCCGACTGGGTCTTGGGCGAGGCCCGGTTGATCTCGTCGCCCACCACGATGTTGGCGAAGATGCCGCCGGGCCGGAACTCGAAGGCGCGGGTGTCCTGGTTGAACACCGAGACCCCGGTGACGTCCGAGGGCAGCAGGTCGGGGGTGAACTGGATCCGGCGCACCGAGCAGTCGATCGACCGGGCCAGGGTCTTGCTGAGCATGGTCTTGCCGACGCCGGGGACGTCCTCGATGAGCAGGTGACCCTCGGCGAGCAGGACCACGAGCGAAGCCCTGGTGACGTCGGGCTTGCCCTCGATCACCTTCTCGATGCTCTCCCGGATGCGTCCCGTGACGCGGGCGAGCGTGTCGAGGTCGGCGGACTCGGCCCGGTTGCCGGTGTGCACTCCGTCGGACACTGAGCTCACGCTGATCTCTCCTCCCACCCGGCCGTCTCCCGCGGGTGCAGGGGAGGGGTCCCCCTGTGGAGCCCGGACGTGGCCGACGTCACGGTCCATCCAACCTCATGGGCCAAACCGGTGTCACCGTCTTCGGGTGCACGGGCGGGACGTCGTCACCGCATCGTGATGGTTCGTCCCGTTCCGCTTTCAGCCCGACCCGGGACTTGCCCGACCCGGGACTTGCCCGACCCAGGACTTGCCCGACCCGGGACTTGCCCGAGCTGCGCTGCAAGTGGGTCGTCCGCGCCACGCCCGGGGAGCACTGTCGCAGCGCAGCGTTTCCCGCATCTTGCTCCACCCTCCCCTCCACTGCGCTCCACGGACCGCTCCACCTCGCCCCACCGAACCGCCCACGGCGGTGGTCCAGGCGGGGGAGACGCCGTTGACCTGCGGGTTCTCCGCGAGGCAGCCGCCGCCGGTCCCGGACCGCGCCGGCCGGTCCTCGGCGTCGCCGCCTGACAAAAACCCGAAAGTCTCTGCGTTTCTGGTGTGGTGTGGAGTGAAGTGGCGTATGGTGGGGCGCAGTGGAGGATGAGGGAAGCCTCAGGGGAGCCGAAGGGCGAACCTGGGTCCAGGACCGGGGAGGTGCCGATGTTCTTCGGCACCTACACGCCCCGGCTCGACGACAAGGGCCGTCTCTTCCTCCCGGCGAAGTTCAGGGACGAGCTGTCGGAGGGTCTTGTGGTCACACGGGGACAGGAACGCTGCCTCTACGTGTGGTCGATGGAGGAGTTCGGGAAGATCACCGACCGCCTCAAGGACGCCCCGCTGACGAACAAGGCGGCCCGGGACTACGTCCGCATGTTCTTCGCAGGTGCTTCGGACGAGAAGCCCGACAAGCAGGGGCGGGTCACGATCCCGCCGATGCTGCGGGACTACGCCTCGCTCTCGAAGGACTGCGTGGTCATCGGGGCGATGAACCGGATCGAGATCTGGGACGCCGCTTCGTGGCAGACCTACACCGACGAGCAGGAGCCGGCCTTCGCCAGCCAGAGCGAGGAGGTCCTGCCCGGACTGATGTGAACGCCTGACCCAGCAAGCAACTGAGTCGCCGGGCCCGGCCCACGCCCGCTCTCCCGCCATCTGGCGCACCTTCCCCGGTGCCAGAAGGCACTTCCCAGGGACGAGCGGACGGGGACCAGGCCGTGCGAATCCGAGAAGCACCACCGCCGACGGTGTCGGCGCCACCACATGGATTCACTCGAGGGGTCGAAGCATGAGTCTCACGTTCTCCGGACCACTGCCGGTCCACACGGTCCACACGGTCCACACGGTCCGCCCGGTCAGACGGGTCCGCCACGAGGTGCGCGACGGGATGGCGGTCATCGCCTTCTCCGCCGTCGCGTCGTCGGGGCTGGCCGCCGCCTTGATGCTCTTCCTCTCGCTGGTCGCCTAGGCCCACGGAGATGACCAGCCCCCGCCACGTCCCGGTCCTGCTCGACCGGGTCGTCGCTCTCCTGGCCCCTGCGCTGCAGCGGCCGGACCGCGACCGCACCGTCTTCGTCGACGCCACCCTCGGCCTCGGCGGGCACAGCCTGGCCGTCCTCGAAGCGTGCCCGCAGGCACACCTCGTCGGCGTCGACCGCGACCCCCACGCGCTCGAGGAGGCCGGACGCCGTCTCGAGCGGTTCGCCGGGCGTACGACGTTCGCGCACGCCGTCTACGACGGGATCCCCGAGGTGCTCACGAGCCTCGGCCACGACCACGCCGACGCGATCCTGTTCGACCTCGGTGTCTCCTCGATGCAGCTCGACGTGCGGGAGCGGGGCTTCGCCTACGCCGAGGACGCGCCGCTGGACATGCGGATGGACGACACCGCCGGGCTGACCGCCGCCGACGTGCTGAACACCTACACCGCCGAGCAGCTGACCCGGATCCTCCGGAACTACGGGGAGGAGCGGTTCGCCCGCCGGATCGCCGAGGCGGTCGTCCGGGAGCGGGCGCGCGAGCCGTTCACGCGGTCGGCGCGGCTGGTCGAGCTGCTGCGCGAGTCGATCCCCGCCCCGGCCCGCCGTACCGGGGGCCACCCCGCCAAGCGGACCTTCCAGGCGCTGCGCATCGAGGTCAACGACGAGCTCGGCGTCCTCGAGCGCGCCATCCCCGCCGCGATGTCTGCCGTGGACGTGGGCGGACGGGTGGTCGTCATGGCCTACCAGTCCCTGGAGGACCGCCTCGTCAAGCACGCCTTCACCGAACAGACCCGCAGCGACCTGCCGCCGGACCTGCCGTTCGTCCCCGAGGGCCACGAGCCGCCGATGCGGTTGCTGACCCGGGGGGCGGAGAAGGCGTCCGAGGCCGAGATCGCCGACAACCCCCGAGCAGCGTCGGTGCGCCTGCGCGCCGTCGAACGAGTCCGACCCAGCACCGGAGCCGCAGCATGAGCACGCCCCTGTCCCAGCCGCGCAGCCGCGTCCCCCGCATCGCCGAGGCCGCGGTGGAGCGAGCGCGTCTGAGCGTCGTGCCCCGCACGACCCGGCGTGCCCCGAAGGTGCCGTTCGTGACGCTGGTGTCGCTGCTGCTATTCGGCGGCATCGCAGGCCTCCTGCTGTTCAACACCACCATGCAGCAGTCGTCGTTCGTGGCGTCCTCGATGGAGGTGCAGGCAGCCGAGCTCGCCGGCAAGGAGGAGTCGCTGCGGATGGAGCTCGACCGGCTGCGTGACCCCCAGACCGTCGCCGCGAAGGCCAAGAGGCTCGGCATGGTGCCGTCGGACAACCCGGCGTTCCTTCGGCTTGCCGACGGCAAGGTGCTCGGCCGTCCCACCGTCGCCGAGCCGTCCACCGGATTCCGCATCACCCCGCCGCCGCCGGTGAAGCCGGAGTCCCTGCGCCCCCGGACCGTCATCGCCGAGGTGCCCGAGGCCAACCGCGGAGACGGGGAGCGCGCCGACTCGGCGCGCCGCTCGAGCACCCGGCGCGACTCCGCCCGGCGCGCAGGTTCCCGCCGCGACACGACCGCTGGTTCCGGCGCAGCCTCACGCGCTCGGGGAGCCGAGCGGCGTACAACTGGACGGGACCGGAACGGAGCTGACCGGTCCGGGAGGGCGCGTTGAGCCGGCGGGGGAGTTCGCTGCGAGGGACGTCGATGCTGCGCCTGCGCGTCGGCTTCATCCTGATCGCGATGGTGGTGTCGGTCTTCGGCGCGCGGCTCTTCCAGCTGCAGGGCATCGACCCCAAGGCGTACGCCGCCCGGGCCGAGGCCGTGGGGCTGCAGACGATCACGCTCCCTGCGACTCGCGGGTCGATCGTCGACCGCAACGGCGAGCCGTTGGCGGAGTCCGCCGACGGGCTGATGGTCGTGGCGGACCCGATGATGACCGTCGACGACGCCCGCGAGATCGCCCGGATCGTGGCCGAGGACCTCGACGTCGACTACTTCGAGACCCTCGACCGGCTGCGCAGGCCCGACACCCGGTTCCAGTACCTCGCCCGCCGCGTCCCGGCCCCCGATGCGCGTGCCCTGGTCGAGCGGCTCGAGGAGCTCGGCTACGAGGGCGTCGACACCCGTCGCGACCCGGTCCGCAGCTACCCCTCCGACGACGTCGCCGCCAACGTGGTGGGCTTCGTCGCCGGTGACGGCGAGGCCAAGCAGGGCTTCGAGAAGATCTTCGACCAGCAGCTGGCCGGCAAGGACGGGACGGCGACGTACGAGACCGGTGGCGGGCAGCGGCTGCCGCTCGGTGACAACAGCGTCGACCCGCCCGTCGACGGCGAGGACCTGACGCTCACCATCGACCGTGACGTGCAGTGGTACACCCAGCGGGTCCTGCGGCAGGCGGTCGAGGACGCCCGCGGGGAGTCAGGCTCCGCTGTCGTGCTCGACAGCCGCACCGGGGAGATCCTGGCCCTGGCCGACCACCCGACCTTCGACGCCAACCAGCCGATGCTCGCCTCGAAGAACGACATGTGGCCACGCTCGCTGTTCGACGTCTACGAGCCCGGGTCGGTGCAGAAGGTCCTCACCGCCGCCTCGCTGGTGGACGCGGGCAAGGTCACCCCCGACACGCGGATCACGGTCCCCGGCCAGATCCAGCGGCAGGACCGGACGATCGGTGACTACTGGGACCACGGCAGGCTCCGGCTCACCCTCACCGGGGTGATCGCGAAGTCGTCCAACATCGGCACCGTCCTGGCAGCCGACGAGTTCTCCCCGAAGGAGCTCTACGACTACCTCAGCGGCTTCGGCCTCGGGCAGGTCCCCGGCCTCGGCTACCCGGGGGAGTCCGGCGGTCTGCTGCCGTCGTGGAAGACCTGGTCGCAGATCAACCAGGACACCATCGCCTTCGGTCAGGGAGTCTCGGTCACCGCGCTCCAGATGGCCACGGCCGTCAACGCGATCGCCAACGGCGGTGTCCTCGTCGAGCCGAGCCTGGTGAAGGGCAGCGCCACCACGAGCGGCGGTGCGGTGGTCGGCACCGAGACGAGCAGCTCGCGACGCGTGGTGAGCGAGAGCGCCGCCCGGATGACCGCGGAGATGATGGAGGCTGTGACCGACCCCGAGGAGGGCACGGCACCCGCCGCGGCGATCGAGGGCTACCGCGTGGCGGGCAAGACCGGCACCGCGCAGCGGGTGGGTGAGGAGTGCGGCTGCTACGACGGCACGTTCACCGTCTCCTTCGCCGGGTTCGCTCCGGCCGACGACCCGCGCTTCGTCGTCTACGTGGTCGTGCAGGACCCGAAGAACGGTGGTGGCGGCGGCTCGATCGGCGGCCCGGCGTTCCACGAGATCATGTCCTACCTGCTGCGCAAGTACGCCGTGCCGCCCACCGGTGCCCCCGCCCCCGACAACCCCGTCGAGTGGTGACCGCGGGTACTCTGCCGACGTGCCAGACCAGCCCGTCCCGTCGGTCGTGACCGCGACCCGGCCCCGCGACCCGAGGCGGTCGTCCCTCGACAGCCTGGTCGGCTGGCTGGCGGACCGGCTCGTCGAGGTGCGGGCGGGGACGCGCGGCCCCGTCGTCGTCACGGGCCTCACGCTCAGCTCGCAGCGCGTCCTCCCCGGCGACGTCTACGCCGCCCTGCCCGGAAGCCGCATGCACGGGGCGACGTACGCCGCCGCGGCCGTCGAGTCAGGGGCCGTCGCCGTGCTCACCGACCCCGAAGGCGCGGAGCAGTGCGCCGGGCTCGAGGTCCCTGTCGTCGTGGTGGACGACCCGCGCCGGGTCCTGGGGGCCCTGGCAGCCGAGGTGTACGGCCGGCCGGCGGAGGCGCTGCGGCTCGTCGCGGTCACCGGCACCCAGGGCAAGACGACGACCACCCGGCTCGCCGAGGCCGGCCTGCAGGCGTCCGGCGTCCCCGCGGCCGTGGTCGGCACGGTGGGCACCCGGATCGACGGGGTCGACGTCAGGACCTCCCTCACCACGCCCGAGGCTCCCGACCTCCATGCGCTGTTCGCGGTGATGCGCGAGCGCGGCGTGCAGGCGTGCGCCATGGAGGTCTCCAGCCACGCCCTGGTCATGGGCCGCGTCGACGGCGTGGTCTTCGACGTGGCGGTCTTCACCAACCTCGGCCGTGACCACCTCGACTTCCATGCCGACGTCGAGGACTACTTCGCCGCGAAGGCCGGGCTTTTCACGCCTGAGCGGGCTCGCAAGGGCCTGGTCAACGTCGACGACGAGCACGGGCCCCGGCTGCTCGCGGAGGCCGCCATCCCGCTGCGCACCTTCTCCGTCACCGGCGAGGCCGACTGGTCCGCCCGCGACGTCGAGCTCACGCCGGGCGGCTCGTCGTTCACGGTCCGCGCCCCCGACGGCACGACCTTCCCCGCGTCGGTCCCGCTGGCCGGGGAGTTCAACGTCAGCAACGCCCTGGCCGCCATCGCCGGGCTCGGGGAGGCAGGCTTCGACCCGCAGGCCGTGGCAGCCGGCATCTCCGCCTCCGGCGGTGTGCCCGGCCGCCTGGAGCGCGTGGACGCCGGGCAGGACTTCCTGGCGCTGGTGGACTACGCGCACAAGCCCGACGCGGTGACGGCCGCCCTCGGAACCCTGCGTCCCCTCACCGAGGGGAGGCTGATCGTGGTGATCGGAGCCGGCGGTGACCGGGACCGTGGCAAGCGCCAGGTCATGGGCGAGATCGCCGCACGCCTCGCCGACGTCGTGGTCGTGACCGACGACAACCCGCGCTCCGAGGAGCCCGCCGCCATCCGTGCCGCCCTGACGGGGGGTGCCGGGAGCGTGCCGGCCGCCGAGCGGGCCGAGGTCCACGAGGTCGGGGACCGGCGGCAGGCGATCCGGCTGGCCGTGTCCCTCGCGGGTCCCGGTGACACCGTCGTGGTCGCCGGCAAGGGCCACGAGACGGGCCAGGAGGTCGCCGGCACCGTCCACCCGTTCGACGACCGCGCCGTCCTGCTCGAGGAGCTGAAGCGCCGATGATCCCGATGACCCTGCCCGAGATCGCCGAGGTCGTCGGCGGCCGGGTCCACGACGACGCCGGCGTCACCGTCGCCCGGGCGGCGTTCGTCGACAGTCGCACCCCTGTCGAGGGCGGGCTGTTCGTCGCCTTCCGCGGGGAGCACGTCGACGGGCACGAGTACGCCGACGCCGCCATCGCCGCGGGCGCTGCAGCCGTCATGTCCGAGCGGCCGGTGGGACATCCGGCCGTGGTCGTCGACGACCCGCTCACCGCCGTCGCCGCCCTCGCCCGGCACGTGCTCGCCGCGCTGCCCGACGTGAAGGTCGTCGCCCTCACCGGCTCGCAGGGCAAGACCAGCACGAAAGACCTCCTCGCCCAGGTCCTCGCCGCCGCCGGTACGACGGTCGCGACGGCCGGGTCTTTCAACAACGAGCTCGGCCTGCCGCTGACCGTGCTGCGGGCCGACTCCGCGACCGAGTTCCTGGTCCTCGAGATGGGCGCGCGGGGGACCGGCCACCTCGCCGAGCTGTGCCGGGTCGCCCCGCCGGACGTCTCGCTCGTCCTCAACGTGGGCAAGGCGCACCTCGGTGAGTTCGGGTCGCAGGAGGCGATCGCCCGGGCGAAGGGCGAGATCGTGGACGCGCTCGCCGCGGACGGCGTGGCGGTGCTGAACGCCGACGACCCCCTCGTCGCAGCGATGGCGTCCCGCACGAGCGCCCGGGTCACCACCTTCGGCGAGTCGGCAGGGTCCGACGTACGCCTCACCGGCCTGGAGGTCGACGAGCTCGGCCGGCCCCGGTTCGACCTGTCCGCCGGCGACGCCCTGGCGCACGTGGAGCTCGGGCTCGTGGGCGAGCACCAGGCCATGAACGCTGCTGCTGCTGCCGCCGTGGGGCTGGCTCTCGGCATGCGTCTGGACGAGGTCACCGGCGCGTTGGCCTCGGCCACCCTCGCCTCGCGCTGGCGCATGGAGATCCACGAGCGCGCGGACGGCGTGATGGTCGTCAACGACGCCTACAACGCCAACCCGGACTCGATGCGGGCCGCCCTCAAGGCGCTGGCCGCGATCGGGCGCGGCCGCGGGCCGGGCACCCGCACGATCGCCGTGCTCGGCGAGATGCGCGAGCTCGGCGAGTCCAGCCGGGACGAGCACGACGCGGTCGGCAGACTCGCCGTGCGGCTCGACATCAGCCGGCTGCTCGTGGTGGGGGAGGCGGCCCGGCCGATGCACCTGGGCGCCTACCTGGAAGGCTCGTGGGGGGAGGAGTCGGCGTTCGTGCCGGACTCCGACGCCGCCCTCGCGTGGTTGCGGGAGAACCTGGCCCCCGGCGACGTGGTGCTGTTCAAGGCCTCCCGCGCGGCTGCGCTCGAGACCGTGGCCGAGGCGGTGCTGGCCGAGGGCCGGGCCGACGACGATGAGAAGGAGACGGCTGGATGAGGGCGATCCTCCTGGCGGGGGGCCTGTCACTCCTGTTCACCCTCCTGGGCACCCGCGTCGCGATCCGCGCGCTGGTGACCAAGGGCTACGGGCAGCTGATCCGTGACGACGGGCCGACCACGCACCACACCAAGCGCGGCACACCCACCATGGGTGGTCTGGTGATGATCCTCTCGGTCCTCTTCGCCTACTTCACTGCGAAGCTGATCACGCGCGACGCGCCCTCGGCCTCCGCGCTGCTGCTGCTCTTCCTGTTCGTGGGGCTCGGCGCGGTCGGCTTCCTCGACGACTACATCAAGATCGCCAAGCAGCGCTCTCTCGGCCTGCGCAGCAAGGCGAAGATGACCGGCCAGATCCTGGTCGCGGTCGTCTTCGGCTACTTCGCGCTGTGGGACGGCCTGGAGGACGGGCGGGGTGAGACGCCTGCGTCGCACGCCATCTCGTTCATCCGGGAGTTCCCCGCGCTGACCATGCCGACGATCGTCGCGATCGTGTTCATGATGCTGATGATCGCGGGCGCCAGCAACGGTGTGAACCTCACCGACGGCCTCGACGGGCTGGCCACCGGCGCCTCCACGATGGTGTTCGGCGCCTACACGCTGGTGAACATCTGGCAGAACAACCAGAGCTGCGCGATCATCCCCGGCCCCCCGTGCTACGAGGTGCGCGACCCGCTCGACCTGGCGGTGGTGGCGGCGGCACTGACCGGCGCCTGCTTCGGCTTCCTGTGGTGGAACGCCGCGCCGGCCAAGATCTTCATGGGCGACACCGGGTCGCTCTCCCTCGGCGGCGCGCTCGCCGGCCTCGCGATCCTCACCCGCACCGAGCTGCTGCTGCTGATCATCGGTGGCCTGTTCGTGCTGATCACTCTCTCCGTGATCCTCCAGGTCGGCTTCTTCAAGGCCACCAAGGGCAAACGGCTGTTCCGGATGGCACCGCTGCAGCACCACTTCGAGCTCATGGGCTGGGCCGAGGTGACGATCGTGATCCGGTTCTGGATCATCGCAGGGCTCTGCGTCGCAGCGGGTCTGGGTGTGTTCTACGCCGAGTGGGTGGCGGGGGTATGAGGCCCGACGTCGACTCCCTGCACCGGGGGTCGGACTGGTCGCAGGTCCGGGTCGTCGTCGCTGGCTTCGGCGTCTCCGGCTTCGCGGCCGCCGACAACCTCACCCACGTCGGCGCCCGCGTGGTCGCGCTCGACGAGTCCGAGTCGGGCGACCGCGCGGAGCGGGCCGAGCTGCTCGACGTGCTCGGTGCCGACGTCCGCCTCGGCCCCGGGACGACCGCGACGCTGCCCGACGACGTGGACCTCGTGGTCACCTCGCCGGGCTGGAAGCCGTCCTCGCCGCTGCTGGCGCAGGCCCGCGACCGGGGGATCCCGGTCTGGGGCGAGGTCGAGCTCGCCTGGCGGCTGCGCGACCCCGAGCACGCCGCCCCCTGGCTCGCGGTCACCGGCACGAACGGCAAGACAACGACCGTGCAGATGCTCGAGCACGTCCTCCGCGCCGCCGGCCTGCGTGCCGTGGCGGCGGGGAACGTCGGGCTTCCGATCGTCGAGGCGGTGATGGACCCGACGCCGTACGACGTGATCGCGGTCGAGCTGTCCAGCTTCCAGCTGCACTACACCTACTCGATGGCGGCGGAGTCGGCCGCGGTCCTCAACGTCGCCGAGGACCACCTCGACTGGTACGACTCCATGGACGACTACGCCGCCGACAAGGGCCGGATCTACGAGCGGGTCCGGCGCGCCTGCGTCTACAACGTCGCCGACCCGGTCACCGAGCAGCTGGTGCGCAAGGCCGACGTCCAGGAGGGAGCGCGCGCGGTCGGGTTCACCTCGGGGACCCCGGACGTCGGCATGGTCGGCGTCGTCGACGACATCCTGGTCGACCGCGCGTTCATCGAGGAGCGCACCACCACGGCGGCAGAGCTGTGCACGGTGGCGGACCTCGCCTCGGACGCCCCCCACTTCGTGGCCAACGCGCTCGCCGCGGCGGCCCTGGCCCGGGCGCACGGCGTCTCGCCGGCAGCGGTGCGCGACGGCCTGCGGTCCTTCGCTCCCGACGGCCACCGGATCGCCGAGGTCGCCGAGGTCGAGGCGGTGCGCTACGTCGACGACTCCAAGGCCACCAACCCGCACGCCGCGGCGTCCTCCCTCGCCGCCTACGACCCGGTGGTCTGGGTGGCCGGGGGCCTGGCCAAGGGAGCGCGGTTCGACGACCTGGTGCAGGCCGTGGGCCACCGGCTGCGCGGCGTGGTGCTGATCGGGCAGGACCGTGACGTGATCGCCGACGCGCTTTCGCGACACGCGCCTGATGTGCCCGTCATCGTCGTGGAGGGCGGGGACACTTCTGTCATGGACCGCGTGGTCGGGGCGGCGGCCGACCTCGCCCAGCCGGGCGACACCGTGCTGCTGGCACCGGGCTGCGCATCCATGGACATGTTCGCGAACTACGGCGCCCGCGGCGACGCCTTCGCCGAGGCCGTGCTGAGACTCCGCGAGCGGTAGGGGAGGACGGTCCTTCCCGGCCCCGAGGGGTCGAGCACCACGGGCGGAAGGGCTGGATGTGACGACCGCGACAGAGCAGCCGTCCCGGCAGGGCGCGGTGACCGGATGGGCCTCCGGCACCAAGCAGGCGCTCGACCGGCCGCTGACGTCGTACTACCTGCTCCTGGGTGCCTCCACGCTCCTGCTCACCATCGGGCTGATGATGGTGCTGAGCGCCTCGAGCGTGGAGGCCTACAAGACCTACGGCAGCAGCTACCACTACTTCCTCAAGCAGCTGATGTGGGTCGGCATCGGCCTGCCGGTCGCCTGGGTCGCCTCGCGGCTGCCGCACGGCTTCCTGCGCAGGCTGGCGTGGCTCGTCCTGCTCGTCTCGACCGTCCTCCTCGTGCTGACCCAGGTGCCGGGGCTCGGCAAGGAGGTCAACGGCAACACCAACTGGCTGGCGCTGGGCCCGCTGACCATCCAGCCCTCGGAGTTCGCCAAGCTCGCGATCATCCTCTGGTGCGCGCACATCTACGCGCGCAAGGAGAGGCTTCTCGGCGACTGGAGACACACCCTCATCCCTGTCCTCCCGGTGACCGGGCTGCTCACCCTCATCGTGATCAAGGGCGGTGACCTGGGCACGGCCCTGGTGCTGTTCGCCATCGTGCTCGGGATGCTCTGGGTGGTCGGTGCCCCCGGACGGCTGTTCGGCGGGGCGCTGCTGGTCGTGGCCGCTCTCGCGCTCTACCTCGCGAGCACCAGCGCGGAGCGGCTCGAGCGGCTGACCAACTTCGTCGACCCGTTCAAGAACTACGAGGGCGCCGGCTGGCAGGCCGCCCACGGGCTGTTCGCGATGTCCAGCGGAGGCTGGTTCGGCAAGGGCATCTCGGCCAGCCAGCAGAAGTGGGGCTCGCTGCCCGAGGCGCACACCGACTTCATCTTCGCCGTGCTCGGCGAGGAGCTCGGCCTCGTCGGCACGCTGCTCGTCCTCGCGCTCTTCCTCACCATCGCCTACGCCGGCATCCGGGTCGCACTGCGCACCACCGACCCGTTCGTGCGCTACATGGCCGCCGGGATCACCGTCTGGATCACCGCCCAGATGATGATCAACATCGGCATGGTGCTGGCCCTGCTGCCGGTCATCGGCATCCCGCTCCCGCTCGTGTCCTACGGTGGTTCAGCACTGCTTCCGACCCTGGTGGCCCTCGGCCTGCTGGTCTCCTTCGCGCGCTCAGAGCCCGGTGCGCGCGAGGCGCTGGCCGCACGACGGCGCCGCCGGCCCGCGGGAGCGGCTGCGGAGGGCCGACAGCACGGACGAGGAAAGTAGGCAGACACAGCATGCGCATTCTCCTGGCCGGTGGCGGGACCGCGGGGCACACCTCGCCGTTGCTCGCGACCGCCGACGCCCTGCGCCGGATCGACCCCGACGTGGAGGTCACCGCGCTCGGGACGCCCCGCGGTCTCGAGGTCCGGGTGATCCCCGAGGCGGGCTACCCGCTCGAGCTGATCCCACCGGTGCCGCTGCCACGCAAGCCGTCGGCGGACCTGCTGAGGGTCCCGGGCCGGCTGAAGGGCGCGGTCTCCGCGGCCCTCGACGTGGTGGAGCGGGTCGACCCGGCGGTGATCGTGGGCTTCGGCGGCTACGTCTCGGTTCCGGCCTACCTCGCCGCCCGACGCCGGCACGTCCCGCTCGTCGTGCACGAGGGCAACGCCCTGCCCGGCATCGCGAACAAGCTGGGAGCCCGGCTGACCAGCCATGTCGCCACGAGCTTCCCCGGCACCCCGTTGCGGCACGCGGTCTACACCGGCCTGCCGATCAGGCGGATGATCTCCACCCTGGACCGTCCCGCGCTCCGCGAGGAGGCCCGGGAGACCTTCGGGCTCGACGCGGACCGCCCGACGCTCCTGGTCACGGGCGGCTCCCAGGGTGCGCGCCGGCTGAACCAGTCGGTGTCCGCCGCACAGCGTGCCCTGGCCGACGCCGGCGTCCAGGTCCTCCACGTCGTCGGCCCGGCCGGCGAGGCGTCGGTCGACAGGGCGGCGGGCGACCCGCCGTACGTCGTCGTGCCCTACGTGGACCGGATGGACCTCGCCTACGCCGCCGCTGACCTGGTGGTGTGCCGTGCCGGCGCCAACACCGTCACCGAGACCGCGGCGGTGGGGCTGCCGGCGGTGTTCGTGCCGCTGCCGATCGGCAACGGCGAGCAGGAGCTCAACGCCCGCCCGGTCGTCGACGCAGGCGGGGGCCTGCTCGTACAGGACGGCGCCTTCACCCCCGAGTGGGTGCGGGCGACCCTGCCGGTGCTGCTCCACGACAGCGGTCGGCTCCACGAGATGTCCGCTGCGGCGGCTGAGCTGATCCCGCGCGACGCGGACGACAAGCTCGCCCGGATGGTCCTGGCGGCGGCCCGATGAGGGTTCCCGTCCCCGCGGAGCTGCTGCCCGCCGACAGGCTCGGCCGCGTCCACTTCGTCGGCATCGGCGGCGCCGGGCTGTCCGGCATCGCCAGGATCATGCTCGCGCGCGGCATCTCCGTCAGCGGCAGTGACGCCAAGGAGTCCTCCGCCCTCGAGGCGCTGCGCGGGCTCGGCGCCCGGGTCGACGTCGGCCACGCCGCCGAGCACGTGCACGACGTCGACACGGTCGTGGTCTCGACCGCGGTGCGGGAGGACAACCCCGAGGTCGTCGAGGCGCTGCGCCAGGGTCTCCGGCTGCTGCCACGGTCCGCGGCTCTCGACTCGGTGATGCAGGGCCGCCAGGTGGTGGCCGTGGCCGGCACGCACGGCAAGACGACGACCACGTCGCTGCTGACCGTCGCCCTCCAGCATGCGGGCGCGGACCCGTCGTACGCCATCGGCGGCGAGCTGAGCGCGACCGGGGTCAACGCCCACGACGGCGACGGCGCGATCTTCGTGGCCGAGGCCGACGAGAGCGACGGGGCGTTCCTGGTGTACTCCCCGCATGCCGCGCTCGTGACGAACGTCGAGGCCGACCACCTCGACAACTACGGCACCGAGGAGGCCTACACCGCGGCGTTCTCCGCCTTCCTCGACCGGATCGACCCCGACGGGTTCCTGGTCGCCTGTGTGGACGACCCGGGCGCTGCCCGGCTCCTGCGCGAGGCGGGGGAGCGGGGTCTGCGCACCGTCGGCGTGGGGGAGTCCGCGTCGGCCGACGTCCGCGCCGAGGACCTGCGCTTCGCCGGCTCCACCTCCACGTTCACGGTGGTCGACGCAGGGGAGCCGCTCGGTGAGGTGACCCTGCAGATCCCCGGGCGCCACTACGTCCTCGACGCGATGGCGGCGCTGGCCGCGGGCCTCCGCCTCGGCTTCGCCTTCGCCGACCTGCGCAAGGGCCTCGAGTCGTTCACCGGCACCCGTCGGCGGATGGAGCTCAAGGGCGAGGCGGCCGGGATCCGCGTCTACGACAGCTACGCCCACCACCCCAACGAGATCGCCGGCGACCTCCAGGCCGCGCGCTCGCTGGCGGGGGAGGGGCGCGTCGTGGTGGCCTTCCAGCCGCACCTCGTCTCGCGCACCCGGATCTTCGGCGCCCAGATGGGCGAGGCGCTCGGCGCGGCCGACGAGGTCGTGGTGATGGACGTGTACGTCGCGCGCGAGGACCCCGAGCCCGGCATCGACGGGCAGATGGTGGCCTCCCACGTCCCGCTGGCGGGCGGGCACGTGGAGTTCTCGACGGTGTGGGACGACACGGCCCGGCTGCTCGTGGAGCGGGCCCGGCCCGGAGATCTCGTGCTGACCCTCGGCGCCGGCGACGTGACGCTCGTGGGCCCCCAGGTGCTCGACCTGCTCGCCCTGAAGGAGCGCGGTGAGCGGTAGGAGCACACTGCAACCCACCGACGACGAGCGCACCGTCCGGATCGCGCGCAAGCGGTTCGTGCGCCGGCAGTGGGCCAGGCGCTGGCTCGCCTGGCGCGGCCTCCTCGCGCTGTTCGTGACCGTCGCCCTGGTCGCCGGCGCGGTCTGGCTGGTGTTCTTCTCGACCGTGCTCACGGTGGCGGGTGTCGAGGTCGAGGGCGCTGCCCTGCTCGAGGGCGACGAGGTGCGGCAGGTGGCCGCAGTGCCCGTCGGCGAGCCGCTCGCTCGCGTGAAGCTCGAGGCGATCGCGGCCCGGGTCGAGCAGCTGGCCCCGGTCAAGGCCGTC
The DNA here is from genome assembly GCA_002384855.1 of Nocardioidaceae bacterium UBA4001. Lineage (GTDB taxonomy): Bacteria > Actinomycetota > Actinomycetes > Propionibacteriales > Nocardioidaceae > Nocardioides_C. The sequence goes on along the minus strand of DGBP01000074.1, from coordinate 46,535 downwards.
GACGTCTCGCGCGCCTGGCCCGACCGGGTGCGGATCGCCGTGGTGGAGCGGGAGGCCGTGGCGGTCGTCGAACGGGACGAGGAGCTCCGCGGGGTGGACGAGGAGGGCGTGGTCTTCCGCAGCTACGACGCCCGGCCGACCGGCCTGCCCGTCGTACGCATCACCGCCGGCACCCGCAGCGACGCCCTCGCCGAGGCGGCCCAGGTGATCTCCGCGCTGCCCGCCGACCTCGCCGGCCGCGTCGACCACCTCGAGGTGCGGACCGTCGACTCGATCACGCTGCGGCTCCGCGGAGGGCGCACGGTGTTCTGGGGGAGCGCGGCGCAGTCCGACGACAAGGCCGAGGTGCTCGCGGTACTGCTGGACCAGAAGGCGTCGGTGTACGACGTCAGCGTCCCGGGCCAGCCGACCATCAAGCGCTGACCCCCGAGCCACGGCGGTACGACGGCGTGCGGCCTGTCAAGCATCGAAAAGTCGAGGTGCCTCCGCGTGTCGGGTGCGGGTGCCCAGGAGACGTCACCTACGTTGTTCTGCAAGCACGAGGTTGACATAACTATAACCCTCTACTTCAGGGTGAGGGTTCTGACACACCGTCAGGCTCGTGCACTTCCCCCACCGACGTACACCCGTCTGTCTGAACCCCAGGCAGCTGAGCAGCGAGAGGCACCCGCCGTGGCAGCACCGCAGAACTACCTGGCCGTCATCAAGGTCGTGGGTATCGGTGGAGGTGGCGTCAACGCCGTCAACCGGATGATCGAGGTCGGGCTCAAGGGCGTCGAGTTCATCGCCATCAACACCGATGCACAGGCACTTCTCATGAGCGACGCCGATGTCAAGCTCGACATCGGCCGTGAGCTCACGCGTGGTCTGGGCGCCGGCGCGAACCCCGACGTCGGGGCGAAGGCCGCCGAGGACCACGCCGAGGAGATCGAGGAGGTGATCAAGGGCGCCGACATGGTCTTCGTCACCGCCGGTGAGGGTGGTGGCACCGGCACCGGAGGCGCGCCCGTCGTCGCCCGGATCGCCCGTTCGCTCGGTGCGCTGACCATCGGTGTGGTCACCCGCCCGTTCGCGTTCGAGGGTCGCCGGCGTGCGAACTCCGCCGAGGAGGGGATCTCCCAGCTCCGCGAGGAGGTCGACACCCTCATCGTGATCCCGAACGACCGGCTGCTGTCCATCAGCGACCGCAACGTCAGCGTGCTCGACGCCTTCAAGCAGGCCGACCAGGTGCTGCTCCAGGGTGTCTCGGGCATCACCGACCTGATCACGACGCCCGGCCTGATCAACCTCGACTTCGCCGACGTCAAGTCGGTGATGGCCAACGCCGGGTCCGCGCTCATGGGCATCGGCTCCGCCCGCGGTGAGGACCGCTCGGTCGCCGCTGCGGAGATGGCGGTGTCCAGCCCGCTCCTGGAGGCTTCGATCGACGGCGCCCACGGCGTGCTGCTCTCGATCGCCGGCGGCTCCGACCTCGGCCTCTTCGAGATCAACGAGGCCGCGGCGCTCGTGGCGCAGTCCGCACACGCCGAGGCCAACATCATCTTCGGTGCCACCATCGACGACGCCCTCGGTGACGAGGTCCGCGTGACGGTGATCGCGGCCGGCTTCGACGGCGGCATGCCCAAGCGCCGTGACAACGGCACGGTGCTTCGGCGCGAGACCGCTCCGCAGCAGTCCCAGGCCGAGACCCGCGCCGCGGCCCAGAACGTCGCGGCCCAGCGCCCTGCGCCCGGCCAGGGGCAGCAGCGTCCGGCCCCGGCCGGCCAGGGCCGGCAGGAGCAGGGTCAGCCGGGCCAGCCCGGCGGCGGGTACACGTCGTTCCAGCAGAGCAGCCCGCAGCGCCAGGGTCAGCCCGCCCAGGGCCAGGGGCAGAGCGGCCAGTCCGGCCAGAGCGGTCAGGGGCAGCCGCAGCAGGGTCGTCCCCGACAGGCCACGCAGCAGCCGGCCCAGCCGACGCGGCCGCAGCGACCGGTCCAGTTCGACGACGACGACCTCGACATCCCCGACTTCCTCAAGTAGTTCCGGAGCCCCTGCGTAGTGTTCGCGTTCCTGGAGACCCGGGAGCCCGTCGAGGTCGCCTTCACCGACCGGCACGCGGGCGGGCCCGGCGACGTCCTCGACCTCGCCGAGCCGAAGCCGGGCGACGGGCCAGGGGCACGGGACGTCCTGGAGGAGAGCATCCACGTCGTCGCGCACGCCCTCGCCCGCGGTGGTGACACCGCCGGGGAGGAGCCTCTCGACCTGCCCTCGGGAGTCGCGGTGCCGGCAGTGGTGCGGATGCGGCAGGTGCACGCGGCGGACGTGCTGACCGTCGACCGGACCTGGCTCGAGGACGCCCCGGCGGACCCGCCGGAGGTCGACGGGCTGGTCACCGACCTTCCCGGGGTCGCCCTGCTCGTGCGGGCTGCCGACTGCGTGCCGGTGCTGCTCGCCGACGTGGAGCGCGGGGTGGTCGGTGCGGCCCACGCCGGCCGGCTCGGCCTGGTCCACGGTGTCGTGCCCGGAACGGTCGCCCGGATGCGGGAGCTCGGCGCCGAGCGCATCGTCGCCTGGGTCGGACCGCACGTGTGCGGTCGCTGCTACGAGGTCCCCGCCGCGATGCGCGAGGAGGTCGCGGCGGTGGTCCCGGAGTCCTTCGCGGAGACCTCGTGGGGCACTCCCGCAGTCGACGTCGGGTCCGGGATCCTCGCGCAGCTGCGCGCCGAGGACGTCGAGGTCGTCGACGCCTCGAGCTGCACCCTCGAGGACGAGGACCTCCACTCCTACCGGCGCGAGGGCGAGGCCGCGGGGCGGATCGGCGGGCTCGTGTGGGTGCGGCCGTGACGGATCCCGGTGAGACCCGCCGCGTCGAGATCGCACGCAACCTCGAGGCCCTGGAGGCTCGGATCGGCGCCGCGTGCGACGCCTCGCGCCGCTCGCCGGAGGAGGTGACGCTCACGGTGGTCACCAAGTTCTTCCCGTCGTCCGACGTACGCCTCCTCGCGGGGCTCGGCGTCACCGACGTGGGCGAGAACCGTCACCAGGAGGCCGAGGCGAAGGCTGCCGAGTGCGCCGACCTCGGTCTGCGGTGGCACTTCATCGGCGGGCTGCAGAGCAACAAGGCTGCTGCCGTCGCGGCGTATGCCGACGTGGTCGAGTCCGTCGACCGGGCGAAGCTGCTGACTGGCCTCGCGAAGGGTGCGCACGAGCGTGGCCGGGTCCTCGACTGCCTCGTGCAGGTGAGCCTCGACCCGCCCGGGGCACACGAGGGAAGGGCCGGCGCGCTGCCGGAGGACGTCGTGCCGCTCGCCGAGCGAGTGGCGGCGACGGAGGGGCTCAGGTTGCGGGGCGTGATGGCCGTGGCGCCCCTGGGAGAGGACCCCGCCGCGGCGTTCGCGCGGCTCGCCGAGGTGGCGGCCGACGTACGTTTGGTGGAACCGTCGGCGACCTGGATGTCGGCGGGCATGAGTGGTGACCTGGAGCAGGCGATCGGGGCCGGTGCGACACACGTCCGCATTGGCAGCGCGGTGCTCGGTAGGCGCCCGGACTTCAAGTAGTGTCAAACAATCAGCAGCCCCTCACCGAGGGGCGCGGACGTACCGGAGGACTGAGTTCATGAGCGGCGCGATGCGCAAGATGGGTGTCTACCTGGGCTTGCTCGAGGACACCGACCGCTTCGAGGACGAGTACGCCCACGGAGACCACGACGACCGTCCTGCAGCCCGTGCGCTGGCGCCCGAGCGCGACGCCGAGCGACCCACGCCGGTGTCCAACCTCGCCGAACGCCGGCGGCCCACCGCCGTGGTGGCGGAGCTGTCACGGATCACGACGCTGCACCCGCGGACCTACAACGAGGCGCGGACCATCGGGGAGAACTTCCGCGAGGGCGTACCGGTGATCATGAACCTCTCGGAGATGGACGACGCGGACGCCAAGCGCCTGGTCGACTTCGCCGCCGGTCTGGTCTTCGCCGTGCGCGGCACGATCGAGCGGGTCACCGCGAAGGTATTCCTCCTCTCCCCGCCGAACGTCTCGGTCGCCGCTGAGGACAAGCAGCGGATCGCCGCGGACGGCTTCTTCAACCAGAGCTAGGCCCCCGCCTCGTGGTTAGTGCTGTCGCCTCGATCGTCTATCTGGTCCTCTGGCTGTTCCTCGCGTTGCTGTTCGTCCGGTTCATCGTCGACTGGGTGCAGGTCTTCGCGCGCTCGTGGACGCCCACGGGGCCGATCCTGGTCGTGCTCGAGGTGGTCTACACGATCACCGACCCACCGATCCTGTTCTTCCGGCGGTTCATCCCGCCCTTGCGCCTGGGCAGTGTCGCCCTGGACCTGAGTTTCATGCTGGTGCTGATCATCTGCTACCTGCTCCTGATCGTCGTGCAGGGCTTCATCTAGCGGGCTCGATCACGATCAAACTCCATCCCCGTTGCGTCACCCCGTTGCTTTCGGAGTACGGTGGACGCAACAACCGGCCGGAAGGTCGGACGTTAACCGTCGACTACGAAATAAGGGTGAGGTCATGCCGCTGACGCCTGAGGACGTGAGCAACAAGCGCTTTACTCCGGTCCGGCTCCGTGAGGGCTACGACATGGGTGAGGTCGACCAGTTCCTCGACGAGGTAGAGGCAGAGCTCGCGCGTCTCACCCGGGAGAACGACGATCTGCGCGCGAAGCTGGCAGCAGCTCAGGCAGGCGGTCAGGCTCCGGTCGTGGAGAGGGCCCCGGAGCCGGTGAAGGCTCCCACGCCTGCCCCGGCCCCTGCACCCGCTCCGGCCGCCGCCGCTCCTGCCGAGGAGATCAAGGTGACCACGGTGGCCGACGCGTCCAGCGCCGCGGCCCGCCTGCTCGAGATCGCCACCCGCAACGCCGACGAGCTCGTGGCGGAGGCGAAGGACCAGGCCGACAAGATCGTCGGCGAGGCCCGCACCAAGGCCGAGCGGCTCGAGTCCGAGGCCAAGACCAAGTCGGACCGCCTCGAGTCCGACGCGCGCACGCGGTCGCAGATGCTCGACTCCGAGACCGAGGAGCGCCGTCGCCAGCTGTTCGGCGACCTCGAGAAAGAGAAGGACAAGCTCAACGCCGAGGTCGAGAACCTCCGTTCCTTCGAGCGGGAGTACCGCAGCCGGCTCAAGAGCTACTTCGAGCAGCAGCTCGCGGCGCTCGACGGCACCGGTGAGGGTGGCACGCTCAGCGCCGCCGACCACGCCCCGAAGCGGCTCAAGTCGCTCCTCGGCGAGGACGACACCCGGTCGCAGCACGGCTGACCTGTCCCGAACACCACGAGGCCGGTCCCCCCGAGCGGGGGACCGGCCTCGTGTCGTACCCGGACCGGCCGGCGGGCGGGCCTCGTCCGTCGGACGGGCGCTGAGCCCGACTCGCCGCGTGGCCGGCCCACCTACCTCGACGTAGCGGCACCTACCTCGTGAAATAGCACGAGGTAGGTGCCGCTTTCCCAGGTGAACGTGGGAAAGCACCGCGCGCCAGGCCAGCCCCGGTCAGACCCGGGTGAGCAAGACGGCCAGGCCGAGGTCGTCGTCGCGTACGACGCCGGTCCCGTCGCCCGCGACGTCAGGGACCTCCCCCTCGCGCATCTCCACGGCGAGCACCTCGGAGGCGACCAGGTCGCCGTACTCCTGCAGCGCGTCGGCGGTCTCCCCGGACGCCTGCCACACCAGCGCGATCCGGTCGCTGACGTCGAAGCCGCTGCTCTTGCGGCCCTCCTGCACCAGGCGCACGACCTCCCGGGCGAGTCCCGCCCGGACCAGCGCGGGGGTCAGCTCGAGGTCGAGCGCGACGGTCTCGCCCTGCTCGTTGACCACCGACCAGCCCTCGCGAGGACGTTCGGAGACGATCACCTCGTCGGGGAGCACCTCGACCTCCTCGCCGTCGACGACGACGGTCGCGCGGCCGGTGTCGGCGAGGGCGGTGGCGAGCACCGCGGCGTCGACGGCGGCGATGGCCTGGGCCACCCGCGGGGTCTGCTTGGCGAACCGCTTGCCCAGGGCCCGGAAGTTGCCCTTGGCGGAGTGCTCCACGAGGTCGGCGCCGGCCGACGACAGCGGCTCGATCGCCCCGATGTTGAGCTCCTCGGCGACCTCGGCCCGCAGCTCGTCGGACAGCGCGTTGAACGCCGCGGTGCCGACCAGTGCGCGTCGCAGCGGCTGGCGGGTGCGCACCTTCGCGTCCGCCCGTGCGGCCCGGCCGAGCTCGACGAGGCGACGGGCGAGGGCCACCGCTGCGGACAGCTCCTCGTCGACGTCGGACTCGTCGTACCCCGGCCAGGAGGCCAGGTGCACCGACTCGGGCGTGTCCGGGCCGGACGGGCGTACGACGTCCTGCCACACACGTTCGGTGATGAAGGGGGTCATCGGCGCCATGAGCCTGGTCAGCGTCTCGAGGGTGTCGTGCAGGGTCCTCAGCGCGGACGGGTCGCCGTCCCAGAACCTACGACGGGACCGGCGGACGTACCAGTTCGACAGGTCGTCGACGAACTGCGCGACCAGGTTGCCCGCCCGCTGGGTGTCGAAGACCTCGAGCGCCTCGGTGACGCCCTTCACCAGCCGGGCGGTCTCGGCGTGCAGCCACCGGTCCAGCACGGGTCGCTGAGCCACCGGGACCGTCTCGGTGCTGTCCGGCGACCACGACGAGGTGCGGGCGTAGAGCACGTGGAAGGCCACGGTGTTCCAGTAGGTCAGCAGCACCTTGCGGACGGTCTCCTGGATCGTCGCGTGCCCGACCCGGCGGGCCGACCAGGGGGAGCCGCCGGCGGCCATGAACCACCGCACCGCGTCGGCGCCGTGCTGCTCCATCAACGGCATCGGCTCGAGGATGTTGCCCAGGTGCTTGGACATCTTCCGGCCGTCCTCGGCCAGGATGTGCCCCAGACAGAGGACGTTGCGGTAGGACGACTCGTCGAACACGACCGTGCCGATCGCCATCAGCGTGTAGAACCAGCCGCGCGTCTGGTCGATCGCCTCGCAGATGAAGTCCGCGGGGTAGGCGACGTCGAACTTCTCCTTCGAACCCGGCAGGTGGGGGTAGCCCCACTGCGCGAACGGCATCGAGCCGGAGTCGAACCAGGCGTCGATGACCTCGGGCACGCGGCGCGCCTCCTCCCCGCAGGACGGGCAGGCGAAGGTGACCTCGTCGACGTAGGGCCGGTGTGGGTCCAGCTCGGACTGGTCGGTGCCGGTCAGCTCCGACAGCTGCGCGAGCGACTCGACACAGGTCTGGTGGTCGTTGGCGCAGCGCCAGATCGGCAGTGGCGTGCCCCAGTAGCGGCTGCGGGACAGTGCCCAGTCGATGTTGTTGTTCAGCCAGTCGCCGTACCGGCCCCACTTGATCGTCTCGGGGAACCAGCTCGTGCGCTCGTTCTCCCGCAGCAGCGCGTCCTTGACCGCGGTGGTGCGGACGTACCACGACGGCTGCGCGTAGTACATGAGCGCGGTGTGGCAGCGCCAGCAGTGCGGGTAGGTGTGCTCGTAGGCGAGGTGCCGGAACATCAGCCCCCGGGCCTCGAGGTCCTTGACCAGGTCGGCGTCGGCGTGCTTGAAGAACTGGCCGCCGACCATCGGCACCGACTCCTCGAAGTGGCCGTCGGGGCGCACCGGTGTGACCACGGGCAGGCCGTAGCCCTTGCAGACCCTCATGTCGTCCTCACCGAAGGCGGGGGACTGGTGCACGAGGCCGGTGCCGTCCTCGGTGGTGACGTACTCCGCGAGGACGACGTAGTGCGCCTCCGCCGGGAAGTCCACGAGCTCGAAGGGACGCTGGTAGCGCCAGCGCTCCATGGCGGTGCCCGGCAGGGTCGCCTCGACCGTCCAGCCCTCGCCGAGGACCTGCTCGAACAGCGGCTCGGCGACGACCAGCCGTTCGTTCCCGTCGGTGGCCAGGACGTAGTCCACACCGGGGTGGACCGCGACGGCGGTGTTGGACACCAGCGTCCAGGGAGTGGTGGTCCACACGAGCAGGCTCGCCCGGCCGGCGTACTCACCGGAGGTCAGGGGGAAGCGCACGAAGACCGACGGGTCGGTGACCGTCTCGTAGCCCTGCGCGAGCTCGTGGTCGGAGAGCCCGGTGCCGCAGCGGGGGCAGTACGGCGTGACGCGGTAGTCCTCGACGAGCAGGCCCTTGCCGTGAATCTGCTTGAGCGCCCACCACACCGACTCGACGTAGGAGGAGTCCATCGTCCGGTACGGGTCGTCGGTGTCGACCCAGTAGCCCATGCGCTCGGTCATCTCCTCGAACGCGTCGACGTGACGCAGGACCGACTCGCGACACCTGGCGTTGAACTCCGCGACGCCGTAGGCCTCGATGTCGCCCTTGCCCGAGAAGCCGAGCTCCTTCTCGACGGCGAGCTCGACGGGAAGGCCGTGGCAGTCCCAGCCACCCTTCCGCTCCACGTGGTAGCCCTGCATCGTCTTGAAGCGGGGGAAGACGTCCTTGAACACCCGGGCCTCCACGTGGTGGGTGCCGGGGAGGCCGTTCGCGGTCGGCGGGCCCTCGTAGAAGGTCCACCGGGGCCGGTCGGCGGTGGCGTCGAGGGACTTCTCGAAGATGCTGCTCTCGCGCCAGAAGTCGAGCACGTCGTGCTCGAGCGCGGGCAGGTCCACCTGCGGCGGGACCGGGCGGTACTTACTCATCGGTTGCGTCCTTCACACCTGGGTCGGCCTGGTTGAAGGGACGACCCAGGTCGTAGGACCCGAACCGCGGTACCACCCTCCTTGGTCGCCGGTCGGGGACCGGCCACCCTCTCGTGGCTCGCCGCTGCCGGTTCTACCCGTGACACCGGCCTGCGGCACCACGCTCTTCCGGCGGCTCCGGGGTGATCTTCACCGACTGTCGACACCCCCGGGCTCCCACCGTCCCCGGGTCGCTCCTGGCCGTCCAGCGGCTACTCGTCCCATCAACGCCTTGCGGCGCGTCCAAGTCTGCCAGACCCGCTTCCGGTAGACACACCGGATTAAGTCGCACAGGTGTTTGAAGGCGGAGCGGTCAAGGCATATCCTCGCCGCACGCGTGTGGCGATGGCCACACATCCACGCTGGACAGGGGGCCCTGCGGCCATGGCACGTTCCACTGCGAAGAAGCTCGCCGGGAAGACTGCGGCGGCCGCGAAACGGGTCACCTCCGAGGTGACTCGCCGGGCGACGGGGAGCAGGGGGACGACGACGGGCGGATCGACCACGTCGGCGACGAGCTCGGCTGCGTCGACGAAGAAGACGACCGCCACGAAGAGCACCGCCAAGAAGGCGAGCGCGAAGAAGGCACCGGCCGCGAAGGCACCGGCCAAGAAGGCGCCCGCCGCGAAGAAGACGACCGCGAACAAGGCGCCGACCGCGAAGGCGCCGGCCAAGAAGACGACCGCCAAGAAGACGACCGCCACGAAGGCACCCGCGAAGAAGACGACCGCCACGAAGGCGCCGGCGAAGAAGACGACCGCCAAGAAGACGACTGTCTCCACGCCGACCGCCAAGACCGCGGCGGCGAAGAAGGCGACGAAGACGACCGCGACGCCCGCACAGAAGGTGGCCGCCACCAAGGCGGCCAAGGCGACCACCGCGAAGAAGACGGCCGTGAAGAAGACCGCGGCATCCTCGACCACCTCGAAGACGACGCGCACCACGTCGCCTGCCAAGAAAGCCCCGGTGAAGACGATGACCACGGCCAAGAAGACCGCCGACAAGCTCGCGGTGAAGTCCGACGAGAAGCCCTGGACCACCAAGGAGCTCGGGGAGGTCCGCGACGAGCTCAACGCCGAGCGTGACCGCCTCCGGTCCGAGCTCAACCTCGCCGAGCACGAGCTCGCGGACCTGATGCGCGACGCCGGCGACGGGGCGGGCAACGACCAGGCCGACGTGGGCTCCACGACCTTCGAGCGCGACCACGAGATGACCCTGGCCAACAACGCCCGGGAGATGCTCTTCCAGACCGAGCACGCGCTCGAGCGCATCGAGAACGGGTCCTACGGCGTCTGCGAGAACTGCGGTCAGCCGATCGGCAAGATGCGGCTGATGGCCTTCCCGCGTGCCACACTGTGCCTGTCATGCAAGCAGCGCGAGGAGCGTCGCTGAACTCCAGCGACGAGACGTCCCCAGCACCCGTTCCTTCCCGTCGACGGCACCTGGTGCTGTTCGCCGTCATCGCGGCGAGCGCCTACGCCGTCGACGTCGTCACCAAGCTTCTCGCGGTCGAGCACCTGACGGGCGAACCCCCAGTTCCGGTGGTCGGTGACCTGCTCTCGCTGTACCTGACCTACAACTCCGGTGCCGCCTTCAGCTTCCTGACCGGGCACACCGAGGTGCTCAGCTTCGTGGCGATCGGTGCCTTCGTCGCGGTGCTGTGGGTCGCACGCCGGCTCCGCAGCACGGGGTGGGCGATCGCCCTCGGCTTCCTCCTCGGCGGGGTCACCGGCAACCTCACCGATCGGCTCCTGCGCGAGCCCGGCTTCCTGCGCGGGCACGTCGTCGACTTCCTGATGCTGCCGAACTTCCCGGTCTTCAACGTTGCCGACATCTGCATCAACATCGCCGCCGGCACGATCATCCTGCAGGCCATCCGGGGCATGAACGTCGACGGCAGCCGACACGAGGACGAGCCGCGGTCCGACGCCGCCGGCGAGGTCGACGCGTCGTGAGCTCCCACCCCGGCGCCGGTGGCTCGGAGTCCCGCACGCTGCACGTCCCCGAGGCGCTGGCCGGTGAGCGGCTCGACGCGGCCCTCGCGCGCCTGTTCGGCTTCTCGCGCAGCCGCGCCGCCGAGCTGATCGCGGACGGTCACGTCGCCGTCGACGGACAGTCGGCCGCCAAGTCCGACCGGGTCAGCCCCGGCGCCCAGCTCGACGTCGAGATCCCCTCGCTGGTCGACCGCGTCGCCGTCGTACCCGAGACCGTCGAAGGCATCTCGATCATCCACGACGACGACGCGATCGTCGTCATCGACAAGCCCGTCGGCGTGGCCGTGCACCCGAGCCCCGGCTGGACCGGCCCGACCGTGGTCGGCCACCTCGCGGGGGCGGGCTTCCGGATCGCCACGAGCGGCGCCGCCGAGCGCCAGGGCATCGTGCAGCGCCTCGACGTGGGTACGTCGGGCGTCATGGTGATCGCCAAGAGCGAGCACAGCTACTCGGTGCTGAAGAACGCCTTCCGACAGCGCACCGTCGACAAGACGTACCACGCGCTCGTCCAGGGGCATCCCGACCCGTTGCGGGGCACCGTGGAGGCGCCGATCGGCCGCCACCCGCGCTACGACTACAAGTTCGCGGTGATGGCCGGCGGCCGTGACAGCGTCACCCACTACGAGACGCTCGAGGCGCACCGCTTCGCCAGCCTGCTGGAGATCCACCTCGAGACCGGTCGCACCCACCAGATCCGGGTCCACATGGCCGCGCTCAAGCACCCGTGTGTCGGCGACATCACCTACGGCGCCGACCCGGTCCTCGCGCGCCGCCTCGGGCTCGAGCGGCAGTGGCTCCACGCCGTGCGCCTCGGCTTCGAGCACCCCGACAGCGGAGAGTACGTCGAGTTCGAGTCGCCCTACCCGGCGGACCTGCAGCACGCCCTCGACCTGATCCGCGACGAGGTGTGAGCTGACCGTGGTGGGAGAGTCGGCGACGGAGGAGCGCACGAGGGTCGAGCACGCACCCGTGGCGGACGACCTCACCTTGCGTCCCGGGGTGGCCGAGGACCACGACGCGCTGGCGGAGCTGCTCACCTCTGCGAGGCGGGCGGCCGTGCCGATGATGCCCCCGCCGGTGCACACCCCTGCGGATGACCGCGCCTGGGTCGCGCGCCAGCTGGCCGGGGAGCGCGAGGTGTATGTCGCGGAGGCGGGCGGTGAGCTGGTCGGGTACGTCATCCTCGAGCCCGGCTGGCTGCACTCCCTCTACGTGCGGCCCGACCTGAAGAGGCGGGGGCTCGGCAGCGTGATGCTGGACCTCGTCAAGGGGCTGCGACGCGACGGGTTCTCGCTGTGGGTCTTCGTCAGCAACGTGGACGCCCAGGCGTTCTACCGTCGTCACGGCCTCGTGGAGGTTCGTCGTACCGACGGCAGCGAGAACGACGAGGGCGCACCGGACATCGAGATGTCCTGGCCCGGCGACCGCCGGGCCGGGGAACAGACCGTCGAGCCCTGAGGAGGGACCGTGCCCAAGCCACCACTTCCCGAGCCTGTCCGTGACCTGCTGAGCAAGCCCAACCCGGCGGTGATCAGCACGCTGGGCGGCCACGGCCAGCCGGTGTCGGTGGCCACGTGGTACCTCCTCGAGGGGGACCGGATCCTGGTGAACATGGACCAGGGACGCAAGCGACTGGACCACCTGCGTCGGGACCCGCGCGTCTCGCTGACGGTGCTCGACGAGGCCGGCTGGTACACCCACGTCAGCCTGCAGGGACGTGTGGTGGAGATGCGGGAGGACCCCGACCTCGCCGACATCGACCGTCTGGCCGAGCACTACACCGGCGAGCGGTACCGGGTCCGCGACCGGGGCCGGGTCAGCGCGTGGATCGAGGTCGAGCGGTGGCACGGCTGGGGCGCCGCCAAGACGGACTGAACCGGCGGGCGAGGAATGTCGGTGGGGTCTGGCAGCCTTCTGGCGAGGTCGACCCGCGGGTCTGCGCCGGGTCGGACCCGAGGTGACGTAGGCTGACAGCCTTCCCCAAGGAGACAGGCCGGAGTCACCACCGGTCGGCCTCTGCATGTCCGTGATCGGTTGGAAGGGTTGAGCTGCTGCCGATGAGCACCGGGTCCGGGTCCAGCGACTCATTCGCGCACCTGCACGTGCACACCGAGTACTCCATGCTCGACGGGGCCGCGCGGCTCGGGGCGCTCACGGAGCGCGTCGCCGAGCTCGGGATGCCGGCCGTGGCGATGACCGACCACGGCAACGTGTTCGGCGCCTACGAGTTCTACAAGAAGGCGAAGGCCGCGGGCGTCAAGCCGATCATCGGCATCGAGGCCTACTTCACCCCGAACATCTCGCGCTTCGACAAGAAGGGCGTCAACTTCTACGACGGCGGTCCCGACGACGTCTCGGCCCGGGGTGCCTACACCCACATGACCCTGCTCTCGGAGAGCACCGAGGGCATGCACAACCTGTTCCGGCTCTCCACCGGCTCCTGGCGCGACGGGTTCTTCAAGCACCCCCGGATGGACCGGGAGCTGCTCGCGCAGCACAGCAGGGGCATCATCGGCACCACCGGCTGCCCGTCGGGCGAGGTGCAGGTCCACCTGCGTTACGGCAACTACGAGGCGGCCCGCAAGGCGGCCGGTGACTTCCAGGAGATCCTCGGCCGCGAGAACTACTTCCTGGAGCTGATGGACCACGGGCTGTCGATCGAGAACCGGGTCCGCGACGGCCTGCTCCGGCTCGCCAAGGACCTGCGCATCCCGCTGCTGGCGACCAACGACTCCCACTACGTCAACCGCGAGGACGCCAAGAGCCAGGAGCACCTGCTCTGCATCAACTCCGGCAGCACGATGGACGTCCCCGCCGGTGACGGGCCGGGGCAGCGCTTCGCCTTCAACGGCGACGGCTACTACATCAAGTCCGCCGAGGAGATGCGGGCGCTGTGGGTCGACAAGTACGACCTGCGCGAGGCCTGCGACAACACGCTGCTGATCGCCGAGCGTTGCGACGTCTCGTTCACCGAGGGCACCGGCACCTTCATGCCGCGCTTCCCCTGCCCCGAGGGGGAGAGCGAGGACTCCTGGCTGGTCAAGGAGGTCGAGAAGGGTCTCGACTTCCGCTACCGCGGCGCGGTGCCCGACGAGGTCCGCAAGCAGGCGGAGTTCGAGGTCGGCGTCATCACCCAGATGGGCTTCGCTGGCTACTTCCTCGTCGTCGCCGACTTCATCAACTGGGCCAAGGACAACGGCATCCGGGTAGGCCCGGGCCGGGGCTCCGGTGCCGGCTCGATGGTCGCCTACGCGATGCGGATCACCGACCTCGACCCGCTCCAGCACGGTCTGATCTTCGAGCGGTTCCTCAACCCCGACCGCGTGTCGATGCCCGACTTCGACATCGACTTCGACGAGCGCCGGCGCGGTGAGGTGATCCGGTACGTCACCGAGAAGTACGGCGACGACCGGGTGTCGTACATCGTGACCTACGGCACCATCAAGGCCAAGCAGGCCGTGAAGGACTCCTCCCGGATCCTCGGCTACCCCTTCGCGATGGGCGACCGGATCACCAAGGCCATGCCCGCCGCCGTCATGGGCAAGGACGTCCCCCTCAAGGACGTCTTCGACCCCGACCACAAGCGGTTCGGCGAGGGCGGGGAGTTCCGCTCGCTCTACGAGGGCGACAGCGACGTCAAGCGCGTGGTCGACACGGCCATCGGCATCGAGGGCCTGAAGCGGCAGTGGGGCGTCCACGCCGCCGGCGTGATCATGTCGAGCGAGCCGCTGGTCGACGTGATCCCGTTGCTGAAGCGTCCCGCCGACGGCGCGATGATCACGCAGTTCGACTACCCGACCTGCGAGGCGCTCGGCCTCATCAAGATGGACTTCCTGGGGCTGCGCAACCTCACCGTCCTCGACGACGCGATCAAGAACATCGAGGCCAACCGCGGCGAGCAGGTGGTGCTCGAGGAGCTCGAGCTGACCGACCCGGCGACGTACGCCCTGCTCCAGCGCGGCGACACGCTCGGCGTCTTCCAGCTCGACGGCGGCCCGATGCGCGCGCTCCTGCGCAGCATGCGCCCCGACACCTTCGAGGACATCTCGGCCGTGGGCGCGCTGTACCGCCCCGGACCGATGGGTGCGGACTCCCACAACAAGTACGCCCGCCGCAAGACCGGGCGCGAGGAGGTCGTCGCGATCCATCCCGAGCTGGCCGAGCCGCTCGAGGACGTCCTGGGCGAGACCTACGGCCTGATCGTGTACCAGGAGCAGGTCATGGCGATCGCGCAGAAGCTCGCCGGCTACTCCCTGGGACAGGCCGACCTGCTCCGGCGGGCGATGGGCAAGAAGAAGAAGGAGGAGCTGGACAAGCAGTTCGCGATCTTCTCGGCGGGCATGACCGAACGCGGCTACTCGATGGATGCGGTCGAGACGCTGTGGAAGATCCTGCTCCCGTTCTCCGACTACGCCTTCAACAAGGCCCACTCCGCGGCGTACGGCGTGGTCTCCTACTGGACCGCCTTCCTCAAGGCCAACTACCCGGCCGAGTACATGGCGGCGCTCCTGACGTCGGTGAAGGACGACAAGGACAAGATGGCGATCTACCTCAACGAGTGTCGCCGCATGAAGATCCAGGTGCTGCCGCCCGACGTCAACGAGTCGGCCTCGAACTTCACCCCGGTCGGGCGCGACATCCGCTTCGGCCTCACAGCGATCCGCAACGTCGGCGGCAACGTCGTCGACGGCATCGTGGCCGCCCGCGAGGAGAAGGGCCGCTACCTCGACTTCAACGACTTCATGGACAAGGTCCCCGCCCAGGTCTGCAACAAGCGGGTGCTCGAGTCTTTGGCCAAGGCCGGCGCCTTCGACGACATGAAGCACAAGCGTCGCGCGCTCGTGGCCGTCCACGAGGAGGCGGCCGACCGTTACGCGACGATCAAGCGCGACTCCGGCGGCGGCCAGGACTCGCTCTTCGACGACCTCGACTCGGGGTCCGAGGCGGCCTTCGACATGGCCGTGGCCATCCCCGACATCGAGGAGTGGGACAAGACCACCCTGCTCGGCCACGAGCGCGACATGCTCGGTCTCTACGTCTCCGACCACCCGCTGCTCGGGCTCGAGCACATCCTCGCCTCCGGCAGCGACTGCACGATCGGCCAGCTGCTCGTCGACGAGGACCGTGCCGACGGGTCGACGGTCAGCGTCTGCGGCCTCATCACCTCGGTGCAGCGCAAGATCACCAAGCGCGGCGACGCGTGGGCGATGGTCACGGTCGAGGACCTCGAGGGCGCCATCGACGTGCTGCTCTTCCCGAGCGCCTACCAGCTCGCGGCGACCCTGCTCAACGAGGACGCCATCGTCACCGTCAAGGGCCGGCTCAGCCGCAGCAAGGACCAGCCCGAGCTGCACGGCCAGGAGGTGAGCCTCCCGGACCTGACCGACGGGCCGTCCGGGCCGGTGGTGATCTCGATGCCCTCGACCCGGTGCACCCCACCGGTGGTGGAGCAGCTCAAGGAGGTGCTCGGCACCCACCCCGGCGTCACCGAGGTCCGGCTGAAGCTGATGACGAAGACGTCCACGACGGTGCTGCGTCTCGACGACCGGCTGCGGGTGACGTCGTCCCAGTCCCTGTTCGCCGACCTCAAGGCGCTGCTGGGCCCCAGCTGCCTCGCGGGCTCGTGACGGCCCGGGTAGGTCGAGGAGCGCTCGCTGACACCGTCACGGTCGTGGGCGCGCTCGTCGTGCTGGGCGTCCTGGGGGGTGTGCTCTGGTCACTCCTGGTGGACCCCGCGGTGCTCACGAAGTCGCGTGACGGGGCAGCGATGGGCGAGCTGGAGCTCTCGAGGCGGTTCGCGGTCGACGGGTGGTACTCCGTCATCGCGGTCGTGGCGGGCTTCCTCGGTGGGCTCGGCCTCACCTGGTGGCGCACCCGCGACTTCCGGCTGACCGTCGTACTCCTCGTGCTCGGGGCCGTCGCGGCCGCGTGGGTGATGGCCACGGTGGGCGCGGCGCTCGGTCCGGAGGACCCCGAGACCGTGCTCGCGGAGGCGGAGCGGGGCGCGCACGCGCCGGTGGCGCTCGCGGTCTCGGCCGTGCCCTTCTACCTCATGTGGCCGGTGGCGGTGCTCGCCGGCTCGCTCATGGTCCTGTGGTCCTCGCCGGGGGCCGACCTGCCCCGGGAGCCGGTTCCCGGGGCGATGCCGGATCGTGACCGTGGAGTCGGGGAGAACGCCGCGTCGACGGACCGGTAGGGCCTAGCCTGGGCTAGCCCAGCCACCTCCCACCTCAGGAACCCGCATGTCGAACGATCCCGTACGCCCCGGTGAGCCTGAGTACCTCGGCGACGCATCCGCCGCCGGCTCCACACCAGAACGTCGCTCCCGGAAGGGTTTCGTGGGTGCCGTGGCCGCCGCCGGCCTCGTCGGTGTCGTCGCCGTGGGCGGCTGGGCGGCCGCCACGCTGATGTCGTCGGGCGACCAGCCCGCCGTCGCCGTGCCCGCCAACGCTCTCGGCTACGTCAGCCTCGACCTCGATCCCTCGGCAAGCCAGAAGATCGAGGCGGTCAAGATCGCGAAGAAGTTCCCTGCTCTCGAGAAGGAGCTGGGGATGGACGCCCAGGGGGACGTCCGCAAGCGGATCTTCGACGAGATCCAGAAGGAGTCCGACTGCGACCTCGACTACGACCGCGACATCGCGTCGTGGATGGGTGACCGGGTCGCGGTGGCGGGGATGCCCGCCGGCGGCGAGGGCGAGGTCGTGCCGCTGGTGACCCTCCAGGTCACCGACCAGGAGGCTGCCGGCACGGGGCTCGCGAAGCTCCTCTCCTGCGACGAGGCCGCTGAGGAGGAGGTCGCGTTCGCCTTCTCCGGCGACTACGCACTGATCACCGACACCCAGGAGAACGCCGACGCCTTCGCGAAGGCTGCGGAGGAGTCCGCGCTCGCCGACGACGAGGACTTCACGACCTGGACCGAGGCGGTGGGTGAGCCCGGCATCGTGACGATGTACGCCGCGCCCGGAGCCTTCGGCGAGTTCGACTGGTCCGAGGCGATGGTGCCCCCCGGCGGCATGGCCGGCCCCGAGGAGCAGGCGATGCTCGACGAGATGACGGCCATGAACGAGCAGATGTCGCAGATGTACGCCGACCTCGGCGCGATGGCCGGCGTCGTGCGGTTCTCCGACGGGGCCGCCGAGATGGAGTTCGTGAGCGACGAGATGCCCGAGGAGTTCGCCTGGGCCGTTCCGAAGGGGAGCTCCCACGCCGCAGAGCTGCCGGCCGGCACAGCCGGGGTGTACTCCGTCGCCTTCGGCGAGGGCTGGATCCAGAACTACCTCGACACCCTCGAGGAGATGATGGGGGAGGAGGTCCCCGAGCCGATGCTGCGCGACTTCGAGGCGGAGACCGGCCTCGAGCTGCCCGAGGACCTCGAGAAGCTCCTGGGCGACAGCGCCAGCATCGCCGTCGCGGGCGACCTCGACCTCGAGGCCGCCGCGGAGGACCCGGCGGCGGTGGCCGCGGGTGCCCGGCTGACCGGCGACCCGGCCGAGATCACCGACGTGCTCGGCAAGATCAAGAAGCTGATGGGCCCCTACGCGGACATGCTCGTGGTCGAGGAGGGCGACGGCAGCGTGGCCGTGGGCCTCAACCAGGGCTACGTGCAGGAGCTGGCCGGATCCGGCTCACTGGGCGACGACGTCACCTTCCAGGCGGCCGTCCCGCACGCAGAGGAGTCCGGCTCGGTCTTCTACCTCGACTTCGACGCGGTCAGCCGCTGGGTGGAGTGGGGCAGCGAGCTCGGCAGTGGCCCGGACGCGGAGACCCGGAAGGTTCTGGCCAACCTCGAGCCCCTCGACGCCGTCGGGGTCAGCGGCTGGGTCGAGGACGACGGGGTCACCCGAGGCCTGTTCCGCCTGACCACGGACTGACGACGCGACGCCGACAGGGCCGGCCGGGTGGTGACCCGGCCGGCCCCGCTCGTGTCCTGTGCGTGTCAGCGGGCGAGGGCCGCGGTCGTGGCCCCGGTCAGCCGCAGCAGGTCCGCGGGCGACAGTCCGAGGTCGAGGCCCCGGCGGCCGCCCGACACGTACACGGTGTCGTGGCTGAGCGCGGACTCGTCGACGACCGTGGGGTAACGCCGCTTCTGCCCGAGCGGGGAGATGCCCCCGACGACGTACCCGGTGGCCCGCTCGGCGGTCGCGGGGTCGGCCATCGTCGCGCGCTTGCCGCCGACGGCTGCCGCGAGCGCCTTCAGGTCGAGCCGGCCGGACACCGGGACGATCCCTACCACCAAGCGGCCGTCCACGTCGGCGAGCAGCGTCTTGAACACCTGTCCGGGGGGCAGCCCGAGGACGTGCGCCGCCTCGAGGCCGAAGGAGGTCGCGGACGGGTCGTGCTCGTAGGCGTGGGTGGTGAACGCGACGCCCGCCTCGGTCAGGGCGACGGTCGCGGGGGTGCCTCCCGGGCTCTTCCTGCGCGCCATCAGTTCGCGGACCACCCGGTGCGGGACACCTCGGTGGCGGGCAGCGAGGGGACCGCCTGCATGGCCCGCATCTCCTCGCGCATGAGGTGGCGCAGCATCGCCAGTCGCTCGTCCGCGCTGCCGATCTCGAGCAGCTCCTGCCGCTGGGGGAGGGAGAGCAGGCAGGTCGCGGCGAGCGTGTAGGAGAGGTACACCGGCTCGGCCGGCAGCACGACGTCGAGCATGTCGGCCCCCCGGATCTGCGAGATCCTGTCCCGATAGGCCGCGAAGGTGGCCCGGGCGCGGTCGGCCTCCGTCGACCCCGCGCCGGCACGAACCGAAGGGTCCCCGACGTCGGAGGCGGTCTCGACCGTGCCCACGAGGTACTCCCCGGAGGAGTCCAGGGCACGCAGCTGGAACCGCTCCCGGCCGACCACCTCGATGTCGAAACGTCCCTCGTCGGCCGGGGCGACGCTGGTCATCTGT
This sequence comes from Nocardioidaceae bacterium UBA4001, assembly GCA_002384855.1. Taxonomy (GTDB): domain Bacteria; phylum Actinomycetota; class Actinomycetes; order Propionibacteriales; family Nocardioidaceae; genus Nocardioides_C. The sequence goes on along the minus strand of DGBP01000074.1, from coordinate 26,993 downwards.
GCGACGCACCCCACCCGGTGCACCGACTGCACCCCGTGCGAGCCGACCTCGTGGCCCTCGCGGATCGCGACTACGCCGAACAGCCGCTGGCTCCTGTCCGCGACGGTCAGCAGGTGTCGCACCAGCGCACGGTAGCGCTCCTCGAAGACGTGGAGCTGCAACGTCTGGCCCGGGAACAGCACGGTGTTCAACGGGAAGAGGGGCAGCTCGTCGGTCACGCGGACCAACCTACCCACCGCAGGGGCGGTGGGGCCCGTCCTCATGGCGCGGCGGGACCGCGGGCGTTCGGGCACCGGCACCCCGGGCGGACACCGGCCCGGCCGCCCGGATCCGCCGCCCTACACTTGACGCATGATTCGCCGAATCGACCTCAGGGGCACCACCCCTGACTACCGCAGCATCGTGCCGCGCGCGGAGATGGACGTCGAGGGCACCCTCGACGTCGTCCGCCCCATCTGCGACGCGGTGCGCCATCGCGGGGTCGAGGCGATCACCGAGTTCGCCTCCCGTTTCGACGACGTCGAGCAGTCCGAGATCGCCGTACCTCCCGCGGAGCTGCACAAGGCCCTCGAGCAGCTCGACCCGGCGGTCCGGGCGGCCCTGGAGGAGTCCGTCCGCCGGCTCCGGCTGACCTGCGAGGCCGAGCTGGAGTCCGACGTGGTCACCCAGGTCGTCCCGGGCGGCACCGTCACGCAGCGGATGGTGCCCATGGAGCGGGTCGGGCTCTACGTCCCCGGCGGGCTCGCACCGCTGGTGTCCAGCGTGGTGATGAACGTCGTGCCCGCCCAGGTCGCCGGTGTCGGCTCCATCGCGCTGACCTCCTCGCCGCAGAAGAGCAACGGCGGGCTGCCGCACCCGACGATCCTCGCGGCCTGCGCAATGCTCGGCATCGACGAGGTCTACGCCGTGGGTGGTGCCCAGGCGGTGGCGATGTTCGCGTACGGCGCCGGGCCCTGCCGGCCGGTGGACATGGTGACCGGCCCCGGCAACATCTACACCGTCTCGGCCAAGCGGCTGCTCAAGGGCGTGGTCGGCATCGACTCCGAGGCCGGTCCCACCGAGATCGGGATCCTGGCCGACGACACCGCCGACGCGCGGTTCGTCGCCGCCGACCTGATCAGCCAGGCCGAGCACGACCCGCATGCGGCGTCGGTGCTGGTGACCCCCTCGGAGCGACTCGCCGCCGAGGTCGAGGCCGAGCTCGACAAGCAGATCTCGGTCACCAAGCACGTCGAGCGGATCACCACCGCCCTGTCGGGCCGGCAGTCGGCGATCGTCCTCGTCGACGACCTCGAGCAGGGCCTGGCGGTCGTCAACGGCTACGCCGCGGAGCACCTCGAGATCCAGACCGAGGACGCCGAACGCTGGGCCGCCCGGGTCCGCAACGCCGGCGCGGTCTTCATCGGCGGGTTCGCCCCGGTCTCGCTCGGCGACTACGCCGCCGGGTCCAACCACGTGCTGCCGACCGGCTGCGCCGCCTGCTACTCCTCGGGGCTGTCGGTGCGGTCGTTCCTCAAGGCCGTGCACGTCGTGGACTACGACGAGCAGGCGCTGCGCGACGTCGCCGAGCACGTCGTGAACCTCGCCCACGCCGAGGACCTGCCCGGCCACGCGGCCGCGGTGCGGGTCAGGCTCGGGGAGTAGCTCATGGTCCTTCCCCTCAGGGAGGAGCTGCGTGGCATCGAGCCGTACGGCGCCCCCCAGCTCGACGTGCCCGTCGCCCTCAACGTCAACGAGAACCCCTACCCGCCGAGCGAGGCGGTCGCCCGAGACGTCGCCGAGGCCGTGGCGGGGGTGACCCGCACCCTCAACAGGTACCCCGACCGTGAGTTCAGCGAGCTGCGCCGGGGTCTCGCCGACTACCTCGGCCACGGTGTCATGCCCGAGCAGGTGTGGGCGGCCAACGGGTCGAACGAGGTCATGCTCCAGCTCCTGCAGGCCTTCGGCGGTCCCGGCCGGGTGGCGGTGTCGTTCGCGCCCACCTACTCGATGTACCCCGAGTACGCCCGTGACGCCATGACGGGGTGGGTGGTGGGACACCGCGAGGAGGACTTCTCCCTCGACGTGGACCACGCCCTCGCCGTGATCGCGGAGCACCGCCCCTCCGTCGTACTCCTGCCGTCGCCGAACAACCCGACCGGCACCGCGCTGCCGCTCCACACCGTGCGGGCGGTCTGCGAGGCGGCGCCGGGGGTGGTGGTGATCGACGAGGCGTACGGCGAGTTCCGCCGCACCGGCACGCCCAGTGCCCTGGAGCTGCTGTCGACGACGCCGAACCTGGTCGTCTCGCGCACGATGAGCAAGGCCTTCGCCCTGGCGGGCGCCCGGCTCGGCTACCTGGCGGCGTCGCCCGAGATCTGTGACGCGCTGCGGGTGGTCCGGCTGCCGTACCACCTCTCGGCGGTCACCCAGACCGTCGCCCTGGTCGCGCTGCGGCATGCCGACGAGCTGCTCGCCCGGGTCGACGACCTGCGGCAGGAGCGCGACCGCACCGTCGACTGGCTGCGCGCGCAGGGCCTCGAGGTGGCCGACAGCGACGCCAACTTCTGCCTGTTCGGCAGGTTCGAGGATCGCCACGCCGTGTGGCAGGGGCTGCTCGACCGCGGCGTGCTGATCCGTGAGACTGGTCCGGACGGCTGGCTGAGAGTCTCGGTCGGCACGCCAGAGGAGATGGCGGCCTTCCGCACCGCCCTGATGGAGGTACTTCAGCCATGAGCCGCACCGCACGCATCGAGCGGGAGACCAAGGAGTCCAAGGTCCTCGTCGAGCTCGACCTCGACGGCACCGGGCGGGCAGAGGTCTCGACCGGGGTCGGCTTCTACGACCACATGCTCTCCTCGCTCGCCCGGCACTCGCTGGTCGACCTGACGGTGCAGACCGAGGGTGACCTCCACATCGACGCCCACCACACCGTCGAGGACACCGCGATCGTGCTCGGCGACGCGCTGCGGGAGGCGCTGGGGGACAAGAAGGGCATCCGCCGCTTCGGCGACGCGCTGGTGCCCCTCGACGAGGCGCTCGTGCAGTGCGCCGTCGACGTCTCCGGCCGGCCCTACTGCGTGCACGTCGGCGAGCCCGAGGCGCAGGCGTTCGTCACGATCGGCGGGACCGGTGCGCCGTACACCGGTTCGCTCACCCGGCACGTCTTCGAGACCCTGGCCCACCACGCGCAGATCGCGCTGCACGTGCGTGTGCTCTCCAGTCGCGACCCGCACCACCTCGTGGAGGCGCAGTTCAAGGCCGTCGCCCGGGCGCTGCGCGACGCGATCGCGTTCGACCCGCGCGAGACCGGTGTGCCCAGCACCAAGGGGACGCTGTGAGCCGACCCCGGGTGGTCCTGCTGGACTACGGGTCGGGCAACATCCGCTCGGCCTACCGCGCCCTCGAGCGAGCCGGTGCGGAGGTGGAGCTCACCGCCGACCGGTCTGCCGCTCAGGAGGCCGACGGCCTGGTCGTGCCCGGGGTGGGCGCGTTCAGGTCCTGTGTCGAGGGTGTCCGCGCCGTCCGCGGTCACGAGGTGATCGGCCGGCGCCTTGCCGGAGGCCGGCCGGTGCTCGGCATCTGCGTCGGGATGCAGATCATGTTCGAGCACGGAGTCGAGCACGGCGAGGACACCCCGGGCCTCGACGAGTGGCCGGGCGTGGTCGAGCGGATCCAGGCGCCCGTCGTACCCCACATGGGTTGGAACACCGTCGACGTCGCGGAGGGCAGCACGCTGTTCGACGGGATCGAGGACGAGCGCTTCTACTTCGTGCATTCCTACGGGGTGCGAGAGTGGCAGCTGAAGACAGACGGTCGTACCCGGCCCCCGAAGGTGTCGTGGGCCGAGCACGGGGGAGACCGCTTCGTGGCGGCGGTGGAGAACGGGCCGCTGTCCGCGACGCAGTTCCATCCCGAGAAGTCCGGGGATGCCGGAGCAGCGTTGCTGCGCAACTGGGTGGAGTCATTGTGAGCAAGGAACGAGCCAACAACCAGACGGCCCGCGAGCGCGAGGCCGCGATCAAGCAGGCGGCCAAGGGCCACGAGCAGGACCGCACGGAGCGGCAGGTGTCGATGAAGGGCGCCGGCGACGTGCTCGGCAAGCATGGCGGCGCCGCGATCACGCAGCCCTCGCACCATCACAAGCCGCCGAAGCAGACACGGGCCAAGGGCAAGAACCCGCCGAAGGCGAGCAGCCCCGGCAAGGGCAGACCGACCCCGAAGCAGTCGGCGCCGCGCACCCCGGCGGGCAAGAAGCGCCAACACGCCCCCACCGGCCGGCCCGACGGACCGCTCGCCCGCCGGCGGCGTCTCCGGGTCAGGTTGCTGATCGGCCTGCTGCTGCTCGTGAACATCGTCGCGGCGGTCGTGTGGCGCGACTGGGCGGTGAGCCTGGCGGTGCTGATCGGCAGCGCCATCCTCGCCCCGCTGCTCGCCGCGATCCTGCTGCGCCGCAAGAAGTAGCCGGCCGGTCCTTCGGGCCCGGCTGAGTCGGGCCCCACGGCGATCTGTCCCTTCCCACGGCAAGATCGCCGGGGGAGGCGCAGTCTTCCTCCCTACCCTGGTCAACCGGCCGGTGGGACGGCGTACGACGGCGGGCGGGGCTCTCCTAGGCTTGCCCCATGTGCGCATACCCTTCGACAAGCCCAGGACGACGCCTCGAGCTCTTGCCGGCCGTCGACGTCGCCGGGGGCCAGGCCGTCCAGCTGGTGCAGGGGGTCGCGAGCTCGGAGAAGCGCTTCGGCGACCCGGTCGAGGCCGCCCTCAACTGGCAGGACCGCGGCGCCGAGTGGCTGCACCTCGTCGACCTCGACGCGGCGTTCGGACGCGGGGACAACCGCGAGCTCCTCGCCCGGATCGTCGGCACGCTCGACATCTCGGTCGAGATGAGCGGCGGCATCCGCGACGACGAGTCGCTGGAGGCAGCCCTGGCGACTGGCTGCCGCCGCGTGAACATCGGCACCGCCGCGCTCGAGCACCCGGAGTGGTGCGCCACGGCGATCGCCGAGCACGGCGACCGGATCGCCGTGGGCCTCGACGTCCGGGGTCGCACCCTGGCCGCCCGCGGCTGGACCCGTGAGGGCGGCGACCTGTACGAGGTGCTCGCCCGCCTCGACGCCGAGGGCTGCGCGCGCTACGTGGTCACCGACGTGAACAAGGACGGCATGCTGCAGGGCCCCAACCTCGAGCTGCTGCGCAACGTCTGCGCCGCCACCGACCGCCCCGTCGTCGCCTCGGGCGGCATCACCGAGCTCGCCGACCTCGAGGCGCTCACCGGCCTGGTCGCCGAGGGCGTCGAGGGCGCGATCATCGGCACTGCGCTCTACGAGGGCCGGTTCACCCTCGAGGACGCACTCGCGCTGACCCGTGCGGCGGACCAGGCATGAGCCTGGCCGTCCGGGTCATCCCGTGCCTCGACGTCGACAACGGCCGCGTCGTGAAGGGCATCAACTTCCGCGAGCTCCGCGACGCCGGTGACCCCGTCGAGCTGGCCAAGGTGTACGACGCCGAGGGCGCCGACGAGCTCACCTTCCTCGACATCTCGGCCTCCCACGAGGAGCGCGCGACGACCCTCGACATCGTTTCCCGGACGGCTGAGCAGGTGTTCATCCCGCTGACCGTGGGCGGCGGGATCAGCAGCGTCGAGGACGTCGACCGGCTGCTCCGGGCGGGCGCGGACAAGATCGCGGTGAACACGGCTGCCATCCGCCGCCCCGAGCTGATCGCGGAGACCGCCGACCGGTTCGGCAACCAGGTGCTCGTGCTGTCGGTCGACGCCCGTCGGGCCGAGGGGACCGACTCCGGCTTCGAGGTGACCACCCACGGCGGCCGCCGCAGCGCCGGACTCGACGCCGTGGAGTGGACCCACCGGGCAACCGAGCTCGGTGCGGGAGAGATCCTCCTCAACGCGATGGACGCCGACGGCACCGAGGACGGGTTCGACCTCGACCTGATCCGGCTGGTCCGGGGCGAGGTGACGATCCCGGTGATCGCCAGCGGGGGCGCCGGCGCGGTGGAGCACTTCCCGCCGGCGGTCGAGGCAGGCGCCGACGCCGTACTCGCCGCCACGGTCTTCCACTTCGGCGTGCTGCGCGTGGCCGAGGTCAAGCAGGGCCTCGCCGCGGCGGGGTACCCGGTGCGCTGAGACCCCCACCTACCGCGAGAAAGCACTACTTCCCTGGAGCAATCTCACGCGGTGAGTCCCGCTTTCCCAGGTGAACGTGGGAAAGCGACCGGTCAGATCCCCAGGTCGGCCCCGGTGAGCGCGGCGACGGCGGCGTCGTCGCCCTCCAGGTCGACCCGGGCCTGCGGCTTGCGGCCGTAGACGAAGAGCACCAGCTCCGAGGGAAGGCCGCGTACGACGACCGCGGGCGTCGTGTCCTTGAGGGCCGCCCGTTCGGAGGTGTCGGTGCGCTCGAGGACCACCCCCACCGGGGCGGACCGGGTCAGCCCCTTGCCGGCGACCCGGATCGTGCGCCAGAGCGCCTCCTGTGCGCGGGCGTCGAGGTTGCGGGGAGCCCAGCCGTCCTGAGCGCGTCGGACATCCTCGTGATGGACGTAGAACTCCAGGGTGTTCAGCGCCTTGTCCAGCGGGCCGAGCCGGAACGGCGACCACAGCGGCGGCCCCTGGCGCAGCCGTCGCACCAGCGTCGCGAGGTCCTGGCGGGCCAGCCGTGCCGAGGCCAGGTCGGTCAGCCCGGACAGGGGCGGGACGACGATGCCCACGGCCGCGGGGCTGCCCTCACGGACGAGCAGGTGCACGACGAGGTCCTTCACCGTCCAGCCGCCCGACAGCGTGGGGGCGTCCGCCCCGAGGTCGAGGGCGAGGGTGCAGAGGGCGTCGCGTTCGGTCCGGGCGAGAGAGGTCATGGTCCTGATCGTAGGGTGGCCGTCGAAGGAGGGGGCGTGTGACAAGCAGGCGGCCGGTTGCCTCGGCGGGCACGATCCGGGACGGCTTCGCCGTGCTGTGGGTGGCGATCAAGCGCGAGCCGTGGATCTTCACGCTCTCCACCCTGGGCAGCGTGCTGTTCGGGGCGCTCACCGTCGCCGACGCGTGGGTGCTCGGCTGGGCGACCGACAACGTGGTGCTCCCGGCGTTCGACGAGGGCGTGACCACGACGGGCGGGCTGGTGACCGTACTCGCCCTCTTCGTCGGCGTCGCCCTGCTCCGGGCGGTGGGGATCGTCGCCCGACGTCTCGGCGCGGGGATCATGCAGTACCGCATGCAGGCGCACTACCGCCGCGCCGTGACCCGGCAGTACCTCCGGCTCCCCATGTCCTGGCACCAGCAGCACCCCACCGGGCAGCTGCTGTCCAACGCCAACGCCGACGTCGAGGCCGCGTGGGCGCCGATCGCACCGCTTCCCATGGCAGTCGGCACGGTGGCGATGATGGTGATCGCGGTCGTGCAGATGTTCCTGGCCGACTCGGTGATGGCCCTCGTCGGCCTCCTCGTCTTCCCGCTGGTGATCGTCGCCAACATCGCCTTCCAGCGCCTGCAGTCGCCGCTGATCACGCGCGCCCAGGCGCTCCGGGCTGAGGTGAGCGAGGTCGCGCACGAGTCCTTCGACGGCGCGCTGGTGGTGAAGACGCTCGGTCGCGAGCAGGAGGAGACCGCACGGTTCGCGGCGAAGGCGCACGACCTCCGCGACGTCGCCGCCCGGGCCGGAAAGGTGCGCGCCGCCTTCGACCCGGCCCTCGAGGCGCTCCCGAACCTCGGGGTCCTCGCCGTGCTGAGCGTGGGGGTCCTCCGTGTGCTCGACGGCCAGACCGACCCCGGCGACGTGGTCACCGTCGCCTACCTGCTGACCATCGTGGCCTTCCCGATCAGATCCCTCGGCTGGCTGGTGGGTGAGTTCCCACGCAGCGTGGTCGGCTTCCAGCGGGTCGGCTCGGTGCTCGAGGCCACCGGCGAGATGGTGTACGGCGACCGCCGGATCGCGGTGACCGGGGACGGGGCGCGGCTCGAGGTCAGCCACCTCGCCTACCGCTACGACGCCGACCAGCCGCTGCTCGACGACGTCTCCTTCACCGTCGAGCCGGGCCGCACCGTCGCGGTGGTGGGTGCCACCGCCTCGGGCAAGAGCACCCTGACGACCCTGCTCGTGCGCCTCGTCGACCCGGACGAGGGAGCCGTCCGCATCGACGGCCACGACCTGCGTGAGCTCCGGTCCGGGACCCTTGCGGACAGCATGGCGCTGGTCGGCCAGCACACGTTCCTCTTCGACGACACCGTCCGGGGCAACGTCACCCTCGGCGCCGACTTCGACGACGACGAGATCTGGGAGGCCCTGCGGACCGCCCAGGCCGACGGCTTCGTGGCCGCGCTCCCCGACGGACTCGACACCAGGCTCGGTGAGCGCGGCGCGACCCTGTCCGGTGGCCAGCGACAGCGGCTGTCCCTGGCCCGGGCCCTCGTGCGCCGGCCGCGCCTGCTGGTCATGGACGACGCCACCTCCGCCGTCGACCCGGAGGTCGAGGCCCGGATCCTCGCGGCGCTGCAGGACTTCGGAGCCACGATCCTGGTCGTCGCCTACCGGAAGGCCACGATCTCCCTCGCAGACGAGGTCGTCTACCTGCGGAACGGGCGGGTGGCCGACCACGGCACGCACCCCGAGCTGCTGAGCCGCACGCCCGGCTACGCCGACCTGGTCAACGCCTACGAGCAGGCCGCCGCCGAACGCGCCGCCGAGACCGAGGCCGGGGAGGGCGAGGAGGTGACCTCCCGATGAGCACCGCGACCACGTCGACCGCGATGGACACCGGCGAGTCGATGAAGGCATGGCGGACGATCGCCCGCGGTGTCGAGCTCTCCCCGGAGCTCAAGCACGGGTTCCGGGGCACGCTGTTCTTCGCCGTGGTGGCGACGCTCGGGCGGGTCGTCGTACCCATCGCCGTGCAGCAGACCCTCGACCGCGGGCTGAACGGTCCCGACGGCGGTCCCGACACGGACTTCATGACGATGATGGTGCTGCTCGCGGCGGTCGCCATCGTGGTGACCAGCGCCTCGTCGTACCTGATGACCTCCCGGCTGTTCGCCGCCGCGGAGGCCGGCTTGGCCACGCTGCGGATCAAGGCCTTCCGCCACGTGCACGACCTGCCGCTGCTGACCCAGAACACCGAGCGTCGTGGAGCCCTCGTGGCGCGCGTCACCAGCGACGTCGACCAGGTCTCGCAGTTCCTGATCTTCGGCGGCATCATCGCCGTGGTCAGCGTCGGCCAGATCCTCGTCGCCACCGTGATCATGGCCTACTACAGCTGGCAGCTGACGATCGTCGTGTGGCTGTGCTTCGCGCCGTTGTTCCTGTCGCTGCGCTACTTCCAGCGCCGGCTGTCCGAGGCGTACGGCGTCGTGCGTCGTCAGGTCGGCGCCATGCTGTCGGCCGTCTCCGAGCCGGTCGTGGGCGCCGAGGTCGTGCGGTCCTACGCGATCGAGGCCCGCACCCAGCAGCGCATCGACGCCGCGGTCGACCGGCACCGGGCCGCCTCCACCAAGGCGCAAGGGCTCACGGCGTTCTCGTTCTCGCTCGGCGGCGTCTCCGCGGGCCTCGCGAACGCCGGGGTCCTCATCGTCGGGGTCCTCCTCGGCATCGACGGCGACATCACCGCCGGCAAGGTCCTGGCCTTCGCCTTCCTCGTCACGCTGTTCGTCGGGCCGGTGCAGATGGGCACCCAGGTGCTCACCGACGCCCAGAACGCGATCGCCGGGTGGCGGCGGGTGATCGGCATTCTCGACACCCCCGCCGACGTGGTGGACCCGGGGGAGGCCGGCACCCGGTTGCCCCGCGGCCCGGTGTCGATCGAGTTCGACCACGTCGACTTCGCCTACCCCGGCGGTGACCGGGTGCTGCACGACGTGTCGCTGCAGATCGAGCCCGGCCGACGGGTCGCCGTCGTGGGGGAGACCGGGTCGGGCAAGACCACGCTCGCCAAGCTGCTCACCCGGCTGATGGACCCGACGAGCGGGGCTGTCCGCCTCGACGGGGTCGACCTGCGCGAGGTCCCCTTCGACTCCCTGCGCGAGCACGTCGTCATGGTCCCGCAGGAGGGTTTCCTCTTCGACGCCGACCTCGCGGCGAACGCCCGCTACGGACGGCTCGGGGCCGGCGACGAGGAGATCCGCGCCGCCGCCGGGGAGCTCGGCCTGGCCGACTGGCTCGCCGGCCTGCCGCACGGCCTCGCGACCCGGGTCGGCCAGCGGGGCGAGTCGCTCTCGGCCGGGGAGCGACAGCTCGTCGCGCTCCTGCGGGCGCACCTGGCCGACCCCGACCTGCTGGTCCTCGACGAGGCGACCAGTGCCGTCGACCCGCAGCTGGAGCTGCGCATCGGCCAGGCGCTCGAGCGCCTGATGAGCGGCCGGACGTCGGTCACCATCGCCCATCGGCTCTCCACCGCCGAGAACGCCGACGAGGTGCTCGTGGTCGACCAGGGCCGCGTCGTGGAGCGCGGACCGCACGACCAGCTCGTGCGCGCCGAGGGCAGCGTCTACCGCCGGATGCACGACTCCTGGGTCGCCCAGCACAGCCAGGTCTGAGCCATACTGGCGCGGTGACTCCTGCCGCACCCGGAAGCTCCGCGCTCGACCCGGACCTGGCCGCGCGCCTCAAGCGCGACACCGACGGCCTGGTCGCCGCGGTCGTCCAGCAGCACGACACCGGCGAGGTGCTGATGCTCGGCTGGATGGACGACGAGGCCCTCCACCGCACGCTCACCACCGGTCGCACCACGTTCTGGAGCAGGTCGCGGCAGGAGTACTGGGTGAAGGGCGACACCTCGGGCCACCGCCAGTGGGTCAAGGAGGTCCGGCTCGACTGCGACGGCGACACCCTGCTGGTCAAGGTCGACCAGGAGGGCCCCGCCTGCCACACCGGCACGCGCACCTGCTTCGACGGCGACCTGCTGACCAGGACCGATGGCTGACCACCACGAGACCCCGGTCCCGACGAGGCCCCGCGAACGCAGCTTCGGCCCCACCGTCCTCGTGGGCCTCGCCGGTGCCGGCCTGACCGCGGTCGGCGCGGCCCGCGTGTGGGCGACGTCTCGAGGCGACGCGGCCGGCGTCCCGGTCGAGGAGTCCGTCACCGGGGCGGAGGCCCAGCCGCTGGTGGCCGCGTTGGCGTTCGTCGCGCTGGCCGCGTGGGGCGTCGTGCTCGTCTCGCGGGGGCGGGTCCGCCGGGCCGTGTCGGTGGTCGGTCTGCTCGCCTCGGCCGGGTCGCTGCTGGCCGTCGTACTCGCCTTCGGCTCTACGCAGGACGCCGCCGTCGACGCGGCCATCGCGAGGGGAGCGACCGGGGACGCCTTCGCCGGGTCGCTCGGACCGTGGTACTACCTGACCGGGCTGGGAGCCCTCCTCGCCGCGGGGGCCTTCGCCGTCGCGGTCGCCCGGGCACCACGCTGGCCGGCGATGGGGGAGAGGTACGACGCGCCCGGCGCCCGCTCGGCCCCCACCGGCGAGGACGACATGTGGCGGGCGCTCGACGAAGGTCGTGACCCGACGTCCTAGAATGCCTCGCAGGCGCACCGCTGCGCCGCACCGAACTTCGCCCGCCCGCTCAGAGGAGACCGCGCACGATGGCTCACCACGGCAACACCCCCGCAGCCTGGACCGGCGTCACGATCATGCTGATCGGTTGGCTCGTGGGCGCCATCGGCCTGGTGCTGGACGGCGCGGGCCTGCTGTTCTGGATCGGTGTCGCCCTCCAGCCGATCGCCCTCGTCGTGGGCGCCGTCATGTCGAAGATGGGCATGGGCGCCGAGCCGGTCAACCACTGACCCGATGACCGAGCCCGCCCGATGACCACGCTGGCCGTCCCGGACGCCGGGCCGCGGAGCCGCCGGGAGCGGGTCACCGCGCCCCTGCTGCTCGCGGGCGCCGTGGTGGGCGCGAGCGTGGTGCTCCACCTGAGGGACCCCCACGAGAGCGGCAGCTACGGCTTCTGCCCGTGGCTGGTGCTCACCGGCACCTACTGTCCCGGCTGCGGCGGCCTCCGGGCGGTCCACGACCTGACCCGCGGCGATCTCGCGGCCGCGGCGTCGAGCAACCTGCTGTTCGTCGGCAGCCTCCCGCTGGTCCTCGTGCTGTGGGCGGCCTGGATGCGCGACCGCTGGCGCGGCGTGGTGCGGCGGGTCGACCAGCGCCGGGCGGTGCTGCTCGCCGCGGTGCTCGGCGTGGTCGTGCTGGCGTTCTGGGTGGTTCGCAACCTGCCCGGGCTGGAGTGGCTCACGCCCTGACCGGGGTCAGAAGCCCCCTGCGTTGTCGGGGTCGAAGGTGACCGCACCGGTGCCGATCAGGATCAGCATCAGCAGGCTGATCGCGATCGAGATCCAGCCGAGGATGACCCCGGCCTGCGCCATGCCCGCACCCGTCTGTGCGCCGCGGGACGCCTCGATCTCCTTGCGCGCGCTGTTGCCGAGCACCAGGGCCGGGATGCCGGCGAGCAGGCCGCAGCACACGACCGAGAGGATGCCGAGGATCATCGACCACTGGGCCTTCTGGTTCGTCTTCGGCGTGGCGTAGCCGAAGCCCTCCGAGCCCGGTGGCGGCGGTGGCGGTGCGTAGCTCATGGTTCCCCTGTCGTGTCGGTCCGGTTCCCGTGACGCTATCGCCCGGCGCGGGTCGTGGCGAGCACCGAGCCCGCGGTCTGGGGAAAGAGGCGGAGGGGATCTGTCAGAAGGCGGTGCCCTCCACGGAGCCCGGGTCGTAGCCCCCTGCGGCCATCATCAGGGCGAAGGCCACCACGAGGCTCAGGAGGCCGAGCAGGGCGGCGACCGCTCCGGTGACGATGCCGGCGAGCGCCATGCCGTCACCGTCCTGGCTGCCGCCGGAGGCCTGGATCTCCGCGCGTGCCTTCACGCCCAGCACGACGGCGACGATCCCCACGAGTCCGAGCCCGCAGCACCACGACAGCACCAGCGTGGTGATGCCGGTGACCATCGACGCGGTCGCCTTGCCGTTGGTGCGGGGGACCGGCGCACCCCCGGGTCCGTAGCCCCAGCCGTACCCGGGGCCCTGAGGCGGCGGCGGGTGGCTCATCGTGTGGGCCTCTCTCTATCCGGACCTGCCGGCCGGGACGACGGGCGGCGCGTGAGAGTCTAGAGACCCACGCCACCGCCACCGTCTGCGAGGTTCCACCATGTCCGTTCTCGCCGAGATCGTCGACGGCGTCCGCCTCGACCTCGCCGAGCGCGAGGCCGCCGTACCTCTCGAGGACGTCAAGGCGGCAGCCCTCCGGGTGCCCGAGGCGCTCGACCCGATGCCCCGGTTCCACGGCGAGGGGGTCAGCGTGATCGCCGAGGTCAAGCGCTCGAGCCCCAGCCGGGGTGCCCTGGCCGACATCGCCGACCCGGCCGCGCTCGCCGCGGAGTACGAAGCCGGCGGCGCCGCCGCGATCAGCGTCCTCACCGAGCGACGCCGGTTCGGGGGCAGCCTCGAGGACCTGCGTGCCGTGCGGGACGCGGTGCGGATCCCCGTGCTCCGCAAGGACTTCATCGTCACGTCCTACCAGCTGTGGGAGGCCCGGGCCGCCGGCGCGGACCTCGCCCTGCTGATCGTCGCCGCGCTCGAGCAGTCCGCGCTGGTGAGCCTGATCGAGCGCGCCGAGTCGATCGGACTGACCCCGCTGGTCGAGGTGCACGACGAGGAGGAGGTCGACCGGGCCTTGGACGCGGGCGCAAGACTGGTCGGCGTGAACGCCCGCAACCTCAAGACGCTCGAGGTGGACCGCGACACGTTCTCCAGGCTGGCTCCCCGCATCCCCGACGACGTGGTGCGGGTGGCGGAGTCCGGTGTCCGCGGGCCGCACGACGTGTTCGAGTACGCCAAGCAGGGCGCGAACGTCGTCCTCGTGGGGGAGACGCTGGTGACGGGGAAGGACCCGCGCAGCGCGGTCGCCGACCTCGTCGCCGCCGGCGCCCACCCCGCTCTCAAGCACCGCGACTGAAAGCACACGCACCCATGTCTGCACTCCCCGACGAGTCGGGACACTTCGGCCGGTTCGGCGGCCGGATGATGCCCGAGGCGCTGATGGCCGCCCTCGACGAGCTCACCGCCGCCTGGCAGGACGCGATGGCCGACCCCGGGTTCACCGGGGAGCTCGAGCGGATGCTCCGCGAGTACGCCGGCACCCCGAGCCTGCTGTACGACGCCACGAAGCTCAGCGAGGTCGCGGGCGCACGGATCCTGCTGAAGCGCGAGGACCTGAACCACACCGGCGCCCACAAGATCCGCAACGTGCTGGGCCAGGCGCTGCTGACCAAGCGGATGGGCAAGACCCGGGTGATCGCCGAGACCGGGGCCGGCCAGCACGGGGTGGCCACCGCGACCGCGTGCGCCTACCTCGGGCTCGACTGCGTGGTCTACATGGGCGAGGTCGACACCGAGCGGCAGGCGCTGAACGTCGCGCGCATGCACCTGCTCGGCGCCGAGGTGGTCGCCGTGAAGTCCGGCTCGCGGACCCTCAAGGACGCGATCAACGAGGCGATCCGGGACTGGGTCACCAACGTGGACCACACCGCGTACGTCTTCGGCACCGCGGCCGGCCCGCACCCGTTCCCGGCCATGGTCCGGGACTTCGTCCGCGGCATCGGCGACGAGACGCGTGAGCAGTCGATGGAGCTTCTCGGCCGGCTACCCGACGCGGTCGTCGCCTGCGTCGGCGGCGGCTCCAACGCGATCGGGATGTTCGAGACCTTCATCGACGAGCCGTCGGTGAGGCTGTACGGCTTCGAGGCCGGCGGCGAGGGCGTGGACACGCTGCGCCACGCGGCGACGATCTGGCAGCACGACACCGGGGTGCTGCACGGCGCCCGGACCTACGTCCTGCAGGACGAGGACGGCCAGACCGTCGAGTCCCACTCGATCTCCGCCGGGCTCGACTACCCCGGCGTCGGCCCCGAGCACGCCTGGCTCGCCGAGACCGGGCGCGCGGAGTACCGCCCGATCACCGACGCCCGGGCCATGGACGCGATGGCGCTGCTCTCCCGCACCGAGGGGATCATCCCCGCGATCGAGTCCGCACACGCGGTCGCCGGCGCGATGGACCTGGCCGAGGAGCTCGGCCCCGACGCGGTGATCGTGGTCAACCTGTCAGGCCGCGGGGACAAGGACATGGGCACCGCGATCGAGTGGTTCGGCCTCGGCGCCACCAGGCCCGACGGCACCGCCGGCGCCGGTCCGGACGAGGCGGCCGGCGAAGGATCCGGAGAGGTGCAGCTGTGAACGGCCCCCAGAGCGCGTCGCTGCCCTCGTGCCACGACGGGAGCCCCGCATGAGCGGCTCCACGCGACCCGTGTTCGAGGCCGCCCGTGCCGAGGGTCGCGCGGCGCTGGTCGGCTACCTGCCCGCGGGCTTCCCCGACGTGCCGGGGTCGGTCGACGCGATGCGGACCATGGTTGAGAACGGCTGCGACGTGATCGAGGTCGGTCTGCCCTACAGCGACCCGGTCATGGACGGGCCAACCATCCAGCGCGCCGCACAGACGGCGCTCGAGGGCGGCGTGCGCACGGCCGACGTGCTGCGGACCGTGGAGGCCGTCGCCGCGACCGGCGCGAAGGTCGTCGTGATGACCTACTGGAACCCCGTCGAGCGGTACGGCGTCGAGCGGTTCGCCGCGGACCTGGCCTCCGCCGGCGGCTCGGGCCTGATCACACCGGACCTGGTCCCCGACGAGGCGAGCGAGTGGGTGGCCGCGGCCGACAAGCACGACCTCGACAAGATCTTCCTGGTCGCGCCGTCGTCGACCGACGAGCGCCTCGCGATGACGACCGCCGCCTGCCGCGGGTTCGTCTACGCCACCGCGGTGATGGGCGTGACCGGAGCCCGCGAGAGCACGAGCTCGCTGGCCGAGCCCCTGGTCGCCCGCGTCCGCGAGGTCACCGACCTGCCGATCGGGGTGGGCCTCGGTGTGTCGACCGGCGACCAGGCCGCCGACGTGGGTCGCTACGCCGACGGCGTGATCGTGGGTTCGGCATTCGTGCGTCGCCTCCTCGACGCGGGCGACGACCGTCGTACCGGCCTCGAGTCGCTGGCAGCCCTCACCCGCGAGCTCGCCGACGGGGTCCGACGTGCGCGTTGACCCTCGGCTGCCCGGGCTCGCGGCCGGGCTGCTCGTGCTGCTCGCGGCGTGCGGCGGCAGCACCGACTCCGCGAACGGTGGGTTCGTGGAGAGCAACCCCGACGGCATGCACGGCGCGGTGCTCACCGAGCAGTACGTCGTCCCCGACGTCACCCTCACCGCCACCGACGGCTCGCCGTACTCCGTCACCGAGGACACCACCGCACCGATCACGCTGTTCTTCTTCGGCTACACCAACTGCCCCGACGTCTGCTCGATCGTGATGGGTGACCTGGCCTCGGCGATGGCCCGGCTCGAGCCGGAGCAGCGGGAGCAGGTCGACGTGCTGCTCGTGACCAGCGACCCGGCCCGTGACGACGAGAGGGTCCTGCGGGAGTACCTCGACCGGTTCGACCCGGCGTTCGAGGGCGTGACCGGCGAGCTGAAGAAGATCGTCCGGGTCGCGAACGCGCTCGGCGTCGAGATCGCGAAGGAGCCCACGCTGCCCTCCGGCGGCTACGAGGTCGGCCACGGCAGCCAGATCGTCGCGGTCGACGACACCGACCGGTCACCGATCGTGTGGACCGAGGGCACCTCGCCCGACCAGCTCGCCGAGGACCTGACCGCCCTGCTGGAAGAACGAGAAGGAAGCCACGCGTCGTGATCCTCGCCTCCATCCCGAGCCCGGACCAGGGAGTCTGGTACCTCGGGCCCCTCCCGCTGCGGGCCTACGCATTCGCGATCATCCTCGGGGTGGTCGTCGCCGTCTGGCTCGGCGAGAAGCGCTGGGTCGCCCGCGGCGGCAAGCCCGGTCAGGTCGGCGACATCGCCATCTGGGCGGTGCCGTTCGGTCTCGTCGGCGGCCGGCTCTACCACGTGATCACCGACTACGCGCTGTACTTCGGCGAGGGCCGCGACCCGATCGCGGCGTTGTACGTCTGGCAGGGCGGGCTGGGCATCTGGGGGGCGATCGGTCTCGGTGCGCTGGGGGCCTGGATCGGTGCGCGCCGTGCCGGGGTGAAGTTCCTGCCGCTCGCCGACGCGCTCGCCCCTGGGATCGCGCTCGCGCAGGGCATCGGGCGCTGGGGCAACTGGTTCAACCAGGAGCTGTTCGGCGGCCCGACCGACCTGCCGTGGGGCCTGGAGATCGACCCCGAGCACCGCCCGGACGGGTACGCCGACGTCGTGACCTTCCACCCCACGTTCCTCTACGAGTTCCTCTGGAACTTCGGCGTCGCCGGCCTGGTCATCTGGGCCGACCGGCGGTTCCGGCTCGGGTACGGGCGGGCGTTCGCGCTCTACGTCATGGGCTACACCGCCGGCCGCGCCTGGATCGAGAACCTCCGCGTCGACGACGTGCAGATGAACGACGTGCTGGGCCTGCGGCTGAACGTGTGGACCTCCCTGGTGCTGTTCGTGCTGGCCGCGGCGTACTTCGTCTGGTCCTCCCGGCGCCACCCCGGTCGCGAGGAGTCGGTCCTCCGCGAGGAGCCCGCCGTTCACTGAGGCGCCCGCGTCGACGCCGGGGCCCGAACCATCCACGTGGACGGTTGTGGCCCCCGTGACTGTCGATCCCGGGGCCCGAACCATCCACGTGGACGGTTGTGGCCCCCGTGGCCCCGTGGCCCCGTGGCCCCGTTGGCCGCGAGGGCAGTCGAGCTCATCGACCGGGGAAGTGCGCGCGCCAGGCGTCGGAGGTCCGCGCCGGCAGTCCTCGCCACCCCTGGTCACGCAGCGCGGCGCGGACCCGGGCGATCGTGCCGGCGGGGTTCCGGTAGATCCCCTCGGAGGTGACCACGACGATGCGCCAGCCGGTCGTGTCGAGCTCCTCGCGCCGCTCGAGGTCGGAGGTCCAGTTCTCGCGGACCTCGACGTGCTGGCGGCCGTCGTACTCCACGATCAGCCGCACGCTCGGGTAGCTGAGGTCGAACCGTCGACGTACCGCGCCGTGCTCGTCGCGGATCTTGTGGTTCACCGTCGGCTCGGGCAGACCCGCCAGCACCAGGAGCAGGCGCAACCGCGACTCCATGGGGGAGTCGACCTCGGCCCGGACGTACCTGGCCGCGCGCAGCGCCGCCTGGGTGTGCCGTGTCGTGCTGCCCACGCAGGCGGCGACCAGCGAGGCCGGAGTCACCTTGCCCAACCGCACCAGCGCGTCGCCGGCGACGACGAGGTCGACCAGGGACAGCACGGAGGCGAGCTCGACGAACATCTGGTGCGGCCCCGAGACCGGGAGCCTGCCCAGCCGGGCCACGTCGTTCGCCGGCCCGACGTGGCAGCCGATGCCCTCGCGCCTGCGCCGGTCGTCCTCGTCGAGAACCGTGACGTGGGTCAGCGGGTCCGTGGGTACGGGGAGGCGATGGATGAGGGCCGCGGTGGTGTGGCTGGCGAAGGCTCCGGTCGGCTGGAGCAGCAGGGCGGCCTCGGCCCGGACCAGGGGGCTGTCGGCGATGCGCGCCTCGACGTACACCCCGCGGAAGATGCGCCGGAACCGCGACCCGCGCAGCTGCTTGGGGCTGATGCCGGCCGCGATCGCGTCGGCGCGCGTGAACGGTCGGCGGGTGTCGAGGGCGGTGACGGTCACACGACGAGCCTGCCGAAGACCGCGCCCCGACGCGTCCGGTCGTCCACAGGGCCACAACCGTCCGCGCGGACGGTTGTGGCCCCGGAAACTGTCGATCCCGGGGCCACAACCATCCACATGGACGGTTGTGGCCCCAGCGGCCCGCGGAACGCCCGCGGAACGCCTGGAGGTAAGCCTTGCCTTGGCTGCTTTCTGGAACCGTTCCGGATAGATTGGGGGCCATGAACCCTCAGGACCCCCACGTTCCCCAGGTCGGACACGAGCACCCCGACGTCACGGGTGGCTGGCTGCGTCCGGCGGTGTTCGGGGTCAGCGACGGTCTGGTCTCCAACGTCGCGCTGATCGCCGGTGTCGCGGGCGGTACCCGCGGTGACAGCTCCTCCGCGGTCGTGCTGGCCGGTCTGGCGGGCCTGGCCGCGGGTGCGTTCTCGATGGCGGTCGGGGAGTACGTCTCGGTCGCGAGCCAGTCCGAGTCCGCGGCGCGGGAGGTCCAGCGCGAGCGGCGGGAGATCATCTCCAACCCCGAGGCGGAGACCCTCGAGCTCGCCGAGATGTACCGCAAGAAGGGCCTCGACGAGGACCTCGCGCACCAGGTCGCCCGCCAGATCCACCGCGACGTCGACAACGCGGTCGAGGTGCACGCCCGCGAGGAGCTCGGCGTCGACCCGCACGACCTGGCCTCGCCGATGCTGGCGGCGGTCTCCTCCTTCATCGCCTTCGCGCTCGGCGCCCTGGTGCCCCTGGTGCCGTACTTCTTCGGCGCCGACGCGTTCTGGCCCGGGCTGCTGGCCACGATGGTCGCGCTGTTCGGCGCCGGCGCGATGGTCACGCAGATGACCACCCGCCCCTGGTGGTACGGCGGTGCGCGGCAGATGCTGATGGGCGCCGCGGCCGCCGGACTCACCTACGCCGTGGGCGCGGCGGTGGGGGCGAACCTCGGCTAGTGCACCCACGACGGCGCCGCGTTCCACGTCCGCGATGTGAGTCGGCCGCCTCGCTCCACGGGAGTACTCTCGGGTACGCTGCCATCTCTGCCTGGGCCAATGTCGTCCCGCGCACCCACTGCACGAACACCGGTGCCGCAGCCGCCGTACCGGTGTCACGACGACGACGGGAGAGTGCGTCATGCAAGCATTCCCGCCGCCCCAGGGGCTCTACGACGGACTCCACGAGCACGATGCGTGTGGCGTGGCCTTCGTCGCAACCCTGACCGGCGTTGCCAGCCACGACATCGTTGCCAAGGCCGTCACGGCCCTGCGCAACCTCGAGCACCGTGGCGCGACGGGCGCCGAGCCCGACTCGGGTGACGGCGCGGGCATCCTCTTCCAGGTTCCCGACGCGTTCTTCCGCGAGGTCGTCGACTTCGAGCTCCCCGCCGCCCGCAGCTACGCCGTGGGCACCGCGTTCCTCCCCGGGGACACCGGCCAGGTCGCCAAGACCCAGGCCCGCATCGAGGAGATCGCCGCGGAGGAGGGCCTGACCGTCCTCGGCTGGCGCGACGTCCCGGTCGACCCGTCGATCCTCGGCGCCACGGCGCTGAGCGTGATGCCGACCTTCCGGCAGCTGTTCGTCAGCGCCGCCACCGGCCGCCTCGTCGGGATGGCGCTGGAGCGCCTCGCGTTCGTGCTGCGCAAGCGCGCCGAGCGCGAGACCGACGTGTACTTCCCGACGCTGTCGTCGCGCACCATCGCCTACAAGGGGATGTTGACCACCGACCAGCTCGACCGGTTCTACGCCGACCTGCACGACGAGCGGATGACCTCGGCGGTCGCGGTCGTGCACTCGCGGTTCTCGACCAACACGTTCCCGAGCTGGCCGCTGTCGCACCCGTTCCGGTTCATCGCCCACAACGGCGAGATCAACACCGTCATGGGCAACCGCAACTGGATGCGGGCGCGCGAGGCACTGCTCGACAGCGACCTGATCCCCGGCGACCTGCAGCGGTTGTACCCGATCTGCACCCCCGGCGCCTCGGACTCGGCCTCCTTCGACGAGGTCCTCGAGCTGCTGCACATGGGCGGGCGGTCCCTGCCGCACTCGGTGCTGATGATGATCCCCGAGGCGTGGGAGAACCACGCCGAGATGGACGCCAAGCGGCGCGCGTTCTACCAGTTCCACGCCTCGATGATGGAGCCGTGGGACGGCCCGGCCGCGGTCGTGTTCACCGACGGCATCCAGATCGGTGCGGTGCTCGACCGCAACGGCCTGCGCCCCAGCAGGTACTGGGTCACCGAGGACGGCCTGGTCGTGATGGCCTCCGAGGTCGGCGTGCTCGACATCGACCCGGAGACCGTCGTACGCAAGGGTCGGCTGCAGCCCGGCCGCATGTTCCTCGTCGACACCGCCGAGCACCGGATCATCGAGGACGAGGAGATCAAGTCCGAGCTCGCCGCGGAGAACCCCTACGACGAGTGGCTGCACGCGGGCCTCATCCACCTCGACGACCTGCCCGACCGCGAGCACGTGGTGCACACGCACGCCTCGGTGACCCGGCGCCAGCAGGTGTTCGGCTACACCGAGGAGGAGAAGCGGGTGTTGCTCACGCCGATGGCCCGCACCGGGGCCGAGCCGATCGGCTCCATGGGCACCGACACCCCGATCGCGGCGTTGTCGGACCGGCCGCGCCTGCTGTTCGACTACTTCACCCAGCTCTTCGCCCAGGTGACCAACCCGCCGCTCGACGCGATCCGCGAGGAGCTCGTGACCTCGCTGCAGGGCACGATCGGCCCGGAGGCCAACCTCCTCGAGCCGACACCCGCGTCGTGCCGCCAGGTCGTGCTGCCCTTCCCGGTGATCAGCAACGACGACCTGGCCAAGATCCGCCACGTCAACCGCGACGGTGACCTGCCCGGCTTCATCACCCACGTCGCCCGCGGCCTCTACGAGGTCGAGGGCGGGGGAGAGGCGCTGGCCCGCCGGATCGACGAGATCTGTGCGGAGGTGTCCGGGGCGATCGCCGACGGCGCCCGGATCATCGTGCTCTCCGACCGGCACTCCAACGCCGAGCTGGCGCCGATCCCGTCGCTGCTGCTCACCGGTGCGGTGCACCACCACCTGGTCCGTGAGAAGACCCGCACCCAGGTCGGCCTGATCGTCGAGGCCGGCGATGTCCGCGAGGTGCACCATGTCGCCCTGCTCATCGGGTACGGCGCCGCCGCGGTCAACCCGTACCTGGCGATGGAGACCGTCGAGGACCTCGCCCGGGACGGCTACTTCGTCGACGTGGAGCCGGAGTCGGCGGTCAGGAACCTCGTGAGGTCGCTCGGCAAGGGCGTGCTCAAGGTGATGAGCAAGATGGGGGTGTCGACGGTCGCGTCGTACACCGGCGCCCAGATCTTCGAGGCGGTCGGGTTGTCGCAGACGCTGGTCGACCGGTACTTCACCGGCACCGTCAGCAAGCTCGGCGGCATCGACATCGACACCGTCGCCGAGGAGGTCAAGCGGCGCCACCGCAAGGCCTACCCGGTCGACGGGCTCCCGCCGGCGCACCGCGCGCTGGAGATCGGCGGGGAGTACCAGTGGCGCCGCGAGGGTGAGCCGCACCTGTTCGACCCCGAGACGGTCTTCCGTCTGCAGCACTCCACCCGCGAGGGCCGCTACGACGTCTTCAAGCAGTACACCCAGCGGGTCGACGACCAGTCCGAGCGGCTGATGACCCTGCGTGGCCTGTTCGGGTTCAAGACCGACCGGGAGCCGATCCCGATCGAGGAGGTCGAGCCGGTCTCGGAGATCGTCAGGCGGTTCTCCACCGGTGCGATGTCCTACGGCTCGATCAGCAAGGAGGCGCACGAGACCCTCGCGATCGCCATGAACCGGCTGGGCGGGAAGTCCAACACCGGTGAGGGCGGCGAGGACCCCGACCGCCTCTACGACCCGGAGCGGCGCTCGGCGATCAAGCAGGTCGCCTCGGGCCGGTTCGGCGTGACGTCGGAGTACCTCACCAACGCCGACGACATCCAGATCAAGATGGCCCAGGGCGCCAAGCCCGGCGAGGGTGGCCAGCTGCCCGGCCACAAGGTGTACCCGTGGGTGGCCAAGACCCGGCACAGCACGCCGGGGGTGGGCCTGATCTCGCCGCCGCCGCACCACGACATCTACTCGATCGAGGACCTGGCGCAGCTGATCCACGACCTGAAGAACGCCAACCCCTCGGCGCGCGTGCACGTGAAGCTCGTCGCCGAGGTGGGTGTGGGCACCGTCGCGGCGGGCGTGTCCAAGGCGCACGCCGACGTGGTGCTCATCTCCGGGCACGACGGTGGCACGGGCGCGTCGCCGCTGACCTCGCTCAAGCACGCCGGCGGTCCCTGGGAGCTCGGCCTCGCCGAGACCCAGCAGACCCTGCTGCTCAACGGCCTCCGTGACCGGATCGTGGTGCAGGCCGACGGCCAGCTCAAGACCGGCCGGGACGTCGTCGTCGCGGCGCTGCTCGGGGCCGAGGAGTTCGGCTTCGCGACCGCGCCGCTGGTGGTCTCGGGCTGCATCATGATGCGGGTCTGCCACCTCGACACCTGCCCGGTGGGGGTGGCCACGCAGAACCCGGTCCTGCGCGAGCGCTACACCGGCAAGCCGGAGTTCATCGTGAACTTCTTCGAGTACATCGCCGAGGAGGTGCGCGAGTACCTCGCCGAGCTCGGCTTCCGGACGCTCGACGAGGCGATCGGCCACGCGGAGATGCTCGACGTGGCCCGCGCGGTGGACCACTGGAAGGCGGCCGGGCTGGACCTCACCCCGATCCTGCACGTGCCGGCGCTGCCCCAGGGCGCGCCGCGGCGCAACACCACCGTCCAGGACCACGGTCTCGACAAGGCGCTCGACAACGAGCTCGTGAAGCTCGCCGCGGACGCCCTCGAGAAGGGCGAGCCAGTGCGCGCCCAGGTCGAGATCCGCAACGTCAACCGGACCGTCGGCACGATCCTCGGCCACGAGGTGACCAAGCGCTACAAGGGCGAGGGCCTGCCGGACGGCACCATCGACATCACGTTCACGGGCTCCGCGGGTCAGTCGTTCGGGGCGTTCGTCCCGCACGGCATCACGCTGCGGCTCGAGGGCGACGCGAACGACTACGTCGGCAAGGGCCTCTCGGGCGGCCGGGTCGTCGTGCGGCCCAGCCGCGGAGCGGGCTTCGTCGCCGAGGACCACATCATCGCCGGCAACGTGATCGGCTACGGCGCGACCGCGGGCGAGATCTTCCTCCGCGGCCAGGTGGGCGAGCGCTTCTGCGTCCGCAACTCCGGTGCCCTCGCGGTGGTCGAGGGGGTCGGCGACCACGGGTGCGAGTACATGACGGGCGGAACGGTCGTCGTACTCGGTCCGACCGGGCGCAACTTCGCCGCGGGCATGTCCGGCGGCGTGGCGTTCGTGCTCGACCTGGACACGGGGCGGGTCAACGGCGAGCTCGTCGAGCTGCGTCCGGTCGAGGGGACGGCCGCGCAGGAGCTGGAGGACGCCGTACGCCGGCACNNGTGCTCGAGGCGAGGGCCGAGGCGCTCGAGGAAGGCCTCACCGAGGACGAGGCCGCGACCAAGATGATGGAGGCCCTCCATGGCTGACCCGAGAGGTTTCCTGAAGAACGGCCGCGAGGTCGCCTCCCGCCGTCCCGTCGACGAGCGGGTCAAGGACTGGGGCGAGGTCTACCCCGAGGGGGCGGGCCGGTCGCTGCTGCCGATCATCAACACCCAGGCGGGGCGCTGCATGGACTGCGGCATCCCGTTCTGCCACCAGGGCTGCCCGCTGGGCAACATCATCCCGGAGTGGAACGACCTGGTGTGGCGTGACGACTGGGACGGCGCGAGCGAGCGCCTGCACGCGACGAACAACTTCCCGGAGTTCACCGGGCGGCTGTGCCCGGCGCCGTGCGAGACCGCCTGCGTCCTCGGCATCAACCAGGACCCGGTGACGATCAAGAACGTCGAGGTGGCGATCGCCGACAAGGCCTGGGACTCCGGCTACGTCCGGCCCCAGCCGCCGGAGTGGCTCAGTGGCAAGACGGTGGCGGTGATCGGGTCCGGGCCGGCGGGTCTCGCGGCCGCGCAGCAGCTGACTCGTGCGGGTCACACCGTGGCGGTGTACGAGCGGGCCGACCGGATCGGCGGGCTGCTGCGCTACGGCATTCCCGAGTTCAAGATGGAGAAGAAGTACCTCGACCGGCGCCTGGACCAGATGCGCCGCGAGGGCACGAAGTTCCGTCCCGGCGTCGATGTCGGCGTGAAGCTGACCGGGGAGCAGCTCCGGGCGAGGTACGACGCCGTGGTGCTCGCCATGGGCTCGACCGTGCCACGAGACCTCCCGGCTCCCGGACGCGAGCTTCGCGGGATCCACCAGGCGATGGAGTTCCTCCCGCAGGCCAACCGGGTGGCGCTCGGCGACACCGTCGAGGGCCAGATCACCGCGACCGGCAAGCACGTCGTGATCATCGGTGGCGGTGACACGGGTGCCGACTGCCTCGGGACGTCGACCCGTCAGGGCGCGAAGTCGGTGACGCAGCTGGAGATCATGCCGCGCCCGGGGGAGGAGCGGCCCCCGGGGCAACCCTGGCCGACCTACCCGATGACCTACCGGGTCTCCTCGGCGCACGAGGAGGGCGGCGAGCGGGTCTACTCGGTCTCCACCAAGGAGTTCCTCGGCGACGACGACGGCAACGTGCGTGCCCTGCGCGTGGTCGAGGTGGAGATGCGCGACGGCCGATTCCAGGAGGTCGAGGGCACCGAGCACGAGATCATGGCCGACCTGGTGCTCTTCGCGATGGGCTTCACCGGCCCGCAGCGCGAGGGGCTCCTCGAGCAGCTCGGCGTCGACCTCGACGAGCGCGGCAACGTGGCGCGGGACGGCGACTACAGGTCCTCCGTCGACGGCGTGTTCGTCGCCGGCGACGCCGGTCGTGGCCAGTCGCTGATCGTGTGGGCCATCGCCGAGGGGCGGGCCGCGGCCGCCGCGGTGGACCGGTACCTCACCGGTGCCACCACCCTGCCGGCCCCGATCCCGCCGACCGAGCGCCCACTGACGGTCTGAGGCGTGGGCGTGGGACGNNTGGAACGATCAAGTCGCGACCGCTAGGGTCGACGCGTGCGTAGAGCCAAGATCGTCTGCACCCTCGGACCCGCGACCTCCTCCCCGAAGAAGGTCCGCAAGCTCGTCGACGCCGGCATGGACGTCGCCCGGCTGAACTTCAGCCACGGGTCCCACGCCGACCACAAGCGCGCGTACACCCTCGTGCGCGAGGCCTCCGACGCCTCCGGGCGGGGGGTGGGCGTCCTCGCCGACCTCCAGGGCCCGAAGATCCGGCTCGGCCGGTTCGCCGACGGTCCGGTCGAGCTCGAGAACGGCGCCTCGTTCACCATCACCACGCGCGACGTGCCCGGGGACGTGTCGATCTGCTCGACGACGTACGCCGGCCTCCCCGGTGACGTGAAGGCCGGCGACCCGATCCTCGTCGACGACGGCAAGGTGCGCCTCGAGGTGACCTCCGTCGACGGCGACGACGTGCACACGAAGGTGGTCGTCGGGGGCCCGGCCAGCGACAACAAGGGCATCAACCTGCCTGGGGTCGCGGTGTCCGTGCCGGCGCTGTCGGAGAAGGACAAGGAGGACCTCCGCTTCGCGCTGCACCTGACCGTCGACTTCATCGCGCTGTCCTTCGTCCGGTCGGCCAAGGACGTGGAGGACGTGCGTGCGGTGATGAAGGAGGAGGGGATCTTCCTCCCGGTCATCGCCAAGATCGAGAAGCCCCAGGCGATCGACAACCTCGACGAGATCGTGGCCGCCTTCGACGGGTTCATGGTCGCGCGCGGCGACCTCGG
>DGBP01000074.1:0-565 GCA_002384855.1 Nocardioidaceae bacterium UBA4001 | reverse complement strand
ACCGAGGAGAAGGGCATGCACCGGATGGCCCAGATCGACTGGGACCCGCACACGAAGGGCGGCGTGATCACCAAGGCGGCCTGCGAGGTGGCCGAGCGGGTGGGTGCGAAGTACCTCGTCGCCTTCACCCAGAGCGGCGACTCGGCTCGCCGGCTGTCGCGGCTGCGCGGCCGCATCCCGATCCTGGCGTTCACCCCGCTCGCGGCGGTCCGCTCACAGCTCGCCCTGTCCTGGGGGATCGAGACCTTCAAGACCGACCCGGTCGAGCACACCGACGAGATGGTGCGGCAGGTCGACGAGGCACTGCTCGAGCTCGGCCGCGTGCAGACAGGAGACCTCGTCGTCCTGATCGCGGGGAGCCCTCCGGGGATCGCCGGGTCGACCAACGCCTTGCGCGTTCACCGGATGGGCGACGCGATCAACGAGGCCGCCCCGGCCTATCGCCGTCCCTCCTGAGGCCCCTCGTCGCTCCGTCCCTCCTGATGCCCACCGTCGCATGCCTGCGCCAGCGGGCCGGCCAACCAGCGACGGGTCTCCTGGGGGGACCGAAGTCGTACGACGAGCA
>DGBP01000055.1:3938-15333 GCA_002384855.1 Nocardioidaceae bacterium UBA4001 | reverse complement strand
TGTGCGCCTGCTCGAGGATCTCGCGCTGCTGGTGACGCGCGGAGCTCATCAGGTCGCGGGCGTGCAGGACCGCCTCCTCGACGAGATGGTCGGCAACCTGCTGAGCCTGGCTGAAAAAGATCACCGCCTGGGGGCTGATCTCGTCCGAGGGCACGGCGGAGCCCGACGAGGTCCGCAGGCGTTCCGCCTCCTCACGCAGGCGCTCACCCTCCTCACGCAACCGCCGGTTCTCCGTCTGCAGCTGCTCGCGCTCGAGCTCGGTGGCGGCGACCTGGTCGGCGAGCAGGTCGAGGTACTCGCGCACCTCGTGCTCGTCGAGCCCGCGCATGCGGTGCGAGAACACTTCGTTTCGGATCGTTCCGGGCGAGCGGTAGTAGGGGAAGTCCGGGGACTGCTGCTGGGTCACTGGGGATCACCTGTTCTGCTGCCGTCAGCGTCGGTCGTGTCACCGGCGCCTACGTCCTGGAACTGCTCGAACCTGACGTCCTCGGCCGGCATGCCCGCCCGCACCAGCTCCTGAACGGCGTGCGTCACCATCTGCGGCCCGCCGCAGACCATCGCGACCCGCCCTTGCCACGAGTCGGCCCTGGCCGCGACCGACCCGACCATGCCGCGGGGACCGGGGTACGACGGGTCGTCGGAGACGACCTCGGTGTACTCGAACCACGGCCGGGAGCCGGCGAGGTCCTTGAGCCGGTCCCGCTCGTAGAGGTTCCACGGCACCCGTGCGCCGTGGAAGAGGTGGACCCGCGGCCCCGAACCGGACGACTGCCACTCCCGGTCGAGCTGGTCCACGACCGCGCTGAGCGGGGCCAGACCGGTGCCACCCGCGACCATCACGATGTCGCGGCGGTCACCCTCCGGGAGGGTCAGCCGGTCGCCGATGGCGGCGCCCAGCCTCATGGTGTCGCCGGGACGGAGCTTGCGGACCAGCTGCCCGCTGACCTGCCCCCCGTCGACGAGCTGCACGTGCAGGTCGATCGTGCCGTCCTCGCGGGGCGCGTTGGCCGGGCTGTAGTAGCGCCACAGCCGCGGCCGCTGCTCGATCTCCATCGCGAACGACTGGCCGGGCAGAAAGGGGTAGGGCAGTCCGGTGCGGATCCGGACCACCGAGACGTCCATGGTCCGGCGGTCGGCCTCCAGCACCTCCGCGTCCCAGCTCGAGGGCGTGGACTCCGACGACTCCTCGGCCGCCTCGACCATGACCCGGGCGATGACGCCGTACGCCGCCGACCAGTCGGCCGCGAGCTCGTCTGTCCAGGCCGCGCCGAGAAAGTGCTTCAAGGTGACCAGCAGCGACGAGCCGACGGCGCCGTAGTGCTGGGCGACCACGTCGAACCGTCGATGGTCCCGCCCGAGCTGCTGGATGAACGGCGTGACCTGCTGGAGGTCGTCGACGTTGCTGACGATCCGTCCGAGCGCGCCGACCAGCTTGTCGCGCTGGCCGCTCATCGCGATCGGGAACATCGCCCGTAGCTCGGGATGGGACAGGAACAGGTGGGAGTAGAAGAACAGCGGGACGTCGTCGCCGCACTTGGCGACCTGCTCCCAGCTGCTCTTCAGGGCAGCCGTGTCCATGACGTCAGCGGCCACTCACGGCGACGATGTCCTGCTCGGAGCTCGCGAGCACCGCGCCGACCCGGTTGATGATCTCCTCCTCGACGCCGGCCTCACGCAGCGCCTGGGCCAGGTAGGCCACCACCAGCGCGAAGTCGCCGCGCCCGATCTGCAGGCCGGAGTGCGCCTCCTGGAGCTCGCGCCCGTCGTAGGCGGCCGGGCCTCCCAGTACCTGCGCGATCAGCAGCGCCTGGTGACGCTTGAGCTGCGGCATGTCGCTTCCGGTGAAGAACGACGCCAGCCGCTCGTCACCGAGGACGAGGTCGTAGAAGCGGTCCACCACGACGCGGATCGCGGCTCCGCCGCCGACCCTCTCGTAGTCGCTGACCGCGGTCTCCTGAGCCATCTGCTCATGGTCGGACACTGAGTTCCTCCAACTCCTGACGATGCCCCCGAGACGACAGCGGCCGTTTCTACCAGCGAAGGTAAAGAGAGCGCAAGGCCGGCGACCGGGTGGCCGGAACCAGTGGCGAGGGGGTGTAACGAGGGACGGCGGCGGATCGGTTACCCCAGGAGCAGGCCGCTTTGTCAGCAGCTCGGGAGGGCCCTCATGACCACGTACCAGCAGTCGGAGACCACACGGATCCCCGGCCCGGACGCCGCCGACGAGACCCAGGTCGACCAGGTCCCGCCGGACCTCGACGCCCCCGGCGAGAGCCCCGTCGCGCACGGCTCCTCCGACACCGCCGATCACGGCTACAGCCCGGGCCGGCAGCGGGAGCGCTTCGGCGGGGTCAACTGGGGGGCGGCGCTCTTCGGCTGGATGGTCAGCGCGTTCGTCGGCGTGCTCCTGGTCGGGGCGGTCGCGGCCGCCGTGACCGGGCTCGGCCTGGCCGGCGACGTGGTCGACGGTCAGGCCGCCGACCCGACCACGCCGGGCATCGTGGCGGCTGCCGCGCTCTTCGCCGCTCTCGTGGTGGCCTACTACGCCGGGGGCTACGTCGCCGGTCGCATGTCACGCTTCGACGGCGGCAAGCAGGGCGTCGCGGTCTGGGTGCTCTCCCTGCTGCTGACCGGCGCAGCCGTCGGCGCGGCCCTGCTGCTCGGCTTCCGTTACGTCGACCTCGGAGGCCTCGGGCTGCCGCGGCTCCTGCCGGCGGACCTCGCCGCGATGCAGGCGGTCGTCGCCGGGGTCACCGCCCTGCTGAGCTCACTGCTCGCCGCGGTCGCCGGCGGCAAGGTCGGCTGCCGCTACCACCGGAAGGTCGACGACGCCGCCTACCTCTGAGCCGTGCGCAGGCTCTCTCCCTCGATGTCGACGTTCGGCATCGCCNNCCGCGGGCACGAGCGTGAGGCGTACGACGAACGCGTCGACGGCCACACCGAAGGCGAGCGCGAAGCCCATGGACTTGATGACCGGGTCCTCGACGAAGACGAACCCGGCGAAGACGGCGATCATGATCAACGCGGCCGCGACCACGACCCGGGCGCCGTGACCGACCCCTGACACGACCGCCTCGGCAGCGGTCTCGCCGTGCACGAAGTCCTCCCGCATCCGCGAGACGAGGAAGACCTCGTAGTCCATGGCCAGGCCGAACAGGATGCCGATCAGGATGATCGGCAGGAAGCTCACCAGCGGGCCGGAGGTGTCCAGGCCGACGAGCTCGGACAGCCAGCCCCACTGGAAGATCGCGACCGTCGCGCCGAAGGTCGCCCCGATGGTGAGCAGGAAGCCCGCGGTGGCCTTGAGCGGCACCAGGATCGATCGGAAGACCAGGGTCAGCAGCACGAAGCTCAGGCCCACGACCACCGCGAGGTACGTGGGCAGCGCGTCCTCCAGCGTGTCGGAGATGTCGATGCCCAGGGCGGTGACGCCGGTCAGGGCGATGTCGGTGCCGGTGGACTCCGCGACGGGCCCGAGGTCCTCACGCAAAGCGCGCACCAGGTCGACCGTGGCCTCGTCGGTCGGGCCGGTCTCCGGGATCACGGCCACGATGGCGGTGCGTCCGTCCCCGCTGGGCGCCTGCGGTGCAGCAGCGACCACGCCCTCGGTGCCGGAGACGACCTCGCTGCCCTGCTGCACCGCCTGCTGGACGTCCGCCGCCTGGTCGCCGTCGACGACCATGATCAGACGCCCGTTGAAGCCCTCGCCGAACCCCTGGGCGATCAGGTCGTAGGCCTGCCGCTTGCTGGTCCCCTGCGGCGACGTGCCGTCGTCGGGCAGCGCGAGCTGCATGCTCGTGACCGGGATCGCCAGCACGGCCAGGCCCGCGATGCCCGCGACCAGGACCGGGATGCGGGCCTTGATCATCCAGCGGCCCCAGGTGAAGCCGCCGTTGCTGGTGGACTCCTCGAGGTCCCTGTGATGACCGGAGGCGACGTCGGCCCTGCGCTGGCGTCGCGAGAGCACCTTGTCGCCGGTGTAGGAGAGCAGGGCCGGCAGGAGCGTGAGTGCGACGAGGACCGCGATGGCGACGGTGCCGGCGGCGGCAAGGCCCATCGAGGTCAGGAACGGGATGCCGACCACCGACAGCCCGGCCAGGGCGATGATCACGGTCAGCCCGGCGAAGAGGACCGCGGACCCGGCCGTGCCCACCGCACGCCCGGCGGCCTCCTCCCGCGACAGCCCGACGGCGATGTTGTGCCGGTAGCGCGAGCTGATGAACAGCGAGTAGTCGATGCCGACGGCCAGGCCGAGCATGAGCGCCAGGATCGGCGTCGTGCTGCTGAGCTCGACGGCGTGGCCGAGCAGCAGGATGCCGGTCATTCCGACGCCGACGCCGATCAGCGCGTTGACCATCGTCATCCCGGCAGCCACCAGAGAGCCGAAGGTGACCACCAGCACGACGAGGGCGACAGCCACACCGACCACCTCGGAGGCGCCCACCTCCGGGACGGTCTGCAACGGCTCGCCGCCGGCCGCGACCGTCCAGCCCTCCGGGGCGTCGTCGCCGACCTCCTCGTAGGCCGAACGCTCCTCCTCGGTCAGGGCGTCGGCGACCTCCTCGAACTGCACGCCGACCATCGCGTAGCGGCCGTCCCGGCTGATGGCCCGCGTGTCGTAGGGGTTGGTCGCGCCCACCACGCCCGGGAGCTCGTTGGCCTCCTGCACCACCGCGAGCACCGTCTGCCGGTTCGCGGGGTCGGTCAGGTCCTGGCCCTCGGGGGCACGCACGACCACCGTGCCCGCCGCCCCGCTGGCCTGCGGGAGCTGCTTCGCGAGGACGTCGAGGGCTCGCTGTGACTCGGTGCCGGGGATCGACAGGGTGGCGCTGGGCGCGATCCCGACCGACAGCAGCGACGCCACGATCCCCGCCAGCAGCAAGGCCCACACCGACGCGACGACGCCGCGGCGACGGAAGGAGAGACGTCCGATCCGGTAGAGCAGGTTGGCCATGTCGGGAAGCTCCGGTAAGAGTCGTGGGATCGCGACGACTGCCGCGGATCCAAGTTAGCCGTTCGGCTAGGGTCGACCCAACCGGAGGAGCCCGCCCGGGCGCCG
This sequence comes from Nocardioidaceae bacterium UBA4001, assembly GCA_002384855.1. Taxonomy (GTDB): domain Bacteria; phylum Actinomycetota; class Actinomycetes; order Propionibacteriales; family Nocardioidaceae; genus Nocardioides_C. The sequence goes on along the minus strand of DGBP01000055.1, from coordinate 10,274 downwards.
GATGTGGGGCGACTCACGCCGGCGACGGCGATCGACCCGACTGCCCGGAGAGCAGGGGCGGGAGAAGGGGTGGCATGGCACGACCTCAGGCACCACGCGGCCAGGGCCGCGCCCGGGTGCTCCGAGCGGCGCTCGAGCTCTTCACCGAGCACGGCGTCAGTGGCACGTCGCTGAAGATGATCGCCGACCACCTCGGCGTCACGAAGGCGGCGGTCTACTACCAGTTCCGGGCCAAGGAGGACATCGTCCTCGCCGTCGTGGCGCCGGCCTTCGAGGACATGCGCACGTTCGTCACCGACGCCGAGCAGGCCGACTCGCCCGAGGAGGCGACCGACCGCGCGCTCCGGGGCCTCGTCGAGCTGGTGGTCGGCAACCGCGACATCATCGCCAGTCTGTCCCGCGACCCCGAGGTCGAGCGCATCGTGCAGGCGCACGTGGAGTACGACGAGCTCACGAACCGGTTCGCGCGCCTCCTCGTGGGACCCGACCCCACTCCTCGACGTCTCGCGGCGGTCAGCCTGCTCCAGGGCGGCCTCGGCCAGGCCGGCATCGACCCGCTGCTCGACGAGGTCGACGACGCCACCCTGCGCGAGGAGCTCCTGCACCTCGGCCGCCTGCTGCTCGAGGAGACCTCAGGCCCAGGGCGCGCCGGGGTGTAACGCAGGGACGGGCGCGAGCGGTCTTCCACGCGACGGATCCGCGCCTTCCCCCGGGCGCGGATCCGCTTCCCTGGTCCGCCGGGGCCCGTCTTCACCCTGAGAGGCGGGCCCCGGACGGCTGCTGGACCGGGAGCCCCCCAGCGCCCGCGTCTCCCCCCGCGTGAGGGTGAGGCTCCTCACGCCCGCCGCCTGAGACCTCGAGAGGCCTCTCGACGCGATTAGGACCCTCCCGTTGCGTGAGACTACGGTGGACCCTCCCCCACGAGACAGAGGTCCATGAGCATCCACCACATGCAGATCGGCGAGGTGGCCGACCAGACCGGTCTCAGCCTTCGCACGATCCGCTACTACGAGGAGATGGGGCTCGTGTCCCCCTCGGCGCGTACGTCGGGGGGCTTCCGCCTCTACTCCGAGGCCGATCTCGCCCGGCTGCGGCTGATCCGCCGGATGAAGCCCCTGGGGTTCTCCCTCGAGGAGATGGGCCAGGTCCTCGGTGTCCTGGACGCGCTCGACACCGCCGCCCCCGAGCAGCGCGACGGGCTCGTCGAACGACTCGTCGGCTACCGCCGGTCCGCCGAGGAGCAGGTCACCGCCCTCCGCGGCCAGCTCGAGACCGCCGAGGGCTTCGCGACGGACCTGCGACGCGAGATCACCCGCCAGAAGAGGATGACGAGGAACAGCTCATGAGCGCCGATCCCACCGTTGCGGACGTTCCCGCGCCCGTCGTACGACGTGAGGCCGGGCGCCGCCGCACCTTCGCCGTCATCTCCCACCCCGATGCCGGAAAGTCCACGCTGACCGAGGCGCTCGCCCTGCACGCGCGGGTGATCTCCGAGGCCGGCGCCGTCCACGGCAAGGCCGGCCGCAAGGGCACCGTCTCGGACTGGATGGAGATGGAGAAGGCGCGCGGGATCTCGATCACCTCCGCGGCGCTGCAGTTCGAGTACGACGGCCACGTGGTGAACCTCGTGGACACCCCCGGCCACGCCGACTTCTCCGAGGACACCTACCGGGTGCTCGCGGCGGTCGACGCGGCCGTCATGCTCGTCGACGCCGCGAAGGGCCTCGAGCCGCAGACGCTGAAGCTGTTCCAGGTCTGCCGGCATCGCCGCATCCCCGTGATCACCGTGATCAACAAGTGGGACCGCCCAGGCCGGGAGGCGCTCGAGCTGATCGACGAGATCCAGGCCGAGATCGGGCTGCGGCCCACGCCGCTGACCTGGCCGGTCGGGATCGCCGGCGACTTCCGGGGCGTGCTCGAGCGGCGCAGCGGCGACATGATCGCCTACACGCGCACGGCCGGAGGCGCCACGCGGGCCCCCGAGGAGCGGCTCGACCCGGCCTCCGCGCTCGCCGCCCACGACGACGCCTGGGCGGCCGCGGTCGAGGAGCACGAGCTGCTCGAGGCCGACGGCGCCGACCACGACCAGGAGGGCTTCCTGTCCGGGGAGACGACGCCGCTGATGTTCGCCTCGGCGATCCTCAACTTCGGCGTGGCCCAGCTGCTCGACACGCTCGTCGAGCTCGCCCCCGCACCCGGGGCCACCCGGACCCGCGACGAGGGTGTCCGCGAGGTCGACGACCCGTTCAGCGCCTTCGTGTTCAAGGTGCAGGCCGGGATGGACACCGCCCATCGGGACCGGCTCGCCTTCGCCCGGGTGACCTCCGGGGTCTTCCGGCGTGGCATGGTCGCCACGCATGCCGAGACCGGGCGGCCGTTCGCCACGAAGTACGCCCAGGCCGTCTTCGGCCGCGAGCGGACCGTGCTCGACACCGCCTACCCCGGCGACATCATCGGCCTGGTCAACGCCTCCGCGCTGCGAGTCGGCCACACGATCTTCGAGGAGGCGCCGGTGGCGTTCCCGCCGATCGCCAGCTTCGCCCCCGAGCACTTCATGTCCGTGCGCGCCGCCGACTCCGGGAAGTACAAGCAGTTCCGCCGCGGCATCGAGCAGCTCGACCAGGAGGGCGTGGTCCAGGTGCTCCGCTCGGAGATCCGCGGCGACCAGGCCCCCGTGCNNCTCACCCGTCCGGATGTCGCCGCTGGGCTACTCCCACGCCCGACTGACGAACCCCGAGCAGGCCGCGGAGGTCAACGACCTGCGCGGGGTGGAGGTGCTGACCCGCAGCGACGGCGCCCTCCTCGCCCTGTTCCCCGACCGCTGGCGAGCCGAGGCGGTCGAGCGGCAGCACCCGCACCTGGTCCTCGAGAAGCTGGTCGCCGGCGAGCGCTGAGGCGCACCGCGCGGAGGTTCCTGGCCGGCATGCTCCTTCGCGCCCTCGTCGTCGAGCACCACGCCGCGTGCGCCACATGCAAGGACGGCTCGGCGGCCACCTCGGCGCCGGTCCTTGAGCGAGGACCTTGGTCCCTGTCGGTACCACGCCGGCGGGTGCGCTTGATGGGACCAGAGCGTGGGGGTGAGTCATGCGCAGGTACGACGTGACCGACGAAGCCGTGCTGGAGGCGACACCGGCCGAGATCTTCTCGGCGCTCGAGGACGAGGCGGCCGGGCGGTCACGATGGTGGTGGCCGTGGTTGACGCTCCACCGGCTCAACGAGATCCCCTACACGCAGGTGGGGAGCCGGGTGACCCTCACCGTCAGCGGACGCGGACAGGTGGACAACCGGTGGCTGAGCCCGACGTTCGTGGGTGTCGTCAGGGAGGTGGAACCGGAGCGGCGGCTGGTGGTGAACTACGTCGACGGCGCCTTCCGTGGGACCGGCGAGTGGACCCTCGAGCCGGTCGATGACCTGCGCACCCATGTGACCTTCCACTGGGTCGCGGACCCCGCGGGGGTCATGCTGCTCTGGGACCGGCTCCTCGACATCCCACGGCACCACTCGCGAGTCATCCGCAAGGGCTTCGCCGCCATGGAGCTCCACATCGCTCAGCACCGCCCGCCGGCGGCCGCCTGAGCGCGGGTCCTCGCCGAGCGGACTCCGACAGACATTCAACGATCTGAGGAGGAGCCGTGACCGAGCAGGTGACCAGGGAGCAGGTTCGTGAGACCTACGCCGCGGCGGCGAGGGCGGTCGCCCGAGGTGGCGGCAACGACGAGGCGCTCCGCGCCGAGCACGCCGAGCAGCCCACACCGCTCCCGGGGCTGGAGACGAGCGCCTCCTGCTGCAGCGGCGAGCCGGTCGAGATCTCCGAGGTGTTCGGCGCACGCCTCTACGACGCGGACATGCAGGGCGAGCTGCCCGTCCAGGCCGTCGCGGCCAGCCTCGGCTGCGGCAACCCCACGGCCATCACCGACCTCCACCCGGGCGAGCGCGTCCTCGACCTCGGCTCCGGCGGCGGCATCGACGTGCTGGGCAGCTCCGGCGGCTGCGTGGCAGGGGCGCTGTCGCGCCAGGAGTACCTCGACGGCCTGGCGGCGGCCGGGTTCGCCGACGCCTCCGTCGAGTTCACCCACGAGGTGGCCGACGGCATCCACGGAGCGATCGTGCGGGCGACGAAGCCCCGCTGACCCTCGGGCTTTGCGCAGTCTCGACCTCGTGCGACGGGGGCTCACCGAGGCGCGGGGCACCTGCTGCGGGTGCTGGGGCTGCACGGGTCGACGACGCAACGCGAGCCCGCCGACGCCGTCGAGGTGCCCTGGTCGGCCACGCCCGCACCCGCCTCGGGGAGGCAGGGCGGTCGCGCTGAGCCCGGTCCACGGGGAGGCCGGGCTCAGCGCGCCGCGTCCTGGCGCCGTACCCGCTCCGCTGCGGCCTCGGACGAGCGCAGCTGGAAGGGCACGGACGTGATGGTGACTCCCGGCTGGAACAGCAGTCGGCTCTTGATCCGGAAGGCGCTCTGGTTGTGAAGCACGCGCTCCCACCAGTGGCCCAGGACGTACTCCGGGATGTAGACCGCCACCACGCCCCGCGGGCTCCCCCGGCGGATCCCCTGCGTGTACTCCACGACGGGGCGGACCACCTGGCGGTAGGGCGAGTAGAGCACCTTCAGCGGGATGTCGATGCCGGCCTCGTCCCACTCCTCGAGCAGGCGGGCGGTGGTGACGCGGTCGGTGTCCACGACGACGGCCTCGAGCACGTTGGGGCGCGCGGCCTTCGCGTACGCCAGGGCACGCATCGTCGGCTTGTGCAGCTTCGACACGAGCACGATGGCGTGCACGCGCGTGGGCAGGAACGTGTCGTCCACGTCGGCGGTCAGCTCGACGGCGACCTGCGCGTAGTGCCTGCGGATCGCCTTCATCACCACGAAGACCACCGCCATCGCGAGGATCGCGATCCAGGCGCCGTGGAGGAACTTCGTCACCAGCACCACGACGAGGACGGTGCCGGTCACGCTGAGCCCGAAGGCGTTGATCATCCGGCTGGTCTGCATGCGTCGCCGCTCGGCGGGGTCCCCCTCCACCCGCAGCCGACGGGTCCAGTGGATCACCATCCCGGTCTGGCTGGCGGTGAACGACACGAAGACCCCGACGATGTAGAGCTGGATCAGCCGGGTCACCTCGGCGTCGAAGGCGACGATCAGGAGGACCGAGAAGGCCGCGAGCAGGACCACACCGTTGCTGTAGGCCAGCCGGTCGCCGCGCGTCGACATCTGACGCGGCATGAACTCGTCCTTGGCAAGGATCGAGGCGAGGACCGGGAAGCCGTTGAACGCGGTGTTCGCGGCGAGCAGCAAGATCACGCCGGTCGCCGCGGTGACGAAGAAGAACCCGGGCGTGAAGTCCTCGAAGATCGTGCGGGCGAGCTGCCCCACGACGGGGTCCTGGTGGTACGCCGTACCGACCGGCTCGCCCGAGGCGTCGAGCAGCTGGTGCGCAGGGTCCTCGGCCACCTTGACCCCGGTGAGGTTGGCCAGCCCGACGATCGACAGCGCCATCGTGGTGGCCACGCCCCCGAGGAGCAGCAGCGTCGTCGCGGCGTTGCGGCCCTTCGGCTTGCGGAAGGCGGGCACGCCGTTCGCGATGGCCTCCACCCCGGTCAGCGTCGCGCTGCCGGAGGCGAAGGCGCGCAGCAGCAGGAAGGCCGCGGCAGCCCCGGTGAAGCCCTCGGCGAAGGACTCCTCGGCAACGAGCCCGAACGCCGCGCTCTCCGCGTCGGGCAGCCCCCCGAGGAGGAGCTCGCGGGTGAAGCCCCAGGCGGCCATCCCGAGGATGGCGAGCATGAAGAGGTACGTCGGCAGCGCGAACGCCTTGCCCGACTCNNCCTCGAAGGTCGTGGCGGCGTACTGCGCGGCCGAGGAGATCGACACCGCCACGGTCAGCACGTAGTCGACGAGCAGCGCGCTCGCCACCGTCAGGCCTGCCCTGCCACCGAGGTTGGTCTTGGTGACCTCGTAGTCGCCGCCGCCGCTCTGGTAGGCCTGCACGTTCTGCCGGTAGGACAGCACCACCACGATCATCACGAACGCGATGGCCAGCCCGACGCGCCAGGAGTAGGCGTAGGCGGCGACACCGGCCAGGGACAGGGTCAGGAAGATCTCGTCCGGCGAGTAGGCCACGCTCGACAGCGGGTCGCTGGCGAAGACCGGCAGCGCGATCCGCTTGGGCAGCAGGGTCTCGCCCATCTGGGCGCTGCGCAGCTTGCGCCCGACGAGGACCCGCTTGACCACCTCGCCTCTCGCGGCACGGTCCGGCCGGCGCTGGGGGGCCTGGCGTGGGGGCGCCTGGTGCACCGTCACCGGACCGACCTGCGCGGGGCGACTTCGAGGAAGAGTGC
>DGBP01000055.1:0-3894 GCA_002384855.1 Nocardioidaceae bacterium UBA4001 | reverse complement strand
TGGGGCCCGAGATGGACGTGCCCGGCGTGCTGGCCCGGTCGCCCCGGGTGGCCCTCGTCGACGACCTCGCGCACACCAACCCGCCCGGGTCCCGCAACGCAGAGCGCTGGCAGGACGTCGACGAGCTCCTCGAGGCCGGCATCGACGTCGTGACCACGCTCGACATCGAGCACCTGGAGTCCCTCGCGGACGTGGTCGAGACGATCACCGGACTCCCCCAGCGTGACGCGGTGCCCGACCAGGTCGTGCGCCGGGCCGACCAGATCGAGCTGGTGGACATGACCCCGGAGGCGCTGCGCCGCCGGCTCGCGCACGGCAACGTCTACCCCGCCGAGCGCGTGGACGCCGCCCTCGCCCACTACTTCCGGGTCGGCAACCTGACCGCGCTGCGCGAGCTCGCCCTGCTGTGGCTCGCCGACCGCGTCGACGAGGGGCTGGAGCGGTACCGGCACGACCACGACATCGCGTCGCCGTGGGCCACCCGCGAGCGCGTGCTCGTCGCCCTGACCGGAGGCCCCGAGAGCGAGGCCGTGCTGCGCCGCGGGGCCAGGATCGCGTCCCGAGGGGCCGGCGGTGAGCTGCACGCGGTGCACGTGTCGGGCAAGGAGACCCCGTCCGTCGAGCCCGAGGACCTGGCGCGGCTCCGGGTCCTGACCGAGGAGCTCGGCGGCACCCACCACCTCGTGGTCGCCGACGACGCCGCCGACGCGGTGCTGTCCCTGGCCCGCGGCATCGACGCCACCCAGGTCGTCGTCGGGGACAGCCGCAGGCCACGGTGGCGTCGTCTCCTGGGCAACGGGGTGAGCGAACGCGTCATCGCCGACGCCGAGGACATCGACGTCCTCGTGGTGAGCCACCCCTACGTGCGCCGGGCCTCGCTGGGCAGCGGCCGCCCCGGGGCGCTCAGCAGGCGACGGGTGACTGCAGGGTGGGTGCTCGCGGTCGTCGGGTCCGCCGTGCTCGCCGCCGTGCTGGCGCCGACCCGCGACCTGCCGACCCTCGCCCTGGAGGCGATGAGCTTCCTGGCCCTCACGGTGGTCTGTGCGCTGGTCGGGGGGCTGTGGCCTGCGGTGACCTCCGCGGTCCTCGGCAGCCTGCTGCTCAACTGGTTCTTCACCCCGCCCGAGCGCACCCTCACGATCGCCGACACCGTCAACGTGGTCGCGCTGGCGATGTTCCTGCTGCTCGGGGTCGCGGTCGCCTCGGTCGTGGACAAGGCCGCGCGACGCAGCGTCCAGGCCGACCTCGCGCGGCGTGAGGCGGACACCCTGACCCAGCTCAACCGGACGCTGCTGCGCAGCGACCAGGACGTGCGGGCACTGCTCGCCATGGTCGCCGAGACCTTCGGGGTGGGGTCGGCCGCGCTGCTCCGCGGAGGCCCCTCGAGCTGGGAGGCGGTGGGGTCGGTCGGCGACCGGCCACCGGCGCGGCCCGCCGACGCGGGCACGGTCGCCGAGGTCTCCTCCGAGCTCGTGCTCGCGCTCGAGGGCCCGCAGCTGCCCCCGCACGACCGCCGGGTGCTCGGTGCGTTCGCCACCCACCTCGCCGCCGCCCTCGAGCGCCAGGAGCTCACCGCCCGGGCCGCGGACGTGCAGCGGCTCGAGGAGGGCAACCGGGTCCGCACCGCACTGCTCGCCGCCGTCTCCCACGACCTGCGCACGCCGCTGGCCGGGGTCAAGGCCGCCGTGTCCAGCCTGCGCAGCCCGGACGTGCGCTGGAGCCCCGAGGACGAGCAGGAGCTCCTGGCCACCATCGAGGAGTCCGCAGACCGGCTGCACACGATCGTCGCGAACCTGCTCGACCTGAGCCGCCTGCAGAGCGACGCGGTGCGCCCTGTGGTGAGCGAGGTCGGGCTCGACGACGTCGTGTCCCGCTCGGTCGCGGCGATGCCGCACGCCGACCCGGTCGAGCTCCGCTTCGCCCCCGACCTCCCACCGGTGCTCGCCGACGCCGGCCTTCTCGACCGGGTGGTCGCGAACCTCGTGGACAACGCGATGCGCCACTCGCCTGCGGGCCGGCCGGTCACCGTGGCCACCTCGAGCACCGGCGACCGGGTGCAGGTCCGGGTGGTCGACCGCGGCCACGGCGTCCCCGACGCGGAGAAGGAGCAGATGTTCGCGGCCTTCCAGCGCCTCGGCGACACCAGGGGAAGGGAGGGCCTGGGCCTCGGGCTGGCGGTGGCCCGCGGCCTGACCGAGGCCCTCGGCGGCCGGCTCCTCGCCGAGGACACCCCGGGCGGGGGGCTCACGATGGTGGTCGACCTGCCCGCCGTACCTCTCCGGCCCCACTCCGAGCGCTCGCCGGCGGCCACCGCATGACGAGGGTCCTCGCGGTCGACGACGACGCGACGCTGCTGCGCACGCTGGCCATCAACCTCCGGGCACGGGGGTACGACGTGCTCACCGCCGCCGACGGGGAGGACGCGCTGGCGACCCTGCGCCACGACGAGCCGGACGTGGTGATCCTCGACCTCGGGCTGCCGGGGATCTCCGGCGTCGACGTGCTCCGCGACCTGCGGGGCTGGAGCCACGTGCCGGTGATCGTGCTGTCGGCTCGGCACGGCTCCGACGACAAGGTCGAGGCGCTCGACGTGGGCGCCGACGACTACGTCACCAAGCCGTTCGGGGTCGACGAGCTGCTCGCCCGGGTGCGGGCGGCGGTCCGTCGGGCCGCACCGGTGGAGGTGACCACGATCGAGGCGGGCGACCTGCGGATCGACCTCGGTGCCCGGCAGGTGTGGCGCGACGAGGAGGAGGTCCGGCTCACCCCGACCGAGTGGGGTCTGCTCGCAGCCCTGGTGAGCCGGCCGGGAAAGCTCGTCGCCCAGCGCCAGCTGCTGCACGAGGTGTGGGGGCCGGCGTACTCCAAGGAGACCAACTACCTGCGCGTCTACATGGCCGGCCTCCGCCGCAAGCTCGAGCCGGACCCCTCACGGCCGCGCCACCTGATCACCGAGCCGGGGATGGGCTACCGCTTCATGTCGTGACGACGGGTCGGGTGCGAATCGGTAACACCCGGGCGATTCGGGTGGCCCCGGCGCCGGTCCTGCTCGATGATGCGGGGCATGCGTCGTGCTGTACCGGCCCGCCCCGCTGCCCGCCGTACCTCCCGGGTCCGCGGCCTCCTCCGCCGGGTGACTCCCGTCGTCGTGGTCGCCACGGTGAGCTCGATCGTGCTCACCCAGGCCCCCCTCGACGCCGAGCCGGACGCTCCTCGGACGGCCAGGTCCGCCCAGGCGGCGGACACGGCGGGCAGGCCCGTGCCGGCGCCGGCCCCACCGGTCGAGGCGATCGTCCCCGTCGCGACCGAGCGGGTGGTGATCGGGCTGCGGAAGGGGACGGTCCGCGGCGACGGCTCGACGGAGTACGTCGCCAACCGCACCACCTTCCGGCCGGGCCCCACCACCGTCACCCTCCCGCCACGGGTCCGGGCCCGGTCCTGGGTCGTGGTGGACCTCGACTCGGGGAGGGTCCTCGGCAAGCACCGCGCCCGCACGCACCTGCCGCAGGCCTCGACGCTCAAGCTGCTCTCCGCCGTCACGGCGATGCGCACGATCCGGCCGGCCGCACGCCACCGGGTCACGAAGTTCGAGGACGACCAGGTCTGCGCGTGCGCAGGCGTCCGCAAGGGGCGGGTCTACGACCGCGACACGCTGCTCGCCGGGATGCTCCTGCCCTCGGGCAACGACGCCGCGGAGGCCCTCGCCGGGTCGCACCCGCAGGGCCGGCAGGGCTTCTACCGCGCGATGAACGACCTCGCGCGCGAGCTCGGCGCGACCGACACCGTGGCCCGCAACGCCTCGGGGCTGACCGCCGAAGGCTCGCACTCCTCGGCACGGGACCTCGTGCTCATGCTGCGCGCCGCCGTCAACGACCCGACCGTGCGTGGCGTCCT
>DGBP01000046.1 GCA_002384855.1 Nocardioidaceae bacterium UBA4001 | reverse complement strand
ACCTCGTGGGTGCGACGGGGTTTTGGCCGGAGAGCCGGAGTCGAGAGACACCGCTCTCCGGCCACTTTACGTCCCCGCCCCGTCCGCCGTCTCGAGCAGCCGAAACACCGCCTCGGCGAGCGCGGGTGCGTTCTCCGGCACCAGGTGCAGGTAGAGGCCCGCGTCGGCCACCTCGAGCTCGCTGACCAGCAGCGTCCCGTCGTCACCGCGCATGAGGTCCACCCGGGCGTAGCCGAACCGCGTGCCCAGCAGGTCCTGGGCGGTCGCGACGGTCCGCAGCGCCAGCTCGCGCGCCTCCTCGGTGACAGGCACGGCGTCCGAGCGGCCGCCGTACTCCTCGTGCACCCGGATCTCCCCGCCGGCCGGCCGCTTCCCGACCTGGGACACCACCTCGTCGCCGAGCACGAACACCGAGGTCTCACCCTCGGTCCGGACCGACTGCACCAGCGGCTGCACGACCCACGGTCCCGGCCCGAGGCGGGACTCGTCGATGCCCTCGGGGCCGCCCGGCTCGAGGTCGAAGAGCACCACGCCCCGTCCGCCGGCCCCGACCGTCGGCTTCACCACCGCCGTGGCGAACTCCGCGATGACGGGCCCGAGCTCGCTCTCGTCCTCCGCGACCAGGGTCGGGACCACGGGCAGGCCGGCCGCGACGAGATCGAGGAGGTACCGCTTGTCGGTGTTCCAGCAGAGGACCTCGGCGCTGTTGACCAGCGTGGTGAGCGCTCCGGCCCGGTGCGCCCAGGACACGAACTCGTCGCGACGTCGCTCGTAGTCCCAGGGGCTGCGCACGACCGCTGCCCTCGCACCGGCCCAGTCCACGGCGGGGTCGTCCCACACCACCCACGCCGCGGTCAGCCCGCGGGCCGCGAGCTCCTTCACCAGCAGGTCGCCGCGCGGCTCGCCCTCCGGGAGCTCGGCGCAGGTGACCAGGAGGACGTCGGTCATGCGCGGTTCGCCGGGAAGCCGCCGGTGGCCACGGGCCCCCACCGGTCGACGGTGATCCGGACCAGGGACTTGTCCTGGACGGCCATCGCGGAGCGGTACTCGTCCCAGTCCGGGTGCTCGCCGGCGATGCAGCGGTAGTACTCCACCAGCGGCTCGAGCGCCTCGGGCATGTCGAGCACCTCGGCGGTGCCGTCGACCTGCACGTAGGGGTCGTCCCACGCGTCGGAGTGCACCAGGATCGACACCCGCGGGTCGCGCCGGAGGTTGGTCGCCTTGGCCCGCTCGGGATAGGTGGAGACCACGATCCGGCCCTCCTCGTCGACCCCGCAGGACACCGGGGACATCTGGAGGCTGCCGTCGCGGCGCCGGGTCACCAGCGTGCCCTTGTGCCGGGGGCGGACGAACTCGAGCAGGCTCTCGCGGTCGACCGTGTCGGACGTGGCGATCTTTCGTGGCATGCCGCGACACTACCCATCGAGACGGTGCAGGCGGCGGTACCGTCGACCATGACCACATCGGCGGAACCGGGAGGCGTCCCCGCCTCGGTGGGGCCCGACGACGAGGCCTGGCTCGCCCGGGCCGTACAGCTCGCGGTGGACAACGTGGCGGCGGGCGGCGGGCCGTTCGGCGCGCTCGTGGTCGCGGAGGGCAGGCTCCTCGCCGACGGGGTGAACCAGGTGGTTCCCACGCTCGACCCCACGGCGCACGCGGAGGTCGTGGCGATCCGCGGCGCCTGCCGCGCGCGGAGGGACTTCGCTCTGACCGGTGCCACGCTCTACTGCTCGTGCGAGCCGTGCCCGCTGTGCCTCGCGGCCGCCCTGTGGGCCCGGGCCGGGCGCGTGGTCTACGCCGCGACCCGCGACGACGCCGAGGCCGCCGGGTTCGACGACCGGCGGTTCTACGAGCTGTTCGCGACTCCCGCCTCGACCTGGCCCACGCCGGCGGTGCGGGTCGTGGTGGCCACCGCCCGGGAGCCCTTCGAGGCCTGGGACGCCAGCCCGACGAAGGTGCCGTACTGACATGGCGTGGTGGCACCTGAAAGCGGTCGTGAACGCCGTCAACGGCTCGACGCTGCTCGGCCTCGGCGTCGCAGCCGTGGGAAGGGCGCGGGTCAGCCGCGGTCCCCGTGGGCTGGTGCTCGCGACGGGCTACCGCCTCGGCCTCCCGCACGCCTCCGCCTTCACCGTGGGCAACGTGGTGCTCAGCCGGCACGACGTCGCCTGGTGGGAGACCCGGTCCCGGCTGCTCGTGCACGAGGAGCGGCACAGCTGGCAGTACGTCGCGCTGCTGGGACTGCCGATGCTCCCGTTGTACGGCGCCGCGGCCGCCTGGTCCTGGCTACGCGGCGGCGACCCCGCGACGTACAACGCCTTCGAAACCCGGGCGGGGCTGGCCGACGGTGGCTACCCGCTGGTCAGCCGGCGGCAGCGGCAGCGTCGCGCGCGAACTGCCTGAAGAACGCCAGCACGCCCTCGGGTCCGTCGACGACGATGTCGGAGAGCTCGACGAGCGCCACCTGCTCCTCCGAGCCCGAGCACACCAGCAGGCCCGGGCGACCCTCGTCGCGCAGCGCCCGGCCGGCGCGGAACGCCTCGACGTCGCCGAGGTCGTCGCCGGCGAACATCACGCCGTGGCCGTCGAGCTCGGTGTGGATGCTGCGCAGCGCCTGCCCCTTGTCCATGCCCGGGGCGCGGACCTCGATCACCATCCGACCCGGCTCGACGCCGAGGCCGTGCTCGGCCGCCGCCTCGGTGAGCACCGGCAGCAGCCGCTCGAACGTCCCGGTGGGGTCGGGCAGCCGGCGGGTGTGGACGGCGACCGCGAGCCCCTTCTCCTCGACGAAGGCCTCGCCCGCGTCGTTGCGGCGCAGGAGGACGGGCAGCTCGGACATGAAGCGGCTGAGCCCCCGGGGCGGTCGCGGGGAGATGACCCGCCGCTCCACCGAGGACCACCGCTCGTTGCCGTACTGGCCGAGCAGGTGCAGCACCCGGCCCTGCTCGGTGAGCTCCTCGCCGACCTCGTCGAGGTGGCCGAGCGCGATCGCCTGCCGCGCGGGGCGGCCGGTGATCACCGCGACGCCGCGGACCTGCGCGGCCAGTGCGACCAGGGTGCGCGGCCCGTCGGGATGGATGGTGGCCTTCGCGGGGTCCTCGACGATCGGGGCGAGGACGCCGTCGAAGTCGAGTCCGACGACGGTGCGCGAGGCATCCGCCACGAGGTCGTCGTACCTCTGCTGTCCCTCGGGGGTGCGGAACTCCATGCCCCTACCCAACCAGACCTCCCGCTGGTCGAGCCCGTCGAGACCCGGCGAGAGGGGGTCAGGCGAAGTCGGCGGTGAGGATGACCGTCAGCCGGTCGAACCGCATCGGCGCGATGGCCGGCTTGAGGCGGCTGATGCCGAGGTCCCGCGCGAGCATCTTGGCCGCCGGCGCGAGGCGCTCGGGGTAGTAGACGGTGCTCTGCGGGATGGTGCCGTACCAGTTGTCCGAGCCGACGACCTGCCAGCCGGCCCCGGAGATGCGGGAGGCCGTGGAGCCGGCGAGCCCGGAGATGCCGGAGTTGTTGTAGACCTCGACGTAGACCTCGCCGCGACGCACCGCGGGCTTGCGCTTCTTCGGCTCGGGCTGCTTCTTCTCGACCACAGGCGTCGGCGCGGTGCTCGTGGGGGTCGAGGTGGGCGTCGGGGTGGCGGTGACGGGCCGGGCCGCCTCGGGGGTTCGGTCCTCGGCGCTGCCGGAGGTGGCCACGAACGCGACCCCGGCGAGGACGACGGCAGCCAGGCTCAGCGCCGCGACCGGCGAGGGCAGGGCCACCCCGAGCTCGTCGCGCCTCCGGGCCGACACGGTCAGACCTCGAAGCCGAGGCGACGGGCTGAGCGGGCGCGCTGCCGGGTGGCCCGCAGCCGGCGCAGCCGGCGCACGAGCAGCGGGTCGAAGACCAGCGCCTCGGGACGGTCGATCAGGGCGTTGAGGACCTGGTAGTACCGGGTGGAGGACATGTCGAAGTTGTCGCGGACCGCCTGCTCCTTGGCGCCGGCGTACTTCCACCACTGACGCTCGAAGCTCAGGATCTCGCGGTCCCGCTCGGACAGCTCCTCGGTGGGGTTGTCCTGGCCCCGGCTGAGGGCGTTCGCGGCATCCATCGTTGCGACTCCTGGTGGATCGGGGTGGGCGTTCGCGGTCCATCGTAGGCGACGAACGACAACGATGTCATTTGCCTCGCCTATTTGCCCGGAGGCGTTTCGTGGCGCTGGTATGGGGCCATGAGCGCACCCTTCGCACACCTCCCGCCGCTCGACGTGACCCCCGGCCCGCGTCGCGCCGAACCCCTCCCGGCGGACCGGCCGGTGCGCTGGGGCGTCCTCGCCACGGGCGGCATCGCCCGCAGCTTCGCCTCGGCGTTGAGGCTGGTCCCCGACGACGGAGTGCTCGCGGCCGTGGCCGGCCGGCGGCTCGAGAACGCCGAGGCCTTCGCCGCGGAGCACGGCGCCTCCTGGACCACCCGGGCCCACGGCTCCTACGCCGCCCTCGTGGCCGACGCGGGCGTGGACGTGGTCTACGTCGCGACCCCGCACGCCCTGCACCACGAGCACGTCATGCTCGCTCTCGACGCGGGCAAGCCGGTGCTGTGCGAGAAGGCGTTCACGGTCACCGCCGCCCAGGCCGAGGACCTCGTCCGCACCGCGCGCGAGCGCAACCTCTTCCTCATGGAGGCGATGTGGATGCGCTGCAACCCGGTGATCCGCCGGATCCACCAGCTCGCCGAGCAGGGCGACCTCGGCCGGATCCAGCAGGTCCGGGCCGACCTCGGCTTCCTCGTCGACGCCCCCGAGACCGACCGGCTGCTCGCGCCCGAGCTCGGCGGCGGCGCCCTCCTCGACATGGGTGTCTACGCACTCACCTTCGCCCACCTGTTCCTCGGTGACCCGGACAAGGTCGAGGCGGTCGCGGAGATGTCCTCGAGCGGGATCGACCTGAACCTCGCGATCAGCCTCGGCTGGACCGGCGGCGCGGTAGGAGCGTTGTCGTCGACGATGACGGCGTACTCCCCGCGGACCGCCTCGATCGCCACCGACCGCGGTCGCATCGACCTCGGCGATGCGTTCATCCATCCCACCGAGGCGCACTGGGTGGCCGACGGCGAGACCCACGTGCTCCGCGAGGCGGTGATCGGCTCCGGCCTGGCCCACGAGGCACTGGAGGTGGCCCGCTGCCTGCGCAACGGCGAGACCGAGAGCCCGCTGGTCCCCCTCGAGGACACCGTGGCGGTGATGCGGCTGATGGACCGGATCCGCGAGCGCATCGGACTTCGTTATGCCGCCGATTCAACTAAGGTCGGGACGTGAGCTCCTCCGAGGCACCGCAGCACTCCGCGGACCTGGTCATCGTCGCCAACCGGCTGCCGGTGGACCGCGTGGTCAACGACGACGGCAGCACCACCTGGCGCCCCTCACCCGGCGGCCTGGTCACCGCGCTGGAGCCCGTGATGCGGGCCAACGACGGCGCCTGGATCGGCTGGACCGGCGGCGAGGACGACGACCTCGAGCCGTTCGTCGAGAACGGCCTGTCCCTGGTGCCGATCACCCTCTCGGGCCAGGAGGTCGAGGAGTTCTACGAAGGCTTCTCGAACGCCACGTTGTGGCCGCTCTACCACGACGTGGTCGCCAAGCCGGCCTTCCACCGCGAGTGGTTCGACTCCTACGTGACGGTCAACAAGCGGTTCGCCGAGAAGGCCGCGGAGGTGGCCGCCGACAACGCGACCGTCTGGGTCCACGACTACCAGCTGCAGCTCGTGCCGTCGATGCTGCGCGAGATGCGCCCGGACCTGCGGATCGGCTTCTTCCTGCACATCCCGTTCCCGCCGGCCGAGCTCTTCCAGCAGCTGCCCTGGCGCCGGCAGATCCTCGAGGGCCTCCTCGGCGCGGACCTCGTCGGCTTCCAGCGTCCCGGTGCCGCGCAGAACTTCGTCCGGCTGGTCCGCCAGCGAGTCGGCCACAAGACCCACCGCGACACCGCCTACCTCCCCGACGGCCGCACCGTGGTGGCCAGCGCCTTCCCGATCTCCATCGACGCCGAGGGGCTCGAGGAGCTCGCCCGCAGCGAGCGGGTGCAGCAGCGCGCCAAGGAGATCCGCGAGCAGCTCGGCAACCCTCGCCACGTGCTGCTCGGCGTGGACCGGCTCGACTACACCAAGGGCATCTACGCCCGGCTGCGGGCCTACAGCGAGCTCCTGTCGGAGGGGCACCTCGACGTCGAGGACGCCGTCTTCGTCCAGGTCGCGACGCCGTCGCGTGAGCGCGTCGAGCAGTACCGCGTGCTGCGCGACGACATCGACCGCCTCGTCGGCCGGATCAACGGCGACCTCGGCCGGATCGGCCGGCCGGCGATCTCCTACCTGCACTCCTCCTACCCGCGGGAGGAGATGGCCGCGCTCTACCGGGCCGCGGACGTCATGGTCGTCACGCCGCTGCGCGACGGCATGAACCTCGTGGCCAAGGAGTACGTCGCCTGCCGGTTCGACGACGACGGGGCGCTGGTGCTCTCGGAGTTCGCCGGGGCCGCCGACGAGCTGCGCCAGGCGTTCCTGATCAACCCCTACGACATCAACGGCATGAAGGCCACGATGCTGGAGGCGGTCTCCGCCCGGCCCAGGGACCTCCAACGCCGCATGAAGGCGATGCGCAAGACGGTCCGGGAGCACGACGTGTCCGACTGGGCCTCCTCGTTCCTCGACGCGCTGTCCCGGGAGGTCCCGCCCCACAGCAAGCAGGTCCGGCCGGCCCGGCGCAGCTGACGGTGGCCGTCGCACCGGCGTGCCTCAGCGCTGTGCGTGCCGCGACGGCGCAGCCGAGCCACCCTCCGGGGTGCCGGCCATGAGCGCGGTGATCTCGGCGGCCTGCGCGTCCGACACCCGGCCCCAGCCGGGCTCGTAGCCGTAGACCGACCTCAGCGAGCGGGCCTCCTGTGCGCCGTAGAGCACCTCGATGTCGTCGGCGTCGACGAGCGCCGGGTGCGCGACCCCGCAGGACTCGGCCACCTTGAGCAGGTCGCGGCGGAGGGTCTTGATGTAGTTCGCCGCGCGCACCGACTTCAGGTCGGGGTCCAGCCCGTGGGCCAGCCACGGGTCCTGGGTGGCCACCCCGGTGGGGCACTTGTCGGTGTGGCACTTCTGGGCCTGGATGCAGCCGATCGACAGCATCGGCTCGCGGGCGATGTTGAGCAGGTCGCAGCCCAGCGCCAGCGCGACGATCGCGTTGTCGGGCAGGCCGAGCTTGCCCCCGCCGATGAACGTGACGGCGTCGGTCAGCCCGGCCTCGGCGAAGATGCCGTACACCCGGCTGAAGCCGACCCGGAAGGGCAGGGACACCGAGTCGCTGAACACGAGGGGCGCGGCACCCGTGCCGCCCTCGCCGCCGTCGATCGTGACGAAGTCGACCCCGCGGTCGCCGGGGCCCATGAGCCGGGCCAGCTCCTCCCAGAAGGTCAGGTCACCCACCGCGGACTTGATGCCGACGGGCAGCCCGGTCTCCTCGGCGAGCAGCTCGACCCAGTCGAGCATGCTGTCGACGTCGTCGAACTCCGCGTGGCGCGACGGGCTGATGCAGTCCACGCCCTCACGGATGCCTCGGATCTCGGCGATCTGTGGCGTCACCTTGGCCCCGGGGAGGTGGCCGCCGAGGCCGGGCTTCGCGCCCTGGCTCAGCTTGATCTCGATCGCCCTGACGGGGGCCGAGTCGACCAGCGCCTTCAGCCGCTCGAGGTCGAACCGGCCGTCCTCGTCGCGCACGCCGAAGTAGGCCGTGCCGATCTGGAGGACCAGGTCCCCGCCCTTGCGGTGGTACGGCGAGAGCCCACCCTCACCGGTGTTGTGCCAGCAGCCGGCCAGCTCCGCACCTCGGTTGAGCGCCTCGACCGCCTGCGCCGAGAGCGAGCCGTAGCTCATCGCGGAGATGTTGACCAGTGACTGCGGCCGGAACGCGTGCCTGCGCCCGCGCGGTCCGCCGAGCACCTTCGCCGACGGCACCGGGGTGTCGTGGCCGACGTGCGGGGACGACGCGGGCACCACCTCGGAGAAGGTGCGGTGCTTGATGATCGGGTAGCCCTCGGTGTGCTCCACGTCGTTGTCGGTGCCGAAGCCGAAGTAGTTGTTCTCCAGCTTCGACGACGCGTAGATCCAGCGCCGCTGGTCCCGGCTGAACGGCCGCTCGGAGTTGTTGTCGGTGACGATGTACTGCCGCAGCTCCGGGCCGATCGCCTCGAGCACGTAGCGGCCGTGGCCCAGCACGGGAAAGTTGCGCAGCAGAGCGTGCTTCTTCTGCACCAGGTCGTAGGTCGCCAGACCGGCGAGCGCCGCGACGGGGGCAGACTTCAGTGCACGGGACCATCTCATGGCCCCGTTGTACCCCGCTCCCGTGGTCCGACGCGACGGTATCCTTCGCCGCATGGATCTGATCCCCAAGCCGGACCAGGTCGTCTCGGCGGCCAGCAACGTGGCCCACCGGATGCTGTACGGCGGGGTCGCGGACCTCCGGGCGATGCCGAGGACCCTCATCGACGAGGGCATGCTCCGCGAGGTCTACCACTACCGGCCCCAGGGCGGCGTCCCCGAGGGCGGCGACCCCGTGCTCCTCGTGACCCCGCTGGCGGCCCCGGCCCTCTGCTACGACCTGCGCCGCGACTGCTCGGTGGCCGAGCACCTCGTGCGCTCGGGCCGGCGCACCTACCTCGTGGAGTACGGCGAGGTCGCCTTCGCCAACCGCACCCTCGGCATGGAGCACTGGGTCGACGAGGTCATCCCCGCCGCGGTTCGCGCGGTGAGCGAGCACGCCGAGGGGCGACCCGTGCACCTGGTCGGCTGGAGCCTCGGTGGGATCTTCTCGCTGCTCGTCGCCGCGGACCGCACCGACCTGCCGATCGCGTCGCTGACCGTCCTCGGCTCCCCCGTGGACGTGACGAAGGTGCCGCTGATCGCCCCGATCCGTCCGCTCATCAACCTCACCGACGGCGGCGGGCTGGTCACCCAGCTGTACCGCCTCCTCGGCGGCGCCCCGAAGCCGCTGGTGCGCCGCGCCTTCCAGCTCTCGAGCGTGGACAAGCTCGTCACGAAGCCGTTCGCGATCGCGGCCAACCTCGACGACACCGACTTCCTCGCCCAGATCGAGGCCGTGGACCGGTTCACCTCGAACATGACCGCCTACCCCGGCCGCACCTTCGGCCAGCTGTACCACCGGCTGCTGAAGGGCAACCAGCTCGCGAGCGGCGTCGTACGGATGGACCATCGCGAGATCGCCCTCGCCGACGTCACGGTGCCGATGCTCGTCGTGGCAGGCGCCGACGACACCATCGCCCCCGTCGCGGCGATCGAGCCGATGCTCGAGCTGGTGCCGAACGCCGCCTCCGTGCGCTTGGAGGTCGTGCCCGGCGGCCACCTCGGCATCCTCACGGGTCGTCGCGCCCGGACCACCACCTGGCCGGCGCTGGACCGGTTCCTCGACGAGCACGCCGCGGACCGGAGGGCCGGCAGGTCGCGCACCCGGAAGAGGTCCGCCGCTCCCGCGAAGAAGCCCACCGCCGCCGCGACGAAGAGCACGGCGGCGGGCTCCGGGGCCACGTCCGGGCCGGAGGCGATCGGGGCCAACCCGGCGCGGCGGTACGGCTCGGCCTCGTCACGCTCGCTTGCGGCGCGCCGGTGACCTCTGCCGCCTCGGCGATCGCCCCCTCACCGGACTGGCGCCTCGTCGTCGTCCTGGTCGCCCTCGTCCTGGTCGGGGTGACGGCGTCGTACCTCGGCGAGCTCCGGGTCGGCCGGGAGACCGTCGTGGCGAGCGTCCGGGCCGTCGCGCAGCTCGCCGTGATCTCGCTGGTGATCGCCGCGGTGCTCGGCTCGCTGTGGTGGTCCGCGCTGTTCTCGCTCGTGATGCTGGCCGTCGCGACCCGCACCTCCGCGAAGCGGGTCAACGCGCGCGGCAGCGAGGTGCTGTGGGTCGGAGCAGCGATCCTCGCCGGCGTGGTGCCGGTCCTTGTGCTCGTCCTCGGGTCGGGGGTGATCCCGTTCAACGGCGCGGGCCTGGTGCCGACCGCGGGCATCATCATCGGCAACACGATGACCGCCGCGACACTGACCGGGCGGCGGGCCTACGACGAGCTGTCGGCGCAGATCGGCGCCTACGAGGCCGGCCTCGCGCTTGGCCTGGAGAGCCGCGACGCCGCGAACGAGGTGATCCGGCCGACCGGCAAGGAGGCGCTCACCCCGAACCTCGACAAGACGAAGACGGTCGGCCTGGTGCAGCTGCCCGGCGCGTTCGTCGGCGTGCTGCTCGGCGGGGGGACACCGCTCGAGGCCGGCGCGGCCCAGGTGTTGGTCCTCGTGGGTATCGTCGCCGCACAGGCGGTGACCAGCGCCGTCCTGCTGCGGATGATCGCCGACGCCCGCGTCGTGCGTGAGGACATGAGGGAGAAGTACCCGCGATGAAGCTCGCGGCCGCGGCCCTGGCCGGCGCCCTGCTCCTCGGCGCCTGCTCGTCCGCGGCCGAGCCGGCGGACCCGGCTGCGGACGCAGCTGACCTGCTCCCCGGCCCGTCCTACGAGAAGTACGTCGCCCTCGGCGACTCGTTCACCGCCGCACCGCTGGTCCCCACCACCGACCTGGCCGACGGCTGCCTGCGCTCCGACGGCAACTACCCCTCGCTCGTCGCCGCCGAGCTCGACGTCGCCGAGCTCGTCGACGTCAGCTGCAGCGGGGCCGACACGCGCGACCTCCAGCGCCGGCAGCGCACCGTCGGGGACGCGACCGTCCCGCCGCAGCTGCGCGCCCTCGACCGGGACACCGACCTGGTCACGCTCGGCATCGGCGGCAACGACTTCGACCTCTTCGCCACCCTCGTGCAGACCTGCTCCTCGCTCGGCGCCGACGACCCGGCCGGCTCCCCCTGCGCCACCGAGCTCGAAGGGCGCGGCGTGGACCTCGTCGCACGGACCGAGCGGATCGGCGCACGGGTCGAGTCGGCGGTCGAGCGGATCCGGCGCCGCGCCCCGGAGGCCGACGTGGTGCTGGTCGGCTACCCGCGGATCGCCCCCGAGTCGGGTCGCTGCCAGGCCCTCCCGTTCGCCGAGGGCGACTACGCGTTCGGAGCCGAGGTGTCCCGGGCCCTGAACGCCGCGCTCGAGGACGCCGCGGGCCGTGCGGGCGCGGGCTTCGTCGACATGCACGCCGCGTCGGAGGGTCACGACGTGTGCTCCGACGACGCCTGGGTCAACGGCCACCGGACGGTGCGGGGCGAGGCGCTCGCCTTCCACCCGTTCGCTGCGGGCATGGAGGCGGTCGCCGCCGAGGTCATCGCGACGCTGGGGTGAGCATCTCGTAGCACCCGCACCCACGCCTGCTCAGGGGCGCCAGGTGGAGAACCTCGCCAGCTGGCCCATGGCCACCCGCGGCGGTGCGGCCTTCAGCAGCCTGTTGCGTACGACCACCGCTGTGCGCGTCATGACCTCACGGCATCCCCGTGGTCCGAGACGGGCGGGCGGTCCGTCGTACTCCTCGAGGGCGTGTGTAGGTTGTGGCGCCATGGGCGCACTGTCGGGGCTGGTGGAGCGAGGCCTCGTGGCCGCCGACTGGGCCGAGGCGCTCGCGCCGGTCGACGACCACGTCGCGCGGATGGGGACGTTCCTGCGGGAGGAGCTCGCGGCCGGGCGGACCTACCTCCCCGCGGGGGAGAACATCCTGCGCGCCTTCTCCCGGCCGCTGGCCGACGTCCGGGTGCTCGTCGTCGGGCAGGACCCTTACCCGACGCCGGGGCACGCCGTGGGGCTGTCGTTCTCGGTCTCGCCGGACGTCCGGCCGCTGCCGCGCAGCCTGGTCAACATCTTCAAGGAGCTGTACGACGACCTCGGGGTGGACCCGCCGAGCAGCGGCGACCTGACGCCGTGGGCGGACCAGGGTGTGCTGCTGCTCAACAGGGTCCTCAGCGTCGCTCCCGGGATGGCCGGGTCGCACCGTGGCAAGGGCTGGGAGGCGGTCACCGAGTGCGCGATCACGGCGCTCGCCGCTCGCCCGGGCCCGAAGGCGGCGATCCTCTGGGGTCGCGACGCCCAAGGCCTCAAGCCGGTGCTCGGCACCATCCCGTGGGTCGAGTCGCCGCACCCGAGCCCACTGTCGGCCTCGCGGGGCTTCTTCGGGTCCAAGCCGTTCAGCCGGGTCAACGACCTGCTCGTGGGTCAGGGTGGCTCCCCCGTGGACTGGCGACTGCCCTGACCGTCGTCATGTGACGGTGCGCAGGCCCGCCTGCTCGATGCGCTCGACGACATGCCCGGCGATCCGCTCCAGCGCGGCGACGTCGGCGGGGTCGAGCCCGTCGAACACCAGCGAGCGCACGGTCTCCACGTGGCCCGGTGCGGTCGTCACGAGCTCGCGCAGCCCGTCGTCGGTGAGCCGCGCCAACGTCACCCGGCGGCTGTCCGGGCTCGGCTGCCGCTCGACCCACCCCCGCTGCTCGAGCTTCTTCACGACGTGGGACAGGCGGGACAGGGAGGCGTTGACCTGTGCCGCGAGCTCGCTCATCCGCAGGGTCCGGTCGTCGGCCTGCGACAGCATCGCGAGGCAGAGGTACTCGAAGTGGGTCATGCCGGCGTCGCGCTGCAGCTGCGAGTCCAGCGCAGGCGCGAGCTTCAGCATCACTCCCGCCAGGCGCAGCCAGGCCCGCTGCTCGTCCGCGTCGAGCCACCGCGTGTCGTCGTCCATGACCCCATCCTAGTCAACACTTGAAGTTTCAAGTATTTGCCTCTACCGTGGAGGCCGTCCCACTGCTTTGGAGGCCCACGATGACCCACGACACCCGGATGCCCGCCCTCTACATCGGCCACGGCGCACCCCCGCTCCTCGACGACCCGACCTGGCGCGGCGAGCTCGCGGCGTGGGCGAACGACCTCCCGCGACCGAAGGCGGTGCTGATCGTGTCGGCGCACTGGGAGTCCGCCCCACTCAGCCTCAGCGCGACCGGGGCCGGGACCCCGCTGATCTACGACTTCGGCGGCTTCGACCCGAAGTACTACAACGAGACCTACGTGACCCCGGACTCCTCCGCGCTCGCCTCCCGGGTGGCTGCACTCATGCCCGACACGGAGCCGGTCCACCAGCACGCGAGCCGCGGCCTCGACCACGGCGCCTGGGTGCCGATGAAGATCATGTACCCCGCCGGTGACGTGCCCGTGCTGCAGATGTCGCTGCCGACCCACGACCCGGTCCGCCTCCTCGAGCTCGGGCGACGGCTGCGCCCGCTGCGCGACGAGGGCGTGCTCGTGGTCGGCTCGGGCTTCCTGACCCACGGCCTGCCGTACCTGCGCGACTGGCGCCTCGACGCCCCCGCACCCGGCTGGTCCGCGGAGTTCGACGCCTGGGCGGCCGAGGCGCTCGCCCGCGGCGACGTCGACGAGCTCGCGGCCTACCGCGACCGGGCCCCCGGCATGCCGTACGCCCACCCCACCGTCGAGCACTTCACCCCGCTGTTCCTCACGCTCGGGGCAGCCACCTCGTCCGACGTACCCCCCGAGCAGCGCATCGACGGCTACTGGCTCGGGCTGTCCAAGCGGAGCCTGCAGGTCGCCTGACCTGTCCGCCTCCGCCCCTTCTCCACACAGCCGCCGTACCGTCACCGCGCCAAGTGGTCAGCTGTTGCAGATCCGGCGCCCGGAAACCTGCAACAGCTGACCACTCATGCGTCAGCGGGGTGAGCCGCCCTGCCCCTGACACCGTCGCGCGAAGGCGTCCCGGCCCTCGCGACTGAACAGCGACTCCCTCAACGCCTCGCGCCACGGCCGTAGCCGGCTCAGGTCGTGCCGCCTGCCCATCGCCGCGTCCGCCTCCCGGAGCATGGCGGAGGGCCGGTCGAGCAGGTCCCCGGACGTGTAGCCGCGCCGGGTCCAGCCGGCATTGGCGAGCGCGCGCTCCCGGGCGAGGTCGGCGACGTGGGTACGACGATCGCGGTGCACGGCCCCGTCGTACTCGTGCAGGGTCCGGGTGCCCCGCAGCCACAGATCGCCCCGGGCCACGAACAGTCCCTGCGCGTCGTACACCTCCCGCTGGGGCACCACCGGCACCTCGCAGAGCACGTGGAACATCCGGAGCAGGCTCTCCCACGGTGACTCGGACCGCGGGTCTGCATGCGCCAGGGCTTCCCGGAGCCCCGGACCTCCGCGTCGACGGGAGCCGGCCACGCACTCGACCTCCGCCGTCGTGCACCACCCTGCCCGAAGGGCCGAGTCGAGCAGGACGACGAGGTCGAGGAGGCCGAGGTCGCGAGCGCACGCCAGCAGCGCCTCGACGGCCGGAGCGACCCGGATCCCACTCGCCACGAGCGGGCGCACCTCTGCCTCCAGCCGTGAGACACGGAGCTCCCGGCGGCGCGGTCGGTTCTCTGCCTTGGGCAGGCACACGTGCGTCGGCGTCCCGGCGGGCACGGGGGGCAGCCAGAGGTCGAGCACCTCCGCCGCGGTCAGGTGGGTGAAGCAAGCTGTCTCCGGAAGCACGTGCTGCCAGGCGAGCAGGTCGGCGTGCCGAGGCCCGAACGGCTCCTCCCCGGCCCGTCGGTGCAGCCCCCGCCCGACGCAGACCCAGCGCACACCCCGGCGGTGGCCCACGACCACGTCATCGCTCATGCCCCGGAGCCTGCCCGCGCGGGGCCGGCGCCGCAGGTCCGTCTGGCTCGGCTGAGGAGGACCGGCAGCGAGCTCCGACTGTGGAAGCCACCGGGTGCAGGCGCAAGTGGTCAGCTGTTGCAGGTCCCGGGGCGCCAGATCTGCAGCAGCTGACCACTTGCTGCCCGAGAGCGGCGGGCTGGCAGGATTCGGGGAATGAACATCCTCTCGATCCAGTCGCTCGTCGCCTACGGGCACGCCGGCAACAGTGCCGCGCTGTTCCCCCTGCAGCGGCTCGGGTACGACGTGTGGCCGGTCATCACCGTGCACTTCTCCAACCACACGGGGTACGGCGCCGCCCGGGGCCCGCTGCTCACGGCTGCGGACATCGCCGAGGTCGTCGGGGGCGTCGAGGACCGGGGGGCGCTCGACCGCTGTGACGCCGTGCTGTCGGGCTACCAGGGCGCCGAGGACGTCGGCTCGGTGATCCTCGACGCGGTGCGCAACGTCAAGGGCCGCAACCCCGAGGCGATCTACTTCTGCGACCCGGTGATGGGCGACGTCGGCCGGGGCTTCTTCGTCCGTCCGGGCATCCCGGAGTTCATGCGCGACCAGGTCGTGCCGGCCGCCGACGTGATCACGCCGAACCAGTTCGAGCTCGCCTTCCTCGCCGGCATCGAGACCGAGACGCTCGACCACGTCGTCGAGGCCGCGGAGACGGTCCGGGCGTCCGGCCCCGAGACCGTGCTGGTCACCAGCGTGATCACGACGGAGACGCCCGAGGACGAGATCGCCATGGTGGCCGTCTCGGGTGAGGGCGCGTTCATCGCCCGCACCCCGCGCCTGCCGATCAACCCTCCCGGTGCGGGTGACCTGACCTCGGCGGTGTTCCTCGCCGACGTCCTCAGCGGCCACGACCTCCCGACCGCCCTGGCGCGCACGACGTCGTCGGTGTTCGCGGTCATGGCGGCGACCGCCGAGGCGGACAGCCGGGAGATGCGCATCGTCGCCGCCCAGCACGAGCTCGCGCACCCCGCGATGCAGTTCGAGGTCACCCGACTGCGCTGAGCCGGCTGCGCTGAGCCCGGCCGCGGGACCCGGTCCGCCACAGGGGCCGCCGCGGAGGGCTACCGCTGGAAGTGGTGGTAGTCGCGGTAGGCCCCGCCCCAGGCGAACCCACGGGACTTGAAGGCCTGCACCACCGGGTGGGTCCAGGAGCGCCACGAGACCTTGGGGTGCGACCGCGACAGCCACCACGTGTTCGGGTAGGTGCCCTGCTGCGAGACGTACGGGTTCTCCCACGGGTTGATGTCGATGCTGCCGCCGTACGAGTGCGGCGAGCGGACCCCGGGCCGGCCGACGACCTGCGAGGTGGCGGCGAGCGACCAGGTCTCCGCGCCCCTGTTCTGGCGGTAGAGCTTCGCCCTGCCGGTGACCAGCCGGCCGTCTGCGGCCTCCCAGCGAAGGTTGATCCGCACCGACGTATCGTCGACCACGCTGGTCTTGCCGCCGAGGGCCAGTGTCGTGGGGATCCTCAGCGCCGCGACGTCCACAGCGGGCGAGGTGGACCTCACGTGGGTCTCGCTGCCCGGGAACGCTGCCCGGAACCCGTTCAGGCCCGCCCGAGCCGACGGTGACCTGGCGGGAGGCGGTGCCCGTCTCGGAGGTGACCAGCGCCTCCCCGACGCGGACGTACCGCCCGCCGTCCCAGCGCTCGAGGAACACCTCGGCCCCGGTGACCCCGGCCTGGCTCTCCTGCTCGGTGAGTCGCACGTCGAGGGTGACCTGTCTGCCGATGCAGCCCGACTCCGGACCTCCGAGGCTCAGCGATGTCGCGACGGGCTCGGCCGGTGCGGGCGGCTCGGTTGGTCGCGGTGGCAGGAAGCCGGACGCGACGCCCGGCGCGGAGCCGGACGTCGGAGCCGGACGTCGGAGCCGGCCAGGGGACTCGAACCCCTAACCCCCTAATTACAAGTTAGGTGCGCTGCCAGTTGCGCCAGGCCGGCGTGCGCCGCACGGAGCCCATCGGGCGCGCGGGGACACGAATGGCCATCGTAGTCGGGCGCATGACCTCGGCGCGGCGGGGTACGACCGGGTCCCCTACGAAGGAGGAAACCTCATGGGTACCGACGACAAGATGAAGAACTCCGCCGAAGGCGGTCTTGGCAAGGCCAAGGAGGCCCTCGGCGACGCGACCGACGACAAGTCCCTCCAGAACGAGGGCAAGAAGGACCAGAGCAAGGCCGACCTGAAGCAGGCCGGCGAGAAGGTGAAGGACGCCTTCAACAAGTAGGCACCCACGCGGCAGGGGCGGGGCGGCACCGGAAGGGCTGCCCCGCCTCGTCGTCTCCGGACCGGGGCCGAACCCCTCCCGCGGCTAGGGTGGCCCCATGCCTCTGCGCATCGTGGCGACCAAGCCGAACCCCGCGCTGGTCACGCTGCCCTGGGACGCCCCGCTCGAGGAGTGGACCGAGGAGTACGTCGTGCCGCTGCCGCGGGGCATCTCGCGCCACGTCGTACGCATCGTCCGGCTCGACCACGACGTCTACGCCGTGAAGGAGACCCGCGAGCCGATCGCGTTCCGGGAGTACCGCATGCTCCGCGAGCTCCGGAAGCTCGACCTCCCGGTCGTGGAGCCGGTGGCGGTCGTCGCGGGTCGCGAGTCGTCTGCCGGCGAGGAGATCGAGCCGGCCCTCGTCACCCGGCACCTCACCTACTCGCTCCCCTACCGCTCGCTGTTCTCCCACGGCCTCCGGGCCGACAGCCTGCCGGGGCTGATCGACGCCCTTGCCGTGCTCCTCGTGCGCCTCCACCTGAACGGCTTCTTCTGGGGCGACGTCTCGTTGTCGAACGTGCTCTTCCGGCGCAGCGCCGGGGAGTTCACCGCCTACCTCGTCGACGCCGAGACCGGCGAGCTGCACAACGAGCTGACCCGCGGGCAGCGCGCCCACGACCTCGAGGTGGCCTACGGCAACCTGTTCGGCGAGCTGCTCGACCTCCAGGCGGGAGGCCTGCTCGACGAGAACGTCGACGCGCACGCGATCGTCGAGCTCGTCGAGCGGCGCTACACCGAGCTGTGGGAGGAGCTGACCGCCACCGAGGAGTTCGACGCCGCCGAGATGTGGCGCATCGAGCAGCGGGTGGAGCGGCTCAACGAGCTCGGCTTCGACGTCGACGAGCTCGACATCGTGACCGACTGGTCGGGCTCCACCGTCCGGCTGCAGCCGAAGGTCGTCGAGGCCGGTCACCACCGCCGAGAGCTGCAGAGCCTCACCGGCCTCGACGTCGAGGACAACCAGGCCCGTCGGCTGCTCAACGACATGGCGTCCTACACCGCCTACCACGACCTGGGCGGCGAGGACAGAGCGCTGGTGGCGCACCGGTGGCTCACCGACATCTACGAGCCGATCATCGCGATGGTGCCCAAGGAGATGCGCGGCAAGCTCGAGCCGGCCGAGATCTTCCACGAGATCCTCGAGCACCGCTGGTTCCTGTCCGAGCGCGCCGGCCACGAGGTCGACATCTTCGAGACCTCGCGGGACTACATCGACTCGGTGCTGTCCAAGCGGCCCGACGAGAGGGTCACCGCCAGCGACGACCCGGATCTGCTGATGCCCCGGACGGTCGCGGACCCGACGCTCTAGCGGGAGAGGGTGCCCCTCCGCTCGGCCACGGCGTAGAGCGTCACCGACGCCGCCACGCCGGCGTTGAGGGACTCCAGCGAGTTCACCATCGGGATCGACACCAGCTGGTCGCAGGTCTCGGCCACCAGCCGGGACAGCCCCTTGCCCTCGGACCCGACGACGATCACCAGCGGTCCGTCGGCGAGGTCGAGGTCGGGCAGCGCGACGTCGCCGTCGGCGGCCAGCCCCACTACCATGCACCCGGCCTCCTGGTAGGCCTTCAGCTGGCGGGTCAGGTTCGTCGCCTGCGCCACCGGGACCCGGGCGGCGGCTCCGGCCGAGGTCTTCCAGGCCGAGGCGGTCATGCCGGCCGCTCTCCGCTCCGGGATCAGCACGCCGTGGGCGCCGAAGCCGGCCGCGGAGCGGACCACCGCACCGAGGTTGCGCGGGTCGGTGACCGAGTCGAGGGCGACGATGAGCGGCTGCTCACGGACCTCGGCGGCCCGGTCGAGGAGGTCGCCGGGGTGGGCGTACTCGTACGGCGGCACCTTCGCGGCGAGGCCCTGGTGCACGGCCCCGCCGGTGAGGCGGTCGAGCTCGTTGCGGCCGACCTCGAGCAGGGCGATGCCGCGGTCGGCGACGATCCGGAACACCTCCCGCAGCCGGCCGTCGCGCTCGGCCCCCTCGGCGACGTACACGGTGGTGACCGGCATGTGCGCGCGCAGCGCCTCCACGACCGAGTTGCGGCCCGCGATCCACTCCGAGTCCCCACCGGCACGAGGCGCGCGCCGGGGCCGGGCAGAACGGCTCTGCTCGGTCTTCTTGGCGGCCTTGTACGCCTTGTGGCCCTCTCGGTCCTTCGCCTTCGGCGTGGGGCCCTTGCCCTCGAGCCCGCGCCGCACCCGCCCGCCCGAGCCTGCGGTCGGGTTGCCCTTGCCGGTCTTCTTGATCGCGCCTCGACGCGCGGAGTTGCCTGCCATCAGTTGAGTCCTGTCGTGGTGGTGTGGGCGGGGGTCTCGACGGGCTCGACCACCGGGGGCTCGACCACCGGGGTCTCGACCGCCTCGCCGGTCACAACGACCACTTGGGTCCCTGCGGGGTGTCCTCGAGCTCGAACCCGGCGCTCTTGAGCTGGTCGCGGATCGCGTCGGCGGCGGCGAAGTCCTTGCTCGCGCGGGCCTCGGCACGCCGCTCGAGGAGTCCGGCGACGAGCGCGTTGATCGCCGCGGTGAGCTTCTCGTCGCGGTGGGCGTCGCCGCCGGACCAGTGCGGGTCGAAGGGGTCGAGCCCGAGCACGTCGAGCATCGCGCGGACGGAGGCGGCGTTGCCCCGCAGCGCGTTGGACGCGCCCCCGGCGAGCAGCTTGTTGCCCTCGCGCACCACGTCGTAGACGGCGGCGACCGCGGCGGGGGTGCCGAAGTCGTCGTCCATCGCCTCGAGGAACTCCGCGCACATCATGCCGCCCGCCGGGACCTCGCCGAGCACCTCGGCCGCCCGGCTCAGGAAGTGCTCGATCCGGCGGAAGCCGGACGCAGCCTCCTCGAGCGCCTCGAAGGAGAACTCGACGGTGGACCGGTAGTGCGCGGCGACGATGTAGAAGCGCAGCTCGATCGGGCGCACCCGCTCCAGGACCGCCGGGACGAGCAGCGAGTTGCCGAGCGACTTGCTCATCTTCTCGCCGGCCGTGGTGATCCAGGCGTTGTGCATCCAGTACGACGCGAACCCGTGGCCGGCCGCACGCGACTGGGCCTGCTCGTTCTCGTGGTGGGGGAAGCGCAGGTCGACGCCGCCGCCGTGGATGTCGAAGGCCGAGCCGAGGTACTTCAGCGACATCGCCGAGCACTCGATGTGCCAGCCCGGGCGGCCCGGGCCCCACGGCGAGGGCCAGGCGGCGGTCTCCGGCTCGGAGGCCTTGTGGCCCTTCCACAGCGCGAAGTCACGGGGGTCCCGCTTGCCGCGGGGGTCGGCGTCCTCGGCCGCCTCCATCTCGGCGACCTTCTGGCCGGAGAGCTCGCCGTAGGCCGACCACGACATGACGTCGAAGTACACGTCGCCGGACCCGTCGGCCGCGGCGTAGGCGTGACCGCGCGTGATCAGCTGCGAGATCAGCTCGACCATCTCCGGGACGTGGCCGGTCGCGAGCGGTTCGTACGTCGGCGGCAGCACGTGCAGGGCGTCGTAGGCCCGCTCGAGCTCCCGGGTCATCTCGTAGGCCAGGTTGTACCAGGGGCGGCCCTGCTCGGCGGACCTGACGAGGATCTTGTCGTCGATGTCGGTGATGTTGCGGATGTAGCTGACGGCGTACCCCCGGGTCTGCAGCCAGCGCCGGACCACGTCGAAGTTGACCGCCGACCGGACGTGGCCGACATGTGGCTCCGACTGCACGGTCAGACCGCACACGTAGAGACCCGCCTTGCCGTCCTCGAGGGGCACGAAGTCACGGACCTCGCGGGTGGCGGTGTCGTAGAGCCGTAGAGTCACCCGCCAATCCTACCGAGGCACCGGGACGCCCGGACCACACGCCGGAGCTGTGACTGTTGTGAAAACAGTGCCTGGAGGGGCTGCGTTGTCCTATCGTTCAACGATGAGCACCCACTGCCGGAGCCGTCTCCTCGGGGCGCTGACGTCCACCGCACTGGTCCTGCCGCTCGCGGTGGCCGGGACCGTCGCGGGCACGTCCGCCGACGCGCTCGCGGCCACGACGACGGCGCGGATGATCGACTACACCCAGTGGGACACCCAGGCCGAGCTGGCCACGGGCAGGTTCGCCGGGACCCGGGCGGTCAAGGGCGCGCTGCGGATCGCCACCCCGGTCGGCACGGTGCGCGAGGGCACGAAGACCTACGAGCTCGGCCGTTGGACCTCGCCGTGGCAGCGCCCCGGCTTCGCCTTCGACGAGCTGGTCCCGTCCTGGGACGCCAGCACCCCCCGCGACTCGTTCGTGCACGTGCAGGTGCGGGGCGTGAACGAGGCCGGCCGCCGCAGCACGTGGTACTCCCTCGGCAAGTGGGCCGGCCACGACCGGCAGTTCCGTCGTACCAGTGCCGGGGCGCAGACCGACCAGATCGGCACCGTGTCGGTGGACACCCTCAAGGCCCGCTACTCGGTCGGCTTCACGTCCTGGCAGACGCGCGTCACGCTGCTGCGACGCGCCGGAACGTCCGCCGACCCCTCGGTGGACACGATCGGCGCGATGACCTCGCTGCTGCCCACGACGACGCAGGTGGCCACGTCCCGGCCCGGCGTGGCCAGCGGGTCGGCACCCCTGTCGATGCCGCGCTACTCGCAGATGATCCATGACGGGCACTACCCCGAGTACGACGCCGGCGGCGAGGCCTGGTGCTCCCCCACGTCGGTGTCCATGGTCCTCGGCCGGCTCGGCCGGCTGCCCACGACGAAGCAGTACTCCTGGGTCCCGGCCGGCCACCCGGACCCGTGGGTCGACCACGCCGCCCGCGCGCAGTACGACCACGGCTGGGAGGGCGCCGGCAACTGGTCCTTCAGCACCGCCTACGCCGCCACGCGGGCCGACAACGCGTTCGTGACCCGGCTGCGCAACCTCCGCGAGGCGGAGCGGTTCATCCGAGCCGGCATCCCGCTCGTGGCCTCGGTGAGGTTCGGCCGAGGCGAGCTCACCGGGGCACCGATCAGCTCCACGAACGGCCACCTGATGGTGATCGTGGGCTTCACCGCCTCCGGGGACGTTGTCGTCAACGACCCGGCGGCCCCCACCGGCGCGACGGTGCGCCGCACCTACGACCGAGGACAGTTCGAGAACGTCTGGGTGCCCACATCGGGCGGCCTCGTCTACGTCATCCACGGCGACGACCAGCCGCTGCCCCCGACGCGGACCAGGAACTGGTGAACCCACGGCGGATCCGGTTCCATCGCTGGGCCGGACCAGCCGACCTCGACCGCGGGTCCCACGACGGGACCGCGGTCCGCGACGGGGTGCTCGCGATCGCCTCGCCCCACGCCGAGCGCGAGTACGACGACCCGCACCGCGACCTGCCCGCGGAGACCTACGAGCAGGCCACCTGGACCTCGCCGGAGGTCTCGCCCGGGTTCGACCTCACCGAGCTCGTCGCGTCCTGGAACGCCCGCACCCCGCCCGGGACGTGGCTCGAGGTCGCCCTGCAGGTGAGCACACCCGACGGCCCCTCACGGTGGTACGTCATGGGCCGGTGGGCCGAGTCCGACCAGGACATCGCGCCCACCTCGGTCCCGGGGCAGTCCGACGCGCTGGCCGACGTGCACGTGGACCGGCTGCACCTGCGCGAGGACGCCCGCGCGACGTCGTACCGGCTCCGCGTCACGCTGCTGCGCCGGGCCGGCTCCACGGCGACCCCGACCGTGTCGCTGCTGGGCTGCGTGGCCTCCCGCCTGCAGGGCAACGGTGTGGGGGTGGCGCCGCCCGGCCCCGCCCTCGGGACGGTGATCGACGTGCCGCGCTACTCCCAGCAGGTGCACGTCGGGGAGTACCCGCAATGGGCCGGCGGCGGGGAGGCCTGGTGCTCGCCAACCTCGACGTCGATGGTGCTGGCGCACTGGCGGCTGGGGCCCTCCCGGTCGGAGTACGCCTGGGTGGACGAGGCCCTCACCGACCGCTTCGTGCCCTACGCGGCGCGGCACACCTTCGACCACGCCTACGACGCGCCGGGGAACTGGTCGTTCAACGCCGCCTACGCCGCCCGGTTCGGCACGGTCGCCTTCGTGACCCGGCTGCGCTCCCTGGCCGAGGCGGAGCGGTTCGTGGCCGCCGGGATCCCCCTCGTGGTGGGTGTCGCCTTCACCCGGGACGAGCTCGACGGGGCCTGCTACGACACCACCGGCCACCTCGCGGTGCTGGTCGGCTTCGACGATCGAGGCGACGTCGTCGTCAACGACCCGGCGTCGCAGTGCACAGCCGACAACGCCGCGGTGCCCACGACCTTCGGCCGGGCGGCGTTCGAGCGTGCCTGGATGCGCACGTCCGGCGGCATCACGTACGTGATCCACCCCGCCGGGGTGGCCCTCCCCGAGCCACCCGCCGAGCCCAACTGGTGAAGCACGACGTGGGTGGCGTTCCGCGGACTGCCGGCTCACTCCGCGCGGAAGTCCACCGAGTGCCAGCCGGTGGCGCCGTCGGGGAGGACGCCGCTGCGCACCCCGGTCTGGGTCGCGCCGGAGCGATCCGTCGCCCGGACGGCCAGGGTGTGCCCGCCGGCGTCGACGTCGACGGTCGCGGTCCACTGCACCCAGGTGTCCACGTTCGGGACGGCGGCGAGCTCGGCCTCGGTCCACGCGCCCCCGTCGAGGCGGTACTCCACGCGCGCGATGCCCGTGTGCTGGGCCCAGGCGACCCCACCGACCCGCACGGAGCCGGCCGCGACCTCCGCACCCGCACGAGGTACGTCGACGCGGGACTGGGTCTTCACCGGCGCCTGCTCGGCCCACCCCTTGCCGGTCCAGTAGGCCGAGACGTCGGCGAACCGGGTCACCTCGAGGTCGACGAGCCACTTGGTCGCCGAGACGTAGCCGTAGAGCCCGGGGACCACCATGCGCACCGGGAAGCCGTGGTCGACGGGGAGCGGCTCGCCGTTCATCGCGATCGCGAGAAGCGCGTTGCGGTCGTCGGTGAGGGCCTCGACCGGGGTGGCGCAGGTCCAGCCGTCGTCGGAGGTCTGCAGCACGGCGTCGGCGCCCGGCTCGACCCCCGCCTCGGCGAGCACGTCGGCCACCCTGACCCCGCTCCACCACGCGTTGCCGACGAGGTCGCCACCCACCTCGTTCGAGACGCAGCACAGGGTCACCCAGTCCTCGGTGAGCTCCCGGTCCAGGAGGTCGCGGTAGGTCAGGGTGAGCTCGCGCCCGACCATCCCGTGCACGCGCAGCCGCCACGCGGCGGGGTCGACGGCGGGCACGACGAGGGCGGTGTCGATCCGGTAGAAGTCGGCGTTCTGCGTGCGCCAGGGAGTCACGCCGGAGGCACCGGCCTCGGCACCGGCGGGCACCAGCCCGCGGCGCACCGGGAGCCTCAGCAGCCTCCGGGCCGTCACGACGCTGCGGCGCGAGGCCCCGGCGACCTGGCCCACGACCCCGGCCGCCAGCGCGGCGCCGGCGACCACCCCGGCCTCGACGAGGAACCTCCGCCGCGCCCGGTCGGCCCCTCGCGCGGGGTCGCGGTGCAGGCTCGCCAGCCGGTCCACCAGCAGGGTGAGCACGACGAGCCAGGTCACCGTGCCCGCGACGACCGGGACGACGTCGTACCCCCCTGCGTCGGGTCGGGTCCACACCGCCACGGCGCCGACCAGGCCGAGGCCGACCAGCAGCACGACCGCGCGGCCACGGCTGCGTCGGGTGAGGACACCTGCCCACGCGGTGAGGGCCAGGAGCCCGAGCAGCACGCCGAACACGAGCAGGGGCTTGTCCCACGTGCCCACCAGCTGGATCAGGCTCTCGGCGAGCGCCCCCGGGGTCACGTCGATGACCGCCTCCGCGACGGCCACCACCGGCGTGGGCCCTGTGCCGAGCACCGTCGCGGCCACGTGGCTGACCCCGAGACCCGCCAGACCGGCGACGAGGCCGGCGAGGGCGCGCAGGGATCGGGGGGCGGACGTCACCCCTCCATGGTCGCCCATCGCCGGGAACGGGGCCGCCGTGAGGCATGATCGGCCCGTGGACCACAGCGCGAGCCAGCCCCGGATCGGCATCGGCACCGACGTGCACCGCCTCGTCGACGGGGCCCCGATGCACCTCGCGGGCCTGTCCTGGCCGGACGAGGCGCAGGGCCTCGAGGGTCACTCCGACGCCGACGTCGCCGCCCACGCCGCCTGCGACGCGCTGTTCTCCGCGGCGGGTCTCGGCGACCTCGGAAGCAACTTCGGCACCGCGGAGCCGCTGTGGGCCGGCGCGGCGGGCACGGCCCTCCTGGCCGAGGCGGCGAGGCGGGTGCGCGGGGCCGGCTTCGAGATCGGCAACGTCGCGGTGCAGGTGATCGGCAACCGCCCCAAGATCGGCCCACGCCGCGCGGAGGCCGAGGCGGCACTCGGCGAGGCCTGCGGAGCCCCGGTGAGCGTCTCGGCGACGACCACCGACGGTCTCGGCCTCACCGGCCGCGGCGAGGGCGTCGCCGCGATCGCCACCGCCCTCCTGTTCCAGCCCTAGGAGTCGTCGAGCCCGCCGAGCTCCTCGCCGAGCGCCTCGTCGATGACGGTGCGCAGCTCGTCGCGGAAGACCGCGAGCACCGCCTGCGACGCGACGGGGA
The DNA here is from genome assembly GCA_002384855.1 of Nocardioidaceae bacterium UBA4001. Taxonomy (GTDB): domain Bacteria; phylum Actinomycetota; class Actinomycetes; order Propionibacteriales; family Nocardioidaceae; genus Nocardioides_C. Next base: position 23,111 of record DGBP01000046.1, on the reverse strand, counting down.
GCAGCGTGCGGATGCTGTCGAGCATGACCGGCCACTGGTCCTCGGGCATGCCCGCGTCGGCGAACGGCTTCCACAGCTGAGCCCGGAACTCGTCGACGAAGCGGCGGGCGATGACCTGCAGGTGCTCGCCGAGCACGGGCAGCGTCGCCAGGACGGAGCCGCGGTCGAGCCCGAGCGCGACCGCCTTGGCGCCCGCCCGCACCACGAACGGGCGGATCAGCCGCACCCGCTGGGCGTCGATCCGCTCGACCAGGCCCATCTCGGTCAACCGGTCGAGGAAGCCGGTCTCGTCCTCCAGACCCGCCAGGCGCAGAAGCGCCTCGATGCTCATCTCCTCGGGCTCCTCGGACTGTCCGAGCGGGTCCTCGAGGGTGTGGAGCAGGTCGACGGCGTGGCCCGCGGTCGCGGCGTTGTGCCGGGCGAGCATCTTCTCCACCGCCCCGAGGGTGTAGCCGCGGTCGATCAGGTCCCGGACCAGCTGCAGCCGCGCCGCGTGCTCGGGCCCGTAGTAGCCGGTGCGCCCGACCAGGCGCGGCGCGGGGATCAGCCCGCGACCTGCGTAGGCCCGGACGTTCCGCACGGTCATGCCGGCCGCCGCGGCGAGCTGGTCGATGGTCATCTGGTCCGGGTGCGGGGTCACCGGGCCATTCTCCCAGGCGGCGAGACAGGTCTTGACATGCACCCTCCGACATGTGCCATGCTCGATGTTACATTCTCAATGTCTTATCTGTGAGCGTGTATTCGGACCCCGAAGACCCCGACCTCCGGAGGGCCCCATGACCATCCTCGCCAGCACCGCCGCCGAGGCCCCCTCGGCCGGTGGCGCCCCGATCGACCAGATCCTCGTGGTCGCGGGCTTCACGGGCGTCGTCTACGCCGCGATCCTGTGGGTCCTGGTGCGGGAGCGCACCGGCCACCGCACGCTCGTGGGCCGGGCGGCCGACGCGGTCGCCCGGCTCGACGGGAGCCCGCGGTGGTTCGCCCTCCCGCTGACGATCAGCGTGACCGGGGCCCTGTCGGGCGCGGTGGGCCTCTACTGGGACGTCAGCTTCCACATCGCGATGGGTCGCGACGAGGGCCCGCTGGCCAACCCCGCGCACTACCTGATCTTCCTGGGCCTGATCGCGATCTTCGCCGGAGGGGCACTCGCCCTGGCCCTCGCGAAGGACTCCCTCCCCCGTCGCACCCTCCGCATCTCGCGCACCTGGCGGGTGCCCGTCGGCCCGGCGGTCGCCACGGCGGTCGCACTCTTCGCACTGCTCGGCTTTCCCCTCGACGACCTCTGGCACCGCCTGTTCGGCCAGGACGTCACCGAGTGGGGGCCGACCCACGTGCTGATGATCGGCGGCGTCCTGATGCTGCCCTACACGATGCTTCTCACCTGCGCCGAGGCCGGCCAGGTCAGCGCCTCACGGCTGCGGCCGCTGCTGGAGTGGGTGGCGATCTTGATCCTGGCCGCGGGGCCGGTGGCCTTCCTGCTCGAGTACGCCTACGGCGTCCCGCAGTTCCCGCTCCTCAACGACCCGGTGGTCCTCACCGTCGCCACGGTCAGCACGTTCACGCTGGCGATGTACCGCGGCCTCCGCTGGGTCGTCACGGTCTGGCTCGCGCAGGCGGCCCTGCACGGCGGCCTCGTGGCGCTGAACGTGTGGGCCTTCGACGCGCTCACCCCCTGGCCGCCGCTGCTCCTCGGCGGCGCGGCGGTCGCGGCGCTGCTGACCCGCCGCGCCCGCCCCACCGTGGGGTACGGCGCCGCGGCCGGTGTCGCGATGGCGCTGGGCATGCTCGCCGTGGAGTACTTCTGGACCCAGGCCACCCGCCCCATGCCCTGGCCGGTGGAGATGATGCCGTGGGCCGTGCTGTTCTCGGTCCTCACCGGCGCGGCCGTGGGCGCGATCGCCACCTGGATGCACCAGCGGCTGACCGCGGTGGCCGGCGACGAGGCCTCCGGCGCGCAGGCAGCCCCGGGACGCTCCGGGGCCTGGGCCCTGGCCGCCGTCCTGGGCCTGGTCGCGGTGTTCGTGGTCAACGTCCCGCCCTCGGCGCCCGAGCCGGGGACCGCCCGGGTCACGGTCGGCGAGGTGGTGGACGGACGCGCGACGATCACCGTGCAGGTCGACCCCGAGACGGTGGCGGACGCCTACTGGTTCGAGGCCCTCTCGTGGCAGGGCGGAGGCTCGGTCCGCGGTGACCTCGAGCCCGTCGGCCCGGGCGAGTGGCGCACCGACGTACCCATGCCGGTCGACGGCTCCTGGAAGACGCTGATCCGCCTGCACACGCCGCTGCACACGCTCGCGGCCGCGCCGGTCTATCTCCCCGCCGACCCGGCCATCCCCGCCGAGGAGACCCCGGCCACGACCGGCCCCCGCGAGCTCGTGGCGGAGAAGCACATCCTCCGCCGCGAGGAGAAGGAGGGCGTCCCCGGCTGGCTCTGGGGCACGGCCTACGCCGTCGTCGGCTCGCTGTTCGCCGGCCTGTTCACGATCGTGGCGGTCGGCTACTCGGCCGCGGGACGTCCCGGCACCGGTAGCGGCATCAGTGGCGGCTCCGGCAGGCCGGGGGGCGCTCCGGGTCGTACGACGTCCCGCGCACCCCGGCTGGTCCGCCGCCTCGTCGGGGCCGGCGCATGAGGACCCACGACGGCCTCCGGCTGCACGTCGTGCCCCACGGCCCCGCAGACGCCCCGCTCACCGTCGTCCTCGCCCACTGCTGGACCTCCGACCACGACTCGTGGCGCTACCAGGTGCAGACCCTCCGGCAGCGGTACGGCGACGCGATCCGCGTGCTGACCTACGACCACCGAGGCCACGGGGCGTCCGAGGAGACCGCCAAGGACGCCGCGACCATCGAGAACCTCGGCCGGGACCTCGCCGACCTGATCGACCTGCACGCCCCCGAGGGGGACCTCGTGCTGGCCGGCCACTCGCTCGGCGGGATGACCCTCATGGCGCTCGCGGAGCACCGGCCCGAGCTCTTCGCCGAGCGGGTCCGCGGCGTGCTGTTCGTCGCGACCTCCGGCGGCTCGATGCACGAGGTGACGCTCGGCCCGGCCGCCGTCGCCGAACGGCTGCGCGAGCAGATCCCGGCGATGCTCGCGATGCGGTCACGGATGCTGAGCCGCCGCAAGCGCCGGCGGGTGCCGCTCGTGGAGGCGGCGGTCGCCCGTCGCTTCCTCTTCGGCGACGACATGCGCCTGCGCGACCACGCCCTGGCGGTGGAGGGGATCATCAACACCCCGGCCGCGTCGATGTGCGGCTTCTTCGAGGACATCATGCGCCACGACCGGATCGAGGGGCTCGCCGCGCTCGCGGGGGTCCCGGTGCGGGTCATGGTCGGCGACCGGGACCGACTCACCCCGCCGTCCCACGCCACCCTGCTCGCCGAGAAGGTTCCCGGGGCCCGCCTGCACGTCGCACCCGGGGCCGGCCACATGCTCCCGCTCGAGCGGGACCGGCTCGTCTCGGGCGCGCTCGAGGAGCTGGTCGCGGAGGCGCTCGCGGCGTCGTCCGAGCAGGAGGCGACTACGCTGCCCGCGTGACCGCGAGCGCCGACCACCCCCGCACGGCCGTCGTCCTCCTCGCGGCCGGGGAGGGTCGCCGCGTCGGGGCCGGCCGCAACAAGGTGCTGCTGCCGCTCCTGGGCGAGCCGGTGTTCACGTGGTCGCTGCGCACGGCGCTCGACCTGCCCGGCGTCACCCACGTCGTGCTCGTGACCCGGCCCGAGGACCGGCCCGCGGTCGACGCGGGGCTCGACCTGGTCGCCGAGTCCCACCCCGGGGCGAGGATCTGGATCGTCCCCGGTGGCAACACCCGGCACGGGTCGGAGTGGAACGCCCTGCGCGCCGTCGCCGAGGCCGTGGACGCCGGCGAGGTCGACGTGGTCGCCATCCACGACACCGCCCGCCCGCTCGCCGGGGCGGACCTGTTCCAGGACGTCGTCCGGGTCGCGCACGAGCGCGGCGGGGCCCTGCCGGTGCGGGCCCAGCGGTCGCTCCTCCCCCGCGACCCCGGGACCACCCTCGACGGCGACCTGGTCGCCGTACAGACCCCGCAGGCCTTCCGCGCAGCACCCCTGCTCGCGGCGTACCGCCGGGCCGACGAGGAGGGGTTCACCGGCACCGACACGGCCTCGTGTGTCGAGGCGTTCACCGACCTCGAGATCCACTGCGTCGACAGCCCGGCGACGAACGTGAAGATCACCTTCCCATCCGACGTGGCCCTCGCCGAGCGGCTGCTGCGCCGGGCCTGACTACTCCTCGACGGCGGCCGGCTGCTCCTGCGCCAGCGCGGCCAGCACCGCCACGGCGGACTCGTCCTCCACCCGGCGCGCGAGGACCGGCGCCTCGAGGAAGCGCACCTCGCACTGCACGCGCAGCCGGGCCACCAGGGCCGGGAGGTCGTCGGCGTCGGGCCACCGGTCGAGCCCAGCCACCAGCGAGGCCGGCAGCACCACCGGCGAGGAGAGCAGCCACAGGCCCTCACGGTCCACGGTGTCCCCGACGACGCCGTGGCGGGCCGTCTTGATCGTGTCGGTGACCGGCTGCACGGCCACCACGACCACGTCGTCGTCCTCGGCGAACTCGACCGCCGCACGCAGGAAGGAGGCAGGCGTGAGCGGGCACAGCGGGTCGTGGAGGACCAGTGCCCTGCCCTGGTCGCGGACGCCGGCGAGCTCCACGGTGAAGTCGACGATCACCACCCCGGCCTCGTCGAGGGCCCGCGAGGCCAGCGCGACGAGGGGCTCGCCGTCGAGCAGCGCGAAGGGGAGCGCACCGCGGCCGGTGGTGAGGATCTGGCCCATCGCAGGGCCCGTCGCGGCGTCCGTCGCGGCGTCCGTCGCGGCGTCGGTCGCGGCGTCCGTCGCGGGGCGGTCGTGCTCGCTGGTCACCGCCCCATGAGACCACGAAGCCCCCGGGTCGGCGTACGTCCCGGGGGCCTGGCGGTGTGACTGCTGCTAGGAGGCGAGCACCTCGTCGAGAAGCGCCTCTGCCTTGTCCTCGTTGGTGTGCTCGGCGAGCGCGAGCTCGGAGACCAGGATCTGGCGGGCCTTGGCGAGCATCCGCTTCTCGCCGGCGGAGAGGCCACGGTCGCGCTCACGGCGCCACAGGTCGCGCACGACCTCGGCGACCTTCATCACGTCACCGCTGTGCAGCTTCTCGAGGTTGGCCTTGTAGCGGCGGGACCAGTTGGTCGGCTCCTCGGTGTGCGCCGCGCGCAGCACGTCGAAGACACGGTCCAGGCCCTCCTTGTCCACCACGTCCCGGACCCCCACCAGGTCCAGGTTGCAGGCGGGCACTCGTACGACCAGATCCTGCTGGGCGACGATGCGGAGTACGAGGTACTCCTTGTCCTCTCCCTTGATCTGGCGGGTCTCGATGTCCTCGATGACCGCTGCCCCGTGATTTGGATAAACAACCGTTTCGCCGACGGTGAATGTCATATGCCAAGTACCCCTTCCTAGGTGACTAGTCTAACACGGCCTCCGACCGACGACCCCCGGCGTTTGCGCAGGTCAGAGGCCAAATCGGGGCTTGACAGACGCCGGGATCGTATGCCTCGAACGGGCCATGCCGACTCGGGCACGCCACCCCGTGACGCCAGAACCCTTGCAGTTTCTGACGAATCGCGACGATGCTCCCGCTTTCGCGGCACCTCGTGGTCGATACTGCGCAGCATGCAGTCGAGCAAGCGCCGGGGGACGGCTGTGTCGCTCCTCCTGGCCGGGCACCCCGTGTACACCCTGACCATGACGGTCGGCATGGCGGTTGCCGCTGCCCTGTCGGGGCGCCCTCTGCTCGAGGTGGGCCTGGTCGCCGCCACCGTGCTGTGCGGGCAGGTCACGGTCGCCTGGCTCGACGACGTGGTCGACCGGCAGCGCGACCGCGAGGTGGGACGGCTCGACAGGCCCGTCGCGCAGGGGTGGGTCGACCCCGGCACGGTCACCTTCGCGATCGCGGTCGTCGTGCTCGCGCTGGTGCCGCTCTCGGTGGCGAACGGCACCTACGCCGGTGTGGTGTACCTCGCGTCGGTCGTCTCGCTGTGGGCCTACGAGCTGTGGTTCAAGCGCTCCTGGATGTCCTGGCTCCCCTACGCGGTCTCCTTCGGCCTGCTGCCGGCGTTCCTGTCGTACGGCGGGCTGGGCGGCGGCCTCCACGGCGGTCCGCCGACCTGGCCGCTGATGGTCCTGGCGGCCCTCCTCGGCGTGGGCGTCCACTTCCTGCGGGCCCTGCCCGACCTGGTGCAGGACAACGAGACCGGCGTACGTCACCTTCCCCTGCGCGTCGCGCTGCGCATCGGAGCACCGCGCCTGCTGTGGATCTCGGTCGGCGGGACCGTCCTCGTCGGGGTCGCGGTCGTGGTGGCGGGGCTCACGGTCGGCCTGCGCGCCTGAGTCGTTAGACTCCTGCTGTTTGTGCAGGTCGAGCCGCCGTCCCCACCGCGCCGGCAGCTCCCGCCCCTCCCGTGGGGCAGCCCCGAGAGGAACCGTGGAAGACAAGTGAAGCCCAACCTTCGTCGCACCGCCGTCGCCGCAGCCCTCGTGCTCGCCCCGGTGCTCTCCTCGTGCGCCGCCGACGCGACCAACGTGATCTACAACCCCGGCGTGGGCGTGAACGAGCGCAGCGGCACCGTCGACGTCCTCAACGCGCTCATCGTCTCCGGCGCTCCCGGCAGCGGGTCCCTGGTGGCCACCCTCACCAACGGCGACCTCGCCGAGGAGGACGCCCTGAGCCAGGTCGCCGGCGCGGGCGAGGACACCGGCGTCACGGTCGACCTCGGCTCGCCGGTCGACGTGGGCGCGGGTGGCTCGGTCTCGGTCTCCGACGAGGAGGAGGTCTCGGTCGAGGGCGAGGCCGTCGAGCCGGGCGCGTTCGTGACGCTCCAGTTCACCTTCGAGCGCGGCGAGACGGTCACCGTGGACGTCCCGGTCGTCGCGCGCCGCGGCCCCTACGCCGACATCCCGGTACCGTCGGTCGCGCCGACCACGGCTGCTCCCACCGAGGAGTCCGCCGCCCACTGACGGCGGTCCCGTCCCTACCTCCGGTATGTGAGGTTCTCCCTCCGGCACCCGTTTGTGTCGCGTACGTCTCGGGCACGGCGTGGCAGGAGCCCGTCGGCATCCGGCCGACGGCATGGGAGGGAGAAGCACATGAACCACCACGGACAAGGGCGTCGCCGCGGCGCCGCCGCGGCGCTCGTCGCCGGCCTGACCGCCCTCGCGGTCATGGTGGTCGGCCTCGGCACGACCGGTGCGACCGCTGCCCCCACGTCGGTCGGCGAGCGCGCCACGACGATCAGCAACGAACTCGTCGAGATCGAGCCCGCCAAGGTGAAGGGGACGTTCACCAACCCCGACACCGGCAGGCAGGGCCGCATGGTCGGCCGGTTCATGCCCACCGAGTTCACCGGCGAGAACGGCAGCCTGCAGGTGGTCGGCACGCTGAGCGGCGTGTTCACCGGCGCGAAGCTGCCCGAGGGAACCCCCCGCCACTTCAGCGAGGAGGTCACCTTCGACGTGACCGGCGCCGGCTCGGACGGTGAGATGACGACCGCCGGCTTCCAGGCCGCGGGCTTCGTCCCCGCCTCGTCGCACGGCTGCGACGTGCTGAACCTCGATCTCGGTCCCCTCGACCTCAACCTGCTCGGCCTCCAGGTCGACCTCGCACCGGTGGTGCTCGACATCGTGGCGCAGCCCGGTGCCGGCAACCTGCTCGGCAACCTGCTCTGCGCAGTCGCCGGTCTGCTCGACGGTGGCCTCGGTGGCGGCCTCGGTGGCCTGCTCGACGGTGTCGTCGATGCACTGAACGGTCTGCTCGGTGGCCTGCTGGACCTGCAGGCGATCACCGACCTGATCGACCAGATCACTGATCTGCTCGGTGGCCTCGGCGGCCTGACGGGTGCGGCCCAGACGGTCTCGGCCTGACGCGAGGGGACCCGGCTCCCGTCGGGTCTCCCGCTGGTACGACGGGCGCGGTGACCCGCGGCTCCTTCGCGGCCGGGCGTCGCTAAGGTGAGCCCATGAGCGCTGAGGCCCCCTACACCCTGGTCCTGCTCCGCCACGGCGAGAGCGACTGGAACGCCAAGAACCTCTTCACCGGGTGGGTCGACGTCCCCCTCACCGAGAAGGGGCGCGCGGAGGCCGAGCGCGGCGGCACGCTGATGGCCGAGCACGACGTGCTGCCCGACGTGCTGCACACCTCCGTCCTGCGCCGGGCGATCACCACCGCCCAGCTCGCGCTCGACACCTGCGACCGGCACTGGATCCCCGTGAGGCGGTCGTGGCGGCTCAACGAGCGCCACTACGGCGCACTGCAGGGCAAGGACAAGAAGGAGACCCTGGAGGAGTACGGCGAGGAGCAGTTCATGCTCTGGCGCCGCTCCTACGACACGCCCCCGCCGCGGATCGAGGACGGCGACGAGTGGTCCCAGATCGGCGACCGCCGCTACGCCGACCTGCCCGACGAGATCGTGCCGCGCACCGAGTGCCTCGCCGACGTGGTCCAGCGGATGCTCCCCTACTGGTACGACGCGATCGTTCCCGACCTGCGCGCCGGGCGGACGGTCTGCGTGGCGGCACACGGCAACTCGCTGCGCGCCCTGGTCAAGCACCTCGACGACATGAGCGAGGAGGCCGTCGTGGGGCTGAACATCCCCACCGGCATCCCGCTCGTCTACCGCCTCGACGAGGACATGCGGCCGCTCGAGCGTGGCGGGCAGTACCTCGACCCCGACGCGGCCGCCGACGCGATCAAGGCGGTCGCCGCGCAGGGTCGCTGACCCGCGGCGACGGCCCGGGCCGTCGTTGCCGTCCGTGTGGACGGGAACGACGAGCGGCCGGCCGTTGCGCGGTGGTCAGGAGGTACGTCGGAGCGGGTGCTGCCCCGGGAAGTGCACCCGCCACCCCTCGTCGAACCGGGTCCTGATGCCCGTGACGCCCCGGGACCGCAGGGCCCTGGCCAGCTGCTGCAGGCCTCGACGAGCTCCTCGGGCGAGAACGCCTTCCTGCGCACCAGGTTTTCGCCGACGACCACCAGGTCGACCAGAGACAGCATCGAGGCGAGCTCGACGAACATCGCGACCGGCGCGCTCACCCGGATCCCGTCGGCCCGGACGACTCGTGTGCCCGGTGAAGCGACATGACAGCGGATGCCGGCGCGACGTCGGCGATCGTTCTCCGAGGAGACACTGACGTGCTCGTCTGCGAGGTCGGGGAGCGGCACGCCGTACACCCGTGCGGCGCACGTGACTCGCGAACGCCCCGGCGGGATGGACGACGAGCGCCGCCTCCACCCCCGTGCAGCGGGGACGGCGGGACCTCCGCGCTGATGTGCACGCCCTTGAAGATCCGACGGAACCTGCTCCCGCGCAGCAGGCGAGGGTCGAGCCCGGCTGCGACCGCGTCGGCCCGGGTGAACGGACGGCGGACGTCGAGGGGAGGTACGTCGGACATGCGACGACTCTGCCAGCGGGCGACGCGCCCCTGCTTCCGTCGTCCACAGGCCCCGCGGACGGGAGCGACGCGTCAGGCGTCGAGGGCGGCGGGGTGCTGGCCCGTCACGAGGAAGACGACCCGGCGCGCCAGGGACACGGCGTGGTCGGCGATGCGCTCGTAGTAGCGGCCGAGCAGGGCGATGTCGACGGCCGGCTCGACGCCGTGGGCCCAGTCGTCGCTGAGCATCTGCCGGAACGAGGAGCGCCGGAGCTGGTCCATCTCCTCGTCGCAGCGCTCGAGCGCCATCGCGGCGTCGACGTCGCGGTCGGCGATCACGTTCTCGACCTTGCCGACCATCTCCTGGGCGACCTCGGCCATCCGCCTGATGGTCGGCAGCATCACGTCGGGGATCGCCACCTCGGGCACCCGCAGGCGAGCGATCTTCGCGACGTGCACCGAGAGGTCACCCATCCGCTCGAGGTCCGAGACCATCCGGAGCGCGGCGACGAGCATCCGGAGGTCTCCGGCGACGGGCTGCTGCAGGGCAAGCAGCTCGAAGGCCAGCTCCTCGATGCGGTCCCGCTCGGAGTCGATGTGCTCGTCGTGCGAGATGACCTGCTCGGCGATCTCCGCGTCGGCCTCGAGGAGGGCGCGGGTGGCCTGTCCGACGGCGTCACCGACCTCGTGGGTCATGGTCACGAGCTCGTCGATGACGGCATCCAGCTGGTCGTAGTAGGCATCACGCATGGGTACACCGTAGTAAGCGGGGACGACCAATACGAGCCAGGGCATGAACGAACGGTGAACAAATCACGAATCCACGTCCACCGGGACGCTCCGCGAGACGTCGGCGCACGCCCGGCTCAGTACGATCGGAGCGTGGACCCCACGACGCAGGCCCTCCTGTTCGCGCTGCTCGGCGCAGTGCTCGGGGGTGGCGTCGTCCTCGCGTGGCGGATCAGCGACCAGCCGGCGCCGGACCGCCCCGAGCCGGTGGTGCCTCCCGGTGTGGTCACGGTGCTGAGCGTCCTGCGCAGCAGCGCCCTCGTCGTCGACCAGAACGACCAGGTGGTCAAGGCCTCCGCACCGGCGCACGCGCTCGGCCTGGTGCGGGGCAACCAGCTCGCCGTGGAGGAGCTCGCCGACCTGGTCCGACGGGTACGACGGGACGGGCAGATCCGCGAGACCGAGCTGACCATGACCCGGGGACGGGCCACCCAGCCGATCCACGTCACTGCCCGGGTCGCCCCGCTGAACCCCCGGCTGGTGGTCGCGCTCGTCGAGGACCGGACCCGGGAGCGCCGCGTCGAGGCGATCCGCCGGGACTTCGTCGCGAACGTCTCCCACGAGCTGAAGACCCCCGTCGGGGCGATCAACATCCTGGCCGAGGCGGTGCAGGAAGCCGCCGACGACCCCGAGGCGGTGGAGCGGTTCGCCAAGCGGATGCAGACCGAGGCCGAGCGGCTGAGCCGACTGGTGCAGCAGATCATCGAGCTCTCCCGGCTCCAGGGTGACGAGCCCCTCGAGCAGCCCGCGGCGGTCGGCATCGACGAGATCGTCGCGCAGGCCATCGACTCGTGCGCGATCGACGCCAAGGCCAAGCGCATCTCCGTGGTCCGGGACGGCGACCGCGGCCTGGAGGCCCTGGGCAACCCCGACGAGATCGCGGTCGCCGTCGGGAACCTCGTCTCGAACGCCGTGGCCTACTCCCCGGAGCACTCCAACGTGGTGGTCGCGGCCCGGCCGGCCGACCTCATGGTGGAGATCACCGTCACCGACCAGGGCATCGGCATCCCGGCCGGCGAGCTCGACCGGATCTTCGAGAGGTTCTACCGGGTCGACCCGGCCCGGCACCGCTCCACCGGTGGCACCGGTCTGGGCCTGTCGATCGTCAAGCACGTCGCCGCCTCCCACGGCGGGGACATCCGGGTCTGGTCCTCCCCGGGCCAGGGGTCGTCGTTCACGCTGACCCTCCCCCGGAGGATGCCCTCGGTCGACCCGGAGGCACGTCGTACACCCCTGCCGGACATCAACCGGCCGGTGAACCCATCCAGTAGCCAGCAGGAGGCGCGCCCGTGACACGGGTACTCGTGGTCGAGGACGAAGAGAGCTACAGCGACGCGCTGGCGTACATGCTGCGCAAGGAGGGGTTCGAGGTCGGCATCGCCAGCACGGGTCCCGACGCGATCGCGGAGTTCGACCGGGCGGGGGCCGACATCGTCCTGCTCGACCTCATGCTGCCCGGGATGCCCGGCACCGAGGTGTGCCGGGTGATCCGCCAGAGCTCCAACGTGCCGGTGATCATGGTCAGCGCCAAGGACAGCGAGGTCGACAAGGTCGTGGGCCTCGAGCTCGGCGCCGACGACTACGTCACGAAGCCGTACTCCCCGCGCGAGCTCGTCGCCCGGATCCGGGCGGTGCTGCGGCGCGGCATCGAGCCCGACCTCGCGCCCCCGACACTCGAGGCGGGTCCGGTACGGATGGACGTCGAACGGCACGTGGTCACGGTGAACAACTCGGACACGAGGCTCCCCCTCAAGGAGTTCGAGCTGCTCGAGATGTTCCTGCGCAACCCCGGCCGCGTCCTCACCCGCGGGCAGCTGATCGACCGGGTGTGGGGGTCGGACTACGTCGGCGACACGAAGACCCTCGACGTGCACGTGAAGCGTCTGCGGGCCAAGATCGAGCCCGACCCGGCCAACCCCAGCTACCTGATCACCGTGCGGGGGCTCGGCTACAAGCTCGAGGTCTGAAGCGAGGGCGGCCGGCGGCTCAGTCGGCCGGCGGCGGAGGCGGCCGGTCCTTCTCGAGCCAGCCGCGGAACGCCTCGAGGTTCCGGGTGGACTCCCCGCGCGACCTGCGCCACTCCCACTCGCGACGGATCGAGGTGGCGAAGCCGAGCTCGAGGATCGTGTTGAACGACTCGTCGGCGTAGGTCAGCACCGCGCCGAGCAGCCGGTCGACCTCGTCGGGCGTCACCGAGGACAGGGGCAGCCGGCCGTCGAGGTAGATGTCGCCCATGTGGTCGACGGCGAACGCGACGCCGTAGAGCTTGAGGTTCCGCTCGAGCAGCCAGCGGTAGACGCGCTCGTGGTTCTCGTCAGGTCGGCGCGCGACGAACGCGTGGACCCCGAGCGCGTGCTCGCCGACGTCGAAGCGGCACGGAGTCTGCAGCTTCTTCTCCCCGGGCAGGACGACCGTGAAGACCCCCTGCGAGATCTCCCTCCACTCCAGCTCGTGGGCGTCGAAGACCTCCCGGAGCGTGGCGGCGGCGTCGCGCTGGGTACCGGTCAGGGTCTTCTCGGTCATCGGGCCATCCCCTCGCGGTCGCTGCGCATCGCGGACTGTGCCCGGCGGTAGGCCTCGAGCATGGCCTCGGCGGTCGCCTCCCAGGAGAAGTGCGAGGCCTGGAGTACGGCGCCCGCCGAGAGCTCCTCGCGGAAGGCCGGCCGGTGCAGGATCCGCTCGAACGCCCGGGCGTAGTCGGCCGGGTCGTGCCCCTCGACGAGCAGCCCGGAGCGGCCGTGCTCCACGGCGGTGGTGAGACCTCCCACGGCGGCCGCCACGACCGGCGTACCCGTCGCCTGCGCCTCGACCGCGACCAGGCCGAAGGACTCGTTGTAGGAGGGCACGCACACGAGCGTGGCGGCGGAGTACCAGTCGGCGAGGTCGGACTGCGCGACCGGCGGGACGAAGCGGACGACGTCGTCGAGGCCGAGCGAGGTGGCCAGCTGGGCGAGCGACTCGGGGTGCTCGAGGCCGGTGCCGGAGGGTCCGCCGACGACCGGCACGACCAGCCTTCCCCGCAGCGAGGGGTCCCGCTCGAGGAGGACCGCCACGGCGCGCAGGAGCACGTCAGGGGCCTTCAGCGGCTGGATCCGGCCGGCGAACATCAGCACGTGGGCGTCGCGCGGAAGGCCGAGGCGGGTGCGGGCGGCGACCAGGCCGCCCGGACGGAACACGCTCAGGTCGACGCCCGGGTGGACCACCTCGACGCGGGTGGGGTCGGCGTCGTACAGGTTGATCAGCTGCTTGGCCTCGATGTCGGTGTTGGCGACCAGCATGTCCGCGGCCTCGACGACCTGCTCCTCGCCGATCACCCGGGTCATCGGCTCGGGGGTGTCGCCCTCGGCGAGCATCTCGTTCTTGACCTTGGCCATGGTGTGCATCGAGTGGGCGAGCGGGACGCTCCACCGGTCGCGGACCAGGGCGCCGACCTGGCCGGAGAGCCAGTAGTGGCTGTGGACGAGGTCGTACCAGCCCTGTTCGTGGCCGGCCTCCGCGCGGAGCACCTCGCGGGCGAACGCGCACAGCTGGGGCGGCAGGTCCTCCTTGCGCAGCCCATCGAACGGGCCCGCGTGCACGTGGTGGACGTGGACGCCCGGGACCGCCTCGACGACCGGCGGCAGCTGGGAGGAGGTCGCGCGGGTGAAGACCTCGACCTCGACGTCCCGGGCCGCCAGGCGCTTGGCGAGCTCGAGGACGTAGACGTTCATGCCTCCCGCATCACCGGTCCCCGGCTGGTCCAGCGGGGACGTGTGCAGGCTGATCATCGCGACCCGTCCGAGGAACGGGGCGGTCGCGTGGGGCGCGGGTACGTGGCTCACGAAAGGGCATACCTCCGGGTGGTCAACCACCCGGGATTGTTCCCCATTCCCGGGGCGGTCATCCCCGAGGGCGGCGGGCGACCTTCCGGGCGGCCTTCCTGGTCACGCGCTCCACGGCCGGGGTGACGCGCTCCACGGCCGGGGTGACGCGCTCCACGGCCTGCCACAGCAGGACGCCCGCCAGGAGGGAGAGGACCGTCGCGAGCACCGGGATGCGGTACTCGAGCCAGGGGTAGACCTGCCAGTGCGCGAGGTAGATGTAGAGCGAGGCGCTGGCCAGCATGCCGATGGTGCGGGCGCTCCAGGACGGGACCCGGACGGAGCGGACCCAGACCAGCGCGAGCATCCCGGCGAGGACCACGAGGTCACGCTCGGTGTCGCCGAAGAACCCGGGGACGGTGAGCACCAGGACGGCCGAGACGAGCACCCGCTGCCACGTCGCGGTGGCCCTGACGGTGGCCCAGCCGAGGGCGAAGAGCCAGAAGACCACGTTCGCGCGGTGGATCACGTCCCCTCCCATGAGGTCGACGACCTCGTACCGGGTGAGCAGGGCGAGGCCGGTGAGGGCGACGGGCAGCCAGAACGGCCACCTCCGCTCGGCGCGGTCCACGACCGGCAGCGCCATCACGACGGCGAGCGCGAGGAGCGTGTACACCAGGGCCTCGATGAACCAGTAGTGCCAGGCGGGCTCGGTCCAGTCGCGCGAGCCGAGGGCGCCGTTGAGCAGGAGGGCCTGCTTCCAGCCCAGGCCGGAGGTGTACGTCGCCACGGTCCCGATGACGATCACCGAGGGCACCACGACCCGGGCGATGCTGCCGAGGAGGTGCCGAACCCGCTCGGTCCGCGGCGAGTCGTCGAGGTGGAAGCGGCCGAAGTTGAAGCCCGCGACGCCGAGGAGGACATGGGCGCCCCCGACGACCGCGAACAGGTTCGCGTGGGAGCCGACGATCGCGACGATGGCGAGGGCCCGGAGCAGCACGTTCATCTCGACGGACCGGCCCCGGCGCGGCTCGCCCTGGTGCGGCACGAGCTCGCCGATCGGTGTGGTGTGCCAGCCGGCCGGGAGGTGGCCGAGGACCTCCTCGACCCGGATCGACATCTCCACGTAGGACAGCGAGTCGCCGTCGAGGGTCACGAACGAGTCGGCGTCCGTCACGTCCCGGCGGCGCAGCACCTCGGCGTACACCTCGCGCAGCCGTGCGGCCGTCGTACGGGGGGCTGCGGTTTTCCCACGTTCACCTGGGAAAGCAGCACCTACCTCGTGAAATTCCTCGCGGTAGGTGCCGCTGTCCCAGGTGAACGTGGTAAACCGTTCGGCCAGCGCCCCCACCGCGCGGTAGTCGGGCTTGCCGTTGGGCAGCCGGGGGATCTCGCGCACCGGGCAGACCGTGACCGCGGCGGGCGGCAGGCCGATGTGCTCCTTCGCGACCGCCGCCACCCGGTCGGGGTCGACGGGCGCCGCGTCGTCGGCGATCGCGACGACCAGTCGCTCCCCCGTGGGGCTCTCCGCCGCGGCACAGGCCACGAGCAGCCCCTCGGCGGCGTAGACGCGCTCCACCTGGTCGAGGTCGATGCGCAGGCCGAAGATCTTCGCGAAGCGGTTGCGACGGCCGACGAGCTCGTAGAGGCCCTCGGGAGTACGGCGCGCGACGTCCCCGGTGTGCAGCGACGACACGACCCGGCCGAGGGCGAGGTCGGCCGGCGACTCGGCGTAGCCCAGCATCACGTTCGGCCCGTCGTAGACCAGCTCGCCCACGTCCGGCTCACCCTCCGCCGCGGCGGCTCGCGCGAGCGGTGTCTCGGGCAGCGGCTCGAGCCGGAACGACCCGCCCGGGATCGCCACGCCGACGGAGCCCGGCGAGGTCAGCGCGAGGTCGGGTGGAAGGTAGGCCATCCGGGCGGTGGCCTCGGTCTGGCCGTACATCACGAACAGGTCCCACCCGCGCTCGCGTCCCACCGTTGCGTAGTGCCGCACCCGCTCGGGCGCGAGCCGGCCGCCGGCCTGGGTGACGTAGCGCAGCGTCGGCAGGTCCATCTGCTCGAAGCCGACCCTGTCGAGGAGGTCGACGGAGTACGGCACCGCGGCGAACGTCGTGGCCCCGACGGCCCGGAACTCGTCCCAGAAGCAGGTGTCGACCACCGACAGGGGCGTCAGCATCAGCGAGGCGCCCGCGAGCAGGTGGCTGTTGATGACCGACAGGCCGTAGCAGTAGTGCATCGGCAGGGTCGTGGCCGCGACGTCGGAGGGCCGGATCCGGAGGTACTCCGTGATCGACTCGGCATTGGCCTGCACGTTCGCCGCCGACAGCCGGACCAGCTTCGGCGAGCCGGTCGACCCCGACGTCGACAGCAGCAGCGCCAGGTCGGGGTGCAGGTCGTGCACGGTGCCCGCGTGCCGTTCGGTCAGCGACCCGTCCGGCGCCACCACCACGTCGGGGTCGTAGGCCTCGACGACGGCCGCGAGGTTGCCGGGGTTGTCGCCGGGGACCAGCAGCACGGGGTGACCTGCCGACAGCCCGGCGAGGTAGGTGACCAGCGACTCGACCCGGTTCGCGCCGGCCAGCAGCACCAGCCGCCGGGTCCGGCCCAGGACGGCCGCGCGCTCCGCGACGAGGCCGGCGAGCTCGGCGTAGGTGAGGGAGCGTCCGCCCGCACGGGCAGCGACCCGGTCGCCGTACGACGCCAGGCCGCTCGCGAAGGGGACACCGACGACGCCGGGGTCAGCAGGGGCGATGGGCACCACCGAAGTTTATTAGGTAAGCCTTACCTTGCCAAGCCGGGTCCCGACCGGCCCGGCGAAACCGCTCCGGCTCGACCCCTCAGCGCGCCGCGCGACGTCCTCGCACCGGCGGCGGCTCCGGCGGCGGGGCCGACGAGCCCGACCGGCGGCGCAGGCCCCAGGCCCCGAGCCCGAGGGCGATGACCCCGCCGACGACGGCACTGACCGCGTCCCCGACCGCCTGGTCGACCAGCTGCCACACCATCAGCACCAGCAGCGGGGTGGCGACCGCGACGACCGCACGCAGCCAGACCGGGGCCTTCTCCACCAGCGTGTAGCCGGCTGCCGCCAGGGCGACGCACAGCACCACGAGGCCGGCCAGGAACAGCGCCCACGCCAGCCCGGAATCGGCCCGGTCCTCACCGGCGGTCCAGATGACGACCGCCTCGGCCAGCCAGACCAGACCCCCCAGCAGCGCACCGAACGACGCGATTCTCCTCGGATCCATGGCGCCCAGTGTGCCCGTCCCGGCAGGGGGCTGCACCCGGTACCCGCCCACTGGTCCCTGCTGCGACAATCGCGACATGGCCGCACAGGAGCAGGAGACCAGCCGGAGGATCGCCGTCGTCACGGGGGCGAGCAGCGGGATCGGTGCCGCCACAGCCCGCCATCTCGCCGCCGAGGGCTTCCACGTGTTCTGCGCCGCCCGGCGCGGCGAGCGGGTGGAGCAGCTCGCCGAGGAGATCGGGGGGACGCCGGTCCGCTGCGACGTGACCTCTCCCCAGGAGGTGGCCGAGCTCGCACGCACGGTCGGCCCCGTGCTTCACGTGCTGGTGAACAACGCCGGCGGCGCCTTCGGCCTCGAGCCGGTCGTCGAGGCGAACCCCGACCACTGGCGGTCGATGTACGAGGTCAACGTGATCGGGCTGCTCAACGTCACCAAGGCGCTGATGCCCGCGCTGGTCGCCAGCGGAGACGGCGTGGTCCTCAACGTCGGCTCCACCGCGGGACGGATCGCCTACGAGGGCGGGGCCGGCTACACCGCCGCCAAGCACGGTACCCAGGTGGTCACCGAGACCCTCCGCCTCGAGCTGTGCGGCCAGCCGGTCCGGGTCTGCGAGATCGCCCCGGGCATGGTGCGCACCGAGGAGTTCGGCCTGGTCCGGTTCGCCGGCGACCGGGAGAAGGCGGAGTCGGTGTACGCCGGCGTCGCCGAGCCCCTCGTCGCCGAGGACGTCGCCGACGCCATCGTGTGGATGGTCACCCGGCCGTCCCACGTGAACATCGACGAGCTGGTGATCAGGCCGCGGGCCCAGGCGGCCCAGCACAAGGTGCACCGGGTGTTCGACGACCCGGAGCACGGCTGACCACCGCCGCGGTAAGGGGCAGCAGCGACAGGAGCACCAGGCTCCACGGATGACCCAGCACGGACCCGAGCCCCGCCACGGCGGCGCCGAGCCCGCCACCCAGGAAGAACACCAGCGTCGCCATCCCGAGCGCGACCCCCTCGGTCCCCTCGGGCACGACCTCCGCGACGGCGGCCGACATCGCGGGCTGGCCGAGCGTGAAGCCCGCGTAGACCAGCGCCATCGCCACCATCAGCAGGACCGGCGCCCCGGCCGCCCCCAGCGCGCCGACGAGGACGGCCACGAAGCAGGTCAGGGCGGCCAGTGTGATCGAGCGGCCGGCGCCGAACCGGTCGATGGTGCGGCCGACGCGCCGCGAGACGACGACGCCGAGCAGTGCGCCCGGGAGCAGCGCGAAGCCGATCTCCAGAGGCGACCAGCCGGCCGCGGCGAGCACGGTCGGGATCGCCACGAGCAGCCCGAACCACGACGCGGGCAGCGCGGCACCGCCCAGGGCGCTGCGCAGGACCGCCGGCTCGGCGAGGACGCTCCGGGGCAGGAACCCGGCGGGACGACGACGCACCCAGGTCGTCACGGCGGGGGCGCCGAGCGCCAGGAGCGCGGCACCGGCCACGGCCGCCGCCGTGCCGATCGACGGCGACTGCACGAGCAGCACCAGGCCCGCCGCGGTGCCTGCGACGAGCGCGGCGCCGGCGTAGTCGAGGCGCGCTCCGGTGCCCCCGGTGGGCAGGCTCCGCCACACCACGGCGAGCGCGACCAGCGCGAACGACGGGACCGCGACCGCCGCGCGCCAGCCGACCGCGTCGGTGAGGAAGCCGCCGACGACCGGACCGAGCGCCGTGACGGCCACCGCCGTCCCAGCGAGGTGGCCGAGCGCGGCCGAGCGGGTCCGACCGTCGTACAGCACCCGGAGCGCGGCCAGCGCGAGCACGGGGGCGGCGCCGGCCCCCGTCCCCTGCAGGAGGCGGGCGGCGATCATCGCCGGGTAGGAGGGTGCAGCCGCGGCCAGGAGCGCCCCGAGCGACAGCAGGACGATGCCGACGGCGAACGGCGTGCGGATGCCGGCGTTGTCCGCGGCCCTGCCGTAGAGCGGCGTCCCGACCGCCAGCGTGATGGCGTAGGCGCTGATCACCCACACGCCCCGGTCGGCCGGGACGTCGAAGTGGTCGACGACCGCGGGCAGGGCGACCGCGACGGCCGCCGAGCCCATGCCGCTGAGCCCGATCAGGGAGCCCAGCAGGAGGGCCACCGGCAGCGGGCCGAGCGTGCTGCGTCCCGCCCCCGTCGTCATGGCGCGATCCTAGGTTCTCCCGGGCAGACAGGACGGGGCGCCTCCTGCGATGAGGAGGCGCCCCGTGCCGGGTGCGGCGTCAGTAGCGGTTCGGCTGGTCCCAGGCCTGGGTGGCGCCGGGGTCGTCGGCCGGACCGTGGCTGGGCTCGTTCTCCGGGGTGTTGCCCGGCACCGGCTCGGCGTGCGGGTTGCCCGCGGTGCCGGAGCTGGCGGAGCCGTCGCCGGAGCCGGAGTACGACGCCGAGCTGCCGCTCGAGAAGGACTGGCTGGAGGCGAACTGGTCCTCGGCGCGCTGACGACCGAGCCGGATGTCGCTCTTCACGCGCTCCTTCTCGTCCTTGCCCTTGCGGTAGGCGTCCTCCAGCATCCGGCCGGCGAGGTCGCGGCCGCCGAGACCGAAGGCGAGCGCGAGGCCGAGCGCCAGCGCGAACATGGTGGCGCCGAACGCGATCCGGACGATCTCCTCGGCGATCTTGAGCTGCTCGAGGATCATGAACATCGCGATGATCATCACCAGCGCCGGGACGACGGTGGCGACGATCTTGCCGGTCGGGGTGTCGCCCATGACCCGGGTGACACCCGTGGCGACGGCGCCGGCGAGGATCGCGGCGATGACGAAGATGACGATCGCGACGATGACGTTCGGCAGGTAGGCGAGGACGTCGTTCATGAAGGTGGTGAGCGCCGGGATGCCCAGGGCGCCGATCGCCGAGAAGAGGAAGAAGGCGAAGACCAGCCAGAAGACGACCCGCGCGATACCGCGCGAGGGCTTGGCGCCGGACGTGACCTTCTCGACGTACTTGTTCGCGTCGGACTGCTGCAGCTTCTGGTCGACCCCGGTCTTCTCCAGGAGCTTCTGCACCGCCTTGGAGACGAGCTTGGCGACGATGTAGCCGACGAGCAGGATGACGAGGAAGCCCAGAAGGTTCGGAAGGAAGCCGAAGAACCTCTCCCAGGCACTGTTGAAGCTTTCACCGATGTCCATCTGGTGCTCCTCCATGTGTGAGTGCGATGAAGTCACCGTGGGTTACCCCTGCAGGAACCTGGCAAACCCGACACCTCGGCGGAGGCCCGACGGGGATGACCGGATCGGGCTATGGGCTGCTGTGGGGGCGGCCCCTACGTTGAGGAGCAGGAGCCTTCGTCAGCACCCACGCCCATCTCCAGAGAGGCGATCAGCATGACGAACACCAGGAGGCGCATGACGGGGGTCGTGGCGGCGGGAGTCGTCGCATCGGCGACGTTGCTCGCCTTTCCGGTCGCGGCCGACGAGGGGCCGCCTGACCTCGCCGCACTCAAGGCGGCGACGGCGAGGTACCACAGCGTGAAGGTCGCCCTCGCGGACGGCTACGTGCCGGTCGGCGGGTGCGTGCCCGGGATGGGCTACCACTACGTGAACTTCGCGCGGTTCGGGGCTGCGGAACCCCTACGGCCCGAGGGCTTGCTCTACACCACCGACAAGCACGGCCGCCTCACGCTGGCCGGCGCGGAGTGGTTCGTCGTGGACGAGGACCAGGTCGTGACCACCCACAACACCGTGGTCCCGCAGATGTTCGGGCAGACCTTCGACGGGCCGATGCCCGGGCACGAGGCGGGCATGCCGGTCCACTACGACCTGCACGCCTACGTCTGGGCCGAGAACCCGGACGGGCTGTTCGCGACGTGGAACACGACCATCACCTGCCCCTGACCGCCGCGCCCGTCACACCCCCGACGCGACCGCCGGCGGCAGCACCTCGCCGGCGCGCCCGTGTACGACGACCGTCACGGGATCGCTCATCTCACCCTCCGAACGCCGGCTTCTCCTTGGCCAGGAAGGCGCGCACGCCCTCGNNGCCCGCGACCTCCGCGTCCAGCTCCTCCGGCGCGACCAGCTACATCACGGCGCCCACCGCCTCGGCGCGCTCGGCGGTGACCAGCCGGGAGGCCAGCAGCATCTCCCGGGTGAGCGACTCCCCGAACACCGAGGCGCAGCGGTAGACGATGAAGGCCGACAGCGCGTTGCCGAGGGTGCGCGCGATCGGGTACCCGAAGCGGGAGCCCGGCGTGGCGATCCGCAGGTCGCAGTGGGTCGCGACGGCGAGCCCGCCGCCCACGCAGATGCCCTCGACGACGGCGACGGTCACCTGCGGCAGCTCGGCGATCGCCCGGAGGACACGACCGACCTTGGCCTCGTAGGCGACGCCGTCCTGGCCGCCGGTCAGCGAGGTGAACTCCGAGATCTCGTTGCCGGCGGCGAAGGCACGCCCACCGGCTCCCCGGAAGACCACCACCCGGGTGTCCGGGTCGTCGTGCAGCGCCGCGCAGGCCTCGAGGATCCCCGCGTAGGTGCGGCTCGTGAAGGCGTTGTGGCGCTCCGGCCTGTTGAAGACCACCTCGACCCAGCCGGGATGCCGCCGGACGAGCAGGTCTTCGTCGTCGTACGTGCTCACGGCGCCCACCCTAGGGCCCGCCGGCGGTCGAAGGTCTGCCCCGTCCGGGACCTGGTGCTCTTGCCGACCCGTCCCGGCCGCCGAAGGTTGGGAGGCGGGAGTGACCAGTCATGCGAGTACTCGTCGCCTACGCAAGCAAGCACGGTTCCACCCAGGGCATCGCCGACCGGATCGGCGAGGACCTGCGCCAGGACGGCCACCAGGTCGACGTACGCCCAACCGGGAAGGCCGGGCACGCCGAGGAGTACGACGCCTTCGTCGTCGGCAGCGCCGCCTACGCGATGCACTGGATGAAGGACGCCTCGACGTTCGTGAAGAGGAACAGGTCGACGCTGGAGCAGCGACCCGTGTGGTTCTTCAGCAGCGGGCCGCTCGGCACCGACAGGGTCGACAAGGAGGGGCACGACGTCATCGAGGCGTCGCTGCCGAAGGAGGCCCAGGAGTTCGCGTTCCTCCGGCCCCGGGACCACCACGTGTTCTTCGGCGCCCTCCACTTCGACGAGCTCGGGTTCACCGGACGGATGCTGAAGAAGATGCCGGCCACCCGGGACACGATCCCCGAGGGCGACTTCCACGACTGGGAGGAGATCGACCGGTGGGCACACGGCATCGGCCGCGAGCTGAACGGCTGACGGCCGCCGCCGCGTTCACCGCGCTCGGGCTCGGCGCGGCCGGCATGACCTTCGAGCGGGCCGGCCCGTCCGTCGCGTCGGCCACCCCGGCGGACTCTCGGACTGGGCCGCCCGGCATCACCGAGCGCTCACCGCGCAGAGCGGTGTCTACCTGGTGAGCACGGCGCCGCTGGTGGTGTACTTCGCCGGCCTCGGGCGGTCCTTGCGCTCTTGCCGCGCTCGGCGTCGCAGCCGCGGCCACCGCCGACGCGTCCCTCCGCCAGGGTTGCTGCCCCGGTGGCTCGGGGCCCTGTCCGCGGCCACGGCGGTCGCTCACGTCGTACCCCTGGCGGCGGGTCGCTCCACCCGTGCGGCCGCAGCGGTCGAGGTGCTGCCCTACCCGTTCTTCGTCGCGTGGGTCGGCTGCGTCGGGGGTGTCCCGCTCCCGCCGGGCCGGCCGCCGCTGACGCGCGATTCCTGGAACCCGCCCCCGGGTCGGTAGACTTGAGCGTCTCTCCCGCACGGCCGGCAACTCGTACGGCGCCGCGGACCCTCCACCGAAAGCCGAGTGCCACCCCCGCATGTCCGAGAACATCCTGTCCCGCACCGACCTGAGGAACGTCGCGATCGTCGCGCACGTCGACCACGGCAAGAC
>DGBP01000030.1 GCA_002384855.1 Nocardioidaceae bacterium UBA4001 | reverse complement strand
CGAACGCCAGCACCCGATGTCGCGCCGGCCCGCCACCGGCACCACCGTTGCCGCCGACGCCACCAGGCGTCGCGGCTCCGCGCGCAGCCCCGGGCCCGCCGGCAGTCCCTGCCGTCGCCTCGGATCCCGCACAGGTGGTCATGACCCCACGCTACGAACACCCACCCCTGGGTTCGAACACCAGTTCGAACCCCGGGGACAACCGCCCGCCCACGCGACTGTGGACACAAACTGGCCTACGGCACGCGACACCCCAGCCGTGACGTGCGCCGACGCTCGCGACGGGGCAGGGTGTTCGCGTGGACGAGACGCGACGCAGGCGATGGGAACGGGCGGTCAACTGGCCGCTGATGATGATGGCGCTGATCTTCCTCGCGGCCTACGCCGCGCCCATCGTCGACCCCGACCTCTCGCCGACGTGGGTCCGCATCGCCGAGCTCTCGATGGGGATCAGCTGGGCGGCCTTCGCGATCGACTACGTGGTGCGGCTGGTGCTGAGCCGGGACCGTGGCAGGTTCGTGCGCCACAACGTGGTCGACCTGCTCGTCGTGGCGGTGCCGCTGCTGCGGCCGCTGCGTCTCCTCCAGCTGGTCCGGGTGCTGGAGGTGTTGCACCGCTCGGCGGCCGCATCGCTACGGGGGAGGGTCGCGACGTACGTGCTCGGCGGCACGGCGTTGGTGATGGTTGTCGCCTCGCTGGCGGTTCTCGATGCCGAGCGCGGCGAGCAGGGGGCCAACATCAACGGCTTCGGGGACGCGGTCTGGTGGTCCTTCGCGACGATCACGACGGTGGGGTACGGCGACCACTACCCGGTCACGGAGGCGGGACGCTTCGTGGCGGCGGGTCTGATGGTCGCCGGGATCGCCCTGCTCGGCGTGGTGACCGCCTGGCTCGCCTCGTGGCTGATCGACCGGGTCAGCGACCTCGAGCAGGAGAGCCAGGCAGCGACCCGGCGCGACATCGCGGCGCTGGCCGCGGAGGTGAGGGCGCTGCGAGAGGACCTGGCGCGACGTCAGACACCGTGAGCCGTCAGTCGCCCTGAGCCGTCGGCGCCACGTGTGGCCGCTCGGCGCCACGTGTGGCCGCTCGGCGCCACGTGTGGCCGCTCGGCGCCGAGGGTCGAGTCGTCTCCGTGATCGGGGTAGAGCCACGTCTCGTCCGGGAGCCGGTCGAACACCTTCCTCTCCACGTCGTCGATCAGAGAGGCGAAGTCGGCGTCGGACCAGGTCTTGCCGACACCGCCACGGAAGAGCGAGTCGCCAGTCACCGGGCAACACATCCAGTCTCGGATCACTGGGACATCCGTCTCTAGTACGCTGCCGCGATGGAGTGGTACCCGTCGAAGCCCAGTGTCGGGCAGGCCGCGCTGGGCGCCGTGGCACTCGTCGCGCTGGCGGCTATCCCGCTGTACTGGTCGATCGACGAGACCGACCGAGGCAACCAGATCTTCCTTTGGGTGATCGGAGGTCTGCTCGTCCTCCTCGCCATCGTTCGGGTCGGGGTGGTTCTCCATCTCGTGCTATCCCAACGCTCGAAGGTTTGACCGAGGCGGGTCACCAGCCGCGCTCTCGCCATTCGACGAGGTGGGGCCGCTCCTCACCGAGCGTCGAGTCCTTGCCGTGGCCGGGGTAAAACCACGTCTCGTCGGGCAGCCGGTCGAAGACCTTGCCCTCGAGGTCCGTCATGAGGCTGTCGAACTCCTCGGGCGTTGTTGTCCTCCCAGGACCCCCGGGGGAACAGCGAGTCGCCCCTCAACCGACACCATGACTGCGGTCGGTCACGGTCGACACGTCAGGATGCGGGGCATCCCGTAATGCGTGCATGACTCCACCGCCGGTCGACGCGACCGTGGCCTTCGCCATCTGGGCTGGCGCAGCAATCGTTGGCGGCGTCATCCTGCGGATTCGTCGCGACATCACCGGGCCGCCGCTGAGCTCGTTTGCCAAGATCGTGTGGATGGCGAGCTTGGTTGGCATCGGTGTGATGCTGCTACTCGCCTGGCTTGTCGACCTGTCCGATCGTTGGTTGATGTGGCCCGCGGCAGCGTTCGGGCTTGGCTGCCTTGTCCTCATCCTGTGGGACACGGCGCGAGCGATTCGTCGGACGCGCCGTCAGCCGAGCTGAGAGCCCGTTTCCGCCATCGTCAGAGCGAACGATCACCAACGCCGGGCCAGCCACTGGGGGATTGACCTGCGCTCGGCACCGAGGTCGAGTCGTCTCCGTGACCTGGGTAGAACCAGGTCTCGTCGGGCAGACCCGCCGGTCGAACACCTTGGCCTGCAGGTCTGCCATGAGGCTGTCGACTCTTCGGGAGTTGTTGTCCTCCCAGGACCCCCGGGGAACAGCGAGTCGCCCGTCAATGGACAACAGGCTGTCTTCGCGAGACTCAACCGACCCGGTCGTCACTCAGAGCGCGCGGCCGTCGTCGGCACGCTCAAGAACTCAAGAGCCTTCTCGGCCTGGAAGTCGAGCACGGCCCATCTGACCCGACCCCCTGAATGAGTGCGCAGCGTGAAGATGGACGTCTTCGGTCCAAAGGTCAGTTGGTCGTCCGGTCGCTTGAATCTCCCCGTTGCGAAGGGGTCGATGGGTCCGGCCTCAACTTCTCCATCCACGCTGTGGATCCACAGGTCCGCACCCGAAAGCTGGAGCCTTCCCTCCCAGACCTCGGCGACCCCGTCGAGGTGACTCCACGGCAGCACCCCGTGATCGCCGTCGAACAAGGCGCTGCGGACCTTGCCCTGGGTGATGAGTCGCTGGGCTCGACGCTTCTGCCATGGCCGCCCCACGAAACGGCCGTACAGGTAGAAGATGACCTCGACGACGACATCAAACATGAGTCGAGTATCCGGCCCTACCAGCCGCGCTCGCGCCATTCGACGAGGTGGGGGCGCTCTTCGCCCAGCGTGGAGTCGTTGCCGTGGCCCGGGTAGAACCAGGTCTCGTCGGGCAGCCGGTCGAACACCTTGGCCTGCAGGTCGGTCATGAGGCTGTCGAACTCTTCGGGAGTTGTTGTCCTCCCAGGACCCCCGGGGAACAGCGAGTCGCCGGTGAACAGGTGCGGCGTGCCCGCCGGGTCGTCGTACAGCAGTGCGATCGAGCCGGGAGTGTGGCCGACCAGGTGGATGACCTCGAGCTCGCACTGCCCGACCGTGATCCGGTCGCCGTCGGAGACGGTCCGGTCCACCTGGACCGGCAGGTCGCCGGCATCCTCGGCACCGGCGACCACCTCGGCCCCCGTCGCCTCGACGACCGCCGGGAGCGCGCGGTGGTGGTCCCAGTGCCCGTGCGTCGTCACGACGGTACGAAGCCCGTCGGGACCGACCATGGAGAGGACCGCCGCGGCGTCGTCGGCGGCGTCGACCAGCAGCTGCTCGTCGGTCGCGCGGCAACGCAGCAGGTAGACGTTGTTCGCCATCTGCTCGTCGACGGCGAGCTTGCTGATGATCAGGTTCGCGAGCTCGCGGGTGTCCGCGGGACCGCCTGGCTTCACCTTGCCGTGATAGGTCATCGACCCATCATCTCCACCGCCCCAGCTCCGGCAGCACGTGGGCGTCGCTGGTGAGCTCCGACCCGTCACCGCGGCCCATCACCCACCAGGCGAGGTCGCAGGCGCGCCCCTCGATCGTGGGCCCCTGCCCGGGGGCGCCGTACTTCCAGTGGCCACCGGTGTCGGTCGAGCGCAGCACCATCGAGGGCCCTTGGGTGCGGTCGGCCATGACGCGGTCGAGGAGGAGGTGGCAGAACTCGTCGGACCAGTCCGCGCGGTCGTACCCGAGGTCGAGGTCGGCGTGGTGCACCTCGAGCTCGACGAGCCGGTGCGTGGCGATCTCCTTCGCGGGGAAGGTCGGCGTGCCCGGTGCCCGCGCGACGAGCTTCTCCTCGTGCGCCACGTCGAGCTCGTTGATGGCCTGGATCAGCCGGCCGGCCGAGGCCGAGGCGTCGACGCGCAGGTCGTGGGCGGAGCGCCCGGAGCCCGCCTCGATGTCGGTGTCGCGCTGCTCCTGGGAGTCGTACATGTAGTGCTCCTGGCCGCTCTCCGCCCAGTGGAGGAGGTTGCAGAAGGCGTCGGCGTTGCGAGCCAGATGCGTGATCACATGACCGCGCGTCCAGCCGGCCAGCAACGACGGTGCCCTCGTGTCGTCGTCGGTCAGGTCGCTGAGCGCGCCGAGCAGGCGCGTGCTCGCGGTGACCATCTCGACGAGGTGGGGGATGGCAATCGACTTCGTCCCGGTTGGTGTCTCCATGCCTCCATCATCCTGCGGGGTGTCGCCTTGTGTCAGCGGATATGATGTGCGAACACTTGTTCGATCGGATCGAACACCGGTCGGGGGCGCCCCGGACCGGCTCACGACACTCTGCACGAGGGACTCAGTGGCCGACCAGCTCATCATCCGCGGTGCCCGGGAGCACAACCTCAAGGACGTCTCCCTCGACCTGCCGCGCGACGCGCTCATCGTGTTCACCGGTCTCTCCGGCTCCGGCAAGTCCAGCCTGGCGTTCGACACGATCTTCGCCGAGGGCCAGCGCCGCTACGTCGAGTCGCTGTCGGCGTACGCCCGTCAGTTCCTCGGCCAGATGGACAAGCCCGACGTCGACTTCATCGAGGGCCTGTCCCCGGCGGTCTCGATCGACCAGAAGTCCACCTCGAAGAACCCTCGCTCGACGGTCGGCACGATCACCGAGGTGTACGACTACCTCCGCCTCCTCTACGCCCGCGCCGGTCGCCCGCACTGCCCGAAGTGCGGCCGGCCGATCGCCCGGCAGACACCGCAGCAGATCGTGGACCGCGTCCTCGAGCTGGAGGCGGGCAGCCGGTTCCAGGTGCTCGCGCCGGTGATCCGCGGCCGCAAGGGGGAGTACCTCGAGCTCTTCCGCCAGCTCCAGACGCAGGGCTTCTCGCGCGTCCGGGTGAACGGCGAGACCCACCTGCTCACCGACCCGCTGAAGCTCGAGAAGCAGAAGAAGCACACCATCGAGGTCGTCGTCGACCGGCTCGCGGTCAAGGAGTCCGCCAAGCGACGCCTCACCGACTCCGTCGAGACCGCGCTGGGGCTGTCCGGGGGGCTCGTGACGCTCGACTTCGTCGACCTGCCGTCCGACGACGAGCATCGCGAGCGGACCTTCTCCGAGCACCTCGCGTGTCTGTACGACGACCTCTCGTTCGAGGAGCTGGAGCCGCGGTCGTTCTCCTTCAACTCGCCTTACGGCGCCTGCGCGGAGTGCCACGGCATCGGCACCCGGATGGAGGTCGACCCCGAGCTGGTCGTCGCCGACCCCTCCGCGACCCTGGGGGAGGGCGTGATCGGGCCGTGGTCAGGGGCGCACGTCTTCGACTACTTCACCCGGATCCTCGGCGCGCTGGGGGAGGAGCTCGGCTTCGACCTGAACACCCCGTGGGAGAAGCTGCCCGCCAAGGCGCGCAAGGCGATCCTGGACGGCCACAGCACGAAGGTGCACGTGCGGCACCGCAACCGCTACGGCCGCGAACGCTCCTACTACACCTCCTTCGAGGGCGTGCGACCCTACATCGAGCGCCGGCACCGGGAGGCCGAGTCGGACACGAGCCGCGAGCGCTTCGAGGGCTACATGCGCGAGGTGCCCTGCCCGACCTGCCAGGGCTCGCGCCTGAAGCCGGTGTCCGTCGCCGTCACCCTCGGCGGCAAGAACATCGCCGAGGTCACCTCCCTGCCGATCAACGAGGCAGCGGAGTTCTTGCGCGGTCTCGAGCTGAGCGCGCGCGAGCGCCACATCGCCGAGCGCGTGCTGAAGGAGATCCAGGAGCGCCTGAACTTCCTGCTCGACGTCGGCCTGGACTATCTCTCGCTCGACCGGCCCTCCGGGTCGCTGTCGGGCGGTGAGGCGCAGCGGATCCGGCTGGCCACCCAGATCGGTGCCGGCCTGGTCGGCGTGCTCTACGTCCTCGACGAGCCCTCGATCGGTCTGCACCAGCGCGACAACCACCGGCTGATCGAGACGCTGGTGCGCCTGCGCGACCTCGGCAACACCCTGATCGTGGTCGAGCACGACGAGGACACCATCCGCGCCGCCGACTGGGTCGTCGACATCGGCCCGGGCGCCGGCGAGCACGGCGGCCAGATCGTCGTCTCCGGCAAGGTCCAGGAGATGCTGGACCACCCGGACTCCCCGACCGGCCTCTACCTGTCGGGCCGCAAGGAGATCCCGGTCCCCGAGGTACGCCGTCCCCGCACGCCCGGCCGCGAGCTCAAGGTCGTCGGCGCCAAGGAGCACAACCTCCGCGACGTCGACGTGTCCTTCCCGCTCGGGATGTTCGTCGCGGTCACCGGTGTCTCGGGCTCGGGCAAGTCGACGCTGGTCAACGACATCCTCTACACCTCGCTGGCCAAGCAGATCTACAACGCCCGCACGGTCCCCGGACGCCACCAGCGCATCGAGGGACTCGACCACGTCGACAAGGTGATCCACGTCGACCAGTCGCCGATCGGCCGCACCCCGCGGTCCAACCCGGCGACGTACACCGGCGTCTTCGACCACATCCGCAAGCTGTTCGCCTCCACGCCTGAGGCGAAGATGCGGGGCTACCTCCAGGGCCGCTTCTCGTTCAACGTCAAGGGCGGCCGCTGCGAGGCGTGCTCCGGCGACGGCACCATCAAGATCGAGATGAACTTCCTGCCCGACGTCTACGTCCCGTGCGAGGTGTGCCACGGCGCCCGCTACAACCGCGAGACGCTCGAGGTGCACTACAAGGGCAAGACGATCGCCGAGGTCCTCGACATGCCGATCGAGGAGGCCGTGGAGTTCTTCGACGCGTTCCAGGCGATCTCGCGCTACATGCGCACCCTGGTCGACGTCGGCCTCGGCTACGTCCGCCTCGGGCAGCCCGCGACCACGCTGTCCGGCGGCGAGGCACAGCGGGTCAAGCTCGCCGCGGAGCTGCAGAAGCGCTCGACCGGCCGCACCGTCTACGTTCTCGACGAGCCCACGACGGGCCTGCACTTCGAGGACATCCGCAAGCTGCTGATGGTGCTCGGTCGGCTGGTCGACCAGGGCAACACCGTGCTCGTGATCGAGCACAACCTCGACGTGATCAAGACCGCCGACTGGCTGGTCGACATGGGCCCCGAGGGTGGCAGCGGGGGCGGCCTCGTGGTGGCCGAGGGGACCCCCGAGGACGTCGCCGCCCACCCGGGCTCCTACACCGGCCAGTTCCTCAAGCCGATCCTCGACGGTCGGGAGGCAGGCGTGGCAGCACCCGCGCAGAAGCCCGCGAAGAAGCCCGCGAAGAAGCCCGCGCAGAAGCCCGCGCAGAAGGCAGCGAAGAAGGCGGCGGGCAAGAAGGCAGCAGCCGGGAAGACCACGTCCACCTCGGCCCGGCGCACGTCGAAGCGCGCCGCGGCGTCGAGATCCTGACCACGCGTCCCGCGAGGAGAGCCATGTCAGCCAAGTCCGTCCCCGTCGGTCGTCGTACCGTCCTGCGCGGAGTCGCGGCCGCCGGCGTCGCCGTCCCGCTCCTGGCCGCGTGCGCGGGTGAGGAGTCGGGGTCCCCGAGCGGGGTCGGCTCCCCGTCCACCTCGGAGGCCGAGGTCGCCGCCTCCGACGTGCCCGTCGGTGGCGGCACGATCCTCGAGGACGAGATGGTCGTGGTCACCCAGCCGACCGAGGGTGAGTTCAAGGCGTTCAGCGCGGTGTGCACCCACCAGAGCTGCCCGGTGCAGGCGATCGCCGACGGGACCATCAACTGCCGGTGCCACGGCAGCCGGTTCTCGCTCGAGGACGGGTCGGTGGTCCAGGGGCCGGCGAACGCTCCGCTCGAGGCGAAGACGGCGACCGTCGAGGACGACACCGTGAGGGTGAGCTGACTGTCCGAGCACCGACGTAGGGTTTGAGCCGTGGCAGACCCGTCGACCTACCGTCCTGCTCCGGGGTCCATCCCGACCTCGCCGGGGGTCTACCGCTTCCGTGACGCGCACCGCCGTGTGGTCTACGTCGGCAAGGCCAAGAACCTCCGGGCCAGGCTGTCGTCGTACTTCCAGGACCTGGCCCACCTGCACCCGCGCACGGCGACGATGGTGACCAGCGCCGCCTCGGTCGAGTGGACCGTGGTCAACACCGAGGTGGAGGCGCTGCAGCTGGAGTACTCCTGGATCAAGGAGTACGACCCGCGCTTCAACGTGAAGTACCGCGACGACAAGTCCTACCCCTGGCTGGCGGTCACCCTGAACGAGGAGTTCCCGCGGGTGATGGTCGGCCGGGGGGCGAAGAAGAAGGGCGTGCGCTACTTCGGCCCGTACTCCCACGCCTGGGCGATCCGCGAGACCGTCGACCTGCTGCTGCGGGTCTTCCCGATGCGCTCGTGCTCCAACGGCGTGTTCAAGCGCTCCCAGCAGATCGGGCGGCCCTGCCTGCTCGGCTACATCGACAAGTGCGCGGCCCCGTGCGTCGGCGACGTCACCCCCGAGCAGCACCGCGAGATCGTCGAGGACTTCGTCGACTTCATGTCCGGCAACACCACCGGGTTCGTCAAGCGGCTCGAGAAGCAGATGTACGCCGCCTCGGCCGAGACCGACTTCGAGCGCGCCGCCCGGCTGCGCGACGACATCGGCGCGCTGAGGCGGGCGATGGAGAAGCAGCAGGTGGTGCTCGGGGACGGCACCGACGCCGACGTGGTCGCCTTCGCCGACGACCCGCTCGAGGTCGCCGTGCAGATCTTCTACGTCCGCGGCGGACGGATCCGCGGCCAGCGCGGCTGGGTGGCCGACAAGACCGAGGACGTCGACACCGGGGAGCTCGTCGAGCGGTTCCTGCTGCAGCTGTACGACGGCGAGGCCGGCGATGCGATCCCGCGGGAGGTGCTCGTGCCCGCCCTGCCCGAGGACGCCCCCGCGTTGGAGGAGTGGCTCGCCGGGCTCCGGGGCGCCCGGGTCTCGGTCCGCGTCCCGCAGCGCGGCGACAAGAAGGCCCTGCAGGAGACCGTGGCGCGCAACGCCACCCAGTCCCTGGCGCTGCACAAGACGAAGCGGGCCAGCGACCTGACCACCCGCAGCCGCGCGCTGGAGGAGCTGCAGGTCGCCCTCGAGCTTCCCGGGGCCCCGCTGAGGATCGAGTGCTACGACGTCTCGAACCTCCAGGGGACCGAGGTGGTGGCCTCCATGGTGGTCTTCGAGGACGGCCTGGCCCGCAAGGGGGAGTACCGCCGGTTCGTGATCCGCGGCGTCGACGGGCAGAACGACGTCGCCTCCATGCACGAGGTGATCACCCGACGGTTCCGGCGGCTCCTCGACGACCGGGCCCAGGAGCCCGAGCTCGGTGACGGCGGCGGCGAGGACGGTCCGCTGCTCGTCGACCCCGACACCGGCCGCCCCCGGAAGTTCGCCTACGTGCCGGGCCTCGTCGTGGTCGACGGCGGGCCGCCCCAGGTGGCCGCGGCGCAGCGGGCGCTCGACGAGCTCGGCATCGACGACGTCCCCGTGTGCGGCCTCGCCAAGCGGCTCGAGGAGGTGTGGCTGCCCGGCCAGGAGGACCCCGTGATCCTGCCGCGGACGAGCGAGGGGCTCTACCTGCTGCAGCGGATCCGCGACGAGGCGCACCGGTTCGCGATCACCCACCACCGCTCCCGCCGGTCCAAGTCCATGGTGGAGAGCGCACTCGACGGGGTGCCCGGGCTCGGCGAGGTCAGGCGCAAGACGTTGCTGCGACACTTCGGTTCGCTGAAGAAGCTGCGCGCTGCCACCGTGGAGGACATCGCGGCCGTGCCGGGCTTCGGCACGCAGACGGCCGCCGTGGTCGTCGCCGCGCTCGGCGACGGGAGCAGGGAGCCGGCGGTGTCGGTGAACACCGCCACCGGTGAGATCATCTCGACGGAGCTCGATACAAGCATCTCGACGGAGCTCGATACAAGCATCTCGACGGAGCTCGACACAGGCGAGGAGAGCTGAATGAGGAACGAGCCCGACCAGCACGACGAGCCCGGTGAGCTCG
Source organism: Nocardioidaceae bacterium UBA4001 (assembly GCA_002384855.1). Taxonomy (GTDB): domain Bacteria; phylum Actinomycetota; class Actinomycetes; order Propionibacteriales; family Nocardioidaceae; genus Nocardioides_C. Next base: position 85,316 of record DGBP01000030.1, on the reverse strand, counting down.
TGGTGGTCACCGGCATGACCGGTGCCGGCCGGAGCACCGCGGCGAAGGAGCTGGAGGACCTCGGCTTCTTCGTCGTCGACAACCTCCCGCCCCAGCTGGTGCCGGACGTCGTGCGTCTGGTCGACGACTCGCGGGGTCGTCGCCAGCCCGTCGCGGTGGTGGTCGACGTGAGGTCCGGGTCGTTCTTCGCCTCACTGCAGGAGATCCTCGCCCAGGACAGGACCGGGCGCCGTACCACCCTGCTCTTCCTCGAGGCGACCGACGAGGTGCTCGTGCGCCGCCAGGAGGCGGCCCGCCGCCCTCACCCGCTGCAGGAGGGTGGCCGGCTCCTCGACGGCCTCCGGCGCGAGCGTCAGGTCATGGCGCCGCTGCGCGGTGACGCCGACGTGGTCATCGACACCTCGAACCTCAACGTGCACCAGCTGACCGACAAGGTCGCCGAGGCGTTCGGCACCGAGAACTCCACGTCGCTCAAGGCGACCGTGGTCAGCTTCGGCTTCAAGTACGGCATCCCCGTCGACGCCGACCTGGTCGCCGACATGCGCTTCCTGCCCAACCCGCACTGGGTGCCTGAGCTGCGGCACCTCTCCGGGCGCGACTCCGCGGTCGCCTCCTACGTCAAGGAGCGCCCGGAGGCCGAGGAGTTCCTCCAGCAGTACGTCGGCCTCATCCAGACCGTTGTCGAGGGCTACCTCCGCGAGGGCAAGAGGTTCATGACCATCGCCGTGGGCTGCACCGGGGGCAAGCACCGCAGCGTCGCGATGACCGAGGAGATCGCCGCGCGGCTGCGCGAGCGCGGACTGGATGCGAGGCCGATGCACCGTGATCTCGGACGGGAGTGAGCTCTCCCCGCCAGAGCTCGCGCCCTTGAAGGTCGTGGCGCTCGGAGGCGGGCACGGGCTCTCGGCGTCGCTCTCGGCGCTGCGCCGGGTGGTCGCCCAGGTCACGGCCATCGTCACGGTGGCCGACAACGGCGGCTCGTCCGGTCGGCTGCGCACGGAGTTCGGCGTGCTCCCGCCCGGCGATCTCCGCCAGGCGCTGGCTGCGCTCTGCGGCGACGACGACTGGGGCAGGACCTGGGCGCGTGTGCTCCAGCACCGCTTCGCGAGCAGCGGCCCGATGGACGAGCACGCCGTCGGCAACCTCCTGATCGTCGCCTTGTGGGAACTGCTCGGCGACCACGTCGGCGGGTTGGCGTGGGTGGCACGACTCCTCGGGGCGCAGGGGACCGTGCTGCCGATGTCGGTGGCCCCGATCGACATCACCGCCACCGTCAGGGGCGCGTCGCCCGACGAACCCGAGGCGCTCAGCACCGTCTGCGGCCAGGTCGAGGTGGCCTCCACCTCGGGGCGGGTCGTCTCGGTCGCCCTCACCCCGGCCGAGCCGCCGGCCTGCCCCGAGGCGCTGGAGGCGGTGGCCGAGGCCGACTGGGTCGTGCTCGGGCCCGGCTCGTGGTTCACCAGCGTGATCCCGCACCTCCTGGTGCCCGAGCTGCGCCGTGCGCTCAGCAGCGCCTCCGCCCGCAAGGTCATCACCTTGAACCTCGCGCCGCAGACGGGGGAGACCGACGGCTACTCGCCCGAGGCGCACCTCGAGGTGCTCGCCGCCTACGCGCCCGACCTGAAGCTCGACGTGGTGCTGGCCGACGAGCGTGCGGTGGAGGACCTGGAAGGCCTGCGTGCCGCAGCCGCGGCCCTGGGCGCCGAGCTCGTCGTGACGGACGTGGCGGCCGACGACGGCACCCCCCGCCACGACCCGGTCAAGTTGGCCAATGCCTATGCGTCCTTCCTGTGCGAGGCATAAGGTCTCGCAGCAGCAGCATTCGTGGAAGGAAACCGGACGTGGCAGGATCGGGAGCATGGCGATGACGGCACAGGTCAAGGCAGAGCTGGCCAGCACCCCGGTCACCAAGTCGTGCTGCCGCAAGGCCGAGGTCTCGTCGATGCTCCGGTTCGCCGGAGGCCTGCACATCGTCAGCGGCCGCATCGTGGTGGAGGCCGAGCTCGACACCGGAGCCGCCGCCCGCCGGCTGCGCAAGGACATCGCGGAGATGTACGGCCACTCCTCCGACGTCGTCATGGTCTCCGGCAACGGCATCCGTAAGGGCAGCCGCTACGTCGTCCGCGTGGTCCGCGACGGGGAGGCCCTTGCCCGCCAGACCGGGCTCCTCGACGGCCGGGGACGACCTGTCCGCGGCCTCCCGCCCCAGGTCGTCTCCGGGGCCGGCTGCGACGCGGTGGCCGCCTGGCGCGGCGCTTTCCTGGCCCACGGATCTCTCACCGAGCCAGGGCGTTCCTCCGCGCTCGAGGTGACCTGCCCCGGCCCCGAGGCCGCGCTGGCGCTGGTGGGTGCGGCCCGCCGCCTCGGCATCTCCGCGAAGGCACGCGAGGTCCGTGGCGTGGACCGGGTCGTGATCCGCGACGGCGACGCGATCGGCGCGCTGCTGACCCGCCTGGGGGCCCACGAGTCGTTGATGGCCTGGGAGGAGCGGCGGATGCGTCGCGAGGTCCGGGCGACGGCGAACCGGCTGGCCAACTTCGACGACGCCAACCTGCGCCGCTCGGCCCGGGCGGCGGTCGCGGCGGGCGCACGGGTCGAGCGTGCGCTGGAGATCCTCGGTGACGAGGTGCCCGACCACCTCAAGATGGCCGGCGACCTGCGGCTCCAGCACAAGCAGGCCTCGCTGGAGGAGCTCGGCCAGCTGCACCTGCCGCCCCTGACCAAGGATGCGATCGCGGGACGGATCCGTCGGCTGCTGGCGATGGCCGACAAGCGCGCTCAGGAGCTCGGCATCCCCGACACCGAGGCCAGTCTCACCCCCGACATGCTCGTCGAGGAGCAGTAGCCGCTCGCGGGTGAGCGGAGGTCACCCCCGGGGTGACCACAACGGGGGAGGCGGGCCCGGAATCCGCGGCCTACGGTCGGGACGTTTGGTTACCGGCACGTAGGCCGGACGACCTGTTCAGGGCCGCCTGGCCAGACGGTAGGGTCGAATCCGTCGGCCTGCCCGGCCCGGGTGGCCACCTCAACCGACTGCTGACTGAGGAGTCTTCTTCCGTGACTGTTCGCGTAGGTATCAACGGCTTCGGCCGCATCGGCCGCAACTTCTTCCGTTCCGTCCTCGCCTCGGGCGCTGACGTCGAGATCGTCGCCGCCAACGACCTCGGGGACGTCAAGACGATGGCGCACCTGCTGAAGTACGACTCGATCCTCGGTCGCCTCGCCGAGGACGTGTCCGTGACCGACGAGGGCATCCGTGTCGGCGACCGTGAGGTCAAGATCCTCGCCGAGCGCAACCCGGCCGACCTTCCCTGGAAGGACCTCGGCGTCGACGTGGTCATCGAGTCCACCGGCTTCTTCACCGACGCCACCACGGCCAAGGCGCACATCGACGCCGGTGCCAAGAAGGTGATCATCTCCGCTCCGGCGAAGAACGAGGACATCACCGTGGTCATGGGCGTCAACCACACCGACTACGACCCGGCCGCGCACCACGTCATCTCCAACGCCTCGTGCACCACGAACTGCCTCGCGCCGATGGCCAAGGCCATCAACGACGAGTTCGGCATCGTCAAGGGCCTGATGACCACCATCCACGCCTACACCGCCGACCAGAACCTCCAGGACGGCCCGCACAAGGACCTCCGTCGCGCCCGCGCCGCTGCGCTGAACATGGTGCCGACCTCCACCGGTGCCGCGAAGGCGATCGGCCTGGTCCTGCCCGAGCTCAAGGGCAAGCTCGACGGCTACGCCATGCGTGTCCCGGTCCCGACCGGCTCCGCCACCGACCTGACGATCGAGGTCAGCCGCGAGGTCACCGTCGAGGAGGTCAACGCCGCGGTCAAGAAGGCTGCCGAGGAGGGCCCGCTCAAGGGCTTCCTGAAGTACAGCGAGGACCCGATCGTCTCCTCCGACATCGTCACCGACCCGAGCTCGTGCATCTTCGACGCGCCGCTGACCAAGGTCTTCGGCAACCAGGTCAAGGTGCTCGGCTGGTACGACAACGAGTGGGGCTACTCCAACCGACTGGTCGACCTGGTGAGCTACGTCGGCGAGAGCCTCTGACCCGGTGAGGAACATCGACGACCTCGGTGACCTCCGGGGGAAGCGGGTCCTGGTCCGCTCCGACCTGAACGTCCCGCTCGACGGGGACGTGATCACCGACGACGGGCGGATCAGGGCGAGCGTGCCCACCATCGCGAAGCTCGTCGAGCAGGGTGCGCGGGTCGTCGTGACCGCGCACCTCGGCCGGCCCAAGGGTGCTCCGGAGGCGAGGTACTCCCTCGCGCCTGTGGCCGCGCGGCTCGGCGAGCTGCTCGAACGTGACGTGGCGTTCGCCACCGACACCGTCGGCGCCAGCGCTCGCGCCACCGTCGACGCGCTCGGGGACGGTGAGGTCGCGCTGCTCGAGAACGTCCGCTTCAACGAGGGCGAGACCAGCAAGGACGACGCGGTCCGCGGGGCCTTCGCAGACCAGCTCGCCGCCCTCGCCGACGCGTTCGTGAGCGACGGGTTCGGCGTGGTCCACCGCAAGCAGGCCTCGGTGTACGACGTCGCCCAGCGGCTGCCGCACGCGATGGGTGACCTCGTGGCGGCAGAGATCGACGTGCTGCGCCGACTCACGGAGCACCCCGAGCGGCCCTACGCGGTGGTCCTCGGCGGCTCGAAGGTCTCCGACAAGCTGGGCGTCATCGACAACCTGCTCGGCAAGGCCGACCGGCTGCTCATCGGCGGCGGGATGGTGTTCACCTTCCTCAAGTCCCAGGGCCACGAGGTGGGCAAGAGCCTCCTGGAGGAGGACCAGCTCGAGACCTGCCGGGAGTACCTCCGCCGCGCGGAGCAGTCGGGTGTGCAGATCATGCTGCCGACCGACATCCGGGTGGCGGACGAGTTCCCCCGAGACGTGAGCGTGACCGCCACCGTCGTACCCGACGACGCCATCCCGGCGGACATGATGGGCCTCGATATCGGACCCGAGTCCGGTGCCGCGTTCGCCGCCGCCCTCGCCGATGCCCGCACCGTGTTCTGGAACGGCCCCATGGGCGTGTTCGAGACGCCGGCGTTCGCCGAGGGCACCCGCGACGTCGCCGAGGCGCTGACCAAGGTCGACGGCCTCTCGGTGGTCGGTGGCGGCGACTCGGCCGCGGCCGTGCGCACGCTCGGCTTCGACGAGTCCGCGTTCGGCCACATCTCGACCGGTGGCGGCGCGAGCCTGGAGTACCTCGAGGGCAGGAACCTGCCCGGCATCGACGTGCTCGCCTGACTCGACCTGTCCGTGGGCGGCCGCCGTCGGCCGCCCACGGACGTCATATCCCGCCTGCGTACCAAGACAAGGACGACTGTGGCTGACACCAAGGGCACCCGCGTGCCGCTCATGGCCGGCAACTGGAAGATGAACCTCAACCACCAGGAAGCGGTGGTGCTGGTTCAGAAGCTCGCCTGGACGCTCTCGGACAAGAAGCACGACTACGGCAAGGTCGAGGTCGCGGTGGTCCCACCCTTCACGGACATCCGCTCCGTGCAGACCCTCGTGGACGGCGACCGGCTCAAGATCACCTACGGCGCCCAGGACGTGTCGCCGCACGACAGTGGCGCCTACACGGGGGAGATCTCGGCGGGCATGCTCGCCAAGCTCGGCTGCTCCTACGTCGTGGTGGGCCACTCCGAACGCCGCGAGTACCACCAGGAGAGCGACGAGCTGGTCAACGCCAAGGCGAAGAAGGCGATCGCCGCGGGGATCACCCCGATCGTGTGCGTCGGTGAGGGACTCGAGGTCCGCAAGGAGGGCCGCCACGTCGAGCACACCCTGTGGCAGGTCGAGGGCTCGCTCGCAGGGCTGAGCCCGGAGCAGGTCGGTGACCTCGTCGTGGCCTACGAGCCTGTGTGGGCGATCGGCACCGGGGAGGTCGCCACACCCGACGACGCTCAGGAGGTCTGCTCCGCGATCCGCGCCAAGATCGGCGAGGCGTTCTCACCGGAGGCCGCGGCGGCGGTCCGCATCCTCTACGGCGGTTCGGTGAAGGCCGCGAACGTCGGCGGGATCATGGAGAAGGCCGATGTCGACGGCTGTCTCGTCGGTGGCGCGAGCCTCCAGGCGGACGAGTTCGGCGGGATCTGCCGCTTCTACGACATGCCTGTGATCTGAACGACCCCACGTGAGTTAGGCTTTCCCACCGTGATCACTGCTTTCACCGTACTGCTCATCCTGACGAGCCTGCTGCTCATCATGCTGGTCCTGCTGCACAAGGGCCGGGGTGGCGGCATGTCCGACATGTTCGGCGGCGGTGTCTCCAGCGGACTGGGTGGCGGCTCCTCCGTGGCCGAGCGGAACCTGGACCGGATCACGGTCGGCGCCGGCATCATCTGGTTCGCCTGCGTCGTCGCACTCGGACTACTGCTCAAGGGCGGCGCCTGAACGGCATCCGTCTCGACCTGACTGAGGAGCTATGAGCGTGGCTGGTGGAGGAAACGCCATTCGAGGCAGCCGTGTCGGCGCAGGGCCCATGGGGGAGGCGGAGCGCGGTGAGGCCGCCCCGCGCCAGAGCGTCGTCTACTACTGCTCCCACCGGCACCAGTCGGTGATCACGTTCGCGGTGGAGGCGCAGATCCCCGAGGCGTGGGACTGCCCGCGATGCGGACTCCCGGCCAGCCTCGACTCCGACAACCCGCCGCCGGCCCCGAAGATCGAGCCGTACAAGACGCACCTGGCCTACGTGAAGGAGCGGCGCTCCGACAAGGAGGCGGCCGACATCCTCGACGAGGCGCTCCAGACGCTGCGTGACCGTCGCAAGCGCGGCGAGATCATCTTCTAGGACCGAGCGCCGAACGGCCCGGAGTCTTGGCGTTCCGGGCCGTTCGTCGTCTCCGCTCAGAAACGCGGCTCCCGGTCGAGACGAGCGGCCGCCTCGGGGTCCAGGAACCAGCGGGTGCGGTCGCGGCCCTCGGGTCCGGAAGCGGGTACGGCGTCCACGTCGTCGCCCGAGACGGCGGCGGAGACGGCCTCGGCCTTGTCCGGGCCGGTCGCCATGAACCACACCTCGTCGGCGAGCCCGAGGGCGTGCATGGTCAGCGAGAGGCGGGTCGGGGGCGGCTTGGGGGAGTCGTGCACCGCGACGGTCAGCCCGTCGGCACGGACAGCGTCGTGCCCGGGGAACAGCGAGGCACAGTGGCCGTCAGGACCGATCCCGAGCATGAGCACGTCGAAGCGCGGACGGTCGCCGAGGACCCGGAGGAGCTCCTCCTCGTAGGCCGCGGCCGCTGCCTCCGGCGTGGCGTGGCCGTCCCCGGTGGCAGGCATCGCGTGCACCCGGGCGGCGTCGAGCGGCAGGTGGTCGAGCAGGGCCCTCCGGGCGCGCAGCGCGTTGCGGTCGTCGTCGTCGTCGGGGACGTACCGCTCGTCGCCGTACCACACCTCGACCCGGGCCCAGTCGACCTCGCGGTGGGCGGGGGAGCGGAGCACCGCGGCGTGCACCTGGTCGGCGACGCTGCCTCCGGTCAGCACGACCGACGGGACGCGCCCCTCGGCCTGGAGCATGACCAGGTGCTCGACGAGCCGTTCGGCGACGTGCGAGGCGAGCTCGTCGGGGTCCTCCAGCACCTCGACCGTGGTGCCCTGCTGTGCGGTCACGACGCCCCCTTGCTGCGGCGGCTGCCCGCGCGGGTGCTGGACCCGCCGTCCTCGAGCCTGCAGACGGTCTTGACGGCCTCGGCGTAGACCTCGTCGGGGTCGAGGTGGCGCAGCTCCTCGGCCAGGAGCTCGTCGAGCTCACGTCGCTTGAGCGCGACGGGCCGGTCCGGCTGCCCGGGCACGGTGAACGTCGCGACCTTGCCGTCGTCGCGGACCACCGAGATCGGGCCGTTGCGGGTCTCGAGGTGCACGGCGGTGATCCCGGGCCCGTCGGACACCTTGCGGGTGACGTCGATCTTGAGCCGTGCGGTCAGCCAGGCGACCAGGAGGTCGACGCTGGGGCTGACCCGTTGGCCGGTCACGCTCGCGGAGAGCACCTTGCCGGGCTGCTGGTCCAGGGCGGCGGCGAGCAGGGCACGCCAGGAGGTGATCCGGGTCCATGCGAGGTCGGTGTTCCCCGGGGCGTAGGCCCGGCACTGGGTGAGCATCGCCTTGGCCCGGTTGCGCGGCACGGCCGCGGTGTCGGTGATCCGGCGTCGTGCCAGCCGGCCGAGCGGGTCCTCGGCGGGGTCGTCGGGGGCGCGGGTGGGCCACCAGACGACGACGGGGGAGTCGGGAAGCAGCAGGGGCACGACCACCGACTCGGGGTGCTTGGTCGCCTCCCCCTTCAGGTGGATCATGGCGGTCTCGCCGGTCCAGCCGGAACCGATCCCGACGCGGGCGTCCACGCGCGGCGAGCCGCGCCCGTCGCCGAGGATCACGCCCAGCACGCGGGCCGGGTGCTCACGCGAGGCGTTCCTCGCCGCCTGCATCGCGTCCTCGGCGTCCTCGTCGTCGACGACGAAGACCAGGGTCATGACCATCCCCATCGCGGGGCTCCCCGCACGCCGTCTCGCGCGCAGGAACTCCGCGGCGATCGCGCTGGAGGTGGTGTCGGTGAGCTCGATCATCTCGGGGTCCCTGTCATGGGCGTCTCCAGGCGCGGCCGTCGCGGGCGAGCATCCGGTCCGCGGAGGGCGGCCCCCACGTGCCGGCGGGGTAGGTGTCGGGCCGGCCGTGCTCGGCCCAGTACCTCACGATCGGGTCCAGGATCTTCCACGACAGCTCCACCTCCTCGTGCCGGGGGAAGAGCGGCTCCTCGCCCAGGAGCACGTCGAGGATCAGGCGCTCGTAGGCCTCCGGGCTCGACTCGGTGAACGAGCCGCCGTAGGCGAAGTCCATGCTCACGTCGCGGATCTCCATCGCCGTGCCCGGGACCTTCGAGCCGAACCGCATGGTGATCCCCTCGTCGGGCTGCACGCGGATGACGAGCGCGTTCTGGGTGAGCTCCTCGGTGGCGGTCTCGGAGAAGGGCAGGTGGGGGGCGGCCTTGAAGACGACCGCCACCTCGGTGACGCGCCGGCCGAGCCGCTTGCCCGCGCGGATGTAGAAGGGCACCCCGGCCCAGCGCCGCGACTCGATGCCCAGGGTGATCGCGGCGTAGGTCTCGGTGTGCGAGGTCTGCGGGATGTCCTGCTCCTGCTTGTAGCCGGGCACCTTCACCCCGCCGGCCCAGCCCTCGGTGTACTGCCCGCGGGCCGTGCTCAGGTCGAGCCGGCGGGGGAGCCGCACGGCCTCGAGCACCTTGCGCTTCTCGATGCGCAGGTGCCGGGCGTCGAAGGAGGTGGGCTCCTCCATCGCGATCAACGCCATCAGCTGCAGCAGGTGGTTCTGGATCACGTCGCGGGCCGCGCCGATGCCGTCGTAGTACCCGGCCCGGCCGCCGATGCCGATGTCCTCGGCCATCGTGATCTGCACGTGGTCGACGTAGTTGGCGTTCCAGAGCGGCTCGAACAACGTGTTGGAGAAGCGCATCGCCAGGATGTTCTGGACCGTCTCCTTGCCGAGGTAGTGGTCGATCCGGAACACCGACTCCGGTGCGAACACCTCCGAGATGGTGGCATTGAGCTCCTGGGCGGTCCTCAGGTCCGAGCCGAACGGCTTCTCCACCACCACCCGTCGCCACGACCGGTCGTCCTCCGGGTCGGCGAGACCGTGCTCCTTGAGCTGACCGACGACGTCGTTGAAGAAGCGCGGCGGGATCGAGAGGTAGAAGGCGTGGTTGCCGCCGGTGCCGCGGGCCTCGTCGAGCTCCTCGACGGTCCGGCGCAGCAGCTCGAAGGCCTCGTCGTCGTTGAAGTCACCGGGCACGAACCGGAAGCCCTCCGCGAGCTGCTGCCAGACCTCCTCACGGAACTGCGTGCGGGCGTGCTCGCGGACCGCGTCGTGCACGACCTGCGCGAAGTCCTGGTCGGCCCAGTCCCGCCGCGCGAACCCGACCAGGGCGAAGCCGGGTGGGAGCAGGCCGCGGTTGGCGAGGTCGTAGACAGCGGGCATCAGCTTCTTGCGGGCCAGGTCGCCGGTCACACCGAAGATGACCAGGCTGCAGGGGCCGGCGATCTTCGGAAGCCGGCGGTCCTGTGGCTGCCGCAGCGGGTTGGCCCTGGCCACCTGGTCCTGGGTCACGCCAGTGCTTTCCGGAGGCGGGTGAGCCCCTCCTCCAGGTCGGTGACGTGCAACCGCAACACAGGCCGGCCGTGGTCGGCGAGCACCTGCGCGTCCCCGGCGGCCTGCGCCGCCACGAGGGTCGCGAACGAGAAGTCCTGCCCCGGCACGGCCAGGTCGTGCGCCGGTCGGTCGGTGATCTGCACGAAGACACCGACGGCCGGTCCACCCTTGTGGAACTGGCCGGTCGAGTGCAGGAAGCGCGGACCCCAGCCGAAGGTGACCGGACGGCGGGTGCGGACCGCGAGCGTACGTCGCACGTCCTCCAGCTCGGGCAGGCCCACCCGGTCCAGGTAGGCCATCACCGCCACGTAGCCACGGTCATCGTCGAGCCGGGACAGCAGAGCCGCCACCGCTGACTCGAGGTCGGTGGCGCCGGCCAGCCAGGACGCGTCTCCGGGGGCGCGGACCTCGACGGGACCGTCCACGAGTGCCGCCGGCGTCTCCTTGGGGGTGCCCTCGAGCAGCGACCGGGCTGCCTTCTTGGCGGACTCGACGTCGGGCTGGTCGAACGGGTCGATGCCGAGGATCCGGCCGGCGGCGGCCGTGGCGACCTCCCACAGCAGCAGCTGCGCACCGAGGGAGCCGCTGACCCAGAGGTCCGAGCCGTCGGCGGCCGCGGTCTCGTGCTCGTCCACAGGGATCAGTGCGTCGTCGGCGGCCTCCACGTCACGGGTGAGGCGCACGACGGTCACGTCCTCGGGAGGGAGGACCACCTCCGGGGCGGTGGTGTCGGCGACGACCACCGGCAGCAGGCCGGTGCCGTCCTTGCCGGTGCTCTCGGCAACGAGCTGCTCGGCCCAGTCGGGAAGACCGACCAGCCCAGAGCCGTCCTCGACGAGCACCGGCTTGTCACGCAGCGGGTCGGTGCCGGCGAGAGCGGCGCCGAGCCGCAGGGCGGGGTTCCCCTCGTCGTCGTCGGCCAGCAGGTCGGCCACCACGTCGGCCTCGTCGAGCAGGGTCTCGATGTCGGCACCGGCGAGACCGCTGGGGACCAGACCGAAGGCGGAGAGCGCGGAGTAGCGGCCACCGACGTTCGGGTCGGCGTTGAAGACCCGGTAGCCGTCGGCGCGTGACTGCTCGTCGAGGGGGCTGCCCGGGTCGGTCACCACGACCACGTGGCGGGTCGGGTCGAGACCGGCCGTCCGGAAGGCCTCGACGAACGCGCGTCGCTGGGAGTCGGTCTCGACGGTGGACCCGGACTTGCTGGAGACGACCACGACCGTGCCGGACAGCCGCTCGCCGATCGCGGCGCGCACCTGGTCGGGGTGCGAGGAGTCCACGACGGTCAGCTCGACCCCGTGGGTGGCGCAGATCACCTCGGGGGCCAGCGACGAGCCGCCCATGCCGCACAGCGCGACATGGGTGATGCCCTCCTCCTCGAGCTCGCTGCGCAGCGCCGCGACGGCACCGATCAGCGGTCGTGACGTGCGGTGCAGCTCGACCCAGCCGAGCCGGACGGACGCCTCGGCCCGGGCCGCCTCGCCCCAGAGCGTCGCGTCCTTGTCGAAGAGCCGGCTCGCGAACCGCTCCTCGACGAGCCGGGGGACCCAGGACCTGACAGCGTCCGCCGCGGCACCGGTCGCCGCGACCTCCAGTGCGTCGCTCACCTGCGCGCGCCCTCCAGGCTCGTGCGGACCGTGTCCAGCAGCTCCTCCCACGAGGCGACGAACTTCTCGACTCCCTCGCGTTCGAGCGTGGCGATCACGTCGTCGTAGTGGATCCCGGCGGCCTCGAGGCGGGCCATGACCCCGTCGGCGTCGCCGTACATCGTGGTCACCCGGTCCCCGCCGTCGATCTCGCCGTGGTCGGCGAAGGCGTCCATCGTCTTCTCCGGCATCGTGTTGACGGTGTCGGGGACCACGAGCTCGGTGACGTACATCGTGTCGGGGTAGTCGGGGTCCTTCACCCCGGTGGAGGCCCACAGCGGCCTCTGATGGCGCGCACCGCGGGCGGCCAGCGCCTGGAACCGCGACCCGGACATGAACTCCTGGTAGGTGCGGTAGGCCAGGCGGGCGTTCGCGACGCCGGCCCGGCCCTTCAGGTCCTCGACCCCCTCGACGCCCGACGCGTCGAGACGCTTGTCGACCTCGGTGTCCACGCGGGAGACGAAGAACGACGCCACCGAGTGGATCGTCGACAGGTCGATGCCGTTGGCCTCGGCGCGCTCGAGCCCCTCGGCGTAGGCGTCCATGACCGCCTTGTACCGGTCGAGGCCGAAGATCAGCGTGACGTTGACACTGATGCCCTCACCGACCACCGTGGAGATGGCCGGTGCGCCCTCGGTGGTGGCCGGGATCTTGATCAGGAGGTTCGGCCGGTCGACCGCCGCCCACAGCGTGCGGGCCGCCGCGGCGGTGCCGTCGGTGTCGAAGGCCAGGCCGGGCGGGACCTCGATGGAGACGCGGCCGTCGATGCCGTCGGTCTTCTTCCAGGTGTCCATCAGGACGTCGCAGGCGCGGCGTACGTCGTCGGTGGTCAGCTCGAACACCGTCTCGTCCACCGTCGCTCCGGCCTCGGCGAGCCGGCGCACCTGCTCGTCGTACCGCTCGCCGTCGGCCAGCGCCGCCGCGAAGATGGTGGGGTTGGTGGTCACCCCCACCACCGACCGGTTCTTGACCAGGTCGGTCAGGTTGCCCGTCTCGATGCGCTCCCGTGAGAGGTCGTCGAGCCAGATGGAGACCCCTGCCTCCGCCAGTGCCTTGAGTCGTTCCGACATCGGTTTCCTCCCGCGTGCGGTGTTCAGGTGTGTGTTCCGGGCTCCCGACGGTCGGTTACCCGTTGGCTGCGCGGATACTCTCCTCGGCGGCGAGCACCACGGCCCCCGCCGTGATGCCGAACTGCTCGAAGATCGTGGCGTGGTCCGCCGAGGCGCCGAAGTGCTCCAGCGACACCATCCGGCCGTGGTCCCCGACGATCTCGCGCCAGCCCTGCGCGACGCCGGCCTCGACACTGACCCGGGCCTTCACGATCGGCGGGATGACGGAGTCGCGGTAGGCCTGGTCCTGGGCGTCGAACCACTCGCGGCAAGGCATCGAGACGACGCGTGCGCGAACACCCTTCTCGGCGAGCAGCGTGCGGGCCTCGACGGCGAGCTGGACCTCGGACCCGGTGCCGACGAGGACCACGTCGGGGGTGCCGCCCTCGGCGTCGAGGAGGACGTAGCCGCCGAGGCCGGTGTCATCGGCGCTGCCCCAGCGCTGCCCGTCGTCGTCGGTGCCGCGGGGGAAGGTCGGGACGTTCTGCCGGGTGAGCGCGAGGCCGGCGGGCCGGTCGTTGTGCTCCAGGATCGTCTTCCAGGCGACCACGGTCTCGTTCGCGTCCGCGGGGCGTACGACGTCCAGCCCGGGGATCGCGCGGAGGGCGGCGAGGTGCTCGACCGGCTGGTGCGTCGGGCCGTCCTCGCCGAGGCCGATGGAGTCGTGGGTCCACACGTAGGTGACCGGGAGCTGCATCAGGGCGGCGAGCCGCACGGCGGGACGCATGTAGTCGGAGAAGACCAGGAAGGTCCCGCCGTACACCCGGGTGCCGCCGTGCAGGGCGATGCCGTTCATGATCGAGCCCATCGCGTGCTCGCGGATGCCGAAGTGGAGGACCCGGCCGTACCTGTCGCCCTGGAACTCCCTCGTGGATCGCTCCTCGGGGATGAAGGACGGCTCGCCCTTGGGGCTTGTGTTGTTGGACTCCGCGAGGTCGGCGGAGCCGCCCCACAGCTCGGGCAGGACCGGGGCGATCGCGCTGAGCACGCCGCCGGAGGCCTTGCGCGTGGCGACGCCCTTGGGGTCTGCCTCGAAGGCCGGCAGGTGCTCGGTCCAGCCCGCGGGCAGGGTCCGGGTCCTCAATCGGTGGAGCAGCGCCAACCGCTCCGGGTTGGCCGCTGCCCAGCTGTCGTAGCGGCCCTGCCATGCCGCGGCGGCCGCTCGACCGCGCTCGACGAGCCCGCGGGTGTGCGCGAGGACGTCGTCGGCGACCTCGAAGGTCTGCGCGGGGTCGAAGCCGAGGATCTTCTTGGTCGCGGCGACCTCGTCCTCGCCGAGGGCGGTGCCGTGTGAGGCGCCGGTGCCCTGGGCGTTCGGGGCGGGCCAGGCGATGACCGTGCGCAGCACGATCATGCTGGGGCGGGCGGTCTCCTGCTCCGCGGCCTCCAGCGCGGACCACAGCGCGTCCACGTCCTCGACGTACTCCGTGCCGCCGGAGGTCCAGTCCACGGTCTGCACGTGCCAGCCGTAGGCCTCGTAGCGCTTGGCGACGTCCTCGCTGAACGCGATGTCGGTGTCGCCCTCGATGGAGATCTCGTTGTCGTCGTAGACCAGCGTGAGGTTGCCGAGCTGCTGGTGCCCGGCGAGCGACGAGGCCTCGCCGCTGACCCCCTCCTCGAGGTCGCCGTCGCTGCAGATCGCGTACACGTGGTGGTCGAAGGGACTCTCGCCCTCGGCGGCGTCGGGGTCGAGGAGGCCGCGCTCGCGGCGGGCGGCCATCGCCATGCCCACGGCGTTCGCGACACCCTGGCCGAGGGGACCGGTGGTGGTCTCCACGCCGGCGGTGTGGCCGTGCTCGGGGTGGCCGGGGGTCTTGCTGCCCCATGTGCGCAGTGACTGCAGGTCCTCGAGCTCGAGGCCGAACCCGCCGAGGAAGAGCTGGGTGTAGAGGGTGATGCTGCTGTGCCCGGCGGACAGGACGAACCGGTCCCGTGCGCTCCAGGACGGGTCCGCGGGGTTGTGACGCATCCGCTTCTGGAACAGCAGATAGGCGACCGGGGCGAGGGCCATGGCGGTGCCGGGGTGCCCGTTGCCCACCTTCTGGACGGAGTCCATGGCGAGGACCCGGGCCGTGTCCACCGCCCGCCGGTCGAGGTCGGTCCATTCCAGGGCGGTGGGGGTCTGGCTCACGTGGGCCGGTTCCTCTCGAGCTGCGGGTGCGGGCGGACAGACCGAGCCTACTCAGCATCGGTGAGCCGGTGCACACCTGCCCGGACCCTCCCGATGGTTCCGATCCCCGGAGCGCGCACTAGACTCGCCGGTAGCCTGAGGGGCTTTCCTGCAACCGTTGAACTCGAGGTTTTCGTGACGGCCGTCCACCATCCCGTCTCGTCGCAGGCGCCCGGGACCGGCCCCACGAGGTTCCGAGACGTGGTTGCGGCGTACGTCGGGCTCATGAAGCCCCGGGTGATCGAGCTGCTGCTGCTGACCACCGTGCCGGTGATGTTCTTCGCCGAGCGGGGTGTGCCGGAGCTCGGGCTGGTCGTCGCCACCGTCATCGGCGGAACCCTGTCGGCGGGCAGCGCGAGCGCCCTGAACAACGTCTACGACCGTGACATCGACGAGCAGATGCGGCGCACCCGGCGTCGTGCCCTGCCGCGGCACGTCGTCACCGCACGCACCGCGACCGTGTTCGGCCTGGTGCTGGCGGTCGTCTCCACGCTGGTGCTCGGGTTCTACGTGAACTGGCTCTCGGCGTGGCTGGCCCTCGGGGCCAACGCCTTCTACGTCCTCGTCTACACGATGGTGCTGAAGCGGCGCACCACCCAGAACATCGTCTGGGGTGGCATCGCCGGCTGCTTCCCCGCGCTCATCGGCTGGACCGCGGTCACGGACGCGCTGGCCTGGGAGCCGGTGATCCTGTTCCTGGTGGTCTTCTTCTGGACGCCGCCGCACACGTGGGCGCTCGCGTTGAGGTACCGCGACGACTACGCGAAGGTCGACGTGCCGATGCTGCCGGTGGTCGCGTCCGCGCGGGCGGTGGCCAGGCAGGTGCTGGCGTACTCCTACGTGATGGTGGCGACCTCCCTGGTCCTGTGGCCGGTGGCCGACACGGGCTGGCTCTACCCCGCTGCGGCGGTCGTGCTCGGCGTGCTGTTCCTGGTGGAGGCACACCTGCTGCTCGCCCGGGCCTCGCGCAGCGACGACCTGAGCGTGGTGCGGCCGATGCGGCTGTTCCACTGGTCGAACATGTACCTCTCCCTGCTGTTCGTCTCCGTCGCGCTCGACCCGCTGCTGGCCTTGTGACCTCGCGGCCGTCCCGGGACGAGCTCGCGGCCGCCGTACACCTGACCGTCCCGGACGTCACCGCCCCGGGCCTGCGCGTGCTCTTCAGCGGCATCAACCCCGGGCTGTGGTCGGCGGCGACCGGCCTGCACTTCGCCCGCCCCGGCAACCGGTTCTGGCCGGCCCTGCACCGGTCGGGGCTCACGTCGCGACAGCTCGACCCGTCCGAGCAGGCGGAGCTGCTCCCGCTCGGCCTCGGCATCACGAACGTGGTGGCCCGCGCGAGCGCTCGCGCCGACGAGCTGAGCCGGGCCGAGCTGGTCGCCGGCGGGGAGGTGCTGCGAGCGAAGGTACGTTGCCTGCGACCGGCCTGGCTCGCCGTCGTGGGCATCGGCGCCTACCGCAGCGCGTTCGCGAGCCCCCGGGCGGTGGTGGGGCCGCAGGAGGAGACGGTGGGGGAGGCCCGGGTCTGGGTGCTGCCGAACCCCAGCGGGCTCAACGCCCGCTGGCCGGTGCCCGCTCTGGCCGAGGAGTTCGCCCGCCTCCGCGACGCCGCCGGCCTCCCGGACCTGTCCCGCGGCGGCGTCGGCTTTCCCAGGTGAACGTGGGAAACCGTCACCTACCGCGTGATATCTGTCGAGGTAGGACGTGTTTTCCCAGGTGAAC
Organism: Nocardioidaceae bacterium UBA4001; assembly: GCA_002384855.1. Lineage (GTDB taxonomy): Bacteria > Actinomycetota > Actinomycetes > Propionibacteriales > Nocardioidaceae > Nocardioides_C. Next base: position 68,495 of record DGBP01000030.1, on the reverse strand, counting down.
GTGGGAAAGCGACAGGGCGGTCCCGCACCCCCAGCAGCAGCCACGCCAGCGCCGCCGAGACGAGGGCCGAGCCGAGCAGGTGCAGGCCGACGAGTACGACGGGCAGCCCGGTGAAGTACTGGACGAAGCCCACCACGCCCTGGGCCAGCTCGAGGCCGAGCAGCACCGTCGCGGCCCGGACCGCATGCTGCGGCGCACCGACCGCCTTGAGTGCGAGCACCGCACCGACGGTCAGGCCGAGGAGCAGGAACACCGCGTCGGTGTGCAGCTGGCTGAGTGCCGCGGGGTCGAGACCGTTGCGGGGCGCGTCGAGGTCACCCGCGTGGGGGCCGCTGCCGGTCACGACCGTGCCGAGGTAGAGCACGACCCACCCGACCACGAAGGTCGCCCGCACCAGCCAGGTCACCGCGGGCGGCACCGTCGCCACGGCAGGAAGGTCGCCCTCCCGGATGCGCCGGAGGAGGACGACGGCGACCTGGATCATCGCCATCGACACCAGCAGGTGGAAGGCCACGATCCAGGGGTTGAGGTCGGTGAGGACGGTGACCCCGCCGATGAGCGCCTGCGCCGGGACACCGAGCCCGATCACGAACGCGAGGCTCGCCAGCGACCGGCGCCCGGACCGCCACGCCGCCACGAACATCGCGATCGCGACGGCGGCGAGCAGGAACGTCACGAGACGGTTGCCGAACTCGATCGCGCCGTGGAGGCCGAGCTCGCCGTGCGGGGTGAACGACTCGTCGGTGCACCGCGGCCAGGTCGGGCAGCCCAGGCCCGACGCCGTGAGCCGGACGACGCCACCGGTGAGGACGATCAGGATGTTCACCGCGAGCGTCGTGACGGCGAGCGGGTACAACCACCGCTGCGCCCAGGCCGACGGGTTCGCGTCGGTCTGCGGGGTCTGCACGGTCACTCCCACTTGAACGTCCTCGAGGTGAGCAGGGTTCCGACCGCCGCCCAGGCGGCGAGCACGAGGAGGGGTACGACGGGCAGCGTGCCGTCCATGAGCGCGGCCCGGAGGCCGTTGCCCAGGGCGCCGGAGGGGAGCAGCTCGAGCAGGGGCCCGACGGCGCCGTACGACGTCGACGGGATCACCACGGCGCCGCCGGCCATCAGCAGGAGGTAGACGAGGTTCGCGGCGGCCAGGGTCGCCTCGGCCCGCAGGGCGCCGGCCAGGGCGAGACCCAGCGAGGCGAAGGCCGCGGTGCCCAGCAGCATCACGAGGGCGCCGCCGAGGAGCCCGACGAGGCCGGGGGAGGGGGACCAGCCGAGGAGGAGCGCGACGACGCCGATCACGACGACCTGGAGCACCTCGACGGCCAGGAGCGCGCCGACCTTGCCCAGGAGGAGCCCGGACCGGGGCAGCGGGGAGGCGCCGAGACGCTTGAGGACGCCGTACCGCCGCTCGAACCCGGTGGCGATCGCCAGGGACGTGAAGCTGGTCGACATCACCGCGAGCGCGAGGACCCCGGGGGTCAGCGTGTTCACGGCGCCGGCGGGGAAGTCGAGCCCGACCCGGCCGGCGGCGAGCACCCCGCCGACGAGCACGATCACCGGGATGACCAGCGCCAGGAGCAGCTGCTCGCCGTTGCGCAGCAGCAGCCGGGTCTCCATCCGCGTCTGGGCGAGGACCTGCTTGTGGAACGGCGCGGCGCCGGGCCGGGGGGTGAACGTTCCCGACGGGACGGGGGAGGTGCTCATGCGCTGAGCTCCCGCCCGGTCAGCTGGAGGAAGACGTCCTCGAGGGTCCGCTGCCCCAGGGACAGCGACTCGGGCAGCACGCCGTGGGCCTCGCACCACGCCGACACCGTGGCGAGGGTGGTGGCGTCGGCCGGGCCGGTGATGAGCAGGCTCTGGTCGTTGATGGCGTGCACCTCCGTCAGGGGACCGAGCGCCTGCTGCAGCGACTCGGGGGCGCCGGCGGGGAACGGCTCGGTCACGACGAGGCGGATCGTGCTGTGGCCGGCCCCGCGGGTCAGGTCGAACGGGGTGCCCGTCGCGATCAGCCGGCCGTGGTCGATGACGTGGATGGTGTCCGCGAGGCGCTCGGCCTCGTCCATGTAGTGCGTGGTCAGCACGATCGTCACCCCGTCGGCCCTCAGCTCCTCGAGGAGCTCCCAGGTCGCGCGGCGCGCCTGCGGGTCCATCCCGGCGGTCGGCTCGTCGACGAAGACGAGCTCGGGGCGGCCGACGACGGCCATGGCCAGAGCCAGACGCTGCTGCTGACCTCCCGAGAGCCGGCGGTACGGCGTCCGCCCGCACGAGTCGAGCCCGAGCCGCTCGACGAGCATGTCGACGTCGAGGGGGTGGGCGTGCAGCGAGGCGATGTGCCGGAGCATCTCCACGGCCCGGACGCCCGACCAGGCGCCGCCGCTCTGCAGCATGACGCCGATCCGGGGCAGCAGGTCGCGCCGGTCCCGCTGCGGGTCGAGGCCGAGCACCCGCACCGACCCCTGCTGCGGGCGGCGGTAGCCCTCGCAGGTCTCCAGGGTCGTGGTCTTGCCCGCGCCGTTGGGCCCGAGCACGGCGGTGATGCTCTCCCGGGCTACCTCCAGGGACAGTCCGTCGACGGCGAGGGTGTCGCCGTACCGCATCGTGAGGTCCTCGACGACGACGGCGGGGCCGCGTGCAGCGGTGGGGGGTGGGGACACCCCTGGATTCTAGGTTCCGGTCTCACAGTGAGGGACCCCGGGTTGATCGGGCCCGGGTATTAACGGCACACTGGTGTTGTGGAAATCGACGGCACCTCTCTCTACGCCCCCCGCGGCGGGGATGCGCCGACCCGTGAGCGCGTGGCCCGCTCGATCCTCGAGAACGGCGCCAGCACCGCCGCCGCGCTGGCGGAGCGCCTCCACCTGACCGCCGCCGCCGTCCGTCGCCACCTCGACCACCTGATGGCCGAGGGCGCGGTCGAGTCGCGCGAGCCCCGCAGCACCGGCTCCCGGGGCCGGGGCCGTCCCGCCAAGGAGTTCGCGCTCACCGAGGCCGGGCGCGACCAGTTCGACCAGCAGTACGACGACCTCGCGGCCCAGGCGCTGCGCTTCCTCGCCGAGACCGGAGGCGAGGACGCCGTCAAGGAGTTCGCCCGTCGCCGGGTGGCGACCCTCGAGTCCGACTACGCGCAGGTGGTCGCCCGCCAGCCCGACCTGAGCGCCGCCGAGGCGGTCGCGGAGGCGCTCAACCAGAGTGGCTACGCTGCCTCGGTCCGCGAGGGCCCGGTCGGCGAGCAGCTGTGCCAGCAGCACTGCCCGGTCTCCCACGTGGCGCACGAGTTCCCGCAGCTGTGCGAGGCCGAGACCGAGGCGATCAGCCGGCTGCTCGGTCGTCACGTCCAACGCCTGGCCACCATCGCCCACGGCGACGGGGTCTGCACCACCTGCATCCCGGCCGGCGCCACCAGCCGTCCAGAGTCCACACCACTGTCTCGTCACACGAGAGGTTGATAAGCATGACCACGATCGACCAGCGCAATCCCGAGCTCGAGGGCATCGGCCGCTACGAGTTCGGCTGGGCCGACCGCGACACCGCCGGGGCCACCGCCAAGCGCGGCCTCAACGAGGACGTCGTGCGTGACATCTCCTCGAAGAAGGGCGAGCCGCAGTGGATGCTCGACCTGCGACTGAAGGGCCTCAAGCTCTTCGGGCGCAAGCCGATGCCGACCTGGGGCGGCGAGCTCAACACGATCGACTTCGACAACATCAAGTACTTCGTGCGCTCCACCGAGAAGCAGGCTGCCACCTGGGACGACCTGCCCGAGGACATCAAGAACACCTACGACCGGCTCGGCATCCCCGAGGCGGAGAAGCAGCGCCTGGTCTCCGGCGTCGCCGCGCAGTACGAGTCCGAGGTCGTCTACCACGCGATCCGCGAGGACCTCGAGGAGCAGGGCGTCATCTTCGTCGACACCGACACCGCGCTGAAGGAGCACGAGGAGCTCTTCAAGGAGTACTTCGGCACCGTGATCCCGGTCGGTGACAACAAGTTCGCCGCGCTCAACACCTCGGTGTGGTCCGGCGGCTCGTTCATCTACGTCCCCAAGGGTGTCCACGTCGACATCCCGCTGCAGGCCTACTTCCGGATCAACACCGAGAACATGGGCCAGTTCGAGCGGACGCTGATCATCGTCGACGAGGACGCCTACGTGCACTACGTCGAGGGCTGCACCGCGCCGATCTACAGCTCCGACTCCTTGCACTCCGCGGTCGTCGAGATCATCGTCAAGAAGGGCGGCCGCTGCCGCTACACGACCATCCAGAACTGGTCGAACAACGTCTACAACCTCGTCACCAAGCGCGCGGTCGCCGAGGCCGGCGCGACGATGGAGTGGGTCGACGGCAACATCGGCTCCAAGCTGACGATGAAGTACCCCGCCATCTACCTCATGGGCGAGCACGCCAAGGGAGAGACCCTGTCGATCGCCTTCGCCGGCGAGGGACAGCACCAGGACGCGGGCGCCAAGATGGTCCACGCCGCGCCGAACACCTCGAGCTCGATCATCTCCAAGTCGGTGGCGCGCGGCGGCGGTCGTACGTCGTACCGCGGCCTCGTCCAGGTCAACGAGGGTGCCGAGCACTCGCAGAGCATCGTCAAGTGCGACGCGCTGCTCGTGGACCAGATCAGCCGGTCCGACACCTACCCCTACGTCGACGTCCGCGAGGACGACGTGTCGATGGCCCACGAGGCCACGGTCTCGAAGGTCAGCGACGACCAGCTCTTCTACCTGATGAGCCGGGGCATGGAGGAGGACGAGGCGATGGCGATGATCGTCCGCGGCTTCGTCGAGCCCATCGCCAAGGAGCTGCCCATGGAGTACGCCCTCGAGCTGAACCGGCTGATCGAGCTCCAGATGGAGGGGGCCGTCGGCTGACGCCGGGTCCGCCGTCCCCATTTTCTGAAAGCGAGAAAGCGAGACCTGTGACAGTCACCGAAGCACCGAACGTCGCGCGCGCCGTGGAGACCAGCGACAAGGTGGCCAGCCACCTGCACCCCACGCCGTCGTACGACCTCGCCGACCACCCGGTCCCGACCGGCAGGGAGGAGATCTGGCGGTTCACGCCGATCAAGCGGCTCGGCGGGATCCTCGAGGGGGAGGCGTCCGATGCCCACCTCACCTGGGAGACCGACCTGCCCGAGGGTGTGACCCTGCGCCAGATCACCGCCGAGGAGGCCCGTGCCCTCGGGGAGTCCCTCCCGGCCGACCGCCCGTCCGCGCTCGCGGTGGCGAACGCCGGGGGAGCGATGCTCCTCGACGTGCCGGCCGAGCTCGAGCTCGACACGCCGGTGGTCGTGCGGCTGCGCGGCTCCTCCGCCGACGACCTGGTCTGGGGCCACCTGGTGGTCCGGGTCGGCAACCACGCCAAGGTGGCGGTTGTGCTCGAGCACGCGGGCTCGGCCCGCTACGCCGCGAGCACGTCGTTCCTCGTGGGTGACGGCGCCCAGGTGAGCGCGGTGACCATCCAGGACTGGGACGACGACGCCGTGCACCTCGGCCGGGACGCGATCCGCGTGGGGCGCGACGCCGCCGTGCGGCACTCCGCGATCAGCTTCGGCGGCCTGGTGCGGCTCAACACCGAGGTCGTCTACGACGGTCCCGGCGGCGAGGCCGAGCTCCTCGGGCTGTACTTCGCCGACGCGGGCCAGCACCTCGAGCACCGTCTCTTCGTCGACCACAACGCCCCGCGCACGCGCAGCAACGTCGACTACAAGGGCGCGCTGCAGGGCGAGGACGCGCACGCGGTCTGGGTCGGCGACGTGCTGATCCGCAAGGTCGCCGAGGGCATCGAGACCTACGAGTCCAACCGCAACCTGGTCCTCACCGACGGGTGCCGGGCGGACTCGGTGCCGAACCTCGAGATCGAGACCGGGGAGATCGAGGGTGCCGGCCACGCCTCGACCACCGGAAGGTTCGACGACCAGCAGCTGTTCTACCTGCAGTCGCGCGGCATCGAGGAGGACGAGGCCCGCCGCCTGGTCGTGCACGGCTTCTTCGCCGACATCATCAAGAAGATCGGCGTCCCGGCCCTGGAGGAGCGGCTCATGGCCACCGTGGAGGCCGAGCTGGAGAAGAACGTGGGCGCCCGTCCGGGGGCAGGCGCATGAGCTTCGTGCGTGCCTGCTCGACCAGCGACGTGCAGCCCGGCGGCGTGCTCGCGGTGTCGGTCGACGACGTCGCTGTCGCCGTGGTCCGGGAGGACGACGACTGGTACGCGATCTACGACGAGTGCTCGCACGCCGCGGTGCCCCTGTCCGAGGGGGACGTGGAGGACGCGCACATCGAGTGCTGGCTGCACGGCTCGCAGTTCGACCTGAGGACCGGCAAGCCGATCAGCCTGCCCGCGACCGAGCCGGTCGCCATCTACCCGGTCCGGGTGGAGGGCGACGACGTCCTGGTCGACGTGCAGAGCCCCTACTGACCCGGCGCCCGGCGCCCCAGAATTTCGACGACAACGACACGGAGAACGAAGACATGGCAACCCTGGAGATCCGCGACCTGCACGTCAGCGTCGACACCGAGAACGGCCCGAAGGAGATCCTCAAGGGCGTCGACCTGACCATCAAGGACGGCGAGACGCACGCGATCATGGGCCCCAACGGCTCGGGCAAGTCCACGCTGGCCTACTCGATCGCCGGTCACCCGAAGTACACCGTCACCAGCGGCTCGGTGACCCTCGACGGCGTGGACGTCCTCGCGATGAGCGTCGACGAGCGCGCCCGCGCCGGTCTGTTCCTCGCGATGCAGTACCCCGTCGAGGTCCCCGGCGTGTCCGTCGCGAACTTCCTGCGCACCGCGAAGACCGCGATCGAGGGCCAGGCACCCAAGCTGCGCACCTGGATCAAGGACGTCAACGCAGCCATGGAGAAGGTCGCCATGGACACCACCATGGCTCAGCGCAACGTCAACGAGGGCTTCTCCGGCGGTGAGAAGAAGCGCCACGAGATCGTCCAGCTCGAGCTGCTCAACCCCAAGGTCGCGGTGCTCGACGAGACCGACTCCGGCCTCGACATCGACGCGCTCAAGATCGTGTCCGAGGGCGTCAACCGGTTCCGCGAGCAGGGTGACCGCGGCGTGCTGCTGATCACCCACTACACGCGCATCCTCCGCTACATCAAGCCCGACTTCGTGCATGTCTTCGTCGACGGCAAGATCGCCGAGCAGGGCGGGCCCGAGCTCGCCGAGCAGCTCGAGGCCGAGGGCTACGACAAGTACGTCCGCGCAGCGGTCTGAGCCGTGACCGGCGTCGGCGCGATAGGAGATTGAGATGGAAGGTCTGCTTCCGGACCTCGAGGTGATCCGCAAGGACTTCCCGATCCTGTCGCGCACGCTCGCGGACGGACGCCCGCTGGTGTACCTCGACAGCGCGAACACCTCGCAGAAGCCGCAGGTCGTCATCGACTCGATGGTCGACCACCTCGAGCGGCACAACGCGAACATCGCCCGCGCCATGCACCAGCTCGGCGCGGAGTCCTCGGCGGCGTTCGAGGAGGCCCGCGACAAGGTCGCGGCGTTCATCCACGCTCCCTCGCGCGACGAGGTGATCTTCACCAAGAACGCCTCCGAGGCGCTCAACCTGGTCGCGAGCACGCTGTCGTGGGCCCGTGGGCCGCTGGAGATCGGGGAGGGCGACGAGGTCGTCATCACCGAGATGGAGCACCACTCCAACATCGTCCCGTGGCAGTTCCTCACCGAGCGCAAGGGCGCGACCCTGCGCTGGTTCGGGCTCACCGACGACGGCCGGCTGGACCTGTCCAACATCGACGACCTCATCACCGAGCGCACCAAGGTGGTGTCCCTGACGTGGGTGTCGAACATGCTCGGCACCGTCAACCCGGTCCGGCAGATCGCCGACCGCGCCCACGAGGTGAGGGCGGTGGTGGTCGTCGACGCGTCGCAGGCCGTGCCGCAGATGCCGGTCGACGTGGTCGAGTCGGGCGCGGACTTCCTGGTCTTCACCGGCCACAAGGTCGTCGGCCCCACCGGGATCGGTGTGCTGTGGGGCAGGCGTGAGCTGCTCGAGCAGCTGCCTCCGTTCCTCGGCGGCGGCGAGATGATCGCCACCGTGTCGATGGAGCGGTCGACGTACGCCGGCATCCCGCACAAGTTCGAGGCCGGCACCCCGCCGATCGTGGAGGCGATCGGGCTGGGCGTGGCGATCGACTACGTGTCGGCGGTCGGCATGGACCGGATCCGGGCGCACGAGGAGACGATCACCCGCTACGCGCTGGAGCAGATGACCCGGATCGACGGGTTGACGATTCTCGGCCCGGTCGACGCCGAGCACCGCGGTGGGGCGATCTCCTTCGAGATCGACGGCGTGCACCCGCACGACGTGAGCCAGGTGCTCGACTCGCTCGGCATCGCGGTCCGTGCGGGGCACCACTGCGCGAAGCCGGCCCACAAGAGGTACGGCGTCCAGAGCTCCACCCGCGCGTCGTCGTACCTCTACACGACGCCGCAGGAGATCGACGCACTCATCGAGGGGTTGGAGTACACCAAGAAGTACTTCAAGGTGGACTGACATGAGCCAGGACCTCGACACGCTCTACCAGGAGATCATCCTGGACCACTACAAGAACCCGCTGAACGCAGGTCTCCGCGAGCCCTACGAGGCCGAGGTGCATCACGTGAACCCCACGTGCGGCGACGAGGTCACCCTGCGGGTCCACCTCTCCGGGACCGGCGAGGATGCCGTCGTGGAGGACGTCTCCTACGCCGCGGAGGGCTGCTCGATCAGCCAGGCGTCCACCTCGGTGATGACCGACCTGGTGATCGGCAAGACCGTCACCGAGGCGCTCTCGGTCCTCGACGACTTCCAAACCCTCATGCAGGGCCGTGGAGCCGTCGAGCCCGACGAGGAGGTGCTCGAGGACGGCATCGCCTTCGCGGGCGTGGCCAAGTTCCCCGCGCGCGTGAAGTGCGCACTTCTGTCCTGGATGGCGTGGAAGGACGCGACATCCCGGGTTCTCGGCGAGGCCGGACGGTCCGATGACACCCCGGCCGGTGACGACGCCCGGACGCAACCGAAGGAGCAAGCATGACCGACGCCAACACCAGCGACCTGCCCGAGGTGGACCTCACGAGTGGGGGCACCTCGACGGTGACCGAGGACGACGTCACCGAGGCGATGAAGGACGTCGTCGACCCCGAGCTCGGCATCAACGTCGTGGACCTCGGGCTCGTCTACGGCGTGCACGTGGAGGAGGACAGGAGCGCTGTCATCGACATGACGCTGACCTCCGCGGCCTGTCCGCTGACCGACGTCATCACCGACCAGACGGAGCAGGCGCTCGAGGGCCTCGTCAACGGCGTGCACATCAACTGGGTGTGGATGCCGCCGTGGGGCCCGGACAAGATCACCGACGACGGCCGCGAGATGCTGCGCGCCCTGGGCTTCAACGTCTGAGGTGAGCGGTTCCCGCACGGTGCTCGTGCCTGCCGAGCGCGTCGTGCGGTGGTTCGAGAACTTCGGGACCCGTCACGGGGACCCCGGGCTGGCCGTGCAGCGAGGCCGCCTCGTCGCGACCGCTCCCGACGGAGCCGTCGCCGAGGCGGCCCTTCCGTTCGCCCGGGAGTACGACGGCCCTCCCCACGTGACTTCCTTCGCCGACGCCGTGGGCGAGCCGGTGCGCTGGGGCGTCCTGCTCGTCCGCAAGGGCGGCTTCGCCGTGGCCTTCGGCACCGGGCCGGAGCCGTGGGCCTCGAAGGTCGGCCAGCGGCACGTGCAAGGTCGCACCAAGGCCGGCGGCCAGAGCCAGCAGCGGTTCGCCCGCCGCCGTGACAACCAGGCGCGCCAGGCCTACGAGGCGGCCGCCGACCACGCGCACCGGATCCTGGTCCTCGAGGCCGGGGGAGTGGACGCGCTCGTGTGCGGCGGCGACCACGCCGCCGTCGTGGCCGTGCTCTCCGATCCCCGGCTCGCCGGGCCGGCCGCGCGCAGGACCGAGCCGTGGCTGGCCGTCCCCGAGCCGCGCCGGGCGGTGCTCGACCAGGCGGTCGCCGACGCCCGCTCCGCCGCAGTCACCATCACCGACCCCCGCTGACCCGGCGCCTGTGCAGTCGAGGTCCCGTTGATCCGACGTTCGTGGAGACCGGACGGGCCTCAGTCGTCGACGCCTCGCGCGACCAGCGCATCGCCCAGGGCGTCGGCGTGTCGGAGCGACCGGACCACCAGAGGCACGGCGAAGGCACGGGGGCTGGCGGTCAGGCCGCGGGCCCGCTGAGCGTCACGCACCTCCTGGGCCAGCCCGACGACGACCGGGACGGACCGGATCCCCAGCGCGAGGAGGAGCCCCACCCGCTCCGGGTTCACGCCGACGACGCGAAGCGGACCGAGGGCACGGACCACGGCGTCGACCATGTCCGTCGTACGCGTGGTCAGGGTGACCAGCGCCGCCAGGAGCACCAGGGAGAGCACGAGGCCGAGGACGACCGCGGCCTGCTCCCACCCACCGAGCACGACGTGGAACACGGCGATCGGGCCGAGGACCCATACCAGCGGCCGGACCTGGCGCCACACCGTGCCGAGACCGAAACCCGCCAGCAGGTAGCCGCCCAGCACCGCGAGCACCGCCGACGCGCCCTGCCAGGGATGGTCGAGGAACACCGACGTCGCGCCGGCGGCGACCATCAGGAGGAGCTTGAACCCTGCGGGCAGCCGGTGCGGCAACGAGTCACCGGGCCGGTACAGGCCGAGCGGGCTCACGACATCAGCTTCCGGTAGTGCTCGACCGCCGCGTGCGGGGGACCGTCGTGGACGAGCCGAGCCTCGTCGAAGACCAGCACCCGGTCGAACCCGTCGAGCAGGTCGAGGTGATGGGTCACCAGCACCACCTGGTGCGGGAGCCCGCGTACGACCCGCTGGACGGCTGCGGCGTTGCGCAGGTCAAGCAGGGTGGTGGGCTCGTCGAGCACCAGCACCTCGGGGTCGGTCACCAGCACCGAGGAGAGCGCCAGCAGCTGCTTCTGGCCGCCGCTGAGCAGGTGGGCGGGGTGGTCGGCGTGATCGGCGAGGCCGTACGCCTCGAGGGTCTCCCGCACCCGGGCCGCGGCCTCGGCCTTGCCCAGGCCCCGGCGGCGGAGCCCGAAGGCCACGTCCTCGGCGACCGTGGGCATCACGATCTGCGCGTCCGGGTCGGTGAAGCAGAAGCCGACCCTGCGGCGCACCTCGCGGGCGTGCCGGCGGGTGTCGAGGCCGTCGACCGTGACCGCGCCCTGGGTCGGGACGACCAGCCCGTTGAGCAGCCGGACGAACGTCGACTTGCCGGAGCCGTTGGCTCCGATGATCCCGATCCGCTGCTCGGTCAGTGTGACGGTGACGTCGCGGAGGACGGTACGACGACTCGTACCCTCGCCGTAGGTGTGGCTGACCCGCTCGATGTCGATCACGGGCATGGCGGGGGCCTTCGAGGACGCGGGACTGGAGACGCCATTCTCACACGCGTCAGGTCATCCGGTGCTCGCCGTGCTCCTTCACCGGCAGCATCACCGCGAAGCCGGCCGCGAGGATGAGGACGATCCCGAGGATGCCCCAGTACTGCGTGTTCTCCGCCCCGGTCACCAGGGCGCCCAGGGCGATGAAGGCGCCGAAGGCGAGTGGGGAGAGGAACGAGACGACCCGGCCCGTGGTGGCGTAGAGGCCGAAGATCTCACCGCTCTTGCCCTGCGGGATGAGCCGGGCGAGGAAGCTCCGGGAGGCCGCCTGGGCGGGACCGACGAAGACCGTGAGCAGCAGGCCGAGGACCCAGAACGTCGACTTGCCCCCGTCGTGCAGGAGGAAGATGAGCAGGCCGAGCGTCACGAGCGCCGCCAGGCAGATGAGGATGACCTTCTTCGGGCCGATCCAGTCGTCGAGCGCGCCGAACGCCATCGTGGCCAGCCCGGCGACGATGTTCGCTGCCGCGCCGAAGATGATGACCTCACCCGCACTCAGCCCGAAGGTCCCGGCCGCGAGGACGGCGCCGAAGGCGAACACGCCGGCCAGTCCGTCGCGGAACAGCGCCGACGCGAGGAGGAAGTACACCGTGTGCCGGGACGTGCTCCACAGCCCACGGATGGAGCGCCACACCAACCGGTAGGAGGTCACCACCCCCACGCGTCGGGCCGGCGGTCGCGGCCGGTCACGCAGGACGACCAGGGCGGGGATGGTGAACAGCCCGATCCAGAGGCCGCACACGAGCATGGACACCCGGATGTCCAACGCCGCCTCGTCGGTGACGCCGAACAGGCCGGTCTCGGGCTGGATGAAGAGGAAGTAGATGAGCAGCAGGACCAGGATCCCGCCGAGATACCCCATCCCCCAGCCGAAGCCGGACACCCGGCCCACCGTGCGGTGCGTCGCGACCTGGTCGATCGTGGCGTTGTAGTTGACCCCGGCGATCTCGGAGACGACCGATCCGGCACCGAGCAGGACCAGGCCCAGGACGAGGAACCCGGGCTCCGGCTTGACGAAGAAGAGGGCGGCCGAGAGCAGAGCCAGGATCCACGTCTGGAGCTTCAGGTTGCGGACGGTCTTGCCGGAGCGGTCGGAGTTCTGACCCAGGACCGGCGCCAGGAGGGCCACGAAGAGACCGGCCAGCCCGGTGGAGACCGCCAACGCCATCGAGGTGAAGTTGATGTCACCGAAGTTCTTGCTGGTGAGGTAGACAGCGAAGACGAAGGTCGTGATGACCGTGTTGAACGGCTGCGCACCCCAGTCCCACATGGCCCACGCGACGACTCGCTTCTTCGAGGAGTCGGTGTTCCCCTCGAGAGCGGTGGGACCGGTCAGGTCAGCCGGGTCCGACAGTGTCGACACATTTCCAGACGTTAGCGACTCCGGCGTGTCTTCGACGTCGAATGTGGCAGCAACTCGCCGTGTCGTTGCGTCACGGGACGCGCCGCACCACCATCGCCACGCCCTGGCCGCCGCCCGCGGCGATCGCGGCCAACCCGAGGGAGCCTCGCCCCGCGCGCACCAGTCGGCTGAACAGGCGCACGACGAGCACCGCGCCGGAGGCGCCCCACGGATGTCCCAGAGCCAGGGCACCGCCCTCCGGGCACACCCGGGAGGGGTCCAGCCCCAGGTCGTCGCAGCAGGCGAGCACCTGGCCGGCGAAGGCCTCGTTGAGCTCGACGACGTCGACCTGGTCGAGGCCCACACCGGCCCGGTCGAGAGCAGCGCGGATCGCCGGGACCGCGCCGATGCCCGGGCGGTTCGGGTCGACCCCGACGGTGGCGGTGGCCAGGACCTGGAGGCCCGGCACGCCCAGCGACGCGTGGGTGGCCGCGTCGACGACCGCAACGGCGGCTGCGCCGTCGTTGACACCGCAGGAGTTGCCGGCGGTCACCGTGCCCTCCGGGCGGAACGCCGGACGCAGTCGGGCCAGCCGCTCGACCGTCAGGCCGGGCCGAGGGCGTTCGTCCCGGTCCACCCCGTCGACGGGGACCACCTCCGGGCCGTACCCGCCTGCCTGCTGCGCAGCCCAGGCACGCGCGTGCGAGCGTGCGGCGTACGTGTCCTGGCGCTCCCGCGTCACACCGTGCTCGGCGGCCAGCAGGTCCGCGGCCAGGCCCATGTCCGGGTCCCCGACGGCCGGCGGAGCGAACGGTGCCCGCTGGTAGCGGACCGGCTCCTGGTCCGGGCCGGCAGGTGGCCAGAACCGCCACGGGGCCGTCGACACGGACTCGGTCCCGCCGGCCAGCACCAGACCAGGTGAGTCGCGAACCAGCGCGACCGCTGTGACGATCGCGGCGAGGCCGCTGCCGCACTGCCTGTCCACGGTGAGTCCCGGCACCTCCGGCGGAAGACCGGCGGCCAAGGCGGCGTAGCGCGCGACGTCACCGCCGGGTCCCATGCAGTTGCCGAGGACCACGTCGGAGACCGACAGCCGCGGGAACGAGTCCGCGAGGCGTCGGAGAAGGGGAGCAGCGAGCCCCGCCGCGTCGACTCCGGCCAGGGACCCGCCGGACGTGCCGATCGGGGTGCGCAGGGCCGCCACGATCACAGGCGGGCTCATCACGCGCCCACGGTACGGCGTCGCACGCCGAGGTCACGATCCCGCAGCACGACCTCCCGCAGCGCTGCACGGTCCACCTTTCCGGCCGCGGTCAACGGTGGGGCGGCGACCACCGACCAGACACGAGGGCGTTGGGCCGCGTCGAGGACGTGGCGTGCCGCGGCCCGCAGCGCGGGGAGGACGTCGTCGGAGGTGACCACGGCGCACACCACCTCGCCGAGATCGGGGTGGGGGAGGCCCAGGACGACCGGACGGATGCCGGTGCCGGCCTCCAGAGCGGTCTCGACGTCGGACACCAGCACCGTTGCGCCGGCAGTCACCACGGTCTCCGTCCCTCGCCCGAGGACCCGCAGCCGTCCGTCCCCCAGGCGTCCCCGGTCGCCGACCGTCACGAAGCCGTCACCCCGACGGGCGAGGGGGCCGGCGGGCCCGTCGTACCGGAGGAGGACGTAGCGGGAGCGCACCCACACCTCGCCCGTGGCGCAGTCCACCTCGACGCCGGGGAACGGCCGGAGGTCCTCGGCGTGCCCACCCCACGCCACGAACGACAGCTCGGCGGCGCCGTAGTAGTGGCTCACCCGCATCGCTCCTGCGGCCAGCGCCGCGTCGTGCAGGTCCCTGCCGAGGCGGTCCCCGGCGACGACCAGGTGCAGGCCGTCGACGGTGGTGCCCCGCGCGAGAGCGCGGCCGAGGACGGCCGGGGTCAGCACCGCGTGCGTCGCCCCTGCCGGTGTGTCCGCGACCTCTGCGCCGACCACGGCCGCGTGCACCGCGGCGAAGAGGTTCATGGTCGACGTCGCAGGTCCCGGTACCCAGACCCGTGAGCGGGCGCCGAGCGCCATCAGCTCCGTGACGTGCGGGAAGGAGTCGAACCAGGAGGACGTCGTACGCACCACCGCCCGCGGACCGTTCGTGGTGCCTGAGGTCCGCACGGAGACCAGGTCGCCGCACTCGTGCGCCGCCAGGACGGCCGCGACCGGGTCGGCGGCGGCCGTGACGTCGACGATGCGCTCAGACAGAGGCGGTCTCCTCGCTTCGCCGCCTCCGGGCGGTGATCAGGCCCGGGTACGCCGCGTGCACGCCCCGGGCGACGACGGCGGCCAGCACCACCTTCACCAGGTCGCCGGGCAGGAAGATCCAGCTCGCGACCGCTGCGGCCTCGACCGACATCCCGGCGACTGCGGCCATGCCCACGATGCCCGCGCTGTAGAGGACCACGATGCCGCCGACGACGTTGGCCAGGATCCCCCAGGGGAGCCGGTACGGCGACCCACCGCGCTCGGTCAGCCAGCCCACCACGAACGCGGCGACCGGGAACCCGAGCAGGAAGCCCGTCGACGGCGTGGCGAACACGCCGAGACCGCCCCGCCCACCGGGCAGCACCGGCAGGCCGACGGCGACCAGCGCGAGGAACAGCAGCACGGCGGCGAACCCGCGCCGCCCGCCGAGGACCGCGCCGGCGAGGATCACGCCGAGCGACTGGGCCGTGATCGGCACCGCGAAGCCGGGCGGCTGGAACATCGGGACCAGGCCGAGGGCGGCGACGAAGCCGGCGAAGACGGCGATCATCGCAGCGTCACGGGAGGGGCTGGTGGATCGGGTGAGGGGCATGGGCCGACCTTTCGCGGGGGGAGCGCGCCCGAGTGTAGGCACCCCAGCGCCGGCGCGCCTCCCCGGTCCGGCTCCCGGACCGGGGGCGCCGGGCGTCAGAGCTGGCGGGCGGCGAAGGTGTCGCAGGCCCCCAGGCTGCCCTTCTCACGTCCGGTCATGAACCAGCGCATGCGCTGCTCCGCGGAGCCGTGCGTCCACGCGTCGGGGTTCACGCGACCCGACGTGCGCTGCTGGATCCGGTCGTCCCCGACGGCGCGGGCCGCGTCGAGGGCCTCCTCGATGTCCTGCTTGTCGAGCTGCTGGATGAAGACCTCGCCGTTGGCGTCCTCGGCCTCGGTGGCGTGCTTGGTCCACATGCCGGCGTAGCAGTCGGCCTGCAGCTCGAGGCGTACGGCGTCGCTGGTCGGCCCCTGCTGGGTGCGCACCCGGCCCATCGTGCCGAGGAGGTTCTGGATGTGGTGGCCGTACTCGTGGGCGAGCACGTAGGCCTCGGCGAAGTCGCCGCCCTGGCCGCCGAGCCGCCCCTCGAGCATGTCGCGGAAGAAGGTGGTGTCGAGGTAGATCTGCTGGTCCGGCGGGCAGTAGAACGGCCCGACGTCGGAGGATGCGCCGCCACAGCCGGTGCTCACCTGGTCGGAGAAGATGACCGTGTCGCCGTACTGGTACTCCCGGTTCGCCTGCTGCGGGAGCGCCTCGTCCCAGTAGGACTGGATGCTGTTCACCACGAAGACTCGGGCGCAGTCGGGGTTCTCGTTCGCGTCCTGCCCCGTCTCGCACCCGGCGAGCGCGTCGCTGTCGGTCGACACCGGCCGGTCGTCGCTGATGGGACCCGACGGCAGCGCCGTGCCCCCACCGCCCCCGCCGCCCATCAGCTGGAACAGCACGAAGATCACGATCATCACGACGATGCCGCCGATCCCGCCGCCGACCTTCATGCCGCCGCCGCCTCCTCCTCCGCCACCGCCGGCGGGGAAGCCGAACCCGCCGCCTCCGCGGCCACCGCCGCCACGACGGATCTGGACCTGGCTGGTGTCCGCGCGGGCCTTCGGGTTGAAGCGCATCGGTCTGTGAACCTTTCGGTACGACGGGCCCGCGGTCGTGGTGCCACCGCCGGACCGCCTTGTGGGGTCTCGTAGACTGGAGCCGTGAGGTGCGCGACGGACTGAGCCGGACACCACCCCTGTCCTGCCCAGATGTTCCCAGAAAACCGTCGAGGTAATCGCGCAATGATCACTGCCCACCAGCTCGAGGTGCGCGCCGGCGCCCGCTTGCTCATGGAGAACGTGAGCTTCCGTGTCGCAGCCGGGGACAAGGTCGGCCTCGTGGGCCGCAACGGCGCAGGCAAGACGACGCTCACGAAGATCCTCGCCGGTGAGGCACTGCCCGCGGCGGGGAAGGTCACCGCCGGCGGGAGCGTCGGCTACCTGCCTCAGGACCCCCGCACCGGCGACCCCGAGGTGATCGCGAAGGACCGGATCCTCTCCGCGCGCGGGCTCGACGACGTCGTGCGCCGGCTGCGCGAGGCGGAGAAGGACATGGCCTCCGAGGACCCGACGGTGCGGGACCGAGGCATGCGTCGCTACGAGCGTGCCGACGCCGAGCTGCACGCGGGGGGTGGCTACGCCGCGGAGGCGGAGGCCGCCCAGATCGCGGCGAGCCTCGGCATCGAGGACCGCATCCTCAAGCAGCCGCTGCGCACGCTGTCGGGTGGTCAGCGGCGCCGGGTGGAGCTCGCCCGGATCCTCTTCTCCGGTGCCGAGACGCTGCTGCTCGACGAGCCGACCAACCACCTCGACGCCGACTCGGTCGTGTGGCTGCGCGACTTCCTGAAGTCGCACAAGGGCGGCGTGATCATGATCAGCCACGACGTGGGCCTGCTCGAGACCACGGTCAACAAGGTGCTCCACCTCGACGCCAACCGCGGCGAGATCGACATCTACAACATGGGGTGGAAGGCCTACCTGGCCCAGCGCGAGACCGACGAGCGCCGGCGCAAGCGTGAGCGGCAGAACGCCGAGCGCAAGGCCGGCACGCTCATGGACCAGGCCAACAAGATGCGCGCCAAGGCCACGAAGGCGCAGGCCGCGCAGTCGATGTTGAAGCGGGCCGAGCGTCTCATGGAGGGCGTCGAGGCCGAGCGTCGGTCCGACCGGGTGGCGCGCATCAAGTTCCCGTCCCCCGCCCCGTGCGGGAAGACCCCGCTCACGGCAGCGGAGCTCTCGAAGTCCTACGGTTCGCTCGAGGTCTTCACCGACGTCGACCTCGCGATCGACAAGGGCAGCCGGGTGGTCATCCTCGGCCTCAACGGCGCGGGCAAGACCACGCTGCTGCGCATCCTCGGCGGCGTCGATGCGCCGGACACCGGGAGGGTGCAGCCCGGGCACGGCCTCAAGCTCGGCTACTACGCCCAGGAGCACGAGACGCTCGACGTCGACCGGACGGTGCTGGAGAACATGCGCACCGCGGCACCGCAGCTGACCGACACCGAGGCTCGTAGCGTCCTGGGCTCCTTCCTGTTCAGCGGCGACGACGCCACGAAGCCGGCCGGCGTCCTCTCCGGAGGGGAGAAGACCCGCCTCGCGCTGGCGATCCTCGTGGTCTCGAGCGCCAACGTGCTCCTGCTCGACGAGCCCACCAACAACCTCGACCCGGCGTCGCGGGAGGAGGTGCTCGCCGCGATCCGCGGCTACGAGGGGGCGATCATCCTCGTCACCCACGACGAGGGCGCGGTCCGCGCCCTCGAGCCGGACCGGGTGCTGATCCTGCCCGATGGTGTCGAAGATCTCTGGAGCGAGGAGTACGCCGACCTCGTGGCGCTCGCCTAGGCTGCGCCTCATGACGCACATCGACCCCCTCGACCCCGCCGAGCTCGCGCGCGTCGGCCTCCGCCTCGAGGTCGAGGGGCCGGTCACCACGGTCACCCTCGACCGTCCGGCGACCAAGAACTCGCAGACGCCGTCCACCTGGCTGGCGCTGCGCGAGATCGGTGAGCAGCTGGCGCCGGGCACGCGCGTGGTGGTCCTGAAGGGGGAGGGGGACAGCTTCTCCTCCGGCCTGGACCGGCGGATGCTCTCGCCCGACGGGATGGACGAGGAGTCCTCGTTGCTGTCCCTGCTGCAGCTGTCCGACACCGACCTGGCCGACCGCATCGGTGTCTTCCAGGAAGGGTTCACGTGGCTGCGGCGCAGCGACATCATCTCGGTCGCGGCGGTCCAGGGCCACGCGATCGGCGCCGGCTTCCAGCTCGCGCTCTCCTGTGACCTGCGCGTGGTGGCGGACGACGCGGCCTTCTCGATGCGCGAGCCGATGCTCGGGCTGGTGCCCGACCTGACGGGGACGAAGCCGCTGGTCGAGCTGGTCGGCTACTCCCGTGCGCTCGAGATCTGCGCCACGGCCCGCACCGTGTCGGCCGCCGAGGCGCACGAGATCGGGCTCGCCACGGTGGTCGTGCCTCGGGCAGAGCTCGACGAGACCGTGAAGGACCTCGTCGGTGCGCTGACCGAACACATGCACGGTGCCGTGGCGGAGACCAAGGGCCTCTTGCGCAGCGCGCTCGTGCTCGACCTCGAGGAGCAACGTCGCGTCGAGCGCGAGGCGCAGGTGCGCCGGTTCCGCGAGCTCGCGGCGCTGATGGCCAACCAGTAGCACCATCGCCCGCTCGTCGGGCGGGATCGGAGTCGTCAACCCGTGTCGATGCACAGCGGCCTCGGGCCGGCCTGGCGCAACCTGCGCACGGACCGCAGCGTGGCGCGCCAGAAGCTCGCCCGCGAGACGGTGCGCCGGGTCGTCGGGTTCGCCAGGCCGCACCGGCGGCTGATCGGGGCGTTCGTGGCGCTCGTCGTCGCCGACGCCTCGCTGGTGGTGGTCACGCCGCTGCTGATCATGAAGGCCGTCGACGACGGGATCCTCCAGGGGGACGGCCGGCTGGTCACGCTGCTCGCGCTCGCGATCGCCGGCGTGGCCGTGGTGAACTCCGCCCTGGCACTGGTCCAGGGCTACCTCTCGTCGCGCATCGGTGAGGGCCTCATCTACGACCTGCGGACCCAGGTGTTCGCCCACGTCCAGCGCATGTCCCTGGCGTTCTTCACCCGCACCCAGACCGGCGCGTTGGTCTCGCGGCTCAACAACGACGTGATCGGTGCCCAGCGGGCGTTCACGACGACCCTGTCCAGCACGGTGTCCAACTCGATCAGCGTCGTGGTCGTCGGCATCGCGATGCTGGCGCTGAGCTGGCAGGTCACCCTCTTGACGTTGCTGCTGTTCCCGCTGCTCCTGCTGTCGTCCCGTTGGGTCGGTGCCAAGCTCGCGGGGCTCACGCGGCGCCAGATGGAGGGCAACGCCGACCTCGGCAACAACATGACCGAGCGCTTCAACGTCGGCGGTGCGCTGCTCCTGAAGCTGTTCGGCCGTCGCGACGAGGAGGACGAGCGGTTCGCCGAGAAGGCCGCGCTGGTCCGCGACCTCGGCGTGCGCATCGCTTTCGTCACGCGCGTCTTCAGCTCCACGCTGATGCTGATCCCGGCGCTGGCGACCGCCCTGGTGTACGGCGTCGGGGGAAACCTCGTGATCGACGGCACGCTTACCGTGGGGACCCTCCTCGCCCTCGCCACGCTGCTGCTGCGACTGCTGTCCCCGCTGCAGGGGCTCTCGAACGTCCGGGTGGACGTGATGACGGCGCTGGTGAGCTTCGAGCGGGTCTTCGAGGTCCTCGACCTGCCCTCGATGATCCAGGAGGAGCCGGACGCGGTGGCGCTGCCGCGCACCGCCGCGAGCGTGGAGTTCGACCACGTCGCCTTCTCCTACCCGCGGGCCGACCAGGTGTCGCTGGCGAGCCTCGAGACGGTGGCCCGCCAGGAGAGCCGAGACCACGGCCCCGTCCTTCGCGAGGTCACGTTCACGGCCGCACCGGGCCAGATGGTCGCGCTCGTCGGGCCCTCCGGGGCGGGGAAGACGACGATCACCCACCTCGTGGCGAGGCTGTACGACGTCACCGCGGGCGTCGTACGTGTGGCCGGGCACGACGTGCGCGACGTGACCCTGCAGTCGCTGGAGGACGCGGTCGGGTACGTCACCCAGGACGCCCACATGTTCCACGACACGATCCGGGCGAACCTCGCCTACGCCCGTCCGGACGCCACCGAGGAGCAGATCTGGTCGGCCCTCTCGGCGGCGCAGATCGGCGCCCTCGTCGAGTCGCTGCCGGACGGCCTCGAGACCGTCGTGGGAGACCGCGGGTACCGGCTCTCCGGCGGCGAGCGGCAGCGTCTCGCGATCGCCCGGCTGCTGCTCAAGGCCCCCGGCATCGTGGTCCTCGACGAGGCCACCGCGCACCTGGACTCCGAGTCCGAGGTCGCCGTGCAGCGCGCGCTCGACCAGGCCCTGGAGGGACGGACGTCGCTGGTCATCGCGCACCGGCTCTCCACGATCCGCAACGCCGACCAGATCCTGGTCGTCGACGACGGCCGCATCGTCGCCACCGGCACGCATGAGGAGCTGATCGGGCGCAGCGGCCTCTACGCCGACCTCTACCGGACGCAGTTCGCGCACACCTGACGATCGCGCGGGAGCTGCTGACGTGGTCATGCACCGGCCTGGCCACCGACGTCCTCCGGGACGCCGGCGGCGCTTCAGCCGGCGCCGGTTCCGCCTGTCGCTGACACGTCCTCGCGGGTAGCGGCCACCGCGCGGTCTCGCAGCGCCTTGCGGCGCTCGTCCCAGACGAGGTAGCCGAATCCGACGACGGCGAGCAGCGCGAAGAACCACCACTGCAGGCCGTAGAAGAAGTGCGGGCCCTCGCCCAGGTCGGGCTTCTCGACCTCGACCAGCGGTTCCGCGGCAGGGGGCGTCTCGGAGTCGAGCTCGACGAAGCCGCCGTACACCGGGAAGGGCATGGTCCCGGCGATCTCGACGCTCGAGACCGCCCGCGTCGAGCCGTCGCTCACCTGTGCCGACGAGCCCGTGGCGTCGGCGCGGACCCACGCGCTCACCTCGACCTCGCCCTGGGGTGGTCCCGGGAGATCCGGTTCGGTGGTGCCCACGTTGCCGGTGGCGAGCCAGCCACGGTTCACCAGGAGCGCGGGGCCCTCCCGGGTGACGAGCGGGGTCACCAGGTCGACGCCGGACTTGCCGTCGCGGGTCTGGTAGCGGACCACGACGGTCTGCTCCTCGGCGTACACACCGCGTGCGGTGACGTGTCGCCACTCCTCGTCCGCCGACACCGGCTCGCCGACGGCCAGGACCTCCTCCACGGGGACGGGATCGGCCGCGAGGTTGCGTTCGGTCAACGTGTTGCGCTGCTCCCGCTCGTCGAGGCGGTCGAACTGCCACTGGCCGAGCCGGAAGGCGAGAAACGCCAGTACCACGACCGCTCCCAGGAAGAGCAACCACCGTCGGCTGAGCAGAAATCTCACGCGGCCGACAGTAGCCTTCGGCCTCATGCCTAGAATGGGCTGGGTGACCTCCGGAGCCCTTGTAGATACGTTCGGACGCACCGCCACGGACCTGCGCGTCTCGCTGACGGACCGCTGCAACCTGCGGTGCTCCTACTGCATGCCCCCTGAGGGTCTTGACTGGATGCCCGACGAGCAGACGCTCACCGACGACGAGGTCGTGCGCCTGATCCGTATCGGTGTGGAGCAGCTCGGCATCCGCGAGGTCCGCTTCACCGGTGGTGAGCCGCTGGTACGCCGCGGACTCGTGGACATCGTCCGCCGCACCGCCGCCCTCGAGCCGCGTCCCGAGACGTCGCTGACGACGAACGCCCTCGGTCTGTCCCGCACCGCGCAGGCGCTCGCCGAGGCGGGCCTGGACCGGGTCAACGTCAGCCTCGACACGATCCGGCGGGAGGACTTCCTGGAGATCACCCGTCGCGACCGTCTCGCCGACGTCGTGGCGGGCCTGGAGGCCGCCAAGGCCGCCGGGCTCGGGCCGGTGAAGATCAACGCCGTGCTGCTCCGGGGCATCAACGACGACCAGGCGCCCGAGCTGCTGCGCTGGTGCCTGCAGCGCGGCTACGAGCTGCGCTTCATCGAGCAGATGCCGCTCGACGCGCAGCACCAGTGGAGCCGCGACAAGATGGTCACCGCCGACGAGATCCTCACCTCGCTCGAGCGCGAGTTCGTCCTCGAGCCGGCCGAGGAGCCGCGTGGCAGCGCACCTGCCGAGAAGTTCCTCGTCGACGGCGGCCCCGCGACGGTCGGGGTCATCGCCTCGGTCACCCGTCCCTTCTGCGGGGACTGCGACCGGGTCCGGCTCACCGCAGACGGGCAGGTGCGCAACTGCCTCTTCGCGCGGGAGGAGTCCGACCTCAGGAAGGCGCTGCGCGGCGGTGCGTCCGACGAGGAGATCGCCGACCGCTGGAGGGCGGCGATGATCACCAAGCGACCCGGCCACGGCATCGACGACGTGACCTTCCTCCAGCCCACGCGGCCGATGTCCGCGATCGGCGGCTGAGCCTCCCGCTCACGCGGGCGACCCCTGGTCGGGGGACGCCCCGACCTGCTCGACGTCGCGCAGGAACGCGCGGGCGGCCAGGAATTCGCTCAGGCTCGCCTTGTGGTGCTCGCACGCGAGCCAGGTCTTGCGACGGTCGGGGGTGTGCAGCTTGGGGTTGTTCCACAGCAGTGCCCACCGAGCCGGAGCCGAGCATCCCTTGGCAGAGCAGATCAGGTCCATGCCCGGATGCTAACCGCGCCCCGGATACGAGATGCCGGACGACCACGGGGGGAGTCGTCCGGCATCTCGGGCGCGGCTCGGACGGGGGAGACCGAGCCGCGCGCCGCCGATTGTTGCACGCGACGCGGGCCGGTACCACCGCCGCGACGGGCGCCGTGGAAGACACCGGAAAAGGTCTGGACCAGCACCGCAGCCGCGGGATGAGTGAGGCTGAGGAGCGGTGGGCTCAGCTCTCCCTCGGTGGGCCGAGCTCGGGCCACGAGGGGTCGAAGACCGTGTCGGGTGCCGGGTCCGGGTCGGTCGGCGCGTTGGCGTTGGCGATCACCACGGCGACCGGCGGGAGGATGAACGACGCGAAGATGAAGACCCACATCAGCCACAGCGACCACGACGCGACGAGCACCGCGAGCAGGAACGAGAGCGTGCGGATCGTCATCGAGATCACGTAGCGGCGCTGACGGGTGGCGACGTCGTCGCTGCGGCCCTGGGTGGCCGAGGTGATCCGGATCGCGGCGGGATCCTTGCGGGACATGCCTCCACGGTACGTCGGGGCCGGTGAGGCATGGCTGGCCTCGCGTCGGCCCTGTCCGTCGGCCCGGACCACTACAGTCACGGATGAAACGACAGGTCCATCTCCCGAGTCCGAGGAGCATCCATGTCCAACCGCACCTACCGCGTCACCGAGCTCGTCGGCACCTCGCCCGACGGCATCGACCAGGCCGTCCGCAACGGCGTCGAGCGGGCCTCGCAGACCCTGCGCCACCTCGACTGGTTCGAGGTCACACAGGTCCGGGGCCAGATCAAGGACGGCACCGTGGAGCACTTCCAGGTCGGTCTCAAGGTCGGCTTCCGGCTCGAGGACGAGTAGCCGGCGGCCGCCGCGCGCGATTACGGGTACCCATCGGTAGCCGTTAGCGTCCTCAGGGTCGGTCCCGGTCGGGACGTAGTCGAGGCAGTGAGGACGCACACGTGGGCAGATCGGTCCTGGTCACCGGGGGCAACCGTGGCATCGGCCGCGCGATCGCGGAGGCGTTCCGCGAGGCGGGCGACGACGTCGCGATCACCTACCGCAGCGGTGAGCCGCCCGAGGGCTTCCTCGCGGTCCGGTGCGACGTCACCGACGCCGACGCCGTCGAGGCCGCCTTCACCGAGATCGAGGGGCACCAGGGCCCGGTCGAGGTCCTGGTGGCCAACGCAGGGATCACCCGCGACACCTTGCTGCTGCGGATGAGCGACGACGACTGGTCGTCGGTCCTCGAGACGAACCTGACCGGCACCTTCCGGGTCACCAAGCGCGCCGCCAAGGGCATGCTGCGCCTGCGCCGGGGGCGGATCATCCTGATCTCCTCGGTCGTCGGTCTGCTCGGGTCCGCCGGCCAGGTGAACTACGCCGCGAGCAAGGCCGGCCTGGTGGGCCTGGCCCGCTCCTTGGCCCGAGAGCTCGGCAGTCGGTCGATCACCACGAACGTGGTCGCCCCCGGCTTCGTGGAGACCGAGATGACTGCGGTGCTCCCCGAGGAGAAGAAGGCGGAGTACAAGGCGCAGATCCCCCTCGGCCGCTACGCCTCGGTCGAGGAGGTCGCCTCCGTCGTGCAGTGGCTGGCCTCCGAGGGCGCCGCCTACGTCACCGGGGCGGTCATCCCGGTCGACGGCGGCCTCGGCATGGGCCACTGACACAACGCATCGGACGAGCTGAGAGAGACAGGGGTACGACGGGCATGGGCATTCTCGAGGGCAAGAAGATCCTGGTCGCCGGGGTCACGATGGACAGCTCGATCGGCTTCGCGGTGGCCCGTGTTGCGCAGGAGCAGGGAGCCACCGTCGTGGTCTCGAACTTCGGCCGGGCCCTGGGCATCACCCGGCGGATCGTCAAGCGCCTCCCGGAGGAGGCCGCGGTGATCGAGCTCGACGTCACCGACGAGGAGCACCTGCGGCGGCTGCCCGAGCTGCTCGGGGAGCACATCGACGGGCTCGACGGCGTGGTGCACTCCATCGCCTACGGGAACCCCGAGACGCTGCTCGGAGGCAAGTTCCTCGAGGGTCCCTGGTCCGACGTAGCCCAGGCGGTGCAGGTGTCGGCGTACTCTCTCAAGTCGCTCGCGACCGCCTGCCTCCCGCTGATGCGGCCGGGCGGCGCGGTCGTCGGGATGACCTTCGACGCGTCGGTGGCGTGGCCGGCCTACGACTGGATGGGCGTGGCGAAGGCCGGGCTGGAGTCGACCTCGCGGTACCTCGCCCGCGACCTCGGTCCTCAGGGGATCCGGGTCAACCTCGTCTCCGCAGGGCCGCTGAAGACGCTCGCGGCGAAGGCGATCCCGGGCTTCGAGGACCTCGAGTCGATGTGGTCGGACCGTTCCCCGCTCGGCTGGGACGAGAAGGACCAGGGGCCGACCGCGAAGGCCGTCGTGGCCCTGCTGTCGGACTTCTTCCCGGCGACGACGGGCGAGATCGTCCACGTCGACGGCGGTTATCACGCGATGGGGGCCTGATCCGCGCCGAACGGCGTACGCCGCGGTCTCTGGGTGACACAATTCCCGCGTGACATCTCGGAGGCACCTCGTCCTGGTGCGCCACGCGAAGGCAGAGCCCTTCGCCTCGACCGACCACGAGCGTGCCCTGACCGACCGCGGCCGGCGTGAGGCGGTTGAGGCGGGCCGGTACCTGTCCGAGCGCGGCGTCGTCCCCGACCACGTGGTGGTCTCCTCGGCCAAGCGCACGATGGGGACCTGGGCGGCGATGACGGAGGCGCTGGAGTCGACCCCGACGGTGGTCGCCGACGACGCGGTGTACGCCGGCAGCGTGGACGTCGTGCTCGAGACTCTGCGGCTGGTGCCCGAGGACGCGCGCGTGGTGGTGTTCGTGGGCCACCAGCCGGCGATCGGCTATCTCGCGCACCTGCTCGACGACGGCGCCGGCGACCACGAGGCGCTGCACCAGATGCTCCACGGCTTCGCGACCGCGTCGATGGCGTTCTTCGACGTCGAGGTGGCGTGGGCCGACCTCGCGGAGGAGTCCGGCAGGCTGGTCGACTTCCGTCCCGGCTCCGCCTGACCGCCCGTCAGAGCAGCGGGGGAGCGGGCGTGACGATCCCCGCCTCGGCGTCGGCCGCCTCGACCTCCTCGCGGGAGATCCCGAGCAGGTAGATGATCGCGTCGAGATAGGGCACGTTCACCGCCGTGTCGGCAGCCTGCTGCACGACCGGCTTGGCGTTGAAGGCGATGCCGAGCCCCGCGGACGTGAGCATGTCCAGGTCGTTGGCGCCGTCGCCGATCGCGATCGTGGCCGCAGCCGGCACGCCGGCCTCCGCGGCGAACCGGCGCAGTGCCGCGGCCTTGCCGGCCCGGTCCACGACCGGCCCCACGATCCGGCCGGTGAGCCGTCCGTCGACGACCTCGAGCTCGTTGGCGGCGGCGAAGTCGATGTCGAGGTCTGCGGCGATCCGGTCGGTGATCTGGGTGAAGCCCCCGGACACGATCGCGAACCGGTAGCCGAGCCGCTTGAGCGTGCGCACCAGGGTCCGGGCACCCGGGGCGAGCATCACGGACTCGTAGACGGTGTCGAGGGCCGACGCGTCCAGACCCTCGAGGAGCGCGACCCGTTCGCGCAGGGACTGCTCGAAGTCGAGCTCGCCGCGCATCGCCGCCTCCGTCACCTCGGCGACCTTCGCCAGGCAGCCGGCCCGGTCGGCGAGCATCTCGATCACCTCGCCCTGGATGAGCGTGGAGTCGACGTCCATGACGATCAGGCGCATGCCGTGACGCAGCAGGTTGGCAGGTTGTACGGCGACGTCGACGGACTGCCGCGCCGCCTCCTCGGCGAGCAGGACGCGCAACCGGTCCGGGTCGGCCCCCGAGACGTGCAGGTCGATCGCAGTGACGGGGTAGCGCGCCATCCGCTCGATCCGGTCGATGTTCGCGCCGGTGTCGGCGATGCGGCCGGCGATCGCGGCCACCGCGGCGGGCCGCAGCGGCACGCCGAGCACCGTCACGTGGCTGCGCCCGTCCGGGCGGGTCCGGTTGTCGCCGGTGCCGCGCTCGACCTCGACCTGCATGTCGAGCTCGTCGCCGACGCGCTCCATGGCCTGCTGGAGGGCCCGGGGGTCGCGGGGGGAGGAGACCAGCACGCCCAGGACCAGCCGTCGCCGCAGCACGATCTGCTCGATGTCGAGCACCTCGACGCCGAACGCCGCCAGGGTGGTGAACACCGTCGAGGTGACGCCGGGGCGGTCGTGCCCGGTGAGGGTGATCAGGACTGTCTGCGGGGTCTGGTCCGCACGCCGGTTCGCCGTAGCCATGTCCCGGGCAGGCTATCGCCCGCCGTGCGAGGAGCAGGCCGCCACGAGGGCGCGTCTCGCAGCGTGGTCCAGCGGTGCGAGAGCGGCACGACGGGCGTCCGCCTCGCCCGCGGTCACCGCCCCACCCTCGTCCTCGAGCGCCAGGTCGACGATGGCTCGGCAACGGGCGGCCAGGGAGGCCACCCGCACTGCGCGGGCGTCCCAGTGCGGCGGGAAGGTCAGGTCGGCCGGGCTGCGCAGCGAGACCAGCTCGTCGGCGATCTCCGGGCGCCAGCGGGCCACGTCCAGGCGGGCCAGGACACCGGCGGTCTCCAGCAGGGCGCGACGGAGCATCCCGTCGGCCTCCGAGAGGTCGGGCACCTGCCTGCGGCTGTGGACGGGCTGCAGCTGCCAGGTGACGCCTGCACCCGCGACGTGGGGGACCAGGCCGGCCTCGACGCCTTCCAGGACCACCGCCTCCTCCGAGTCGAGCGCCGCAGCGTTGAACTCCGGCGGTCCGGCGAGGCCGAGCGGGTCCCCAGGGACCGGGAGGGCCAGCCCCGCGGACTCGGCGCCTGCCCCCCGGAGACGGCCCAGGGCCAGGATCAGCGGCACGGGCTCGGTCTCCCCGGGCAGCCCCACCACGTCGTGGGCGGCATCGCTGCCGAGGATGGCGTCACGGGCGTCGTCGAGGCTGGCTCGCCCGTCCGCCCAGGCGGTGAACCAGACGGCCAGGTCGGCGGAGCGCGGCAGCGCGGTCGTCGTACGCACCCCTCGAGCGTAGTGAAGGGACATATCCGGCGTGCCTGGTGCCGACGGGTGTCGTAGGTTGGGGGCGCGGTACGGCGGACGGGCCGTCCGTTTCACGCACCGACCGGACGAGGGATGCATGGACGCCGTTCTCGAGCTCGTGGATGTCACCGTCAGGCGTGGGCAGGCGACGCTTCTCGACGGCGTCGACTGGACCGTCGAGGAGGACGAGCGCTGGGTGGTCCTCGGCCCCAACGGTGCGGGGAAGACGACCCTGCTCCAGGTGGCGTCCGCCCAGATCCACCCGACCTCCGGCGTGGTCGGCATCCTCGGCGAGGTCCTCGGCACCGTGGACGTCTTCGAGCTGCGTCCCCGGATCGGGCTGACCAGCGCCGCCCTCGCCGAGCGGATCCCGCGGGGAGAGCTCGTGCGAGACGTGGTGGTCTCCGCGTCGTACAGCGTGCTGGGCCGCTGGCGTGAGCACTATGACGAGCTCGACCACGAGCGGGCCCGCGAGCTCCTCGTCGAGGTCGGGGCGGGACACCTGCTCGACCGCACCTTCGGCACGTTGAGCGAGGGTGAGCGCAAGCGCGTCCAGATCGCCCGCGCTCTGATGACCGACCCCGAGCTGCTGCTGCTCGACGAGCCGGCCGCCGGCCTCGACCTCGGCGGCCGCGAGGACCTGGTCTCCACGCTCTCGGTGCTGGCGATGGACGAGCTGTCGCCCGCGACGGTCCTCGTGAGCCACCACGTCGAGGAGATCCCGCCCGGGTTCACGCACGCGATGCTGCTGCGCCAGGGCAAGGTCGTGGCCGCCGGGCCCCTGGAGGAGGTCATGACCGAGGACATCTTGTCGATGACCTTCGGAATGCCTCTTCACCTGACCCACGAGGACGACCGGTGGGCAGCGCGGCGGCGTGTGAGCCACCGCACGAGTGACTAGGGTGAGGACATGGACCTCCCGTCGTGGTTCGAGGACTGGCAGGCGTGGCTCGGCGTCGCCATCGCGCTCGGGGTCGCCGAGCTGTTCAGCCTCGACCTGATCCTGCTGATGATGGCGACCGGCGCCGTCGTCGGCATGGCGGCCGCGCTGGTCGGGCTGGCTCTCCCGTTCCAGGTGCTCGCGGCCGTGGCCGCGTCGGTGGGGATGCTGGCCCTGGTCCGGCCGAACATCGTCAAGCGGCTGCACTCCGGCCCCGACCTGACCCTGGGCCACGCCGCGCTCGTCGGCAAGCAGGCGCTCGTGGTCGACGAGGTATCCATGCAGAGCGGCCAGATCCGTGTGGGCGGCGAGATCTGGACGGCGCGTCCCTACGACGAGTCCCAGGTGATCGCTGTCGGCGAGCAGGTCGACATCTTCGAGATCCGCGGCGCCACCGCCTACGTACACCGCATTCCCTCCCTCGACATGTGAACGTCCGTCGGCTGCGCCGACCGGGGGACCCAGCAGACTGACCGAGCAGCAACGAACAACGAGAAGAGGCAAAGACCGTGGAGGGTGCAGGACTTCTGATCCTGCTCGTCCTGCTGGTCCTGTTCGCCGTGGCCACGCTGGCCAAGACGATCCGGATCGTCCCGCAGGCACGAGCCGGGATCGTGGAACGGTTCGGCAAGTACAAGGGCACGCTGCCGGCGGGCCTGAACGTCGTCGTGCCGTTCGTGGACAAGGTGCGGTACATGATCGACCTGCGTGAGCAGGTGGTGTCGTTCCCGCCGCAGCCGGTGATCACCGAGGACAACCTCGTGGTCTCGATCGACACCGTCATCTACTTCCAGGTGACCGACCCGGTTGCCGCGACGTACGAGATCGCCAACTACATCCAGGCCGTCGAGCAGCTGACGATGACCACGCTGCGCAACATCGTCGGCGGGATGGACCTCGAGGAGACGCTCACCAGCCGCGACGCGATCAACAGCCGTCTGCGCGGCGTCCTCGACGAGGCGACCGGCAAGTGGGGCATCCGCGTCAACCGCGTGGAGCTCAAGGGCATCGACCCGCCGCCGTCGATCAAGGACTCGATGGAGAAGCAGATGCGCGCCGACCGCGAGAAGCGCGCCGTGATCCTCACCGCCGAGGGGTCCCGCCAGGCTGCGATCCTGACCGCCGAGGGCTCCAAGCAGTCCGCGATCCTCACCGCGGAGGGCGAGCGAGAGGCTCGCATCCTGCGCGCGCAGGCAGAGCGGGAGTCGAAGATCCTCCAGGCACAGGGTGAGGGCCAGGCCATCCAGACGGTCTTCCAGGCGATCCACGACGGCCGCCCCGACCAGTCGCTGCTGGCCTACCAGTACCTCCAGATGATGCCGAAGATCGCCGAGGGCGACGCCAACAAGGTGTGGATCGTGCCCAGCGAGATCGGCAAGGCGCTCGAGGGCCTCGGCTCGACGATGAACAGCCTCCAGGGCATCCCCGACGAGGTGGAGGGCCCACGGAAGCGGGTCGACATGGGGCCGACCGAGCCGGCCGTGGAGGGCGCTCGTGGTGACCGCTTGCTGTCGCAGGCGCACGACGCGGTGGCCGAGGCGATCGCGGTGGCCGAGCAGTCGGCAGAGCCGCGCGCTGCGAACAGGGAGCCGGTCGTCCCGGAGGACGGCGTGGCTCCCGCGGCCGGCCAGCCGGGCTCTGCCGGCGGACCGGCGGACACGCAGGAGCCGCCGGCACGGTGACGGGCCTCGAGATGGTGGCGGTCCTCCTCGCGGGGGTCGCCGCCGGCACCATCAACACCGTGGTGGGGTCGGGAACGCTGATCACGTTCCCGACCCTCCTGGCGTTCGGCGTCCCCCCGGTCACCGCGAACGTCAGCAACACGATCGGCCTCGTGCCGGGCTCCGCGTCCGGGGCATGGGGCTACCGCCGTGAGCTCAGCGGTCAGCGGAGCCGGGTGGCCCGGCTGGCCGCGGCCTCCCTCGTCGGGGGCACCGTCGGGGCGGTGCTGCTGCTCGCGCTCCCTGCGGAGGCCTTCAACACCATCGTGCCGGTGCTGATCCTCGCGGGCGTGCTGCTCGTGATC
Organism: Nocardioidaceae bacterium UBA4001; assembly: GCA_002384855.1. GTDB lineage: Bacteria > Actinomycetota > Actinomycetes > Propionibacteriales > Nocardioidaceae > Nocardioides_C. Next base: position 37,187 of record DGBP01000030.1, on the reverse strand, counting down.
TTCCAGCCCGCCATCGCACGCCGCGTCGCCGCTCGCGCCGAGTCCCGCGGGGGCGTGCCCGAGCACGGCGCGCTGTGGGTGTGGGTCCTGGTGATGCTGGCCGGGGTGTACGGCGGATACTTCGGCGCTGCGCAGGGCGTCCTGCTCATGGCGATCATGGGCGTGGGCATCCAGGACTCCCTGCAGCGACTGAACGCCACGAAGAACGTGCTGGCCGGACTCGTCAACGGGATCGCCGCGGTGGTGTTCATCCTCGTCGCCGAGGTCGACTGGCTGATCGCCGGCCTCATCGCCGCCGGCTCCGTCGTCGGCGGCCAGATCGGTGCGACGGTCGGTCGTCGGCTTCCGCCTCTGGTGCTGCGGTCGGTGATCGTGGTCGTCGGCGTCGTCGCGGTGGTCGCCTTCGTCTGGTGAGGTACGACGACCGCGGTCCGTCGTACCTCCACGTCACACGGGGTCGTGGACGAACGCGTCGAGCCAGCGCGTGACCTGCGCGAAGGCCCGGTGCCGGACCGGCTCGGCCGACAGGGTGACGTCGTGCAGCGCCCCCTCGATGCGCGCCACCGTGACGTGGCCGCCGAGCTTGTGGGCCCACTTCCTGATCTGCTCCACGTCGAGCACGATGTCGTGCTGGGAGACGTTGTCGTCCCACTCGCGGGGGAAGGAGCTCTGCCCCGAGGTGAGCACGAGCACCGGCGCGCCCACCTCGATCCCGCGGTGGACCTTCGCGTGCCCGCGCCGGACCGCCCTGAGCCATCCCGCGTAGACCGGGTGGCTGTCGATCGGCTTCCAGTCGAGGTTGAACTCCCACTCGCCGTGGTGGTCCTTGTGGAGGCTCTGGGCGTAGAGGCCCGAGACGTTGCGCGGGATGGCGAGATAGGGCCGCCTGGCTCCGACCTGGTCGATCGCCGCCGTGCCCGCCGTGCGGAGCAGGAAGCTGCCGTGCAGGTCGAGCCACGGCGAGTTGAGCACCATCCCCGCCAGCCCCGGCCTGCGCTCGTGGGCCCACAGGGGGGTGATCAGACCGCCGGTGGAGTGCGCGGTGACGATGACGTGGTCGTGCCCGTCCCGGTCGCGGACCCGCTCCAGTGCGGCGTCGAGCTCCTCGAAGTAGTGCCGCAGGTCGGTGACGAAGTTCGCGGTCTGGTGCGGCCGGAGCGAGCGGCCGTACTTGCGCAGGTCGAGGGCGTAGAAGTCGTAGCCGCGCGAGGTCCAGTAGTCGGCGGCGGGCGTCTGGAAGAAGTAGTCCGAGAAGCCGTGGACGTGCAGCACCGCGCGGCTCGAGCCCGCCACGACGTCGGTACGACGGTGCACGAGCGTCGCGACGACCGGCCCCTCGTCGTCGTCGGGGAGCTCCATCGTCTCGGAGAGGTACGGCTCGCCGAGGACATCGACCTCGTGCATGGCGTCGTCGCGGGGCATGGGTCGATTCTCGCCCATGGCACCAACCGCGGGCGTCGTACCTCCTGCGCCGGCCGTCGTCCGGCACGGCTGCCTTGCTCCCCGGAGAGCTGTCGCTCCCCACGGGAAGATCACCGTGGGGAGCGACAGCTCCTCTGCACACCCTGGTAGACCAGGGGCGGGGTTCAGCCCTGGTGGAGTGTGGGGCTGTCCGCCACCTCGGCGGGGTCGGCGTCGGTGTCGTGCGGGGCGACGTCCTTGCCCCGGCCGGCGTGCACGGCCTCCTCGATGCGCTTGCCGATCTCGGAGTCGACGTTCTTCCAGTACTCGAAGACCCGCGGGAGAGTGTGGTCCTTCACGCCGCCGAGGATGTGGCCCGCGACGTTCTGCACGAGGCGCTCGCGCATCTCGTCGTCGAACACCTCGCGCACCAGGGTGCCCGCCTGGCCGAAGTCGTCGTCCTCGGCGCGCAGCGTGTAGGCCTCGCGGACCATCGCGCCGTCGGTCTCCCAGCCCTCCTCGGCGGAGCCGGTGAGGTCGCTGTAGGGGGCGCCGTAGGAGTTCGGCGCGTACTTCGGGGAGTCGCCCGTGTGGTCGTAGGCCATCGGCCCGTCGAACTGGTAGGTGTAGGCGCCCTCGACGCGGTGCCGGTTGACCGGCAGCTGCTGGTAGTTCGGGCCGATCCGGTAGCGCTGCGTGTCCGCGTAGGCGAACACGCGTCCGAGCAGCATCTTGTCCGGCGAGAGACCGATCCCGGGCACCAACGAGCTCGGCGCGAACGACGCCTGCTCGATCTCGGCGAAGAAGTTCTCCGGGTTCTTGTTGAGCGTCATCGTGCCGACCTTGATCAGCGGGTAGTCGCCGTGCGGCCACACCTTGGTCAGGTCGAACGGGTTGAACCGGTAGGTCTTGGCGTCCTCGTAGGGCATGACCTGCACGTGCAGGGTCCACGACGGATGGTCGCCGGCCTCGATGGAGTCGTGGAGGTCGCGGCGGTGGAAGTCGGCGTCCTCGCCGGCGAGCCGGTTGGCCTCCTCCTGGGTGAGGGTCTCGACGCCCTGGTCGGACTTGAAGTGGTACTTCACCCAGAACTTCTCGCCGGCCGCGTTGATCCACATGTAGGTGTGCGACCCGTAGCCGTTCATGTGGCGCCACGTCTTCGGGATTCCCCGGTCGCCCATGAGCCAGGTGACCTGGTGGGCCGACTCGGGGTTGTGGGTCCAGAAGTCCCATTGCATGTCGTTGTCACGCAGACCGGAGCCGCCGCGACGCTTCTGGGAGCGGATGAAGTGGGGGAACTTCATCGTGTCACGGATGAAGAACACCGGGGTGTTGTTGCCGACGAGGTCGTAGTTGCCCTCGGAGGTGTAGAACTTCAGCGCGAAGCCGCGCGGGTCGCGCCACGTGTCGGGGCTGCCCTGCTCGCCGGCGACCGTGGAGAAGCGGGCGAGCATCTCGGTCCGTGCGCCCGGCTGGAACAGCGCCGCCTTGGTGTACCGGGAGACGTCCTCGGTGGTCTCGAACACACCGAACGCCCCCGAGCCCTTGGCGTGCACGTTGCGCTCGGGCACCCGCTCACGGTTGAAGTGGGCCATCTGCTCGATGAAGTGGTGGTCGTGGAGCAGGATCGGGCCGTCCGCCCCGACGGTCAGAGAGTTGCGGTCACTGGGCGCGGGCGCGCCGGTGCCCGTCGTGGAACCGCCGTGGGCGAGCTGCTCGTGGTGGGTCATGCTTCCTCCTGGGATGTGGTGATGCCTCGGACGTCTGCTGGTCACAGATCCACGGCAGTGCCGTCGGCCTGCGAGGTCTGGGTGTGGCACGTCGCGCACAGGCCCCAGTACGTGACCTCCGCCTCGTCGACGACGAAGCCGGGGGAGACCCGGCCGAGCCCGCTCGGCTCGAGACAGGGGGCGTACCCGGTGGCGCAGTCGATGTCGGCGACGCTGCCGCAGCTGCGGCACACGACATGGTGGTGGTTGTCGCCGACCCGGAGCTCGTAGCGTGCGCTCGAGCCGGCCGGCTGGATCCGGCGTACGAGGCCGTGGTCGGTGAGCGTGTGGAGCACGTCGTACACCGCTTGCGTCGACACCTGGCCGACGTCGTCGCGGACCAGGGCGAGCACCGTGTCGGCGCCCGAGTGCGGCGCGGCGGCGAGCGCGTGGAGCACGGCGACTCGCTGCTTGGTCACGCGCAGGCCCGAGTCGCGCAAGGAGGTGGTCGGGTCGGCGTTCATCGGGGCCAGCCAAACACGGTTTCTGGAACGAGTCAAGAAAAGAGCGACATGGGCTCGGTCTGTGGCGGTGGGCTAGTGTGCTGGGCGAGGTCCGACGGGGCAGCGCCTCCTGCCGGTCCCTCCTACACCCCGACGACGGAGGCCCCGTGACCCGCAGCAACGCAGCTCCGCTCCGCGACGACGACCCGCCGTGCACGGAGCAGAACTGCCGGATCAGCAGCGCGTTGCTCATCGACGACCGCGGCTGGGTCCTGCTGCAGGAGCGCGACGAGCACGCCCTGGTCGCGCCCAACCAGTGGGGCCTGGTCGGCGGGCATCTCGAGGAGGGCGAGAGCTACGAGGACGCATTGCACCGGGAGCTGGTCGAGGAGACCGGGTTGCGCCAGGACGGCCTCGAGCTGTGGTTCGACGAGATCGTCCAGCACTCGCCGAAGGTCTCGTCCCACCTCGCCGACCGGTGGCAGATCTGGGTGGCCCGCACCGACGCCTCGGACGAGGACATCGTTCTCGGTGAGGGGCGGAGGATCGTGTTCGTCGACCCCGAGCGGATCAGGTCCGGCGAGCTCGACCTCGCGGTGTCGGCACGCCACGTCCTGGGGTTGTTCCTGGACTCGCCGACGTACCGTGCCCTGCGCTGAGCGCCTTCCGGGTGAGGCTCAGTGCTGGTAGGTGCCGTGGACGATCCCGCGGGCCAGCGTCTTGAACGCGAGGTTGAACGACACCACCGCGGGCGAGGCGTTCTCGTCCACCCCGAGGCTCTCCTCCCCGACCGCGTGGACCACGAAGAAGTAGCGGTGCACCTGGTCGCCCTGCGGCGGGGCGGCGCCCATGAAGCCGTGCTCGCCGCCGTCGTTGCGGCAATGGAAGGCATTGCCGGGCAGCTGTCCCGTGGCGGCGCCGGTCTCGAGCGAGGTGACGTCGGCAGGCAGGTCGACGAGCACCCAGTGCCAGAAGCCCGACGGTGTCGGGGCGTCCGGGTCGAAGCAGGTCACCACGAAGCTCTTGGTCTCCTCGGGGAAGCCCGACCAGCTCAGCTGCGGCGACGTGTTGCCCTTCGCAGCCACCTGGTCGTCCTTCAACGGCCGGCCGTCCTGCACGTCCTGGCTGGTCACCGTGAACGACGGGACGGATGGGAGCAGGTCGTAGGGGTTGGGGCTGACCGGTCGGTCCAGGCTCATGCGTACCTCCTGAGTCGGTGTGCTTGCGACCCTAGTGGGGCGCCGGGTCGGCCACCAGGGTGCCCGGTGGGCCCGGAAGAATGAGCCGCATGTGCACTCCTGGGACGTGGGCGTCGTGGCCGAGCTGATCGAGGTCGCGGACGCCTCCGACCCACGACTGGCGGACTACCGGGACCTGCGCGACGTCGAGCTGCGCAAGCACCTCGAGGCCGAGCACGGGCTCTTCCTCGCCGAGGGGGAGAAGGTGGTCCGCCGGGCGGTGGAGGCCGGCTTCCGCGCCCGTTCGTTCCTCATGGCACCGCGCTGGCTCGAGGGCCTTGACGACGTCCTCGAGCGCAGCGACGCGCCCTGCTACGTGGTCAGCGAGTCGCTCGCCGAGAAGGTCACCGGGTTCCACGTGCACCGCGGTGCGCTCGCCTCGCTGGAGAGGATGCCGCTGCCGACGGCGGCCTCGGTGATCGCCGGCGCCCGGACCGTGGTGGTGCTCGAGGACGTCGTGGACCACACCAACGTCGGCGCGATCTTCCGGTCGGCCGCCGCGCTCGGCGTCGACGCCGTGCTGCTGTCCCCGCGGTGCGCCGACCCGTTGTACCGCCGCTCGGTCAAGGTGGCCATGGGTGCGGTGTTCTCCATGCCCTACGCGCGGATGGGGGAGTGGTACGACGGCCTCGCCGAGCTGTCGCGAGCCGGGTTCACGACCATCGCGCTGACGCCCGCCGACGACGCGGTGGAGATCGAGGAGGCGGTGAAGGGGCTCGACCGGGTCGCCCTGCTGATGGGGTCGGAGGGGCCGGGCCTGTCACGCAGGTGGATCGAGGCGGCCGACGTACGCGCCCTCATCCCGATGGCCGCCGGCATCGACTCGCTCAACGTCGCGGCGGCCACCGCGGTCGCCTGCTACGTCACCGCCCGCCGCTGACCGCCTCGAGGTCGGCCCCGGTCATGCCTCCGCGGGCCAGTGCCCCGGGTAGCTCTCGGCGTTCTCCTCGGCCTGCTTGAACAGCTTCTTGCGTGAGCGCTTGTTGAGCCGGTCGCCGAAGACCGTGCCCTGGCAGTGGTCGGTCTCGTGCTGCAGGCACCGCGCGAGAAGGCCCTGGCCCTCGTAGGACACGGGGTTCCTGTCGAGGTCCTGACCCTCCACGCGGGCGAAGTCGGGCCGGGCGCACTTCACGAAGGCACCGGGCAGGGAGAGGCAGCCCTCGTCGTCGTCGTCGAGCCGGCGGTCCCGGCCCTCCGGCAGGAACAGCACGGGGTTGCACACGACGCCCTGGTGACGGACCCCCTCGTCGTCGGGGCAGTCGAAGACGAAGATCGAGCGGTCCACGCCGATCTGGCAGGCCGCGAGACCGACCCCGTCGGCGGCGTACATCGTGGCGACCATGTCCGCGGCCAGTGCGTGGAGCTCCTCGTCGTACTCGGTCACCGGCTCCTGCACCCGGTGCATCACCTGCTCGCCCCATCGCGTGATCGGGCGGACGGTGCCGCCGTCGGGCAGCGCGGTGCTCGCGGGAGAGGTCTCGGCCATGGGCCACATCCTAGGTGTGGTGCGCACCAGCCCCTGGTGTGCGTGACCGGGGACACGTGGAGGGGCTGTGGCGTGCTGTGTAACTCGTAGTTACAGTTGCTGCATGGTGACCACCCCAACCCCCGTCCCGAAGAGCCGGCACGGTGTCGCGTCCTCCGACAGGCCGGACCCGATCGGCTTCGCCGTGTCGATGCTGAACCGGCTCGCCGGGACCGAGGTGCTCGACCGGCTGGGACTGCGCAAGCAGACCGAGCGCGCCGTCTTCGAGACGACCCGGGCCGGCTTCCGCACCCTCGGCAAGGTCGGCCGGACCTTCGGCCGCAAGGGCAGGCCCGGTGGCAGCGCCGTGCGCGTGCCGTCCTCGGCCGAGAAGGGCCTGTTCGACCTCACCCCGACCGAGGACGAGCAGATGCTCGTCGACGTCGTCGGCGAGCTCGCCGTCGAGGTGTTGCGTCCCGCGGCCGAGGAGGCTGACGAGGCCTGCGCTGCGCCCGAGGAGGCGCTGCGCGCGAGCCTCGAGGTCGGCCTGCCGATCCTCGGTGTGCCCGAGGAGCTCGAGGGGATCTCCACCGAGCGGTCGGCGATGGCCGGGACTCTCGTGGCCGAGGCGCTCGCGAAGGGCGACATGGGACTCGCCGTCGCCTGCCTGGCCCCCGGAGCGGTCGCGACCGCTCTGTCGCTGTGGGGGGACGACGAGCAGCAGTCGACGTACCTCCCGGCGTTCACGGGAGACGACGTGCCGGCGGCCGCTCTCGCGCTCACCGAGCCGCGCCCCCTCTTCGACGCACTGCAGCCGCAGACCACCGCCACCCGCGACGGCGACGGCTTCGTCCTCCGCGGGGTGAAGTCGATGGTGCCCCGGGCCGCCGACGCCGAGCTGTTCGTTGTCGGCGCGATGCTCGAAGGCAGCCCGGCGCTGTTCCTCGTGGAGTCGTCGGCCGAGGGCGTGACCGTCGAGTCCGAGCCGTCGATGGGCGTGCGAGCCGCGGCCCTCGGCCGCCTCCTGCTCGAAGACGTCGAGCTCGGCAGCATCGCGCTGCTCGGCGACGATCGGGGCGAGGCCTACCGGGACGCGGTCAGGCTCGCGCGCCTCGGCTGGTGCGCCCTCGCCGTCGGTACGGCGCAGGCGGTGCTCGACTACGTCATCCCCTACGTCAACGAGCGCCAGGCTTTCGGAGAGCCGATCAGCAACCGCCAGTCGGTGGCGTTCATGGTGGCCGACATCGGCATCGAGCTGCAGGCGATGCGCCTGGTCACGTACCGGGCCGCCTCACGCGCCGCCCAGGGCAAGCCCTTCGCCCGGGAGGTGGCCCTGGCCCACAGCCTGTGCACCGAGAAGGGCATGCAGATCGGCAACGACGGCGTCCAGCTGCTCGGCGGCCACGGCTTCGTCAAGGAGCATCCCGTCGAGCGGTGGTACCGCGACCTGCGCGCGATCGGCGTGATGGAAGGAGGCGTGCTCGTATGACGCTGCCGGAGCCCGCCACGCGCCCGAAGGGAACACCATGATCAACCTCGAGACTCCCCAGAAGTTCCGTCCTCTCGTGAGCCAGGCCCACCAGGTCGCGATGAACCTGCTGCGTCCGAACTCCCGCAAGTACGACCAGCTCGAGCACGAGTACCCCAGGGAGCTCGACATGCTCGCGGCGATGATCGACGGGCTCAGCGACTCCAACGCCGCCAGCGGTGCGGGCGCGTCGGGCGTGCGCCGCGAGGACGGGACGTCGGACCGCGAGGATGCCGCCACGAGGAACGGGGCCAACCTGGCGTCGGTGCTCTCGATCATGGAGATGTGCTGGGGCGACGTCGGCCTGCTGCTGTCCATGCCTCGCCAGGGTCTCGGGAACTCCGCCATCGCCTCCGTCGCGAACGAGGAGCAGCACGAGCGCTTCGACGGACTCTGGGCGAGCATGGCGATCACCGAACCCGGGACCGGCTCGGACTCCGCCAACATCACGACCACCGCGGTGCTCGACGGTGACCACTACGTGCTGAACGGCGAGAAGATCTTCGTCACCGCCGGGCAGCGCAGCGACGCCGTCGTGGTCTGGGCGACGCTCGACAAGGGGCTCGGTCGGGCGGCGATCAAGTCCTTCGTGGTGCCGAAGGGCACGCCCGGGTTGACCGTGGAGCGCCTGGAGAAGAAGCTCGGCATTCGGGCCTCGGACACCGCGACCATCCGCTTCGAGGACTGCCGGGTGCCGAAGGAGAACCTGCTCGGCAGCCCGGAGATCGACGTCAAGCAGGGCTTCGCAGGGGCGATGGCCACCTTCGACAACACCCGGCCGCTGGTCGCCGCGATGGCCGTCGGCGTGGCGCGGGCCTCGCTGGAGCTGACCAGGGACCTGCTCGTCGAGGCCGGTGTGGAGATCGACTACGACCGCCCCGCGCAGACCCAGTCGGCTGCAGCCGCGAGGCTGCTGCAGTTGGAGGCGGACTGGGAGGCGGCGTACCTGCTCACACTCCAGGCCGCCTGGATGGCCGACAACCGCAAGCCGAACTCGCTCGAGGCCTCGATGGCCAAGGCGAAGGCCGGCCGCACCGGCAGCGACATCACCCTGCGCTGCGTGGAGCTCGCGGGCAGCCTCGGCTACAGCGAGCACGAGCTGCTGGAGAAGTGGGCGCGTGACTCCAAGATCCTCGACATCTTCGAGGGCACCCAGCAGATCCAACAGCTGATCGTGGCCCGCCGCCTGCTCGGGAAGTCCTCCGCCGAGCTCAAGTAGGTGACTGTCGCGGGGGAGTGGGCAAGTATCCGGGCATGAAGATCTACGCAGACTCCCCGCTCCGCCGCTCGATGCAGATGGTGGGCGACCTCCTGCTGGTGGGCTGGGTGTACCTGTGGGTGCAGACCGCCTTCACGGTGCGGGACGCGACGCTGGGGCTGGCCCGGCCGGGGGAGCAGATCTCCGAGGCGAGCAGCGGACTTGCCGAGCAGCTGCGCAGCGCAGGGCAGCGGGTCGGTGACGTCCCGCTCGTCGGTGACGAGGTCCGCGCACCCTTCGACGGTGCGGGCAGGGCCGCAGACCGGCTCGCCGCGGCCGGCGACGCTCAGGTGTCGGCGGTGGAGAGCCTCGCGTTCTGGCTGCCCCTCGCCGTGGGGGCAGTCCCGGTGCTCATCGCGCTGGCGGTGTACCTCCCGCTGCGCTGGCGCTTCGTCCGCGAGGCCACGGCCGGTCGGCGCTTCGTCGACACGACCGGCGACCTCGACCTGTTCGCCCTGCGGGCGATGGCCCACCAGCCGCTGCACCGCCTGGCCCGGATCAGTGACGACCCCGCGGGGGCGTGGCGGCGCGGTGAGGTCGACGTCGTACGCCGGCTCGCGGCACTCGAGCTGAAGGACCGCGGCCTGGCGGTGCCGGAACTGCCCGGTTCGGGGCGCTCGTCCGCCTAGGCTGTGGTGCAGGACACCGACGAGGGGGCCACGGATGCGTGAGGTGGAGATCGAGCCGATCCCGCTGGAGCGGCTGGCGAGACTGTTGCCCGGGCCGCGCGCGGAGCGGCTCGCGGTGTTCGAGGGCCGGGCTCGGGAGCTGCTGGGTGAGCGCACGGTCTGGAACATCAACGCCACCAGCAAGGGCGGCGGGGTCGCCGAGATGCTGCAGGCCCTGCTCGCCTACGGCCGCGGCGCCGGGGTGGACACGCGCTGGCTGGTGCTCGACGGTGACCACGACTTCTTCACCATCACCAAGCGGCTCCACAACTTCCTGCACGGCTCACCGGGGGACGGCGGCGAGCTCGGTGCGTGGGAGCGCAACCACTTCGCGCGAGTGCTGGCCTACAACCTGCCGATGGCCGAGCAGGTCGTGCGACCCGGTGACATCGTGCTGCTCCACGACCCGCAGACGGCCGGCCTGGTCGAGGGACTCAAGGCGCGGGGCGCCCACGTCGCGTGGCGCTGCCACATCGGCCGCGACACCCCCGACGCCCTGTCGGCGATCGGGTGGCAGTTCCTGCGCGGGTTCATCGAGTCCGCCGACGCCTTCATCTTCTCGCGGCGGGAGTACGTCCCGGACTGGGTCCCGGCCGACCGGGTCGTGCTCATCCCGCCCTCCATCGACCCGTTCAGCGCCAAGAACATCGACCTCCCCCCCGAGCAGGTGTTCTCCGCACTCGCACACAGCGACCTGCTCGACGGGTACGTGAGGGCGGAGGACCTGGGGTTCACCCGCCGGGACGGGTCGCCGGGGGCGGTGCGCCCGCACCGGGGGCTGGTGCACGGAGGGGGCAAGATCCCGCGGGACGCCCGCCTGGTGATGCAGGTGAGCCGCTGGGACCGGCTCAAGGACATGCCGGGGGTCCTGCAGGGCTTCACCGACCGGCTCGACGTGCTCCCGCCCGACGCGCACCTCGCCCTCGTCGGCCCGGAGACCGCAGGCGTCTCCGACGACCCGGAGGGTGCGGCCGTCCTCGACGAGTGCGTGAGCCTGTGGGAGCGGCTTCCGCAGGAGGCGCGCGAACGGGTGCACCTCGTCAGCCTCCCGATGGACGACGTCGACGAGAACGCCCACCTGGTCAACGCGCTGCAGCGGCGGGCGACCGTGGTGGTCCAGAAGAGCCTCGTCGAGGGCTTCGGGCTGACGGTGACGGAGGCGATGTGGAAGGCGCGGCCGGTGGTGGCCTCGGCGATCGGCGGGATCCAGGACCAGATCGAGGACGGCGTCCACGGCCTGCTGCTCGACGACCCGCACGACCTCGACGCCTACGGCGCCGCGCTCGAGCGGATCCTCGGCGACGACGCGCTGGCCGCGAAGCTCGGCGACGCAGCCCGCGAGCGGGTGCTCGACCGATACCTCGGCGACAGGCACCTCATCCAGTACGTCGAGCTGTTCGCCACGATGATCTCTTGACCGTACGTCGAACGTCACGTCCCGTTCACCCGATGGCAAGCGTGCCGGGTCAACCTGAGGCCATGAGAATCCAGCTGACCCTCCTGGGTGGACTCGTCGGCTACATGGTGTGGGCGACCTCCCTCGCCGAGGTGCTCCGCCGCGTCCTCTGAACCGACCTGCCCGGGGCGCTAGTCTCGTGCGATGCCGGCCAGCCGTAGTCGCAAGCAGCGCATCATCGAGGTGCTCGAGGAGGCTTTCGCCGACCTGATGGCGGCGGACCCCCACGCGTTCCGGGTGAAGTACCGCAAGATGGCCGCCGACCCGTTCGCCTTCTTCCGCGGGACAGCCTGCATCTTCTACGCCGACGTGACGCGGATGCGCGACGCCTGGGCCGACGACCGCACCAGCCGGATCTGGATCCACGGCGACCTCCACGCCGAGAACTTCGGCACCTACCTGAACAGCGACGGTCATCTGGTCTTCGACGTCAACGACTTCGACGAGGCCTACATCGGGCACTTCTCCTGGGACCTCCGACGCTTCGCCGCGAGCCTGGCGCTGATGGGCTGGCACAAGGCACTGCCCGAGGAGGCCGTCCGCGACCTGATCCGCCGCTACGTCCGGGCCTACCTGCTCCAGGTCAACCACTATCTGAAGTCGCCCGACGACCACGACTTCGGGCTGTTCCTCGACAGCACGGAGGGGCCGGTCAACGAGATCCTCGTGCGCGCGAGGCGCCTGAGCAGACGTGACCTCCTCGACGAGGTGACGGTGCTCGAGGGCGCCTCACGCATGTTCGCCGACGGGCCCGGGGTGCGTCGTCTGGGCCGCGACGAACGCCGCAAGGCGCTCCGGGCGTTCGAGGGCTACCTCGAGACGATCCCGCCGTCGAAACGCTTCGACCGGGAGCTGTTCTACGAGGTGCGCGACGTCGTCGGCAGGTCCGGGTTCGGCATCGGCAGCGCGGGCCTGCCCGCGTACAACGTGCTCGTGGAGGGCTACAGCCAGGCGCTCGACAACGACGTGGTGCTGTCGATGAAGCAGGCGAACGTCCCTGCGGTGAGCCGGTTCGTGGACACCACGCAGGTGGACCACTACTTCGACCACGAGGGCCACCGGACGGTGGTCAGCCAGCGGGCGCTGCAGGTGCACACCGACCCGCTGCTCGGGCACACCCGGCTCGACGGGCGGGGGTTCGTGGTGTCCGAGGTGTCCCCGTACGAGGTCGACCTCGACTGGTCCGCCCTCGACGAGCCCGCCGAGATGGCCGCGGTCGTGGACGACCTGGGTCGGGCGACCGCGAAGGTGCACTGCGCCTCGGACGAGGACAGCGAGCAGAGCCTGGTCGACTTCCAGGTCGAGGAGGCTGTCGCGGAGCTCCTCGAGGGTCGGCGCAAGGAGTTCGCCGAGGACATGGTGCAGTTCGGGATCGACTACGCGGCCCGTGCGCGCCGCGACCACGCGCTCTTCGTGGATGCCTTCCGCGAGGGGGAGATCGGCGGGCTCGCGGCTACCTGATCCGGCGCGCCCCGCCGCTCGCGGGCGCGGGCAGCAGGCCGGGTGGCGCCCACCGCCGCGCCGCGAACTCGTCGGTGACCGCCTGCCCGACCTCGTCCACCCGGTCCGTCGGGACGAGAGCGACGGCCGAGCCGCCGAAGCCGCCCCCGGTCATGCGGGCGCCGAGGGCGCCGTGCCCACGGCAGGTCGCCACCGCGACGTCGAGCTCGGCGCACGAGACCTCGAAGTCGTCGCGGAGCGAGGCGTGTGAGTCGTCGAGGACCGGACCCAGGGCGGCGTGGTCGCCGTGGGTGAGGGCGTCCGTGGCGACGTCCACCCGGTCGAGCTCGGTGAGGACGTGCCGGGCGCGGCGCCGTACGACGGGGTCGGCGAGCCGGTCGAGGACCTCCGGGTGGCCCTGGACGTCGCGCAGCGACTCCACCCCGAGCTCACGCGCTGCCCGCTCGCACTGCTTCCGTCGGGACGCGTAGCCGCCGTCGACGAGGCGGTGGCTGACCCGGGTGTCGACCACGAGGAGCGTCAGCCCGTCGGCCTCCGGCGCCCACGGGACCTGCGTCGGCGTGCCGTCGGCGAAGTCGAGGAGCAGTGCATGCCCGCGCTCGGCCAGCAGCGCGACCGACTGGTCCATCCCCCCGGTCGGGGCGCCGACCATCTCGGTCTCCGCGCGCACACAGGCGGCCACGAGCGCGCGACGGGCGTCGGGTGTGTCCGGCACCCCCGCGAGCTCCAGGACGGCAAGGGCCACCGCACACTCCAGGGCCGCCGAGCTGGAGAGCCCCGCGCCCACGGGGACCCGGCTGTCGACGACGACGTCCACGCCCCTCACCGGTCGTCCGTCGGCGGCCATCGCCCAGAGCACACCGGCGACGTAGGCTGCCCACCCGTGGACGGCGCCGGGGGCGAGACCGTCGAGGGGCACCTGCCGCGTCTCGGCCATCGCCAGGGAGGTCACCGACAGCACACGGTCCCCACGCGCGGCCGCCGCGGCGTACGTCGCGTGCGGAAGCGCCAGAGGCAGGCAGCGCCCGCGGTTGTAGTCGAGGTGCTCGCCGATCAGGTTGACGCGGCCGGGGGCACACGTGACCACCTCCGGCCCTCTTCCCGTCCGCCGGACCAGCTCCTCGCCGAGCGCTGCCGCGACCTGCTCCGGGTCGCCGGCGTCGACCACGTCGGCGGCGGGGGAGGGCGACATGGCGGTCACTGTACGACCCGGGCCCTGCCAGAATCGGGGCATGGCAGACCCCGACGGGCCCGACGAGCAGGTCATCGACCTGGCCCACCAGATGTTCGACCTGGCGCGCGCGGGCACGACCGACCGGCTCGAGGCGTACGTCGAGGCCGGCGTGCCCGTCGACCTCATGGACGCCCGGGGGAACACCCTGCTGATGCTGGCGGCCTACCACGGGCACGCGGGGACCGTCGCGATGCTCGCCCGACGGGGCGGGGAGGTGGACCGGCTCAACGACCGTGGCCAGAGCCCGCTGGCCGGCGCGGTGTTCAAGGACGAGCGCCCTGTCATCGACGTCCTGCTCGCCGCCGGAGCCGACCCCGACGCGGGGACGCCGAGTGCGCGCGAGACCGCCGGCATGTTCGGCCGGGGGGACCTCTTCGACCGAGGTGATCGGCCTCGGGGCGGGTAGACTCCCGTCCTCGTGCGCTTCCTCAACGACTCGGTCCCGCCCCACGACCTGACCTACGACGACGTCTTCATGGTCCCGCGACGCTCCGCCGTCGCCTCGAGGTACGACGTCGACCTCTCCAGCGTCGACGGCACCGGCACCACGATCCCGCTCGTCGTGGCGAACATGACCGCCATCTCGGGGCGCCGCATGGCGGAGACGGTCGCCCGTCGCGGCGGCCTCGCCGTCATCCCGCAGGACATCCCGGGCCGCGTCGTGGCCGACGTCGTCGACTGGGTCAAGTCGCGGCACAGCCTCTTCGAGACGCCGATCGTGCTCGACCCGCACCAGACCGTGGGTGACGCCCTGGCGCTGCTGCCGAAGCGTGCGCACCGCGCCGCGGTCGTGGTCGAGGACGACAGGCCGGTCGGTGTCGTCACCGAGGAGGACTGCCTCGGCGTCGACCGGTTCACGCAGGTGCACGAGGTGATGACCCAGCAGCCGGTCACCCTGCCCGACCAGGTGGACCCGCGTGCGGCGTTCGACCTGCTCGACGAGGCCCGTCGCCGCCTCGCGCCGGTGGTGGACGCCTCGGGCCGGCTCCAGGGGGTGCTGACCCGCGTCGGTGCCCTGCGCGCCACCCTCTACAGCCCGGCCCTCGACGACCAGGGCCGGCTCCGGGTCGCCGCCGCCATCGGGGTCAACGGTGACGTGGCCGCAAAGGCCGCCGAGCTCCTGGCGACCGGCATCGACTGTCTCGTCATCGACACCGCCCACGGCCACCAGCAGCGGATGGTCGAGGCGCTGGCCGCCGTACGTTCCGTGGACCCGCAGGTCCCGGTCGTCGCCGGCAACGTGGTGTCGGCGGAGGGGGTCCGCGAGCTCGTCGAGGCAGGTGCGGACATCGTCAAGGTGGGTGTCGGGCCGGGTGCGATGTGCACGACCAGGATGATGACCGGAGTGGGGCGCCCGCAGTTCTCGGCGGTCGTGGAGTGCGCGGCCGCGGCCCGTGAGCTCGGTAAGCACGTCTGGGCCGACGGCGGCATCCGACACCCTCGTGACGTGGCGCTGGCGCTGGCGGCCGGGGCGTCCCAGGTCATGGTGGGGTCCTGGTTCGCCGGCACCCACGAGTCCCCCGGGGACCTGCACGTCGCCGCCGACGGCCGCGCGTACAAGGAGAGCTTCGGGATGGCCTCGGCGCGCGCGGTCGCGAACCGCACCAGCACCGAGACCGCCTTCGACCGGGCGCGCAAGGGACTCTACGAGGAGGGCATCTCGTCCTCGCGCATGTACCTCGACCCGGACCGGCCCGGTGTCGAGGACCTCATCGACCACGTCTTCGCAGGGGTCCGCTCCGCCTGCACCTACGCCGGCGCCACGACGCTCGAGGAGCTCTACGAGCGCGCCACGATCGGGGTCCAGTCGGCCGCCGGCTTCCACGAGGGGCGCCCGCTGCCGGGCGGCTGGTGACGTCGGTGAGACCCGACCAGGTCCTCGTCGTGGCGGCCACCCGCGCCGAGGCCGCGTACGTCCCCGCCCACCTGCCCCTCGTGGTCACCGGACTGGGCAAGACCGCAGCCGCGGTGGCCACCACGAGGGCTCTCGCGGGTGTCGACCCGGCGCGGGCGCTGGTGGTCAACATCGGTACGGCGGGCGCCCTGCGGGACGGCCTGGCGGGGCTCCACCTCCCGGGGCTGACCCTCAACCACGACATGAACGCCGAGGCCATCCGCGCCCTCGGCTACGACCCCGAGGATCGGCTCGTGATCGAGGGCGGCGACGAGACCGTCCTGGCCTCCGGCGACGTCTTCGTGACTGACCCGGTCGTCCGGGCGGCGCTCGCGGAGCGGGCCCACCTCGTGGACATGGAGGGGTACGGCGTCGCCTACGCCTGCCGGGCGATGGGGGTGCAGGTCCGACTCGTCAAGCACGTCTCCGACAACGCGGACGAGTCAGCCCTGGACTGGCCGGCGCGGGTCGACGCCAGCGCGGCCGTCCTGGGGGACTGGGTCGTCCGGAACGTGGCCTGAGGAGGTACGCGTGAGACCGAGGCCGGAGACCCCGGGGCCGGAGACCCCGGGGCCGGCGCAGGAGGTCGTGCTCGGCGGCGAGGTCGTGGCCCGATCGAGAAGCCTGGTTCCCGCCGCGGGGACGTCCTTCTGCGAGTGGAAGGGGACCGCGGCGTACCTCGACGTCGTGGTGACCCGTTGCCCGGACCGTCGCGGGGGATCCGGCAGACTGGCGCCATGGAGATCACCGAGATCCTGCTCCCGGGCGTGGGGGTCTGCTACGAGTTCCAGACGGCGTCCGGTAGCCGGGTGGGCGTCGTCGCGAAGCGTGACGGGCAGTTCGACTTCGTCCGCTACGAGAAGCGGGACCCTGACGCTGCCGAGACGCTGCTCACCCTGACCCGGGACGAGGCCGACATGCTGGCGGAGATCCTCGGTGCCCCCCGCATCGTCGAGAGGTTCGCGGACCTCACCCGCGAGATTCCCGGCCTGGCGTCCGAGACCATCGACGTGCCGGCCGGCTCGCGTTTCGACGGCAAGCCCCTCGGCGACGCGCGCATCCGCACCCTGACCGGCGCCTCGATCGTGGCCGTGGTCCGCGGCGAGGACGTGATCACCTCACCTCCACCGAGCGAGGTGCTCCGCGGCGGTGACGCCCTCGTCGTGATCGGCACCACCAGCGGCATGGACGCGGTCCGCCGCATCGTCCGCGGATAGTCCGCCGGGCCACGTGGACGCATTCCTGCTCGAGCTCGGCATCATCTTGCTGCTGCTCGGGGCGCTCGCGAACGTCGCCGGCAGGCTGGGCCTGTCGGCGATCCCGTTCTTCCTCCTCGCCGGCCTGCTGCTGGGGGAGGGCGGGCTGCACGACCTGGGCGCCTCGACGGAGTTCATCGAGGCCGCCGGGGAGCTCGGCGTCCTCCTCCTGCTGCTGATGCTCGGGCTGGAGTTCTCCGCAGCCGAGTTCACGACCTCCATGCGACGGCACGCCCCGTCGGGGGTGGTCGACCTGGTGCTCAACGCACCGGTCGGCTTCGTGGCAGGACTCCTGCTCGGCTACGAGTGGCAGGCCTGCCTGGCCCTCGCCGGGGTCACCTGGATCTCCTCGTCCGGGATCGTCGCCCGCCTCCTCAGCGACCTGAGACGCACCGGTTTCCGCGAGACGCCGGCCGTGCTGTCGGTGCTCGTGCTGGAGGACATCTTGATGGCGGTCTTCCTGCCGCTGCTCGTCGTGGCGCTGGCGGGTGGAACGGCGACGGCCGCGGCGGTGGCCGTGGGTGCCGCGCTCGGTGTCGTGCTGCTGGTGCTGCTCGCGAGCCGCCACCTCGGCCACCACCTGGGCCGGTTGCTGGGCCATGACGACGACGAGCAGGTGCTGCTCCGGGTCCTGGGCCTGATGCTCGTCGTGGCCGGTCTGACCTTCGCGGTCGACGCCTCCGCCGCGGTCGGCGCCTTCCTTGTCGGGCTCGCCATCCCCAGCGGGACGGCCGAACGCGCTCGAGACGTGCTCGGGCCGTTGCGCGACCTGTTCGCCGCCCTCTTCTTCCTCTCCTTCGGGCTGGCGACCTCTCCGGCCGACCTGGCGCCGTTCCTGCCGGCCGCCTTCGCCCTTGCGATGGTCAGCACCCTGACGAAGGTGGCCACCGGCGCCTACGCCGCACGCCGAGACGGGGTGGGCACCCGCGGCCGGGTCAGGGCAGGCACTGCGCTGGTCGCCCGAGGCGAGTTCTCCATCGTGATCGCCGGCCTCGCGGTGGGTGCGGGCTACACGGACCTCGGTCCGATCGCGTCGGGCTACGTGGTGATCCTCGGCATCCTGGGGCCGCTGCTGGGCCGGTTCGCCGACGCGCTGGCAGAGCCGTTCGCTGCGCGGGCTGCACGCGGCAGCTGAGCCTCGTCGGCTCCGCGGGCCGGCCCCGGTGATCGCTGGTTCACGGCCGTCCGAGCGTCCCTGCGCCCCGGCATCGTCATCGCCCCGAGGAGCACCCAGCCGCCTGCGCCGGGGCTCGTCGGACGGACTCAGCGCTGCGCTCAGCGCCGACCACGTCCACCGCCCGACCCACGCGGTCCGTGCCTGGTCGCCGACCGACGGGTGGTGGGTCGCACCGGCTTCGGCTTCGGCTTCTGCGTCTGTCCGCGGGCAGCTGCTGCCTCTCCCCGCGAGCTGTGCGCGGTCCGTCCGCGGACGACCCCGACGAACGCCTGGGTCCGGTCGTCGTCCAGGTCGCGGCGCCAGGCGAGCGCGATGCAGGTCTCGGGCAGGTCGGTGACCGGCCGCTCGGCGACGTCCTTGCGGTGGTGCAGCCGGGCCACCGACATCGGCAGGATCACCACGCCGACGCCCGCCCCGACCGTTGCGACGGCGTCCTTCGCGCTCAAGGGCGGCACCGCGTGCACGATCTCGTCCTCGAGGTCGGCGAGCGTGACCTCGTCGGCGGCCTCGACGAAGTGTCCGCGGGGTACGACGACCACCGGCACCTCGGTGTAGAGCGGGATGACGTGGAGGCGTTCCTCGTCGTCGACCGGCAGCCGGACCAGGCACATGTCGGCGCGGCCGTCGTACAACACCGCGGTCTGGTCGTTCTCCTCGACGGGCAGCAGCTCCAGGCTGTACGGGGGCATCCGCTCGGCCCAGCGGCGAGCCCACTTGTCGGGCGTCACACCAGGGACGAAGGCGACCCGGAGGGGCCCTGCGGGTCGCGGGTCGTCGGCTGTCACGGGGTCGAGGCTAGTGCAGGGTCGGCGAGATCCCGTTCTGTCGGCCATGACCCATATGGGTGGTGCAATCCGGTCCAGTCGGGCTATTTGGCACCTCGGGGCTTGTGGGCCGGTACGGCCGACCTGAGACTCGAGAGTGCCACTGGACGTGAAGATCGAGGGAGATCGTATGAAGAAGCTGATGACCGCAGCCCTGGCGACGCTCGCGCTGACGTTCGCCGGAGTCGGCACGGCCGGCGCGGTGACCGACGGGGAGCTCGACGGAGAGGGTCACCCGTACGTCGGTCTCATGGTCGCGCAGGACGGCGACGGCAACCCGATGTGGCGGTGCAGCGGGACCCTGATCTCGCCGACGGTCTTCCTCACCGCAGGGCACTGTACCGACGGGGCCGACCACGTCGAGATCTGGTTCGACGCCGACGTCGAGGGCGGTATCCCCGACAACGGTTACCCGTTGACCGGTGACGCGAGCGGTACGCCGTACACCCACCCCGACTACGACGACGCGGCGTTCTACCTCGCCGACCTCGGCCTCGTCGTGCTCGACGAGCCGGTGGACATGGACACGTACGGCGAGCTGCCGGTGGCCGGTCAGCTCGACCAGTACGCCACCAAGCGCGGACAGAACACGGTCTTCTTCACCGCGGTCGGCTACGGCCTCCAGGAGTCCTTCCCCTCGGCCGCGGCGTGGAAGGAGAACAACGAGCGGGTCCGGATGGTCTCCTACCCGAAGCTGAACCAGATCAACGGCGGCATCGTCGGTGACTTCTCGCTGCTGCTGTCGAACAACGCGCACACCGGTGGCACGTGCTTCGGCGACTCCGGCGGGCCGAACTTCATCAAGGACACGAACGTCATCGCGGGCGTCACGTCGTTCGGGTTGAACTCGACCTGCGGCGGCACCGGTGGTGTGTTCCGGGTCGACCAGGCCGAGGAGCTCGCCTGGATCGCGGGCTACATGTGACCTGAGCGCTCGACGACACAGAGGAGCCCCGGCCGAAGGTTCGGCCGGGGCTCCTCCGCGTCAGTGGCGCTGCTCGACGGTCGGCGGCAGTCGAGGTTCTGTCCCACGAGCTCGGTGAGGGTGCGCGCGAGGCGGGCGAGCCCGTCCTCGAGCGGCTCGTCGCGCCGCTCGACCAGCCCGTCGGTGTAGAGCAGCAGGGTGCTTTCGCGGGCGAGCGCCACGACCTGCTCCGCGCGGCGGGTGCTGGGGTCGAGGCCCAGCAGGAGGTCCGCGTCGTCGCCGCCGAGGGTGGTGACCCTCGGTCAGGGCGTGGGTCACCCGGGGGAGGTCCTCCGCGTGGACGGCGGCGTTGAAGGCGTCGATGTCGCCGCCGAAGCTCTCCCGGTCGAGGCCGAAGAGCTCGAGCAGCCGGTCGTCCCAACGCAGCTCACCCGAGACCAGGTCCCAGTCGAAGGCACCGATGCCGGCTGCGTCCACGGCCAGCTGCCAGACCACCCGGTCGGCCTCGTACTCCGCGCTGAGCGCAGCGAGCTCGAGGTCGGCGACGACCGGTGGGGCGAGGCGCTCGAGGAGCGCCACGTCGCGGTCCGACCACGTCCTGGGTGCCGGGTCGAAGACACACAGTGCGCCGATCGTGCTCCCGTCCGCCGTCGACAGGGGGACCCCCAGGTACGCACCGACCAGAACCTTCCCGGCCCGGTCATGGTAGGCGAGTTCACGAGGTCCCCGGAGACCGTCGTTCGCTGACCACGGGGATCGCCGTGCAGGGGCCCCACGACGTGCTTCGTCGTGGGGCCCCTCCTCCTATGGGTGCGAGGCGTGCCCTGTCGTCGGTCAGCAGAGGTGGTGGACCTCCTGGAGGCCGTAGACAGGGGTCTCGATGCCTTCGTGGCGAGCCTTGAGCTGCAGGGCCAGGTAGAGGGAGTAGTGGCGCGACTGGTGGAGGTTGCCGCCGTGGAACCACAGCGCCTCCTGCTGGGTGGGCTTCCACATGTTGCGCTGCTCGCCCTCCCACGGGCCCGGGTCCTTGGTGGTGTCGGACCCGAGGCCCCACACCTTGCCCACCTTGTCCGCCACCTCCTGGCTGATCAGGTCCGCAGCCCACCCGTTCATCGAGCCGTAGCCGGTCGCGTAGACCACCAGGTCAGCGGGGAGCACGGTGCCGTCGGCCAGCACCGCGGCGTCCTCCGTGAGGTGGTCGACCTGGCCGTGGGCGAGCTTGACCTCGCCGTTCGCGACCAGGTCGGCGGCGCCCACGTCGATGTAGTAGCCCGATCCACGCCGGAGGTACTTCATGAACAGTCCCGACCCGTCGTCGCCCCAGTCGAGGTCGAAGCCGGCCTTCTCCAGCCGGTCGTAGAAGTCCTTGTCGCGCTCGCGCATCTGGTCGTAGAGCGGGATCTGGAACTCGTGCATGATCCGGTAGGGGAGCGAGGCGAAGATCAGGTCCGCCTTCTCGGTGGTGACGCCGGCGGCCAGGGCGCGCTCGGAGTACAGGTCGCCGAGGCCGATGTCCATGAGCGTGTCGCTCTTCACGATGTGCGTCGAGCTGCGCTGGACCATCGTCACGTCGGCTCCGTGCTCCCACAGCGCCCCGCAGATGTCGAAGGCCGAGTTGTTGCTGCCGATCACGACACAGCGCTTCCCGGCGTAGGCGTCCGGTCCGGGGTGGGCCGAGGAGTGGTGCTGGTCCCCGCGGAAGACGTCCTGGCCGGGGATGACGGGGACGTTCGGCTTGCCCGACATGCCCGTGGCCAGCACGAGCTGGCGCGGACGGAGAGTGATCGGCTTGCCCTCGCGCTCGACCTCGACGGTCCACTCCTGGGTCTCCTCGGAGTACGACGCACTCGTGGCCACCGTGCTGCCCCAGTAGGGGACCTCCATGACCTTCGTGTAGGACTCGAGCCAGTCGGCGATCTTGTCCTTCGGTGCGAACACCGGCCAGTTCTCGGGGAACTTCAGGTAGGGCAGGTGGTCGTACCAGACCGGGTCGTGCAGGCACAGCGACTTGTAGCGGCCGCGCCACTGGTCCCCCGGCCGGGGGTGCTTGTCGATCACGATCGCCGGGACCCCGAGCTGACGCAGCCGGGCGCCGAGGGCGATGCCGCCCTGGCCGCCTCCGACGACGAGGACATAGGGCTGCACGCTGGTGCCGAGCTCCTCCGTCTCCTGCTCGCGGCGCTCGAGCCAGGTCTGGCGGTCCCGGTTCGCGCCGTGCTCGGCGCCCATGGGCCGGGCCGTGCGTAGCGGCTCCTCGTGCCCCTTGAGCTCGTACAGCGTCGTGAGGAAGGTCCAGGCGCCTTCGTCGGTGAGCCTGAGCAGCCCCTTGCCGCGCCCGACGGCGGTCTCGAACTCGAACCACGCCGTGGTGACGCCGTCGGCCTCCTCGGGCGGCTCCGTGGTGCGGAAGCCACGCGGGTCGGTGCCCTCCAGCGTGCTCCGGAGCAGGTCCGCCACCCCCGCGCGGTTCTCCACGGTGGTGATGTTCCAGGTGAAGGACACCAGGTCGCGCCAGAACGACGTCGGCGCGAAGAGGTCGGCTGCTGTGTCGACGTCCCGGGCGGTGAGGGCGTCCTCGAAGGCCGAGAACCAGGCATTCACGCGCTCCTGCGGCGTGGTGGACTGCGTCGTACCGGTCGGTTCCATGGTCTGGGTCATGCTCGCTCCCTTCCCTTACGCTGTGACGAGCAGCACACCGTCCCCGGCGCGACGAGGGAAGGGTTGCAGGGGGTTGCATCGTCAGCGACCTCGAAGGCACGGCCCGGAGGAGACCGCATGAGCGACGACCGGTCGGCGGCTCACCGCCTTCGGGAGTCCGTGCTGGCCACCGGCGGGACCCGTGGTGGGAGCGGTGCGCGCCCGGTGATCCGCGCCTCGTGGGAGCGGCTGCTGCGCCTGGGCCTCGACCCCGGGCCGGACCCCGAGGTGCCGCCGCTCACCGTCGCGGACCTGGAGCGCCGCCGTGCGGCCAGCAGGCTCGGGCCGCTCATGCCCTACCTGCGCGAGGCGCTGCGGCCGGTGGTGGACGACGGGTTGCTGATGGTGGTCACCGACCGCGACGGCCGCGTCCTCTGGCGGGAGGGGTTACCGGGAGTACGGCGGCTGGCGGACTCCCTCGGGTTCGTGGGCGGATCGGCCTGGACCGAGGGCAACGTCGGGACGAAC
The DNA here is from genome assembly GCA_002384855.1 of Nocardioidaceae bacterium UBA4001. Classification (GTDB taxonomy): domain Bacteria; phylum Actinomycetota; class Actinomycetes; order Propionibacteriales; family Nocardioidaceae; genus Nocardioides_C. Next base: position 14,025 of record DGBP01000030.1, on the reverse strand, counting down.
GCCATCGGCACCTCGCTCGTCGTGGGGGAGCCGGTCCGGATCCAGGGCCCCGAGCACTACGTCGAGTCGCACACCAGGTGGGGGTGCGCCGCGGCCCCGGTGCACGACCCGTGGACCGGGAGGACGCTCGGGGTGGTCGACCTCAGTGGTCCCAGCCGGGCGATGGACGCCGGCGCGCTGGGCATGGTGCGCCTCGCCGCGCGGGTGGCCGAGCTGGAGGTGCGCCAGAAGCACCAGGCCGCGCTGGCGGCGTTGCGTGCAATCGCAGCGCCGGTCGTCGCCCGCGTGGGAGGCAGGGCGATGGTGGTGGACCGCCACGGCCACCTGGCGGCATCGGCCGGGGTGACGGCGCCTGCGCAGGTGTCGCTGCCCGAGGACATGGCGGTGGGTGAGGTGTGGCTGCCCAGCCTGGGGCAGGCGCGCGCCGAGCCGCTCCCCGGCGGCTGGTTGCTCCGGCTTGAGGAGCCGCGCGCTCCGTCCCGGGCGCCGGTGGTGACCCTCACGCTCGACCTCGCCGGGCAGCCGCCGACGCTCGGCGTGGCGGGGGGCTCGACCCCGTGGACGCACGAGCCCACGCCGCGCCACACCGAGATCCTGCTGTCGCTGGCGGTCCATCCCGCCGGCAGGTCGGCCGCCGAGCTGGCCCAGGATCTCTTCGCGGACGCCACCAGGGTCGTGACCGTGCGCGCGGAGATGTCGAGGCTGCGCCGGATCCTTGGGCCGCTGCTGCTGCGCCAGCCCTACCGGTTCGCGGACTCGGCCCGTGTCTCCGTGGTGCTGCCGGAGGGGACCGGGCTCCTGCCGGGTTCCAGTGCCCCGGTGGTGGCGGCGCTGCGCAGGCGGTCGGGCTGACCCGTGCCCGGCTTTCGGGACCACCCCCTCCACCAGAGTCTCGCGTGCTTGGATTGAGGAATGACTGACGAGCGCGCCGCCGAGGAGCTGCACCGGCTGCGGTCGAGCATCGACAATCTCGATGCCGCGCTGGTGCACCTGTTGGCCGAGAGGTTCAGGTGCACCCAGGAGGTCGGGATGCTCAAGGCGAGGTCGGGGATGCCCCCCGCTGACCCGACTCGGGAGTCCTACCAGATCAAGCGTCTGCGCGCGCTCGCCGACGAGTCCGGTCTGGATCCGCAGTTCGCCGAGAAGTTCCTGGCGCTGATCATCGACGAGGTCATCCGCAACCACGAGTCGATCAAGCGCGCCGGTCACTGAGTGCGCCACGCTTCAGCCGGGGGGAGGTGGCCTTTGTCACCCGGCAGGCGGGGTCGCAGCAAATTACACATTTGTACTTCTTTGCGACCCCTTCCGTAACCGTTGTTGCGCCTGTGACAGTTGGTTCTGCTGTGACGAAGGTTCCCGTCCGCACCGGCGCTGCACCCCGGTCAGGACAGGCGCCCTGACGCTAGGACCAGCTCGTGACCCACTCCGTGTCGACAGGGTCGACTCTCCGTCGTACCGTCGCCGGCCTCCTCGTCGGCGGCGTCCTCGCCTCCCTGGCGACCGTGGCTCCGGCCGCGGCCCAGGACCTGGAGGACCGTCGGCGGCAGGTCACCGAGCAGATCGACCGGCGGGCCGGCGAGCTCGACCACTCGACCGGCCGGCTCGCCGCCGCGGTGCAGCGTCAGGCACAGGCGGAGGCGGGACTCCGGTCGGCGCGCGACGTGCTCGCCGCCACCCGTGGCGAGGCCGCCGCGGCCCGGGCCTTCGACGCGCAGATGCAGGCCGAGCTGACCACGGCGGTCGCGGAGCTGCGCCAGGCACGCCGGGCGGTCGAGGACGGACGTGCCGGCGTCGCCGACCAGGAGGACCGGCTCGCCCAGGTCGCGGTGAGCAGCTACCAGTCCGGCGACCCCGGTCTGCTGGCGCTCTCCACGGTGTTCAACTCCCAGGACCCGGTCCAGCTCGGTGGCCAGCTCAACAGCGTGCGCAACGTGCTGGACAAGGAGTCGGTCACCCTCGACAAGCTGGAGGCCTCGCGGGTGATCCTCGAGGTCAAGGAGGAGCGGCTCGCGGAGGCCAAGGCTGAGGTGGCCCTCCGCCGCGCCGAGGCCGCTGAGAACCTTCGTGAGAAGGAGCTCCTCGAGGTGAGGGCCCAGGAGGAGGCGTCGCGCATCGAGCAGCTCGTCGCCGAGCGAGCAGCGGCCCGCGAGGCGGCGGAGGTCGCGAAGGCGGAGGACGCCCAGCAGCTGACCGAGCTCGAGAGCGAGCGTGACCGGATCTCGTCGATCCTGCGTCAGCGTGCCGCCGAGGCGAAGGCAGCGGCCGAGGCGGCCGAGGCGGCCGAGGCGGCCAGGCAGGCCGCGCTCGAGGCGAAGCGGGCAGCGCGCGCCCAAGCCCGCCGGGAGGCCCGCGAGGCGGCGGCCGCCAAGCCGAGTCGGAAGGCACCCCGGGAGAACCCTGCCCCGGAGCCCGCGCCGCAGGCCCCGGCACCCGCAGCTGCGGCGCCGGCTCCGTCCGCCGTGTTCCGGCTCCTGCAGCCCGTCAGCGGCTACCTCACCTCGTCGTACGGTATGCGACTCCACCCGGTGTACAAGCGGTGGACCCTCCACGACGGCACCGACTGGGGTGCGGCGTGCGGCACCCCGATCCGGGCCGCCTCGAGCGGGACGGTCGTGGACGCCTACTACAACAGCGCCTACGGCAACCGGGTCATCATCGACCACGGCTACCGCCGCGGCACCGGGCTGGCCACGACGTACAACCACCTGAGCAGCTTCTCCACCTACGCCGGCCAGCGGGTCGAGCGCGGTGAGGTCATCGGGTACGTCGGCTCGACCGGCTACTCGACGGGGTGCCACCTGCACTTCATGGTGCTGGAGAACGGCTCGACCGTGAACCCGGCCAACTGGCTGTGACCTAGCCCGGGCGCTTCGGCTCGCCGCCGGCGGCGCCCGAGAGACACCTCCACTAGTCGCGTTTGCGCGTGAATGTGAGGTGGGTGACGCCACTGGGGGACGAGACCGCCTCGACGTCGTAGGCATCCTCGAGGGCCTCCAGGCCGTCCCAGATGCGGACACCACGGCCGAGCACGATCGGGACCTGGACCAGATGCATGTGGTCGACGAGCCCCGCGGCGAGGAAGCCGCGTACGACGGTGGGGCCGCCGCCGATCCGGACGTCCTGACCACCGGCTGTCCCTCGGGCTTGCTCCAACGCCTCGGCCGGGCCTGCATCAAGGAAGAGGAACGTGGTTCCGCCCTCCATCGCGATCGACGGGCGCGGGCGGTGCGTGAGCACAAAGGTCGGTGTGTGGAACGGCGGGTTCGGTCCCCACCAGCCCTTCCAGCCAGGGTCGTCCTGCCAGCCGGGCGGGCCGAACTTGTTGGCGCCCATGATCTCGGCGCCGATGCCGTGGCTGTGGCGCTCGGCGAAGGCGTGGTCGACTCCGGCGGTCCCGCCGGCATCCCAGAACCGGGTGCCGAACATCCATTCGTGCAGGCGCTCGCCCGCATGGCCGAACGGTGCTTCGGCGGACTGTGGCTCACCGGTCGCGAAGCCGTCGAGGGAGATGGACAAGTTGTGGATCCGGGTCAGTGACATCCGCGCGCTCCTCGCTTGGTGATCGGGCCCGCCAGCCGACCTGGGAAAGACGGGCCGAGGTGCCGGAGAATCAGCTGCGATGGAGGGCACGTTCACCACGCGACCAGCTTCGTGCTCCGTCCGCCCACCCTAGGCACGGACTGAACGCCACGGGAGGGGGGCCGGCTCATCGGCTGATTCGTAACCTTCCCGTGCCCCTGGCGTTGATCACTGCTGTGAGGGCAACAAGCCCCGAGGCGCTGCGCTCGAGGGCATGGAGCTTGGCCGCTGTCTCCGGATGAGGGCAGCGTCAGTGAGTACCTCACGCCGGACCGGGCGTCGATGCAAGCTCAGCGGGCGAGTGCTCGAGTCTTTTCGTGCCACACCGACAGGGGGAGTCCCATGGCCGCAAGCAGCACCATCTCGTGGGACCGCGTCCGCAGGGCCGGCTCCAAGCTGACAACTCCGCTCCATCCCGACGACTACCTCCGGCTGGTCAACCCGCTGTGGACCTCGCGCGAGCTGCGCGGCTGGGTCGAGAAGGTCGTCAAGGAGACCGAGGACGCCGCCACCCTGGTGATCCGGCCGGGGTGGGGCTGGCACTGGGATCACCGGCCAGGCCAGTACATCGGCATCGGCATCCAGGTCGACGGAAAGTTCCAGTGGCGCTCCTACTCCGTGAGCTCGCCGACCAGGCAGAAGGGTCGCACCATCGCGATCACGGTCCGGGCGATGCCCGAGGGCCTGCTGTCCTCGCACCTCGTCAACGGGCTGGAGCCGGGCACGATCGTCCGTCTCGCGGCCCCCGAGGGGGACTTCACGCTGCCCGACCCCCCGCCCGAGCGGATGCTCTTCCTCGTCGGCGGCAGCGGGGTCACCCCCGTCATGTCCATGCTGCGCACGCTTGACCGGCGCGGCACCATGCCCGACGTCGTCATGCACTACTCCTCGCCCACGGTCGACCGGATGATCTTCCGAGACGAGCTGCTCCGCCTCGAGGAGAAGCACGAGGGTCTGAGGCTCCACCAGCTGCACACCGACGTCGAGGGAATCCTGGACCTCGCCGACCTCGGCGAGATCTGCCCGGACTGGAAGGACCGCGAGACCTGGGCCTGCGGACCCGCGCCCATGCTCGACGCCATCGCCGGGCACTACGACGAGCTCGGGCTGGAGGACCAGCTCCACCTCGAGCGGTTCACCCTCGACCTCGGTGGCGACGGCGGGGAGGGCGGCAAGCTCACCTTCCGAAACTCCGGCAAGGAGATCGAGGTCGACGGTGCGACCACGATCCTCGAGGCCGGCGAGAGGGCCCGGGTCGGCATGCCTTACGGCTGCCGCATGGGCATCTGCCACACCTGCACCGTCACCCTGGTCTCGGGCACGATCCGTGACCTCCGCAACGGCGACGAGTTCGGCCAGCCGAACGAACCCGTCCAGACCTGCGTCACCGCTGCCGTCGGTGACTGCACGCTAGACATCTAGGAGGGGAGACAGCCATGGCTATCTCTGACGTCAAGGAGTACGCCCACCTCGGCGAGGAGGAGGTCGACCAGCTCGGACGCGAGCTCGACGCCATCCGCGCGGAGATCGAGGAGTCCCGCAACGCCGAGGACGCGGCGTACATCAACCGGATGATCAAGGTCCAGCGCGGCCTCGCCGCCGCCGGCCGGATCGCCATGATCGCCGGCGCCCACTCGAAGCAGGCACGAAGGCCCGCCCTGGTGGCCGGCACCGCCATGCTCGGCCTGGCCAAGATCCTCGAGAACATGGAGATCGGCCACAACGTCATGCACGGCCAGTGGGACTGGATGAACGACCCGGAGATCCACTCGAGCAACTGGGAGTGGGACACCGCCCAGCCGGCCGAGCAGTGGAAGCACTCCCACAACTACATCCACCACCAGTTCACCAACGTGCTCGGTCACGACAACGACATCGGGTACGGCGTGCTCCGGATGGCGCGCGAGCAGAAGTGGCACCCCGTCAACCTCGGTCAGCCGGTCTACAACGCCCTGCTCGCCAGCCTCTTCCAGTGGGGCGTCGCCCTCCACGACCTCGACATCGAGCGGATCCGGAAGGGCGAGAAGGACCCGACGGAGATGAAGCGCCAGCTGCGCCAGATCTTGCGGAAGGGCCGCAACCAGATCCTCAAGGACTACGTCGTCTACCCCGCGCTGTCGGGGAAGCAGTGGAAGTCCACGATGAAGGCCAACGCCACGGCCAACCTGGCCCGCAACCTGTGGTCCTACATGATCATCTTCTGCGGACACTTCCCCGACGGTGCCCTCCACTTCACCGAGGAGGAGCTCGAGGACGAGACCCGCTCCGAGTGGTACCTGCGGCAGATGCTCGGCTCCGCCAACTTCGAAGGTGGCCGCACGCTGCACATCCTCAGCGGCAGCCTCGGCTACCAGATCGAGCACCACCTGTTCCCGGACCTGCCGAGCAACCGGTACCCGGAGATCGCGGTCAAGGTCCGGGCCCTGTGCGACAAGTACGACATTCCCTACACGACCGGCCCGCTGCACCGCCAGTACGGCCAGGCGCTGCGCACGATCATGAAGCTGTCGGTCCCGAACAGCTGGACCAGCAGCGACCAGCCCGAGCCACCGACCCCACCGGCAGACCGCCACCGGAAGTCCGACGCGGAACGCCCGTCGCGCCGCCCGGAGCTCGGCGGATGGTCACGCAGCCCGCGGGAGCGGAGCCACGACTGATGGATGCCGCACCTCGTGTCTTCGCCGACCTCCCCTCCGACCCCGAGCTGTCCGTGCCGGTTCCCTTCGCGGCCGGTCCGGACGTGGGTTACGCCGACCGGCCGGAGGGCGCCGGCCTGTCCGCCCGCCACCTCGACAAGCGGCGGGTCACCCAGTGCGCGTTGAGCCGGATCTGCGGCGTGTGCGGGTCGAGCCTCGGCCGACCGCTCGCGTTCTTCGGGTCGCAGCGCGAGCTGGACCGGATGGCCTTCCACTTCCCGGCCTCCCACCTCGAGTGCGCCCAGGCCCTGCTGGCGGCGTACGCCGACGTGGACGAGCCGGTGCTCGGGCAGGACACCGCTCCGGCGGACTGGGTCCTGGTGACCACCGCGAGCTTCGAGTTCGTCCGTGCCAACAAGGAGGACCTCGACCGGCGGCCGATCTTCCAGCCGAACAGCCTGCTGACGACGGCGCCACCGGGCTGAGACAGCCTGACACGCACGGCTGCCGAGCTCAGGGCCGTCCGAGCGTGAGCTGGGTTCGGTGGAAGTCGTAGTGCTGGGCGCCGTAGGCGTACACCTGTTCGAGGGTCATGGTGTCGCGGAAGAACGGGTCCCAGCCGACCGGGAAGTGCATCGGGCGACCGAGTGCGGCCTCGGACTCGACGTCGAGGCGGCGATGGAGCAGGTCGATCGTGTGGTCGAGCTGCCGGGTCAGGCGCGGCCCGTGGAACACCAGCGCACCGCCGACCGAGCCGAGGTAGTTGACGGCGTGGAAGGGCCGGGTGGCTGCGTTCAGCACGGCGGCGAAGGCGCGGCTGAACGAGTCGGACGGCCGACCGAACAGACGTACGAGCGGCAGCAGCCGTAGGACGACGAGGAAGCCGAAGGTCATGTGCCACAGCATCTGGCCGTTGGTCCACCGGGTCCCGTTGGTGCGGCGACGCAGGTCGGCCGCGGTGGCGCGCGCGACCAGGCGGTGCATGTCGACGCGCACGCGTTCCAGCTCCTGGTGGATCGTCTGCCGGTCGGCCGGGTGACCGTCGATGGCCATGAACCATTGTCGCCCGGCACGGCCGTCGTGGCGACATCGGCCACCTGTAACGACAGAACCCCAGGTCATCCCTGGGGTGTCGTGGTGTCCGAGGGGGACTTGAACCTGATTCACGCCCGCATGAGGTGCGTGCCTGGGGTGGTTTGCCCCGATATTGAGCACGGTTCGCGCTGGTTCCGCGCACGCTTTCGACCAATGGTGCACCACCGTGGTGCACAGCGGTGAGGACGCTCACCAGCGTCCTCACCAGACGGGGCTCATCGACGCTTCGGTGCGCCGCGTTCCCACCAGTCCGCCGGTGCGCGCTCGCCGATCACGGCCGCGGTGAACACGGCGTCGGTGTTGTTGCAGAACTTCCAGAGTTCCCTGGCGGCACGGCTGTACTGGAAGATGACCCGGTCGGTCTCGAAGGCGGTGAGTTCGCCAGCGCGAAAGCGGTCACCAGCTTCGCCGACGTGGCGGATGAGTTCGGCCAGTTGAGCTTCGTGATAGGCACCAACCGCGTCCCGTGCTGCCTTTCGCTCCGCCTTGGTGGACACAGTCAGGAGGCTACTTGCCTGGGGGAGCCGCAGAGGGGTGCGCGCTCGTCCCAGAGTTCGTATAACGCTATTGGTGTGGAGAACATCAAGGGCAAGCCGGTCACCGAGCAGGACATCCAGGACTGGGCAGACGAAGCCGAACGTGGCTACGACGTCGAGCGGCTTCGCAAGCGCGGGCGAAAGCCGGTCGGGGACGGACCCGGGCACGTGGTCCCGGTGCGGCTTGACGCGACCCTGTTGGCCGCCTTGGCCGAACGAGCCAAGTTTGATCATGTGAGTCGCTGAGAGGCGATCCGAGCCGCTATCCGCGCCTACGTCGCGTGAATTCCACGATTGCGCGCGCAAGCACGGCATCGATCCGGCTGACGCGAGGTGAGAGTGGCAAGCACCGTCCGGATCGATGAACATGTCGAAGACCTTCCGTTTGTGGACCGATACATCGCAAGTCGCTCCTGCACCAGTTCGTCGATGCGGGCGATGCGCTGCTCGCAGGCAGCTCGGTCTTCGGCGCTCCAGTCCGGAGGAGGGAAGGTGACGCCCGGAGGCTACCGAACTCGTTTGCCGGCGGCTACCTCGGCCACCGAGCGGAGGATGCAGAACTCGTTGCCTTCCGGGTCGGCGAGGACGACCCATCCGGTGCCGGGGCCGTACCGGCCGCGGTGGTCGGACACTTCCCGCGCACCCAGCTCGAGCACTCGCTCGATCTCGTCGTCGCGTCTGCCCGTGCGCGGCCGCAGGTCGAAGTGAATGCGGTTCTTCACGGATTTCGGCTCGGGCACCTCGATGAAGAGGATCTCGTGGCCGGTCTCCGGGTCACGGATGGCGCATTCTCGATGTCCCGGCTCATTGGGATCTTCGTCGATGTCGACATAGCCGAGAAGCTGCTTCCACCACTCCGAGAGCTCGTAAGCGTTGCCGCAGTCGATGGTGGTGTGGGAGACATAGGAGGTCATGCCTCGCACGCTGCCAATGATCGCCGGCGCTGGCAATCCGATTCGGGCCGGCCAGTCCGCTGCGAGAGGCGACTGCATCGGGTGAAGCCCGGTGACGCACGCGATCTGATGATGAGGGTGTTCCCCGAGCCAGCCACCTGATGCAGACTCATGAGTTGAGCACGACGACGAGCGACGCGCCGGTCGGTCCGACCCAAGGAGAATCTAGATGCGAAAACTCAATGCTCGGCTGTTCGTCACCCTGGACAGCGTCATCGAAGCGCCGGAGAGCTGGGTGAAGGCTGACGACGACATGTTCGCAGCCATGGAGGCGGACTACGCCCAGTCCGACACCCTCCTGCTTGGTCGTCGCACCTACGAGACGTTCGCCGCATCATGGCCGCAGCGCGGCAGCGAGGTGCCGAACGCAGACTGGATGAACAACACCCGCAAGTACGTCGTCTCAACCACTCTGAAGGCGCCGGAATGGAACAACTCCACCGTGATCGAGGGCGACGTGGGCGGGACCGTCAAACGGCTCAAGCAGGAGGAAGGCAAGGACATCCTCGTCAACGGCAGCGGCGCGCTTGTCCGGACGTTGATCGACGAGCACCTGCTCGACGAACTACGGCTCTTGGTCCACCCGGTCGTGGTGGGCTCCGGGATCCGGCTGTTCGACGACACCAGCAATCCAGTGGAACTCGAGCTTGCCAACTCGCACTCCTTCGCCAACGGCGTCATGGCGCTCACCTACCGCCCCACCTGAGCGGCTCGGAACGTCCGCTCCTTGGCGGTTCCATGCACCACCAGCGGCAGATGAGTGCGCCCGGGGCGGCCAGTCTGCGACGCTCGGACACATGTCTGAGCGCGAACGGCTAACCGGTCTCGTCCAGCGGATCATGGACGGTGACTATGCGACCGACGACGAAGTAGAGCGCCTGGTCGCCGAGTTCCAGGCCGGTGTCCTGCGTCCCGGCGCATCCGACCTGATCTTCTACTGGCAGGACGAGTTCGGTCATGAACCGAACGCCGCGGAGGTCGTTGAACGAGCGCTGGCCTACCGTCCGGTCGAACTCTGACAGCGGCATGAGCGTGCGCTGCTGCAACGTCCTCAGACGGCGGCTGCTCGACGAGCAACCTCGGCGAGGATCCGATCACGACGTTCTCGTTGCTGACGGCTGTACATCCTGTCTCGCAACTTCTCCTTCGATTCGCGAAGGCTGGAGCGGTTGACCGCATAACCCGGCCCGATGGCCATGACGGCGGTCGGCAGGTCACTCCTGCCATCCCACTCGACCGGCATCCCAGGTAACCCAGCGGCAACGGCGGCCGGATGCCAGGTGACGTCCACTATCAGCGGTCCAGCCCACGGGGTGAGGACCGTGAGGCATTCGTGAACCTCCAGAAGACCTTTGGCCTCATCGGCGAGGTCGGGCCACAGGGAAGGTGCGAGCGGGCCCACCACGAGCAGTGGAACGCTGTGAATGCTTGCTGATTCGAGACGCGCCGCGAGCAGCGCATGCTTGCCCGCACACGTGCCTGCACCGGCGCTCTCAGTGCTGGCCGCATCGGGCGGTGCGGGCCAGCGATACGGCAACCGCTGCACGCCGAGGGCAAGTTCGATCAAAGTAGCCGATGACACCTGCGCAGTCTGGCACTCGCGTGCGACGAACGCTCATCGGCATGTGCGTGAAAAGGCGGCGCAGTCGACAAGCGGCTAAAGGACGCACCTCGTGTGACAGGCGGACGGCTCGCGCAACGAAGGCCCGACTCGGGGAGTGGGCCTCTGGACGCCCGTGCCGCGGCGGTGTCATCGTTACGGAATGACCCGCACTGTCGGCGCCGACTACCTCGTTGTCGGAGCCGGTGCGATGGGGATGGCGTTCACCGACGCCCTGATCGACCACGCCGACGTACGCGTGGCGCTGATCGACCGTCGCCACAGTGCCAGCGGGCACTGGCTCGAGGCGTACCCCTTCGTCCGCCTGCACCAGGCCTCGGCCTTCTACGGCGTCGCGTCGACCCTGCTCGGCGGCGGTCAGCTGCAGCAGCGCGGACCTGAGGAGGGCCTTCAGGAGCGGGCGTCCCAGTCGGAGATCTGCGCCTACTACGCCCGGATGCTCGACCGGATGCTGGAGTCGGGCAAGGTCGAGTTCTTCCCCAACACCGAGTACCTCGGCGACCGCACGGTCGTCTCGCGGATCTCCGGCGAGCGGTTCGAGGTGCCGGCGCGGTGCCGGATCGTCGACGCCCGCTACCTGGCCCCCAGCATCCCCGCGGAGAAGCCGCCCCCGTTCGGCGTTTCCGACGGCGTCCGGGTGGTTCCGGTCAACGACCTGGCACGACTGGAGGAGGCGCCGAGCCAGTACGTCGTCGCCGGGTCGGGCAAGACCGCCACCGACGCGATCATCTGGCTGCTGTCGCGCGGGGTGGACCCGGACGCGGTCTGCTGGGTGCGGCCCCGCGACCCGTGGATGCTGAACCGGGCGCTGGTCCAGCCCGATCCCGCGATCTTTCTCGGCATGGCCGCCGACACCATGCAGGCGGCCGTGGAGGCGGCCTCGCTCGAGGACCTGTTCCTCCGGCTGGAGGACGCCGGTGTCATGTTGCGCATCGACCGCACGGTGACGCCGACGATGGCCAGGGCGCCGACGCTGGCCTCGTGGGAGCTCGAGCAGTTGCGCACCGTCGGGAACGTCGTACGTCGCGGGCACATCGAGACCGTGGACCGGGGCAAGCTGGGCTTCGCGGACGGGTCTGTCGCCGTCGCCGACGACGCCTTGGTCGTGCACTGTGCGGCGGACGGGCTGAAGCACCCCGGGCTCGTCCCCGTCTGGCGCCCCGAGGCGATCACCCTACAGCCGATCAGGGCCGGGTTTCCGTGCTTCGGCGCGGCACTCGTCGGGTACGTCGAGGCGACCCGCGAGGACGACGACGAGAAGAACCGCCTCTGCCCGCCGTCGCCCTACCCCAACTCGATGCGGGAGTGGGCGACGATGACCGTCGTGGGCACCCGGAGTGCCATGTCGTTCTCGGCCGAGCCCGACATCAAGGAGTGGGCGGACCGGGTGGCGCTCAACCCGGCCCGGATCCCGCCCGGACACCCCGGGTCCGCCGCGCTGGACGACGCGCGGGAACGCCTGGCGACCCACACGCGCCCCGCACTGGCCAGACTTGCCGAACTGATGTGAGCGGGCAACTACGGCGAGCCGGCCGCGCAGCGGGTGGCAGCCGTGCCTCGCGGCGATCTCGAGGGCCTCGTCGATGTCGTCGACCGAGAAGACCACGCGGTGCATGCCGATCTCGTGGGTCGGGTGGGCTCCGTCTCGACCGCGTCGGGGTGGATGTACTCGAAGAGCTCGAGGCGACCGTTGCCGTCTGGCGTCTGGAGCATGGCGATGTTGGCGTGGTTGCCGTCGAGGCCGACGGCGGTGTCGGTCCACTCGCCACTGACCGTGTCACGGCCGAGGATGGTGAACCCGAGGTCGGTGAAGAAGGCGATCGTCGCTTCGAGGTCGCGGACGGCGATCCCGACGTTCTCGAGTTTGATGGGCATGCGCTGAACGCTATCGAGTGAGCTTGCGCGTGAACGTGAGGTGGGTGACGCCGCTGGGGGCCGAGACCGCCTCGACGTCGTAGGCATCCTCGAGGGAGTCCAGGCCGTCCCAGACGCGGACGCCGCGACCGAGCACGATCGGGACCTGGACGAGATGCATATGGTCGACCAGCCCGACGGCGAGGAAGTCGCGTACGACGGTGGCGCCGCGGTCGATCCGGACGTCCTGTCCATCGGCCGCTTTGCGAGCGATCTCGAGTGCCTCGGCCGGGGCGGCGTCGAGGAAGTGGAACGTGGTGCCGCCCTCCATCTCGAGCGCGGGTCGCGGATGGTGGGTGAGAACGAACGTCGGGGTGCGGAACGGCGGATTCGGCCCCCACCAGCCCTTCCAGTCCGGGTCGTCGTGCCATCCGGGTGGGCCGAACTTGTTGGCGCCCATGATCTCGGCGCCGATGCCGTGTCTGTGGCGCTCAGCGAAGGCGTTGTCGACTCCAGCGGTTCCGCCCGCGTCCCAGAACCGGGTGCCGAACATCCACTCGTGCAGCCGCTCGCCCGCATGACCGAACGGTGCCTCGGCGGTCTGCGGCTCGCCCGTGGCGAAGCCGTCGAGGGAGATGGAGAAGTTGTGGATCCGTGTGAGTGACATCGGCGCCCCCCTCGGTCGTCGTCAATTGCCCTCTGCACTCGGCTCGAGGAGCTCGTTGACCGTCGTCGATCCTAGGCTGCGCGACACAAGAGTTCGGTCATTCATCAGCGGGAGCTAGCGGGGCCCCGGCGTCACTGCGTTCGCGGCGGAGTGTCGCGCCTTCTAGACGGCCATAACGCGTCGCGTTATGCTGGTCGTCGTGATCAGGTCGTTTCGGGATGCCACGACCGAGCGGCTGTGGTCACGTCAGCGCGTCAAGGTGCTCGATCCGCGGATTCAGCGGGTGGCCTTGAGGAAGTTGGCGATGTTGGACGCTGCGGAGCTGCTCGAGGATCTTAGGGTTCCGCCGGGCAACCGGCTGGAGGCGCTGAAGGGCGACCGGGCAGGTCAGTACAGCGTCAGGATCAACCAGCAGTGGCGGATCTGCTTTGTCTGGACTGCGGCGGGTCCAGAGGACGTGGAGATCGTGGACTACCACTAGGAGGTGCTATATGGCGACGATCGCACCGATCCACCCTGGCGAGGTGCTCCTGGAGGAGTTCCTGGAGCCTCTCGGGGTGACGCAGCACCGTCTCGCGGTGTCGATTGGCGTGCCTCCGCGCCGAATCAACGAGATCGTGCACGGCAAGCGCCGGATCACCGCGGACACGGCACTGCGGCTTGCTCGCTATTTCGGAACGACGGACCGCTTCTGGCTGAATCTTCAGACCCGTTACGACCTTGAAGTGGAGAAGGACCACCTGGGCGACGCGCTTGAGGCGATCCTCCCGCTCCAGTCGGCCTGACCCGTGCGGGCATGGCTGCCCGCCCCGCCCGTGCTGGTCAGACGCCGGCGACATAGGCGGTGAGGAAGTGGACACCGTGGCGGTCGAGGTTGCCGCGGGCGCGGTCGTAGTGCTCGGTGGTGCGGGGGTCGGCGTGTCGGGCGAGGATCTGGGCGTCGCGTAGCGGGACTCCGGCGTCGAGGGCGTTGGTGATCGCGGCGTGACGCAGGGAGTGCGGACTGATGTGCCGTGGGATGCGGGCGGCCTTCGCGATGCGGGCGACCATGCGGTAGCAGTCTGGCCCTGACCCCGGACGGTGG